>JBASRS010000069.1:0-136581 GCA_049273945.1 Terriglobales bacterium | reverse complement strand
CTTGCGGTGTCGAGATATCGGCTTCGCCTCTGCGAACCAGGACTTCAGCCTGATCGTCGGCGAGCACGGTGATCCGGTAGCTGCCATCGCCACGCCGGGGATGGACTGAGAGATTGGGAGCGTCGATTTCGACGTCCGCTTCGCTGTCCTTCAAAACCGAGTAGTTGGCCAGTCCACGACCGACCTGAACTTGAATTTGCGTGCTGGTCAAGCCGGTGATATTGGCTTGTGTGCGTTCATCCAGACGCAGAATGTTGGCGTAATCGAGCTGGACTTCGGCGCGGGACCTGTCACCAGTCGAAACGCGGTCGCCGGCGACGATCGGGGCGTTGAGAGCGGCCGCGGCCCAGTCGCCAGAATCTCCGCGTTGCGTGGAGACATCGCCATGAATCAGACTGATGCGCGCCACGCCCGTTTCAGTTTGCGCCGATTCCGTTGGCGCCTGGGCGCTGGCTGCGCTGGAGATCAAAATCAGGAGTCCTGCCAAGCTTGCTATCAGTCTGAGTTTCATAAGCACCTCCGCCCTTGCGGACAAAACTTCGCCCTTTGCAATGCAGGGGGAGGGCCAAAGCGTAGGGCTGGTTAGAGACGTGTTTTCAGTAGGTTGCGGAGATTACTCGCTTGCGTTTTGGGGGGCGTGGTGGCTGGGTTGAGCCAAGGTGGTGGATTTCAGCCAGGCGGCGGCGATTTCGTTGATGGTTGTGTGCGGCGTCGCTGGTGTAACGCGGATAGTATGGGGTTTTATGTAACGACCTCTCTGGATGGAGGGAACATGAAGATCGCTTTTACAAACACTCCGAAGCTTCTGTGCGTCTTGGCTATTGTTGCGGTGGTCATGGCGGAAGGAGCGGGCCAAGAGAACGCGGTCACGGTGAAAGCCTACGTTCTGGATTCGGCTTGCGCCTTCACTAAGGGCCTGAAGAAGCCCATCAGTCCAGAGTGCGCTACCGCTTGCGCCAAAGCGGGCTCTCCGCTGGTCATCCTGGCCGATAACGGAACCATCTACTGGCCGATTGCCGACACCACGCCCTCCAGCGGACAAAATGAAAAGCTGCTGCCGTTTGCGGGGCAAAAGGTCACCGCCAGCGGCAAGGTCTTTCAACGGGGAGGCTCGAGCGCGATCGTGATTGCGAAGATTGAACTTCTGCCCGACAAAAAATAGATTTGCCGGACTACTCCGCTCCGTTCTCGTCTTCGATTCCAATTTTCGACAGCCGGTAACGCAGGGCATTTCGCGAGAGCCCCAGCAGGCGCGCTGCTTGCGACTTGTTGCCCTCGGCGCGCTTCAAGGCTTCGCGGATCATTTCGTCTTCCCACTGGTCGAGCGTCATCCCCTCAGGCAGGAAGCGATCTCCTGAAGATGCGGTCCGGCTTCGAGGAGAGTCGAGATGGATGTCGTCGGCCTCGAGCTTGGTGGTCTTTGCCAGTGCACAGGCGCGCTCGATGATGTTCTGCAGCTCGCGGACATTGCCCGGCCAATGATGACTGAGAAGCAGGTCCATGCCTTCGTGCGAAAGGGCGGCGACTTGCCTTCCTGAGTCGGTCGAAAACTTTCTGAGAAACAAGTTGACGAGATCAGGGATATCTTCTTTGTGATCGCGAAGCGGCGGGATGTCGATCGGGACCACGTTCAGGCGGTAGTAGAGGTCTTCGCGGAAGGTTCCGTCTTCGAGCGCGACGCGCAGGTCGCGGTTGGTAGCGGCGATGAGCCGAACGTCCACTTTGACAGTTCGTGTGCCGCCGAGGCGCTCGAATTCGCGCTCCTGCAGCACGCGCAGAAGCTTTACTTGGGTTGCGGGGGGTACGTCGCCAATCTCGTCGAGGAATAAGGTGCCTTTGTCCGCCAGTTCGAATTTCCCAGGCTTACTGGTGGTGGCTCCGGTGAAGGCGCCTTTTTCGTAGCCGAAGAGCTCGCTCTCCAAAAGGTTCTCCGGGATAGCGGTGCTGTTGATCTTGACGAAGGGGCCGGAGGCGCGGCGGGACTTCTCGTGAATGGCACGGGCGATCAGATCTTTGCCCACACCGCTTTCGCCGCCGAGCAGAACGGTGGAGTTTGTCGAGGCGACACGCTCCACGGTGGCGAGCACCTCCTGCATCTTCGGGCTGCGCGCCACGATGTTGGGATGACTGTATTTCTCGCCCAGCGCCTCGCGCAGGGAGCGGTTCTCCGCGCGCAGACGGGAAACGTCGAGTTCCTTGTGCACCACCATGCGCATTTCGCTGAGGGAGAATGGCTTGAGAACGTAGTCGCTGGCTCCGGACTTCATGGCATCGACCGCGGTCTCAACCGAGCCGAATGCGGTCATGACAACGACCGGGAGCGCGGCATTTTGCTGCTTCACGGCTTGCAAAAGTTCGAGGCCGCTCATGCCGGGCAGCTTGAGATCGGTGATTACGAGATCGACTGGCTCGGAGGCAAGCAGCTTCAGGCCAGTTTCAGCATCGGCGGCAGACACGGTCTTGAAGCCATCTTCGCCGAGATTGAGTTCCAGCAGGCGGCGCATCTTGGCTTCGTCTTCAATGATCAGGATGGTGGCCATGGTCTCGCTCTAAATTCCTATCCTGCCGTGATCGCCGTTACCGGTTGAGGTTCGCTGCTCTCTTCCAGCGGGAAAAAGATCGTGAACGAAGCCCCGCCCTGCGGCCCCTTTTCAACGCGGATGGACCCGTGATGGCCATCGACGATCTTCGATACGATCGAGAGGCCCAGGCCGACGCCGGTTTTCTTGGTAGTGACAAAGGGATTGAAAATCTCTTCGCGCAGCACATCGGGAACGCCGGGGCCGCTGTCGGTGAGATGAACTGTGACTCCGCTGCGATTGTTCTGAACGACAGGCTCTGTCTCAACCCGCAGTGTGCCGCCGCGCTCCTCCATCGCTTCGTACGCGTTCTGCACCAGGTTGAGGAAGGCCTGCTCGCACAGGCTCTCGTCGAGAGGAACAGGCGGCAGACCATCGGCATACGCGCGCTCCACCTTAACCGGCTTGCCCTTCCAGTGATCGCCGACGTTCTTCAGCACACGATCGAGAAGAGCAGTCAAATTCGTCGTGTGCAGATCGGCATGCAGAGGGCGGGCAAAATTCAGGAACTGAGTGACCAGCGCGCTGAGCCGGTTGACTTCAGTCGAAATGTAACCGGCAAGTTCGCGGGCAAGGTCATCGGACCCCTGCAATTTCTGGGTTAGCATCTCGGCCGAGCCCTTGATGACTCCCAAGGGGTTGCGGATCTCGTGCGCCAACCCCGCTGAGAGCTGGCCTAGAGCCGCCAGGCGTTCTGATCTACGCGCTTCGGCCTGGGCTTGCTTCAACTGGCGATTGGTTTCCGCCAGCTGCTCGGCAAGTGCCTGGTAGAGCCGGGTCTGGCGGCGGCTTTCCTGCGCGAAGCGATTCACCAGCATGGCAGCGAGAAAGAAGAACATGATGCGGAGCGCCAGCTCGGCAATTCCGGAGGACGTCAGGTCGTACTCCTGCAACGCGGGATAGAGATACGAGCAATACGCCGCCGACGCGAGGGTCGTCCACAGCAGCGTCATCCAGGGGCCGAAGTACAAGGCGGCGGTAACGGCGGGAAGGAAGTAGATCGGATAGTAGCTGCTGTTGATCCCAACCTCGCCCGTGTGATCGATCAAAACCGTTGCCAGCAGGATTTTCAGCAGCACGACGTAAAGCGGGCCGCGTTTCGGAAGGCGGCCAATCAACCAACCTTCCAGCAGCTGCACAATCCCGATCGCGAGCAGCGTGACCTGCTTGTGCCATTCCCAGCGTGGAGGCAAAACGGCGAGCCCGACTAGAAACAGAAGCCAGACTGCGTCCAGCCAGCTAAACCGTCTGGGGCCGACGCCGGGGATGGGGGGCTCGGGAACCACGTAGCTTCCATCCAAACCCAGAAGGCCCTTCGGCGTCAATTCGGGTCGTATCCTCCTGCTGACGACCCGGACACAGGGCGCGGTCAGTTCTTCCGGTTGGAGTCCGGCGCCTTGGCCCCGTTTGCAGCCAGTTCGGTTCGGAATTTGCTGGCTTTCTCCGGTTGATGGAGCGCGTCGTAGACTTCGGAGAGGTCGGTGCGCGCCTTCTGGAGCCAGATCTGCGGCGGGTTGGACTGCTTCGACAGAATGTCGTAGCCGGTGCGGCTTTCGGCCTCGGCTTCCGCGTAGCGACGGTCGCGGAGGAATGCTCGTCCGAGCCGGACATGCGCGATCCCGACGTTCTGGTGGTCGGGTGCCAGCGTTTGGGAATAAATCTGGAGCGCTTCCTGGAAGAGTTTTTCCGCTCTGCCATACTCTTTCCGTTCCACGAGGGCACCCGCAAGATTGGAAAGCGCGATCCCGATGTAGTAGTGCTTTCCAGCGTAAATCGACTTGTAGATCTCGACGGTTCGGCTGAATTCTGCTTCCGCCTCGTCCAGTCTGCCGCGGCCTTGCGCAATCTTCCCCAGCTCATTGAGCGTTCCGGCCACCCGGGGATGCACCCTCCCGAACACTTTCTCTTGGATGGTGAGCGCCTGCTGCAGAATGCCGGCGGCTTCATCCAGCTTTCCCTCCGAGACCAGTCCGCGGCCAAGCATGGTCAAGGCCGAAGCCGTCGCAGGATGGTCCTTGCCGTAGAAAGACTGGGTGATATCGAGACCTTGGCGATAGTAGCGCTCGGCTTCGCTGTAGCGGCCCCTCTCGAACTGGATGGCGCCAAGATTGATCAGGTCATCAGCGACATGGGGATGGCGCTCGCCGTAAAGCTCCTTGTCCATGACGAGGAGTCGCTGGTTCAGAGATTCAGAAATGTCATAGTGCCCCGCATAAAAATGGCAATTCGCCAACTCGGTGAGGGTGGCCGACAGGTCAGCACGCGAAGTGTCAGAAGTCGATTGCAGCCGCGCAGCCTCCTCAAGCACGGCGATGGCTGCCGGGTAAGTCCCGCGATCCTCCAGGATCTTCCCGAGCAAGGCGGTCGCTTTGCCGATGGCGGGGTGGTTGGGGGTCAGGTGGCGTTTGCTCGTGTCGAGGCCCTCGCGAGCCAACTTCTCGGCTTCATCGAACTGCGCTTGCGCGTCGCGGAGGGCGGCCAGCGCAACCTTGCTGTCGGCGTATTCCGGGCTGTCGGCTCCAAACAGCGACTTGCGTTGCTCGAGCGAGGAATTCAACAACTTGTTGGCCTCGTCAAACTTGCCCAAATTCTGATACACGGTTCCGAGAGTCTGATAGATCTCGGCCTGCGACCTGGGATCGGCTGTTAGAGCGCGTGCCTCTTGCACTCCACGATCGACCAGAGTAATAACGCGCAGATCGTCGGCAGGCCCAACCGCTTCGTCTCCGCCCTGGAACAGATTCATGGTGAAGCGCTGGATGCGCTGGGTGCGCGCCGCCTCTGCCACCGCGGTATCGCGCGCCTTTGTCAAACGGACGGTGAAGAACACCACCAGGCCAACCACGAGCGCCGCGGCGGCAACCGCGGCGACCACCTCACGCCGGTTGCGGCGCACGAACTTGCCGAGACGATAGCCGAGCGTGTCCGGCCGGGCTTCCAGCGGTTCCGCGTTCAGATAATGGTCAATATCACGAATCAGGGCTTCGACCGAGCGGTATCTGCGCTCCGGATCCTTGTGCATGGCCGTCAGACACAACACATCCAGGTCTGCCCACGAGCCCGCGCTGAGCGAAGCGGCCGGCGCGCCTGTTTTTCGGACCGCTGTCGACGGCTTGGGCGGTTCGTGCTCAAGCAGCACAGTCTCGGCTTCCGCGGCTGACAGGTTCGACAAGTCGAAGGGAAGCTGGCCGCACAGCAACTCATAAAGGATGACGCCGAGCGAATAGACGTCCGTCTGAATGCCCAGCCGCTGGCCTCGAATCTGTTCCGGCGCCGCGTACGCGGGCGTCATCAAGCGCAGACCAGTCATGGTCTGTTGCGCTGGCACGTCGAGGCTTTCGACCTGTTTTGCGATCCCGAAATCCAGCAACCGGATGGTTCCGTCGGACTTGACGAGAATGTTCGAAGGTTTCAGGTCGCGATGGATGACGGCGTTGCTATGCGCATACTGCACCGCCTCGCACACCAGCCGAAACAGCTGCAGACGGCGCTCGATCGAGCACTGGTGTTTCGCGCAGTAGTCGGTGAACGGCAGACCTTCCACGTACTCCATGACGAAGAACGGAGTGCCGTCGGGAAGCGTCTCGGCATCGTAGATCCGTGCAATCAGGGGATGATTGAGCTGGGCCAGTGTGCGCTGCTCGGCGGCGAAGCGCTCGCGGCGCGCGGGAGAGAGCCAAGCGTCGCGAAGCAGCTTCAAAGCCACCAGGCTTCCCAGATCCTGGCGCTGGGCGAGATAGACAACGGCCATTCCGCCTTCGCCGAGCACTCTTTGGATCCGGTATGGCCCCAGTTCCTGAAAAGGCAAGGAGGGCGCGGCCTCATCCAGAATCTGGTGGGCGACTTCGGCCAGGGGTTGATCGAGAAGTGAAGTGTCGCGCGCGTCCTCTTGCAGCAGGGCGAGGACGTCGGCGATCAGCCCCTCATCCCCATCGCAGGCCGACGCAAGAAAAGCGCGTTGCTCGGCCGGCGGGAGGTTCGCGGCCTCGTGGAACAGGGCCTGAATTCGTTCCCAACGAGTGCTATCCACCTACCCTCCCGGATCAGGCGATCGTGAGAAAAGCGCATCAGCTCGCCTGGCGAAGTTCGTGAGCGAGCCATGCTTTGGCGGCCCGCCAGTCGCGCAGAATCGTAGCCTCGGAAACGTCGAGCAGGGCAGCCGTCTCGGTAACGTCGAGACCTCCGAAGAAACGGCTTTCCACCATCAGAGCCTGACGTGGCTCAATTTGCGCCAGCTCGTCGAGGGCGCGGTCCAGGACGAGCACGTCTTTCCCAGACCATACGGCTCCGTCTCTGGCATCGTCGAGGGGAATGACGACCGCGGCGGGCCCGCCGCGCTTGTTGGCGTTGCGCCGGCGGGCGGCTTCCACCAGCACCTGCCGCATCGCGCGCGCCGCAATCCGTTTGAAGTGCAGGCGGGAAGTGGAGGCAAAGCGCGGCGAATTCGCCAGCTTCAGCCAGGCCTCGTTGACGAGGGCGGTGGGCGTAAGCGTAGCGCTCTGGTCGCCGCGCTTGACGCTGGAGGCCAGGCGGCGCAGTTCCTCGTAGGTCACGCTAAACAGATCGTCGAGCGCTCGTCTTTCGGGCCGCATTCATCCCCCTTCGTCAAACGGAAGCCGCATGACGATTCGGAAGTGTGACGGTTTTTCCCCGGAGTTTGCGCAATGCCAAGTAAATACGGAGAAACCCGGGTCCATCGGGAGGAGGTGGCGGGGGAGTGAAACCCCACAGCGCTGGAATATTAGCACTTTTAAGATGGGGCCGACAACCGCAGAGTATTCGTTTCAATCCTGAAAAAGAGGGTGGCATGACAAAGCGCGGCAAAGTCCTCCGCGATCCGAACGCGAGGCCGGGCCTGCTGATGGTGGAAGGCCAGCAGCATCAGTTCGCGCTGGAGGGCGTGTGGAGATCTGAGACGCCGCCGAAGCCGGGCTTGGTGGTCGACGTCGAACTGGACGCGAGCGGCAGGGTCCAAGGCATCACCGTTGTGCCCGACTCGCAGCTGGCTAAAGAACAGGCTGAGGCAGCGATGGCACGAGAGCGCCACGGGGGCGGAGCGCTAGCCTCTTCGCTGGTCGCCAAACTCGGCACGCCGAACCTGGTTGCTGGTGGAGTTCTCGCGGTGGCATGGTTTTTCCTGACTGCTGTATCCATCCAGGTTCCGTTTCCCGGAACGCTGGAGTTCACTTTCTGGCAATTCTTGGGGTTCCTGAATGCCGGCAACGCTCTCGAATTGCTGGGCGGGCGCGGCAGTCCAAGTGCCGGTCTCTATGGGTTCCTGGCTATCGTCGCTCTGGCCGGGCCCTTTCTTCATCACTTTTGGAAGGACAAACGCGCCGTGCTTGGTGCACTGCTGCCCCTGGTGTTCATGGTGATCGTGGGAATCGCGGTCCGCAGCACGATCCAAAGTGCGCTCGTCGGTGGCAACGAGGGACCCTACATAGAGGCGGCGAAACAGGCCCGTGATGAAGCCATGAAAGCGGTCTCGCTCGGCCTGGGAACGTATCTGTCGATGCTCGCGAGTCTGTATTTCGCTTTCACCGCTGCCAAACACTTCCGGGTTTCTAAAGCCGGGGAAGGACAGGAACTGCAGGCAGCAGCGCCCCGGAAAGCTGCCTAGCTTCCTGCGTCGAAGATCGGTCATGAAGCTCCGGGAAGGCAGGCGTCAAGCCGGACACGTAGGGCGACGCTCGGGACGATCGCGGCTGAGGACGCGGGATCCGCGCTAGGTGGAGTAGTCGGCGTTGATCCGTACGTACTCAGCCGTCAGATCGGTGGTCAGGAACTGCACGGAACGCGAGCCGCGCCCGAGCTGTACTCGAATGTCGCAGGCGGGCTGAGCCAGGGAGCGATGAGCGCGGGCTTGATCGAATGAACATGCCATCCCAGCGCGGCAGACCATCTGATTGCCGATGAAAATCCGCACACAGCATGGGTCGATGGGGATTCCGCTCGCACCCACCGCCGCCAGGATACGCCCCCAGTTTGGATCGGCTCCGGCCCAGGCCGTCTTGACCAGCGCCGAATGAGCAATCGCCCGAGCTGCCTGCATCGCCTCATCGCGGTTCCGGGCCTGTTCCACGGATAGCCGGATCACGTGTTCAACTCCCTCCCCGTCACTCACAATCTGCTCGGCGAGGGATTGGCAGATCCCAAGCAGAGCGTCGGCGAACTTCATCCGCACGCGAGCATCTCCGACACTACCGGCACTCTGGCCGCTGGCAACGAGCAGCACAGTGTCATTCGTGGAGGTGTCGCCGTCGACCGACATGCAATTCAGGGTTTGGCCGCAGGCATCTCGCAGAAGGCGCTGTAACTCACGCGGACTGGCGGCAACGTCGGTAAACACGTACGCCAGCATGGTCGCCAGTTGCGGATGAATCATCCCGGAACCCTTGGCGATGCCGAGCAGCGTGACCTGTCCGGAGCCTGCGTGGAAGCGCGCGGAGGCGAGCTTGGGCCGGGTGTCGGTCGTCATGATGGCGCGCGCAAAGGCGAGCGCACCGCGTTGGTTCGGTGCGCGTGCGGCAATCAGGTCGGGCAGTCTCGCGATGATCTTCTCGACGGGAAGCAGCACTCCGATGATTCCGGTAGAGGAAGGAAAGACCTCCTCGGCGCTCACGCCGAATAGCTTCCCAGCCTCGCGGCAAATGCGTTCGCAGGCTTTCCGCCCGTTCGGCCCGGCCGCGCAGTTGGCGTTGCCGGAGTTCACTATGACCGCTCGCACTCGGCCGCCGGTAGCCCGCAAAGACTCGCGGCCAACTTCCAGCGGAGCCCCGACCACGCGGTTGCTGGTAAAAAGGGCGGCGGCCGTCGTGCCCGGAACCGCTTCGGCGAACGCCAGGTCCGGGCGGCCGCTGGCTTTGATTCCGGCCGCAATCGCGGAAAACGAAAATCCCCGGGGCAGACGAATCTTCTCCGGAGAACGGCGCAGGCGAGTCATGCCTGAATCTTCAACCAATTCGTGGGCACGGGCAGAATCGCAAAGGTTGGCAGATTTCCCCGGATCATGGCGACTTCATCGCAACGGTGGAGACGGGGGCACTGGTAGCAATCCTTGTGGATCTTATCGGGAAGATCCTGGTGCGCGGCGATGGTGAATCCCATGCGCGAGAAAAATTCCGGAATCCGCGTGAACAGGCACACGCAAGTGACGCGGTGCCTTTCGGCCTGCGCGAGAAGAGCTTTGACCAGACGGCGGCCACCTCCGCAGCTCTGATGTGTGGGATCAACAGTGATGGAGCGAATTTCCGCCAGGTGCGGACCGTAGAGGTGCAGGGCGCCGCAGCCGATGATGCAGCCCTCGTCCTCCAGGACGACGAAATCGCGGACGTTCTCGCAAATCTCGGCCAGGCTACGGGGCAGCAGAGTGCCGTCGCCGGAATAGGCCGCAATGAGAGCGTGGACCTGCTCGGCATCCGGGAGGATGGCTTCACGCGTGCGCATCAGCCTCCTCGCGCTGCGAGACGCGGCTCATGCTCGCAGCACCTCCGTGCCGCATTCGAGCTTGGCGAAATAGAACAGGGGCAGGATCTCTGCCTGGGCTGCGGGAAGGATGCGCACTCGCGTCACACCATGCCGAAGGGCATCGGTGCAGGCTTCGAGCTTGGGCAACATGCCGCCGCTGATCACGGATTCTTCGATGAGTCCGGCAACCTGTTTCGTATTCAACCACGGCATCACGGAGCCATCGGCTCGTTTCACGCCCGGCACATCAGTGAGAAAAATGAGCGCATCGGCCTGGCAGGTGACGGCGCAGGCGGCGGCCATCTGGTCGGCATTCACGTTGTAGTACTGGCCATCGGCGCCGAGAGCGACCGACGAGAGCACCGGAATGCCGCCTTCAGTCCAAATGGCGCGAATCCAGCGCGGCTCGGAGAAACAGATCTCTCCCACGAATCCGAGATCGTGCTCCTGATTTTGTTTCTTGCGGGCGCGGAAGGCGCCGCCATCTCCGCCGCACAGACCAACCGCCGGCTGGCCAGCCAACGCGATGGCCGCCACCAGGCTCTTGTTCACAATGCCCGCCAGCACCATCAACGCCACGTCGCGCGTCTCGGCGTCGGTGACGCGGAGTCCGTTGATGAAGTCACTCTTCTTGCCCAGGAGTTCCAACGTGCGAGTGAGCGCGCTCCCTCCTCCGTGCACAACCGCGACCTGGTGGCCGTCTTGCACCAGCTGGACCACCGCCTGCGCGCACTTCTGGAGGATGGCCTTGTCTTCCAGCGCCGCGCCGCCGATTTTGACGACCACTTTCATTCCAGGCCCTCCTCCTCCTTCCAGCCGTACATCAGGTTCATGTTCTGCACGGCTTGGCCGGCGGCACCTTTCAGCAAGTTGTCGAGGCAGGAAACAAGCACGAGCCGGAGGCCATCGTCGGCGAGGCAAAAGCCGAGGTCACAGTAGTTGGTATGCAGAGAGAACGTGATCTGCGGCAAGTTCGAAGCTGCAAAAACGCGGACCCAGCGCTTGCCCGCGTAGAAGTCGCGGAAGCATGATTCGATCTCGGCGGCGGTCATCTCGCGCCGCAGATGGACATAAATGGTGGACAGAATCCCGCGCGGGATGGGCAGGAGGTGCGGCGTGAAGATCAATTGGCGCGCTTCCAGCGCCAACTGCTCCAGGATCTCTCCAGTGTGACGATGACCGAAGACCGAGTACGCGGAAAGATTGTCAGCCACCGAAACAAAATGCGTGCGGGCGGTGGGTTCCTTCCCGGCACCGGACACTCCAGACTTGGAATCGGAAATGATGCCGCGCTCCCGGTCGACGAGATCAGCCGACAACAAGGGCGCGAGCGCGAGGATCACAGAGGTCGCATAGCATCCCGGATTCGCGACCAAGGCCGCGGCGGGAATGGAATCGCCGTTCAACTCGGGCAAGCCGTAAACGGCGCGCTCGGTGAGTTGCGCGGCGGTAGCCGCGTCCGCGTCCTGGAAGCTGTACACCGAGCGATGCTGCTCGTGCTTGAGGCGCCAAGCGCCGCTGAGGTCGACGACCCGCAGTCCGCGTGCGATGGCGTCGGGGACGAGTTCGCGCGAAACCGCGTGCGGAGTGGCCAGGAACAACAGCTCCACTCCCTTTTGCTGCAGCCGAACCCACGAGAACGGTTCGACCGGCGAGTGGCCATTGCCCGCGATGTGGGGAAATGTCTCGGCTGGGCTCTCGGACTCCATGGTCTCCGAGCTGCGTCGCATCAGCAGAGGACGATCGACGTGCGGATGCCGCGAAAGGAGCCGAGTGAGTTCCAGCCCGGAGTAGCCGGTCGCGCCCAGTACTGCCGTTTTGAGTCTGGCTCCCATTTATGCCAGCATCCCCCGAATGCGGGCCGCGAGACGCACGGCAGCCTTTCGGTCCGGGCAAACAATGAGGATGTTGTCATCGCCAGCAAGAGTGCCCACGGTTTCCGGCCAGCTTTCCGCGTCGAGGGCGGCAGCCACCGGTTGCGCACTTCCAACCGATGTTTTGATGACCAGCAGATTCTGCGCCGCGCGTATGTCGAGTACGAACTCGCGCACCAGCCGCGAGGCGGGAGGGAGAGCCGGATCGGCCGCGGAGCCTGCCTGCATACGCGCGTAGCCGTCCGCGGTCTTGACCAGATTCAGTTCGTGAATGTCCCGCGAAAGCGTCGCCTGCCCCACGCGGCAGCCGCGCTTGTGGAGTGCGCGCTGTAAGTGCTCCTGACTGGCCACCGGACCATGCTGTACGATTTCAAGGATGGCTTTCTGTCGGGCGAGCTTGGTCATGGCGCATATTTATCCATTGTGATGGATACTTATTCAATGATACCGGCCTGCGCGGGGCTGTCAAGGTCAAAATCAAGGTGGGATGCCCGAAGGGAACGTGGGCTGGTGGTTCCTGCGCTGAGGAGCGATGAATTGTCATCTTCTTCCCTACAGGCTGGGCATCCGGGCAGTACCATTCAGAGTTTCGATAGCTAGCATGAGGATTTCCGCACGATTACCACGCGCCGAGAGCACAGCGACAGCAGGGAGACAAGGCCAGCGCATAAGGATTTCTGATCGCACAAATAAATAGTTTCGCCTTCCGTAAGGACGGCCTCACAATTACTGTTATCTTGCGTTCGGTTTACGGACGAGGAGCCATCTGGTCTCAATGCGAAAGTTGCTGACGCTTTGCCTCTTGCTCGGAATGGGCTGTCTGTCTCCCTTTGACGCGCTGGCACAGACTTCCAGTCTGAACACGCCCCCAAGTAACAGCTCTGCGAGCGATGCCCAGGCAGCGCGGATCGCGAAGCTGGAGCAGGCGGTAGCGGAGGCCAAGAGTTCCGGCGACAACGCCTGGATGCTGATGAGCGCCGCGCTGGTGCTCATGATGACCGGGCCCGGGCTAGCCTTGTTCTACGGCGGACTGGTGCGCAAAAAGAATGTCCTCGCCACCATGATGCAAAGCTTCGCCATGATGGCCATCGTGACCCTGCTGTGGGGATTAGTCGGCTACAGTTTGGCATTCGGTTCCGGAAGCAGCTTCGTTGGCGGCCTGCACAACGTCTTCCTGCGAGGGGTGGGAGCACCACCCGATCCCGACTACGCCGCGACCATTCCCCTCCAGACCTTCATGATTTACCAGTTGATGTTCGCCATCATCACGCCGGCGCTCATCACCGGAGCCTTCGCGGAACGGATGAAGTTCAGCGCCATGAGCCTGTTCATGGTGTTCTGGTCGTTGCTGGTGTATGCCCCGATGGCGCACATGGTCTGGGGCAAGGGCGGCTTTCTGAATGCCACGCTGGGCGGCCGGTTCCCTACATTGGATTTTGCCGGCGGCACGGTGGTTCATGTCACGTCAGGCGTCTCCGCGCTGGTGTGCGCGCTGTATCTGGGACATCGCATCGGATATCCGAAGCAGCCCATGCCTCCCCACAGCGTGGTGTTGAGTTTCATTGGAGCTTGTCTGCTGTGGGTAGGGTGGTTCGGTTTCAACGCGGGCAGCGCGCTATCGGCGGGAAGCCTGGCGACTAGCGCGTTTGTCGCCACTCATTTTGGCGCAGCGGCAGCGGTCGCGGGTTGGAGTGTGGCGGAGTGCTGGCGCAACGGCAAGCCGAGTTTGCTGGGGGCAATCTCGGGTGCGGTCGCAGGGCTGGTCGCGATTACGCCGGCAGCCGGCTTCGTGTCACCTATGTCGGCCATCGTCATCGGGCTGTTGGCAGGCGTGGTCTGCTATCTCATGGTGGCCAAAGTCAAAATGCTGTTCGGGTATGACGACTCGCTCGATGCGTTCGGCGTCCACGGCGCGGGGGGCACGCTAGGCGCCCTGCTGACGGGAATCTTCGCTTCCAGCGCGGTGAATCCTATCTTCAAGAACGCGCAGGGGAATACACTTGCGTCGGGGCTGCTCGAAGGTAACGCGCACCAGTTGCTCAACCAGTTCGTCGGCGTTGCGATTGCCTGGGCACTGGCCGCGGTGGGAACGCTGGTCATCCTGAAGGTGGTAGATCTGGCCATTGGACTGCGAGTGCCGGAAGATCACGAGATCCAGGGTCTTGATCTTTCCCAACACGGTGAGGAAGGGTACTACTGGGAATCGCCGGCGTAGTCGGTCCAGAACGAGACAATGCAGTCACGAGACAGACGAAAATGACAAAGGTCGAAGCAATCATTCAGGTCTCAAAGCTGGATGCTGTGAAAGACGCCCTGCACGAGATCGGCGTCGAAGGCATGACCGTCTTCGAAGCCCGGGGTCACGGCCGGCAGAAAGGACACACCGAGTTTTATCGGGGACGCGAGTATACGGTGGACTTGATCCCCAAGGTGAAGCTCGAAATCGTGCTGGCCGACGACATGGTCGAGAAAGTCGTGCAGGCCATCATCACGGCGTCTCGCACCGGCAAGATCGGGGACGGAAAGATTTTCCTCTCGCGAATTGACGACGCGATCCGGATTCGCAACGAGGAACGTGGCGACGGCGCCCTGTAGCCGCTTCGCCCAAAGCATGGCTTTGGAAACAGCGGAGACCGACCTCCCTCCTCCGCCGGCAGTTTCGCGCAGGTTGGAGGGGTCGTCGCCGAAATGAACACCGTGGCCATCGCCAGCAGCGAGTTACGGGACCTGTACGCAAAGGAATCCGCAGCTATCCAGCAGCAGTTTTCCGTCGGGGGCGAAGGACGGGTTGCCCTCGCTCGGCGAACCGCAGTCGTCGAATCCATTCTTCTGCGGCTCTGGACGGAAATCTTCTCCGTCGATCCGGAGGGCCTCAAGGGCTTTGCACTGGTCGCCACCGGGGGCTTCGGCAGAGGCTGGCTCTTTCCCCACTCCGATATTGATCTGCTGTTCCTGCACGCCGGTGGCGACACCGAAGACCGCTTCAAAGACTCCATCCGCCGTTTTTCACAGGAATTGTGGGACTTGCGCCTGAAGCTCAGCCCGGCAACGAGAACGTTGGCTGAGTGCGAGCGATTCGACCCGAACAATGTTGAGTTTGCGATTTCATTGCTCGACTGCCGGTACCTGGCCGGCGACCGGGAATTGTTCGCGCGGCTCCGTGAAAAGGCTGTCCCACGGCTGGTGGCGCGGGAGTGCCAGAACCTCATCCAGAACCTGGGCGAGATCACACGCAGCCGCCACCACAAGTTCGGCAACACGGTATTCCATCTCGAACCGAACGTAAAGGACGGACCCGGCGGTCTGCGCGACTACAACGTTGCCTACTGGCTCGCATTGATTTCGGCAATGGAAAAATTGCGGATGTGGCCGGAGCCGAAAACGCTGCTGCCGGTTTCTTCGCGGAGAGCGCTGGACGCCGCGCTCGACTTCCAGATGTCGGTGCGCTGCTTTCTCCATTTTCGGCACGGGCGCCACGACAACACTCTGACCTGGGAGGCCCAGGACGAGGCCGCGGCCCGGAAGATCGGCACCGACGAAGAGGTCACGACTGCGGCCGACTGGATGCGCGTCTATTTCGGTCACACGCGGGCCGTACACCGTGTCAGCGCGCAGTTGCTGGAGGAGATCCCGGCAGCGTGGTCGTCGTTGTCGCGCCAATTCCAGAGCTGGCGATCGCGCGTTTCCACTCCGGACTTTTCGGTAGTGGACGGACTAGTGTTCCTGCAGCAGCCCACTGCCCTGCAGGATCCGGAGATGCTGCTGCGGCTATTTCATTTCGTGGCGGAGCAGGGCCTGAAACTAAGCACGACCACTGAATACAAAATTGAACAAGTCCTTCCTTCGCTGGCGGCCACGCCTCCGCGGGGCGCGGAGTTGTGGCTCTATCTGCAGGAGACGCTGGTGCAACCGTATGCGGCCGACGCTCTACGAGCCATGAACGCGCTTCGCTTGCTCCCCGTTCTAGTGCCGGAACTGAAAGGCATTGAAGCGCTGGTGGTGCGGGATTTTTATCACCGCTACACGGTGGACGAACACTCTTTCTTGGCGATCGAACACCTGCATCGGCTGAAGGAGTCCAAGTCGGAATGGGAGCGCCGATTTGCCGAGTTGCTGGGTGAACTCGAACAACCCGAACTCCTCTACCTGGCTCTGCTGCTCCACGATTCCGGCAAGGGGGCGCCGGGCGAGAATCACGTCGAGGCCAGCCTGCAGCTAGCCGCGAGCTGCGCCGAACGCCTCGACCTCGATCCCACCGACCGCGAAACCTTGCGATACCTGGTGGGGAGCCATCTGGAAATGTCGGCGGCGATGCGGCGGGACGTGTTCGAACCGGCGAACGTGAAATCGTTCGCGGAAAAAGTCGGCGTGCCGGAGCGGCTGAAGATGCTATGCCTTCTGACCTATGCCGACATCAAGGCCGTGAATCCAGAGGCCATGACGCCGTGGAGGGCGGATAACCTGTGGCAGCTCTACATTGCCGCCGCCAATCATCTGAGCCGGAGCGCCGACGAGCGCGTACACACCGACGAGCACAACTCGACCCTCGCGCATCTTCGTTCCTTGGCGCCGGTGGCCGGGAAGAAGATCAACGGCTTCCTGGAAGGATTGCCGCAGCGTTACTTGCGGATGCACGGCGTCAGCGATGTGCTCGCACATGCCGAGATGGCGGCTCAACTTGGCAAGGATTCCGTCCAACTGAGCCTGAAGCAGGTGCGCCACTGGTACGAGTTGACGTTGATCACCACCGACCGGCCCTTTCTCTTCGCTTCGGTCTCCGGGGCGCTGGCGGCGTGGGGAATGAACATCGTCAAGGCGAATGCGTTTTCGAACGCCGCCAGCGTGGTGGTGGACACATTTTTCTTCACCGATCGCTTTCGCACGCTCGAACTGAACATTCCCGAATGGGAGCGCCTGAAAAAGAGCGTCGCCGACGTGATTGGCGGAAAAGCCGACGTCGCGCGCATGCTCCAGGACCGGCAGCGATCGGAGAAAACCAACGGCACCAAAGTGAAGGTGTCGACACAGATCGAATTCGACGATGGCTGCTCCCCTCACAGCACACTTTTGCAGGTGATTACGCAGGACCGCCCGGGGCTGCTCTACAAGATGTGTTCGCAGGTTTCGAAGCAGGGCTGCAATATTGAGATCGCCCTGATCGAGACGGAAGGCCAGATGGCGATCGACGTCCTTTATCTCACTGCCGCAGGCGCCAAGCTGGGCCTGGACCGGCAGGCAGCGTTGGGCCGGGCCCTGCGCGAAGAACTCGAGGCAAAATAAGGGATCGAGATGGTTGCAACGTGGGTTGGCCTTTCGGGATTGCCAACCTGCCTTTTGCCGAAATCACTGGGGAGGGCAACCGAGCACATCGAGGCTGTTTAGGGTCTTCCAGCTTACGATGAGCGCCCGAGCAAAGTCCTTGACTCCTGCCACAAAGATAAGTAAAAGTATCTAATCGTAATAATACGTAAGCCACATCGAAAGTCGCGATTTTCGAGGAGTTCTGCCATGTCGATGTGCCAAAGGCTGGTCGCTTCTACTCTTCTGTTGCTCTGCGGAATTTCCATTGTTTTCGCCCAGGGCAGCTACACGGCGCAAATTCGCGGCACGGTCACGGATCAATCGGGGGCGATTGTGCGCGACGCTGTAGTCACGATTACAAACGATGCGACCGGCATCAGCGCCGTCGCGCACAGCAATCAACAGGGGTTGTACATCCTGACGGGGCTTCGTCCGGCGACGTATACCCTGAAGGCGGAGGCTGCCGGATTCCGCGTGATCGAACGAAAGAACGTGGTACTCGCGGTCAGCCAGGAAACGACGGTGGACATCTCTCTAAGCCCGCTGAGCGTGACGGAAACCGTCATTGTTACCTCGGCCCCTCCTCTTCTCGATACCGAGAGCGCCGCGCTTGGCACCGATGTCACCAACGAGTATGTGCGCGATATCCCACTCTACAACCGCAGCCTGTTTGGTCTGGTTTTCCTGGCCGGGGGGGTCACGGAAACCAGCGGTGTTGGGGTCAATGACGACTACCCGTCGGGCACGAACTTCGTTTCTAACGGTCAGCGTAACGCGACCGCGGAAGTGCGGCTTGACGGCAGCCCGCTCAGCGCGCCGGAACAGGGCGAGGGCGGAAATTCCAACGTGTACTACACGCCATCGATTGAGATCGTCCAAGAATTCAAGGTTCAAAACAACAGTTTCGCCGCCGAGTACGGCAACAACGGCGGCACCGTGGTGAATATGGTTCTAAGGCAAGGCGGAAACAAGTTTCACGGCAGCGGATGGTGGTATGGACAGCGCTCGGAGTTTGATTCAAAGGACTTTTTCAATCACGACGCGAAACCCGACCATGTGCGGGACCAGTATGGATTTGCGGTGAGCGGTCCGATTGTCAGGAACAAGACATTCTTCTTTTTCGACATCGAGAAGAGACGCCAGAACGATCCGGTCAATCTGGAAGGCTTCGTGCCGACGGATTTGATGAGGGGGGGAGATTTTTCCGAACTGCTGGCGCTCGACCAGCCGATCACGATCTTTGACCCCAGGAACTTGACCTGCGATACCCGATGCGAGTTTGAAACGCCCAACGTGATTCCGACTGACCAGATCGATCCGATCGGGCAAGCCATCATCAAGTTGTCTCCGGAGCCGAACGTGACCGATGCGGTGTTCCCTGACCCGAACTTCCGCAAAGTAGTGCTGAGCACGGCTCCAGCCTGGCAACTTGACGTTAAGCTCGATCACCAGATCAGCCAGAATCACAAGATCAGCGGACGCTACAGCCGTTATCACTTGCTGGTCACAACTCCGACGGTTCTCGGCAGCGGAGATTTCAATGACGGCTTGATCGACAAAACCGACGTGCACAACCTGGGCCTGGAATACAACTGGGCCATCAAACCCACGATGCTGTTGTCGAGCCGATTGAGCCTGGACCGGGTCGTGGAACCCGTCAAGCCCAATAACTATCCGACGCTGGAGAGCGTGGGCTTGCCGCCAATTTTGGCCGCCAATGGGGTGCACCGAATGCCGGCCATCGTCACCTCGGGAGAGAGCCTTAACCTCTTCGACCAATGCTGTGTGGACACAAACTTTGCCCATACCTTGTGGACGTACTCGTCGTCGTTGCAGTGGGTGGTGGGACGGCATTCCGTGAAGTTCGGAGGCGAGCAGCGGCAGTTCTTCAACAATTTCTGGCAACCGGACAGTCCGACGGGCTTGTTCGACATCAATCGCGATGTGACAACATCGCAACCCAACC
Source organism: Terriglobales bacterium (assembly GCA_049273945.1). Classification (GTDB taxonomy): domain Bacteria; phylum Acidobacteriota; class Terriglobia; order Terriglobales; family Acidobacteriaceae; genus Acidiflorens. The sequence continues at coordinate 117,394 of JBASRS010000069.1, read as the reverse complement.
AGGGCCTGGGAGACGCGAACGAGGGGTTTTCCTTTGCGACGCTCCTGACCGGATTTGCCTATGGCGGTCAGCTCAACATCGTCCCTGCCGTGGCCGACAAATCGCAGGAGACAGCCTACTTCGTCCAGGACGACTGGAAGCTGACACCAAGGCTGACGCTCAATCTCGGACTGCGCTACGAATGGAGCAACCCGTATACAGAGCGATTCAATCGTTCGCAATTCAGCAATTTTTCCGGCGACTCGGGGATCAACATCGCTGGGATCGGCGAGATTCTGGGCACGACGGAATTTACCAGTTCATCGCGGCGGTCGGCGCCGGTGGATCGCAACAATTGGGCGCCCCGAGTGGGCTTTGCCTATCAGTTGGCGTCTAACACGGTCGTGCGCGGCGGAGCGGGTGTTTTCTATGGCATGAACGTGGCCACCAACTTCCAGTTTGCCGGCACGGCCTTCCGCAAGTCGGCGCAGATCAAGTTCACGAAGAATAATTTTCAGGACCAGTTCGCACACTTTGACGATCCGTTTCCGGATGGATTGTCGCCTGCGCAAGGAACCAAGTACGGCGCGCTGGCAAATTGGGGGTTCGACAACGGAAACGATCTGGGAACGCAGACGGCGCGCAATGCGGAAATCTACCAGTGGAATCTCGGAGTGCAGCACCTCTTCCCTGGGGGGATTGTGTTGGCGGCCGACTACTCTGCAAACCGCAGCACGCATCTACCCTGGGCGGGAACCAACAGTACGCGAAATCGCAATTTTCTCTCGTCGGCTGCGCGGAACCAGGCGATTGTCGATGCCGGAAATGCTGGACTGTCGCCCTCGGACTATCTGAACGAAAACGTGGACAATCCGTTCCGTTGTCTGTTCAACACCGTGGACGCACAGGACAATGCCTGTGCCGCGCCTCCGATCTTCAGCGAACTCGACTCCGTCTACAACGATGCCCAGATTCCGCGGCTGAACCTGTTGCGGCCGTATCCGCAATTTGATGGATCGTTCACGGGGCTGCCGCTCCTGCTGGCCACTTCCTCGTATCATTCGCTGCAGGTCCGCTTCCAGAAGCGCACCAGCCACAATCTGAGTTTCGAGGGCAACTACACCTTCTCGAAGGCGACGGATGACTCTTCGTCGGGCGCGAACGCTTGGGTCGGCAACCTGCAGTTTGACAATCCGCAGGTTCTGGACAATCTGAAGGCGGAACACGGAATCAGCACCAACGACGCGACCCATCGTTTCACCATAGCGGTGATCTACGATCTCCCATTCGGCCGTGGCCGCTGGATTGGGGGCGGGATGAACCGAGTCGCGGACGCAATCGTAGGTGGCTGGTCGCTCGATGGGTTCATCACCTTTCAGAGCGGACAACCGATCGCCATTTATATGTCGAGCCCGCTTCTGGCCGATGGCAATCAGCGGCCGAACGTGACCTGTTCGAACCTCAGGACGGGAATCAGCTATGACAGGGCAGCAGCTACCGGGGAGCCTTATCTCAATACGGACTGCTTTGAGGATCCTGGCGACCAAGTTCCGGGAAACGCTCCCAGACATTTCTCGAATTTGCGGGGCCCCGGTGTTCGCAATCTGGACCTGTCGCTGTCCAAGGAATTTGAGATCCGCGAGAACATGAAGCTGCAAATTCGCGCTGAGATGTTCAATGCGACCAACACTCCGCGCTTCGCGTTCCCCAATGCCGCATGGGGAGGGGAAGGCTTCGGACTGGTGGAGTCGACAGCATCCGGTTCAAGCGGCGGGAGTTTCCGCAAGATGCAGTTCGGAGCCCGGTTCCAGTTCTAGTTGCAGAGGGGGCAAGAGGGGCGGATCCGGCGCTTCGGACTCGCCCCTTTTCTGTGAGTGAACACTCCTTCTGTCCTGAGGCACTATGCTTCCAGTTCCCCGCACCCATACGCGCATCTTCTTTGTTGCTGCCGCCGCGCTCTCGATGTTGACTAGCGTGGCTTTGACCATCGCGTGGGCGCCCCCTTCCGGCCAGGACTGGACGCACTCCGTCCGCATCGCCGCCTGGGGACTGCACTCTAAAGACGACGCGCCGCGCATCATCCGCGAAGCGCAGGAGAGTCACGTCTTCGGGATCGAGGTGGACAACGACATCCCTGGACGCTACGAAAGCTTTCTGCATCCCGAAGAAAAGCTGGCGGCGATTCGTGCGGTGGCCGAAGAGGCTCACAAAGTTGGGAATCACGCCTTCGTCTACATCGCCGGACTGGAGTGCATCACGGCCCATGCCGATCAGACGCCTCATTCTCTGGCCAAGGACCATCCCGACTGGCTGCAACGCAAGATCACGGGAGAGCCGGCAATTTTTGGCGGAGGCACCGAGTTCTGGATTGCCGAGGGTGACGAAGACGTTTGGATCAGCCCCTACGCAACCGAGTGGCGCAAGACCTACATGGAACGCGTTCGCCAGATCGCGGCCACCGGCATTGACGGTCTCTACGTCGACATTCCGTACTGGATGACTCACTTCCGCGACTGGGAGGACTCCTGGGCCAGTTTCGACGACTACACGGTCGCAGCATTCAAACAGCAGACTGGACTCGATGCCAAGCGCGATCTGAAACTCGGCGATTTCTCCGACGCAAACTTTCGCAAGTGGGTGGATTTCCGCATTCAGACCATCACCAACTTTATGCAGGAGATCGATCGGTCCGCCAAGTCGGTCAATCCGAAGATCAAGGCCATTCCTGAGATCTATCCCGGAATCGAGGAAGAGGCCGTGCGCGTGGGAGCCGATGTCTACAGCCTTTACGCCGTCAACGATGCCATCGCGCACGAGTACGAATTTGGCGGCGGCGACCACATGGCGTCTTCGCGAACGCCGCTCGACTGGTTTCGCTACCAGGTGGGGATGGCGTCGTTCCGCGCTTTCGCCCAGGGGAAGCCCACGTGGATCCTGAACTATTCCTGGGACGGAGACAAGACCATCGCCCCGCACGATGCCATGGAGAACCTGTTCATGTCCCAGGTAATGGCCGGCGCGAACGTCTGGGATGCGCGCGGCCATGTCATGTCGGGATCGAACGATCTCGAGACGCGCAAGCGCGTGTTCGCTTGGATTGCCGAGCATGAGAACGCATTCTACGGGCTGCGCTTGCCGGTAAAATCGATTGGCGTCTATTTTTCGCCGACGACACGGAACTACTTCTCGACGGAGTTCCTGCGTTCGTACCAGGGCATACTGATCCTGCTCATGCAGAAGCACCTCCCTTACGCGGTGGTAACGCCGCGAACTCTCGCCGAGTTCAGCGGTAGCGCGCTCATTCTTCCAGATGTGCGTCTGCTCGATGAAGCCGAGAGAAATTCGCTGCGAGCATCTGCGAAGGCGGGGGGCAAGGTGGTGATCACCGGTACGGACGCGACCGGACTCCCGCCGCAAGCAAACATTATTCGCTTTGCGAACTGTCCCGGAAAGGCGTACCTGCAAGCTCTGGAAGGCGACTTCGCGGGAACCTCTCCTGCTAGCCAGTCGGCGTTCCTGGCGAGTCTGCCGTCGAACCCTGAGATCGGGGTTGAGGCCTCTCCCGCGGTTGCTACACATATTGCGAAGGTAGGTGGCAAGCTGCACGTGTACTTCGCGAACTTCAAAGGTCTTCGTGGCGGCGAGAACGCGCGGCAGGAGCCTGAGCCAGAAGTACGGGTGACGGTGCATGGGCCCAGCAAGGCGAAATTCCTTCCTTTCCTGGGCGACGAGCATGAACTTCACGGTGACAAGCGGGGGGATGCTACGGTTTATCGGCTCCCGCCTATCTTTCGAGGCGCGGTCTTCTGGGTTGAATAGGCAGTAGCGCCGCCGCTATTGGAGTGGCGTAATCGTATAGTCGCAGGCCGCGATCGGAGTTGCCGAAGAGCGGATCACGCCGTCAGCGAACGAGCAGAAGTAGCGCACGCCGGTCTGATTGGGAACCGTTGGCGACGCGATTACCTGATAGCTTGCCACCGGACTTCCGGTCACGCCCGTGATCGTGAAGGTATAGCCGGTCTTCGTCCCCGAGGCCAACTGGCTATCAATCAGACAAGCGCCGGCAGCGGTCGGAGGAGCACAATTGGTCCCGCCCAAGGCGCCCAGCGTGCTCGCAAAACCTACAGTTGGATACGCGGAGTTGTAGGAAATCTGGGCGGTGTTGATCGTGTTAATGGTCTTCGCCGCCGCCGTTTCGTTGGTCGACATGCGGGCACGCAGAAGATTGGGGATGGCAATCGAAGCGATGATGAGAATGATAGCGACCACGATCAGCAGTTCGATCAGTGAGAAACCCTTTTGCCTTTTTTGTCTTTGCATCGGAAACTCCTGGTTCGCTCGTCGGGAATGAGCTACGGGAGCTGAGTCCCAAGCTCATCACCAGACAGCAGGCTGGTGAAAACATGCCCTTTCATGAAGCCTAGCGCTCACCGATGAACGCGTCAAGGCGAACCGGAAGCAGAAGTCGGCGCGGGCTAAAGGCTTGCACCTTTGTACGCGTCCCTTGCACACATGCCGCATTTGTCCCGCCAATAAACCTCCGCCATTGTCACAAGTTCGGTCTCATGTCACTCGATGTTCCGCCCGCTGCGGGAACGTAGCAGCGGAGCGTGTAATCCATCACCATGCGATCCGCGTTGAAGCGCCAGCCGAGGGTACGGATGGTCCGCTTCATGCGTTTGATCCAGCCGCGCGGCAGGCCATCGCGATCGCGCTGGTAATAAAGAGGAATCACTTCATCGCGCAGGACCCGGAGCAGATCTTCGCCATCCCGCGTGTCGTGCACGCTCATATTGGAATGAGTTCTGCCGGTTCCAATGGCAAAACCGTTCAGGCCGTCGTAGGCCTCCGCCCACCAGCCGTCCAGGATCGAAAGGTTCAAGCCGCCGTTGAGAACCACTTTCTGCCCGCTGGTGCCGGAAGCCTCGAGCGGCCGCCGCGGATTGTTGAGCCAAACATCGACGCCCTGAACGAAGTGGCGGCCGACGTTGATGTCATAGTCCTCGACAAAAACAAACTTATCGCCAAACTGCGGGTCGCGCATTAGCTGAGCGATCTGCTGCAGAACGCGTTTTCCCGGTTCGTCGTGGGGATGCGCCTTGCCGGCAAAAACGAACTGCACCGGGCGTTTTGGGTCGTTCACCATAACGGCCAGCTTTTCGATGTCCTGCAGGATCAAATTGGCCCTTTTGTAAGTCGCGAAGCGGCGCGCAAATCCGATGGTGAGCGCGTCGGGGCTGAGTATGCGCTCGAGTTTCTGCAGCACTTCCCGCGGTTCAGCGCGGCGCTCTGCCTGCTCGACGGCACGACGCCGCACGAATTCCAGAAGGCGCGATTTCAGGCTGAGGTGCGTCTCCCAAAGCTCGCCATCGTCCACATTCTCAATTCCATCCCAGATTTCTGCTTCGCTGCTGCGCTGGTGCCATCCGGTACCAAGATGGCGATCATAAAGCCGGAACATCTGCGGCGCCAGCCAGGAGGGAACATGCACGCCGTTGGTGATGTGTCCGATGGGAACGGCGTCTTCCTGCTTTCCGGGAGAGAGCCCAGTCCACATGGCGCGTGTGACCTCGCCGTGCATGGCGGACACCGCGTTGGCGCGCCTCGAGAGCCTCAGGCCCAGCACCGTCATGCAGAAAGGCTCTTCGTTGTTTGGATTCTCGCGGCCCAAACCCATGAAGCTTTCCTGCAAAAGGCCCAGGGCATCGCGGAGAGGTCCAAGGTGTTCCTCGACCAGATCGGCATCAAAGCGATCATGGCCGGCAGGCACGGGCGTGTGGGTGGTAAAGACCACTTCCCGTGAGACCCGCGGCACGGCACGCTCGAAGGTGAGACCTTCCTCATCCATCCGCATGCGAATCGCTTCCAGCACCGCAAATCCGCTGTGCCCTTCATTCAAGTGCAGAACCCCGGGCGTGATGCCCATTTCTTTCAGAGCGCGCAAGCCTCCCATACCGAGCAACAATTCCTGCCGAATCCGGATGCGGCGATCTCCTCCGTACAAGCGCGAGGTGAGTTCCCGGTCCTCGGGGGCATTGCCCTCCACGTCGGAGTCGAGAAGAAACAGATCGCAGCGCCCCACTTTCACCCGCCATACTTTCGCCCGGATGGAGCCCAGGCGCGTGTCGATTTGCACGATGACAGGTCGGCCATTTTTCCCGATGGCCGCTTCCATCGGCAGTTGGTTAAGGTCGGTCTCGAGATATTCCTCGTGCTGCCAGCCGCTGCGATCCAGCCGCTGCCGGAAGTAGCCCTGTCCATAGAACAGCCCCACGCCGACCAGCGGAATGTCCAGATCGGACGCGCTCTTGATGTGATCGCCCGCCAGAACGCCGAGGCCGCCGGAATATACCGGCAGGGACTCGTGCAGACCAAATTCCGCCGAGAAATAGGCCACGGGACGAGTTCGCAACACACCAGCGTGCCGCGCGCCCCAGGTCCGCTCCGCTTCCTGATACTCGCGCAGGCGGCGGTACGCGTAGTTGATCCGGCTGTGCAGCACAAGTTCGGCAGCGCGCGACTCCAGTTTCGCCATGGGAAACTCTCCCAACAGCGAGACTGGATTGTGGTTGAGTTCGCTCCAGCGTACCGGGTCGAGGTCGAGGAATAGACCGGCGGAATCGTGATCCCAGCTCCACCACAAGTTGCGTGCCAGAGCCCAGAGCCGCTCCTGGGAGGGGGCGATAAAGCGGTCCAGCGTGCGCGCTTCGCTCACCACCGGGGCGACCTGGGTGGCGGCCTCCGTCAGCATGCGAATTTCATGTTCCGGGAAAATCCGTGCTTCGCCGGTTTGAACCACCAGGACCCCTTGCAGCACACCGCGATCGATAAGTGGAACTCCGAGGAACGACTGGTAGGCATCTTCGCCGGCCTCTTTGAAATATTTGAAGCGAGGGTGATTCTTCACCTGTTCCACGGCCAGCGGCCGCACCTGCTCGGCGACCAGCCCGGCGAGCCCCTCGTGGATTCCCATACGCAAACTGCCAATGCATTCGCGACGAAGTCCGAGCGTCGCGGCCAAGACTAGATTGGCGCGGTCAGGCTCAAGCAGATATGCCGAGCAAACATCGGTCCCAAACCGCTTGGCGATCAAGGCAACGACGTTCATCAGGGTTTCGGCGGGCTGGCCGCCCTCCGCCGCGAGGTTGGCAATTTCGTCCAGCCCCAGCACATAGCTGGCATCGCGAGGACTCACACTTTGCTCCTGATCCTCAACTGCTTCCTGGTGTTGGTCCAATCCGGTACGGCCCTCCCTAGGGCAATCTTTTAGTCTGTGGGATGATCATTTCGGAGTCGAGCAAAGGGTTTGCCCGATCGGCCGGCCAAGCCATCCCCTACCCCATTCTACGGTGTCAGAAGGGCATCGCCATACCTGCCGGCCGGTACCGACCTGTGTTCCATACCAGGGGTTGCGTCACATTGTGTGCTTACCGGGATAGAGCGCAGCCTTGGAAGCGGTTAGAACGGGCTAGCCGATTGAGGAGTAGGGCGCGGTCTTCTGCGTTCGCTGAGTAAGCCGGTGAAACAGCGAATTGGCCCGAATTTACTGCGGCATGGCTGTACAAATGAAACCGTTCGTATAAGAATAGCCCTGCACTCGTCGCGGGCTGTCACCCTGCCCAGGGATCCCAAACTTGTATCTCAGGCCTAAAACCCTTGATGAAGCAGTTGTTCAGATGACGACTCCAGGCATTCAAGTCTTGTCTGGGGGCACGGACTTCTATCCCGCGCTCGGCGATCGGGTAGCGCAGGAACCGGTGATGGATATTTCCGGGCTGGGGGAGCTGCGCGGTGTCTCCCAGGATGCAAAGTACATCCGTATTGGCGGACTTACCACGTGGAGCGAGATTATCCGTGAGCCTCTTCCCTGCTGTTTCGACGCGCTCAAAAGCGCTGCGCGGGAAGTCGGTGGTGTCCAAATTCAGAATCGGGGCACGGTGGCGGGGAATCTGTGTAACGCTTCGCCGGCGGCCGATGGAGTGCCTCCGCTGCTCGCGCTGGATGCGGAAATAGAACTGGCTTCTAGTAAGGGATCGCGCCGCATGCCGCTCGCTGACTTCATTGTCGGCAACCGGAAGACGCAGCGCCGGCCGGACGAGCTGTTGACTACGGTATGGATCCCCCGAACTCTGGAGGACGCGAGTTCCGCATTCCTGAAGCTGGGCGCGCGCCGTTATCTCGTCATCTCGATCTCGATGGTAGCCGCTGTCGTCTTGGTGGACGCTGGCCAGGTCGCCGCGGCCCGGGTTGCGGTCGGATCGTGCTCGGCGGTGGCCCGGCGTTTGGTCGGACTGGAGCGCGAACTGATTGGGGCTTCGGTTCGCGACGGACTGGGTGCGCGGGTGGCGCCGGAGCACCTCGCCCCACTCTCTCCGATTGACGATCTGCGCGCCACCGCTGAATACCGTCGCGATGCTTCCCTGACCCTGGTCCGGCGGGCGCTCAATTCCTGCGTGGGGACTGCCTGAATGGCCACGACGCGAGAAATTCCGTCGCAGGTGGACGCGGACACCATTACATTCTCCGTCAACGGACGCAGTGTGGTTGTGTCCAGTTCGCCATTGCAGCGGCTCTCTCGGGTGCTGCGCGAAGATCTGGGGCTGATCGGGACCAAGGTGGGATGCGACGCTGGCGACTGCGGCGCTTGCACGGTCCTGCTGGACGGCGACCCCGTCTGCGCGTGTCTGGTCGCAGCGGGGCAAGTTGTGGGGCACGATGTCACGACCGTTGAAGGACTGCAGCGCTCAGAGGCCGGCACACGCTTGCAACAGTCCTTCCTGACCCACGGCGCGGCACAGTGCGGGGCTTGCATTCCCGGCATGCTCGTCGCCGCCACGGCTCTGCTGGAGAAGAATCACGCGCCGAACGAAAACGAAGTCATGGATGCGATCGGCGGCGTGCTGTGCCGCTGCACGGGTTATCGCAAGATTGTCTCGGCCATTCTCGACGCCGGGTCGCCGAGCACGTTTGAGCGTTCGCCGGAAGCCGGCGATGCAGTCGGCAAGCGGCTGATCCGCCTGGATGGCAAGCGGAAGGTCGAGGGCACAGAGATCTTTGGCGCCGACGAGATACCGGCCGGGGCTCTAGCCGTTCAAGCGATCCGCTGCCCCTATCATCGCGCCCGCTTTCGTTTCGGTGATCTGGACGCGTTTGTTCGGGAGCATCCGGGCATTCATGCGATCCTGACCGCGAAGGATGTGCCCGGAAGAGACTGCTACGGAGTGATCCCGCCTTTCGCCGACCAGCCGGTGTTTGCCAGGGCGGAAGCCCGTTATCGCGGCGAAGCGGTTGCGGCCGTGGTGGGCGAGCCGGCGATGGTTGAGGCTCTGGATCCAGCGGCGTTTCCGGTTACCTGGGAAGAACTGCCAGCAATTCAGGACATCGATACCGCTCTTGCGCCGGGCGCGCCGCGGATTCATGCCAACCGCGATGAAAACGTGCTGGTGCGAGGACGCGTCGTGCGTGGAGACGTAGATCGTGCCCTGGCGGCGGCCGACGTCGCCGCCGAGGGCGCGTACGAGACCGCCTTCATCGAGCACGCCTACATTGAGCCGGAAGCGGGATTCGCGCGCCGGATCGGCGATCGCATCGAGATTCAGGCTTGCACGCAGTCGCCTTACATGGATCGCAGCGACATCGCGACCATCCTGGGGATTCCGCCAGAAGACGTGCGCATCATTCCGAGCGCAGTGGGCGGGGGCTTCGGCGCAAAGCTGGACCTCTCCGTGCAACCTTTCCTGGCGCTCGCGGCGTGGCATCTGGGAAAGCCCGTCCGCATGGTCTATTCGCGTACGGAATCCATCATCTCGACTACCAAGCGCCACCCAGCGCGGATGCGGCTTCGCGCCGGCTGCACTCGCGACGGCAAACTGCTGGCGCTCGACTTTACCGCCGATTTCAACACTGGCGCCTATTCCTCCTGGGGTCCGACGGTGGCAGCGCGCGTGCCGGTGCACGCTTCCGGTCCTTATTACGTGCCCCATTACCGAGCCTTGACCCGGGCTGTACATACGAACCTGGTGCCCGCAGGCGCATTTCGCGGCTTCGGAGTTCCACAGGCGGCGATCGCGCAGGAACAACTCTACGACGATCTGGCAGATCAACTAGGCATGGACCGGCTGGAGTTTAGAATTTTGAACGCGCTCGAGGACAACACGCCAACCGTAACCGGACAAGTGCTGGGAGAAGGCGTCGGCATTCGCGCCTGCTTTGAAGCCTTGCGGCCCAAGTGGCAAGCCGCCCGCAAGCAGGTTGCTGAGTTCAATTCCCAAGCGACTGGTCCTCGCCGCCACGGGGTGGGAATTGCCGGCATGTGGTACGGCTGCGGCAACACTTCGCTGCCCAATCCGTCCACGGTACGGGTCGGACTGAAGCGCGACGGCCGCATTGCTCTCCACCAAGGGGCGGTAGACATTGGGCAAGGCTCGAACACGATCGTGGCCCAGATTTGCGCCGACGCGCTGGGTGCTCCAATTGACCGTTTTGACCTAATTTCCGGAGACACGGCTATCACGCCCGACTGCGGCAAGACTTCCGCCTCTCGCCAGACGTTCGTAACCGGAAAAGCCGCGCACATGGCGGGGACTCAGCTGCGAAATGCAGTCCTGGGAATAGTTAAGGGCTGCGCTTGCGCTAACATTCGCTTCGAAGATGGCCGCGTGACCGTGCAGGAGAAGGGCGGTATCCATAAACTCGCTCTCGGCGACTTGCCGCTCGATAAGCACGGATACGTCATCACCGCTGAGGCCACATTCGATCCGCCCACCAGTCCGCTTGACAAGGATGGGCAGGGCACTCCGTATGCCGTGTTCGGCTTCGGCGCGCATATGGCGGAGATCGAAGTGGACACCGAACTCGGTACCGTGCGTGTTCTCAAGGTAACCGCCGCGCACGATGTTGGACGCGCCATCAATCCGACGCTGATTGAGGGTCAGATCGAAGGCGGAGTCGCGCAGGGCCTGGGAATGGCGCTGATGGAGGAGTTCTTCCCCGGCAAAGGCGAAAACCTTCACGACTACCTTATCCCCTCCGCAGGCGACATTCCGCCGGTGGAATCGATTCTCATCGAAGACCCCTCCCCGATTGGCCCGTTTGGCGCGAAGGGCATCGGCGAACAGGCGGTAATTCCTACCGCGCCGGCCATCCTGAACGCGCTGCACGATGCGGTCGGCATCCGGCTGCGCAAGGTGCCAGCGACTCCGGACCGCGTGCGCGCCGCGATTCTGGCGGCGGCGAAGGGAGATGGGCGTGGCTGACGACGCCATCCGCTGCGACGCCTGTCCGGTGCTCTGCTACATCAAGCCCGGCAGGACGGGCTCTTGTGACCGCTACGGCAATCAGGACGGCCAACTGGTACGCCTCGATCCCCACGTCATGCTCGAGCGCGCGCAGTCGCGGGGCGAATCGCTGGTACCGTTCCTCGGAAAGAGTCGCGAGTGGGACGGAACGCTCGTCAGCGATGCTGAGACATTCGTGACCGCGATTGGCGCAGGCACCACCTATCCCGACTACAAGCCGGCGCCGTTCATTATTTCGTCTGAGGTCGCAGGCGTGGACATGGTCACAGTGGTGACCGAGGGCATTTTCAGTTATTGCGGCGTGAAGCTGAAGATCGATACCGACCGCCATCTGGGAGCCGAGTGCAGCGCAGTGCGTGCGCAGGGTGAAGCGGTGGGACACGTGACCACCGGTGAGTATGGATCGCAGATGCTCTCGCTGGGCGGAGTGCGGCACCTGACCGGCGGCAGCCGTCACGAAGGCACGGTGACTTGCGACACGCTACTGAGCCTATGCAACGGCAAGTCTGTGGAACTCGACATTGAAGACGGCGCGAAGGTCGTTGTGCAAGCTGACAAGCCGCCGATCGTCGACGGCGTGCAGGAAGAACGGATGCGCGTTGGCTGTGGTTCGGCAACGATTGGAATGTTCGCGAAACAATGGCTTGGAAAAGTCGATGAGGTCGTGGTCGTGGACGATCACATCACCGGCGTTCTGTCGGAACACCAGGCCGGAAAACTGCTGGGCATCCCCGAGACAGGAATCCAGATGAAGGGGCGACGCTCCACACCGGGACGATATTTCAAGGTGGCGGAGCCGGGCACGTCGTGGGGCGGGACGAACATATCCGATCCGCTCTCGATTCTGGCGCCGTTCGACCCTGAGGTCGCCCGGCCGGGGCTGCGTCTGCTGATGGTGAGCACGACCGGAGAGCAGTACGCGTATTACGAATTGGACGAAGCACTCCGCCCGGTAGAAAAGGATTTGCCCGCCTCGCTGCGAGAGTCGGTGGCGCGTATCAAGGAGAATTGCGAGCCTGCTCTCTGCACCGTCTTGTTTATGGGCGGCGCGGGCGGATCGCTGCGTGCGGGAGTCACGGAAAATCCGGTCAAGCTTACGCACTCGGTTCGGGATGCGCTGACTCGCGTTACCTGCGGCGGTGCGCCGGTTTATGTCTGGCCGGGGGGTGGCATCACGATCATGGTGGATGTGAGCCGCATGCCGGAAAATGCATTCGGCTACGTCCCGACACCCGCGCTGGTGGCTCCGATCGAGTTCACGCTGAAGCTCGCTGACTACGCAACTCTGGGTGGGTACATGGACCATGTGCGGCCGTTGAGTTCGATCCATCGGGATGAAGACGGGCGGCGGCGGGTGGCGTCGCGGGCGGACAATCCCTGGCCCCTCGGAAAGGCCGGCGCCGAAAAATGAATTCACGCGTACAGATTCGGATGCTCGCCGACGGCCGCCGCTTGCACATGCACGATGGGCCGATTGATCTGGTGCTCGAAGCCTTCGGACCTGCTTCTGAAATCGAAGCTGCCTATCGCGCTGCGACCAAGCGATTCGTCACGGTTCTGAGTGAATTGTGCAGCGAGCTCGCGTTCCTGCGCCAGCCGACTCACGTGGATGGACCTCTACCACGGGGCCCGATTGCGCGCAAAATGGTGGCCGCCGTAACGCCCTACGCTTCGGAGACATTCATCACGCCGATGGCTGCGGTGGCGGGCGCGGTTGCGGAAGAGATTCTTCAGGCAATGACCACGACGGCGGAACTCTCGCGAGCCTACGTGAACGACGGCGGCGACATCGCGCTGCATTTGAGCCCTGGGGAGAAGTTTGTCGTAGGCATGGTCGAGCGCCCTGACCGTCCTTCATTATTCGGCACGACCACACTCAACTCCTGTCAGCCCGTCCGCGGTATTGCTACCAGCGGTTGGCGCGGCCGCAGCTTCTCGCTTGGCATCGCGGATGCCGTCACGGTACTCGCCGACACCGCTGCCATGGCGGACGCCGCCGCCACGATCATCGCGAACGCGGTGGACTTGCCGGGGCACGCGAGTATTACACGCGTTCCGGCGTGTGAGCTCGCGCCAGATAGCGATCTCGGCCCTCGCCTCGTCACCCAATTGGTCGGAGAACTCAGCCTGGGCGAAGTTTACGACGCGCTGTCAGCCGGAGTTCGCGCAGCAGAATCATTGCGAGTTGCGGGACTCGTTCGGGCGGCTGCCCTCAATCTGCAAGGCCAGACTCGCCTTGTCGGCGCAGAGAACGCTGTTATTCCGGTTGCCATTTCTGCCCACGACAGGAGCCTGGTTCATGCCTGAGATCCAGGTTCGCAAGAGACTCCTCGCGGTCGAGGAAATCTTCCACGAAGGCGGCCCGGTCGCGCAGAAACAGCTGCGGCGGGCCGCGGCGCTGGTTGTGATTCGAAATCCGTTTGCTGGCGCCTATGTGGAAAAGATCGATCGCTTCATGGATGATCTGAAACCTCTTGGTCTGGAGATGGCGCGGTCGCTGGTCGCGGCTCTTGGTGGCGATGCCAAGCTGGTGGAGGGTTACGGTAAAGGAGCGATCATAGGATCTGCCGGCGAAGTCGAACACGGAGCACTGTGGCATGTGCCTGGAGGTTATGCCATGCGCGAGGTGCTCGGCGGAGCGAAGGCCATTGTGTCGTCGACCAAGAAAGTTGGGGGCCCGGGCACCAGGCTCGACGTCCCGATTACGCACATCAACGCCTCTTATGTACGCAGCCACTTTGACGCGATGGAGGTGGGTCTGGCCGATGCGCCGCGGTCGGACGAGATTCTGTTGGCGCTGGTGATGACGACCGGCCCGCGCGTGCACGCCCGCGTCGGCGGGCTGAAAGCCTCCGAGATCAAAGGAGAGGACGGCCTGCGATGAAAGCATTAGCGAAGATCCGCAAGATCGCGACCTTCGTCGAAGAAACCTGCACCGAGATGGGCCGCAAAATCGATCCGCCCACGCGGCGCGCCGCGGCAGTGGCGGTGATCGAAAATCCGTTCGCTGGACAGTACGTAGAGGATCTCTCCGAATTGATGGCCATCGGCGAAGAGTTGGGCGAGCTGTTAACCCAGCGCGCCGTGGCCGCGCTCGGGATTCCGGGAATTTCGGCCGAGAGCTATGGCAAAGCTGCCGCCGTGGGAGAGAACGGCGAAATCGAGCATGCGGCAGCGATTTTGCATCCGAAGCTTGGCACGCCGGTGCGGCGCGTATTGGGCAAAGGTGCGGCCCTGATTCCTTCGTCGAAGAAGCGGGGCGGACTGGGCGTGGTGCTCGACATCCCGCTGGGCCACAAAGACGCCGCGTACGTGCGCAGCCACTTCGATGGCATGGAAGTGCGGCTCAACGACGCGCCGCGTGCCAACGAGATCATGGTCGCGATTGCTGTTACGGATAGCGGGCGTCCGCTGCCGCGCGTCGGCGGCCTGACCAAGGATCAGATTAAAGGCGAAGACGGGTTGCGGTAATCTGCTAACAACGCAGTTCAAATCACAGGATGTCGAATGAAAAATAAGAGCTGTTGGGTGTTGCTTTGTGTTCTCCCGTTTTTCTTTGCAGCCCTTCTCTCGGCCCAGACCAGGCAGAAAGCCGGCCTGATCATCACCGGCGGCCTGGTAGTCACCATGGACGGCACCCGCGCGATCCACGACGACGGAGCCGTCGCGGTCACCGGCGACACGATTGTCGCCGTCGGTCCGCGTGCCGAAATCGAAGCCAGATACGTAGCCCGTGAAACGATTGACGCGAAGAACAAGCTGGTGCTCCCGGGATTCATCAACGGACACACGCACGCGCCGATGACGCTGTTCCGCGGCATCCACGATGACGTCACGCTCAACGACTGGCTCTATAAGTACATCTTTCCCGCGGAAGCGAAGAATGTGACGGAGGAATTTGTCCGCTGGGGCACGCGGCTGGCTGCCGCCGAACAAATTCGTTCCGGTGTCACCACCTTCGCCGACATGTATTACTTCGAAGACGCGGTGGCGGAAGAGACCAAAGCCGCCGGCATGCGGGGCGTGCTGGGCGAGACCTTCATCGACTTCCCCGCGCCCGACAACAAAACCAACGCCGCCATGCTCGCTTACACGGAGAAGTTTCTACAGAAGTGGCAGGGCGATCCATTGATTCACGCGGCCCCCGCGCCCCATTCGATCTACACATGCTCGCAAAAAACTCTTCAAGATGCCGCCGCCCTGGCGCGTAAATATCACGCGCCAATCCTGATCCATGTAGCCGAGATGAAGAAAGAACTCGACGACAGCCTGAAGCAGAACGGCCTGTCGCCGGTGCAGTATCTGGAGAAAATCGGCGTGTTGGGCCCGGATGTGGTGGCCGCGCACTGCATCTTTGTGGACGAAGCCGACCGCAAGACTCTCGCGCAACGCCAGGTGGGCTGCGTGCACAATCCGTCGAGCAACATGATGATCGCGAGCGGAGTTTCGCCCGTGCCCGAGATGCGCGCCGCGGGAATTGCGGTCGGACTCGGAACCGACGGCCCGGCAGGCAGCAACAACGACCTGGACCTGATGGAGGAGATCGACCTTGCTGCCAAGCTCGCGAAGATCACGAAGATGGATCCCCTGGCGATGAATGCCAAAGCCGCGGTGGAGATGGCGACCATCGACGGCGCCCGGGCGTTGCACATGGAGAAAGAGATCGGGTCGCTCGAAAACGGTAAGAAAGCAGATTTGATCCTCCTCAGCCTCGACGAACCGAACGCCGTGCCAATGTACGACGTTTACGCGCAGCTGGCTTACGCCCTGAAAGCTTCGGACGTGGAAACGGTCATCATCGGTGGGCGCGTGGTGATGCGCGACCGAAAGCTGCTGACCGTCAACGAACAGGAAGCGATGGCCAAGGCGCGCGAGTACAAGAAGAAGATCGCGGCATCGCTCGGGATGCAATGAATTTGTAGCGCCGCCGCCCCCGGCGGCTGTCCGGCGGGCGTCCCCGCCCGCCGCTCCGGAGAGCGAGGCGCTCTCAGGACAGCCGTCAACTTGCCGGCGTTACACGTGTGGCGCGCGCATCTTCTACCGCGCTACCACCTCCGGCACCCTCGTCGCAGGCGGCGTGTTGCGGCTACGTTGCGTGCTTACCACCCCATCCGTAATCACCATCCCGATGCCCGGCAAGTCTCCCTTCTGAATGCTGTCGAGCAGATCTTTGCCTGCCGAGTGTTGCGCTTTGTCCATCAGCACGAAAGACGCTTCGCGGCCGGGGGCGATCAAGCCGCAGTTGAGGCTTCGCATTTTTGCGGTGTTCCCAGTGGCAAGACAGATGGCGATTTCCGCAGCAATTCCTCCGAGAGAAGACAACATCGAGATCATGCGGATAATTCCCAGCGGTTGCACGCCTGATCCAGCCGGTGAATCCGTGCCCAGGATGACGCGATTCAGTTGACCCAGTTCTTTGGCCGTTCGCAAGGCGAGCAGACCCGAGCGCTCGTTGCCGTTGTGCACGATTTCCAAGGCCCGCGTGGAGCGCTCACAGAGCGCGACAATCTGATCGTCCGGCAGAGCGGTGTGGCCGCCATTGACGTGTCCAATCACGTCCGCGTCGGTTTCGAGCACCATGTCTTTGTCAATCAAGCTGGAACCGGGGATGGAAGGCCCGCCGGTATGGATCGTGCTTTGAATCCCGTATTTCCGAGCCCAGCCGACCATCTGGCGCGCCGTCTTTCCATCCTTCACGCTACCCAGGCCGACTTCCCCCAGAATCTTGACGCCCGCCGCCGCCAGTTCCTTAAAGTCGTCTTCCACCATTCCGTGCTCGATGACTGGGGCACCTGCATAAATCTTCACGCCGCCCGGTCGAAACGCGTGGAAGGCGCGCTGGGCAAAGATCGCCATCGCTTTCAGGCCGACGACATCTTTGGGGCGTCCGGGCGTATGTACCTCGCCCGCCGACACCATGGTTGTGACTCCGCCGTGAAGATAGCTGTCGATCCAGCCAAGTTGATTCTGGCGCGGCGTCCAGTCTCCACAGACGGGATGCACGTGGCTGTCGATCAGGCCCGGCGCGAGGGTCACTCCCTTGGCGTCAACGGTGACGGTCGCGCCGGAGGCATCGACGTCTTTCTCTTTGCCCACGGCAGAAATGCGATCACCGACCGCTACGACTGTATCGGCATCCAGAATTGGCTGATCGAGATCGCCGCTCAGCAAGAGTCCGATATTGCGGATGACCAGCTTGGTTTGCGGTGCGGACTTGGCAGGTTCGTCGTGGGCCATAGTTCCCTCTTCCCGGGCGCTACGATTTGTCTTCAGCACCTCAACGGTGCTAAAAGCATGCAGGGCAGCGGAGGCCGAAATGGTATCCCGCGACTTCGTTTTTTGGGAAGTGGATGTGCAGGCGGACTTTATGCTGCCCGGCGGCAAGCTCTATGTACCCGGCGCGGAGAAGCTGTTGCCGAACATCCGCAAGCTGACCGATGCGGCACGGCGGGACGAGGTGTTTCTGGTCTCGCACGGCTGCTTTCACCCAGCCGATGACCCCGAGTTCCAGCAGTTTCCTCCGCACTGCCTGAAAGGCACGCCCGGAGCGGAGTTTGCCCCGGAAGCGTTGGCGAACAAAGTCTCCCGTATTGAAAACCGTTCCACGGAAGATTTGCCTGCGGACTTGTCGAAGTATCAGCAGATCGTTCTGGAGAAGCAGACGCTGGACATCTTTGAGACTCGCCATGCCAATGCTCTGGTTGAACGTCTTGGCGGCGCTCCGGAGTTCGTTGTGTTCGGGGTCGTAACTGAATACTGCGTGAGCTGCGCCGCGAAAGGACTGCTGGCTCGAAAACGGCGGGTGGCCGTGGTGAGGGACGCGATCGAGACTCTGGATCCGCAGGTTGGGGCTAAAACGATTTCAGAATTGCAAGGTCTAGGAGCGCGGATGGTGACTACCGACGAGGCGCTCGCCGCCCTCAGGGGCTAAAAGCCCACGTCTCACTCTACTTCTACGGCACGGCTACAAGCCGTGCCCTCCCCAAACCGTCACAGCAGCATTCCCGCAATCGAAGCCGACATCAGATTCGCCATTGTTCCCGCCAGCATGGCGCGAATGCCGAGTTTTGCGAGTTCGCCGCGCTGGTTGGGAGCGAGCGCGCCAATCCCTCCCAGCTGAATGCCGATCGAGCTCAGGTTAGCGAAGCCGCAGAGTGCGAAGGTTGCAATCGTAAACGACCGCGGATCGAGCATCGCCTTCTGCGGGCCGAGCATGGAGAAGGCCACCAGTTCATTCAACACCATGCGCGTGCCGAGCAGGCTCCCGATGGCACCACAGTCCTGGCGCGGGACGCCAATAATCCATGCAACCGGCGCGAACAGGGTTCCCAGAATTTGCTGCAGGCTCGACGGAAACCAGGCAATGTAGTTGTGGATACCGCCGAAAAGTCCGTTGAGAAGCGCAATGAGAGCGAGAAACGCTATCAGCATGGCTGCGATGTTGAGCGCCAGGTGCAGGCCGTCGGTGGTGCCGCGCGCGATTGCGCCCAGGACGTTGCTCTTTTCCGTCTCCCCTTCTTCTTCGCTCATAACGACCCGGCCGGCGGTTTTCGGCTGCTCGGTTTCGGGAACCAGCATCTTCGCCATGAGGATTGTGCCTGGGGCCGTCATGATCACCGCACTCAGCAAGTGTTTCGGCTCAATCCCGAAGGCGATGTAAGCAGCCATGATCCCGCCCGAGACGTGGGCCATGCCGCTGGTCATCACGGTCATCAACTCCGAGCGGGTCAGGTCAGGCAGGAACGGTCGAATGGTCAGGGGCGCTTCCGTCTGTCCCATGAAGATGCTGGCCGCGACGTTCAGGGACTCGGCGCCGCTCGCCCCCATAACATTTGTCATCACCCGCGCCGCTGCCTTGATGATGAGCTGCATGATCCCGTAGTGGTAGAGCACCGCGAAAAACGCCGCGATGAAGATGACGGTCGGCAGCACTTGAAATGCAAAATAGAATCCCATCGACGACTGCTTTTCGCCGAGAGCGCCAAATACGAATTTCGATCCCTCGAACGAATAGCTGAGCAGCCGATTGACCGCGTCTCCGGCCTTCTGGAATAAGACCCGCCCCAGTTCAATCTTCAAAACGAAGATAGCAAAGGCAACCTGTAGGCCCAGCCCCCATGCAACCGTCTTCCCGCGAATAGCGCGGCGGTTGGTGGAGAAAGCATAGGCCAGGCCCAGCATGGTGAGGAGACCGAGAATGCCGGTGAAGCGTCCCATTTAGTGTCCCCCTTTGTGAATCGCACGATGGATCAAAGCCGGTTTGTGGCCGGGAGGCGCGTCAGCGATGGTATAGCTCTCTTCCAGCAACTTTCTTGCGCCCGCCGCCTGGGCATCAGAATGGCAGTGGATCGTGCAAAGCGGTTCGGCGGCGGCAACCTTGTCGCCGATCTTTTTGTGGACAACGATGCCGACTGCCGGATCGACCGAGTCCTCTTTGCGCTCCCGTCCGCCTCCCAGGATGACGCAGGCGGTGCCGACCCGTTCGCACTGGATCGCCGACACGTATCCGACGCGGGGACTGAGCACATCCACCTTATGTTTCGTGGCCGGAAGACGCGTTGGATCGTCGATCACGGCGGGATCGCCTCCCTGCAACTCCACCATCTGCCTGAACCTCTCCAGCGCTTTGCCGGAAGCGATCGTTTGCTCGGCCAGCTGCCTGCCTTGCGCGACCGACTTTGACGCGTCCCCGAGATAGAACATCCAGGCCGCTAACTCCAGGCACAGCTCGCGCAGATCGCGCGGCCCGCCGCCGTTTAAGACTTCGATCGACTCTTTCACTTCCAGCGCGTTGCCGACCTTGCGCCCGAGCGGCTGGTCCATATTGGTAATCAGGGCCACCATCTGCTTGCCCATGCGCTCGCCGGTTTCGACCATGAGTTCCGCGAGGAATACCGCGTCTTCTTCCTTCTTCATGAACGCGCCCGAACCGGTTTTCACGTCGAGGACCAGGGCGTCGGTGCCCTCGGCCAGCTTCTTGCTCATGATGGACGCGCAGATCAGATACGGGCTTTCGACCGTCCCGGTCACATCGCGTAACGCGTAGAGTTTTCGATCGGCGGGAGCAATTCGCTCCGTTTGACCGATCATCGAGCATCCACAGGTTTGGAGCACACGATGAAACTCCGATACCGGCAGACCGACGCGGAAGCCGGGAATGGACTCCAGCTTATCGAGCGTGCCGCCGGTGTGGCCAAGGCCGCGGCCGCTGATCATAGGCACGTACAGGCCCGCGGCGGCCACCAAGGGCGCCAGCACCAGCGAGGTTTTGTCGCCCACGCCGCCGGTGGAGTGCTTGTCCACTTTTTTCGCGGGAAGAAAACTCAGGTCGAGAACCTCCCCGGAGTGCAGCATGGCGTTGGTGAGCGACGCAGTCTCTTCGCCGCTCATCCCGCGGAGCACAACCGCCATCAGCCAGGCCGCGATCTGATAGTCCGGAACCTCTCCTCGCGTGCAACCATCCACCAGAAATTCGATCTCAGCCCGCGACAGCGCGCCGCCGTCCCGCTTCCTGCGGATGAGATCGGCAACCCGAAACGGCGGCGGCGAAGCACTGGGCTGGCTCACTTGAGGCGGAACCCCCTCCGGGGCGAAGATCGGGCTCGTGTCTAAAGCGGGCGCAATTGTAAACCTTCGGACCACACAATACGAAGAATTGGAGGGCGGTGCGGTACGACCATTCGTGCTCACAAGCCGCCAATGTCTGGCCGGCCGCACCGGCAAGAACCGCACAAAAAGTCTTGACTTTAGGAAGGCAATCCAGTTAGATGGCCCCACTGTAAAAAAGGGACGCTCCAGGATTCACTTTGCGAAGTGGAGAGCCCATTCGCTCGCCAGTTGAGAGCGACAACGTGTGGGGGATCAAATGCTGAAGAGAAGCGCGCTGCTTGCCATCGTTGTGTTTTCTACCTGCCAATTCCTTTATAGCCAGGCCAACGGAAGTTTTTCGGGCACCGTTACCGACAAGACCGGTTCGGTAATTGCCGGGGCGAACGTAAAGGTCACCTCGCAGGCGACAGGTGTCTCTCGCGAGGCGAAAACCGATGCATCTGGCTACTATACGGTGCCTTTGCTGCCCGTCTCGACCTACACGGTTCGAGTGGAGTCGCAGGGGTTCCAGACCACCGAACAGAAGGATCTTCGGCTGCAAGTGAACGAGCAGCGCGAGGTGGATTTCACCCTCCAGCCGGCTTCGGTCACAGAAAAGGTCGAAGTGAGTGCAACCGAGGTAGCGGTACAGACTACGAATCCGACTCTGGGTCAGGTGATTACGGAAGAGCAAGTCGCCCAGCTGCCGCTAAACGGCCGCAACTTCGTCCAGCTGGCGACCCTGACACCGGGCACAACCCAGGAAACCAACCCTCACAGCTTCTTCAACGGCGGCGGCAGCAGCGAAGTCTCGACTCGCGGCTCCTTTTCGCTTTCGGTCGGGGGATCCAGAGCCAGCAGCACGGATTGGCTCCTTGACGGCAACGACAACAACGAACTGACGGCTGGCGGCATCGCGATTCTGCCTTCGATCGACGCTATTCAGGAATTTAAGGTTTTAACTTACAACTACTCGGCGCAATACGGAACACGCGCGGGCCCGACCGTACTGTTAACGACAAAAGCGGGGTCGAATCAATTTCACGGGTCGGTGTTTGAGTTCCTACGCAACACCTCACTCGACGCTCGAAGCTTTTTCGCTGCGGAAAAGGAAAAGTTCATCCAGAATCAGTTTGGATTTTCGTTCGGCGGCCCCATAAGGAAAGACAAAACCTTCTTCTTCGTTGACTATCAGGGCAAGAGATCTCGGCAGGGTAAGACATTCTTCGGCGGCTTCGTGCCGACGGCCGCGATGCAAACGGGTGATTTTACTGGCGTGGCGACACTCTTTAACCCTTACACAACGCGGCTGGACGGAACGCGAGACCGCTTCCAATGTGACGACGCAGGCATTCCCACCGCCGTCAATGCGGATGGAAGTCAAGTAGCCGGTAATGATTGTGACATCATTCCGCAAGGCCTGATCAACCCGGCCGCTCAGCAGATGATTAACTTTTATCCTCCACCGAACGTGACTGGTAATAGCGGCGGGAACTACGTCAATTCCCCCGTCAAGAGACTTGACGAGGGCGAGTTTGACGTTCGCCTAGATCACAATTTCTCTAGCAAAGATTCCTTGTTCGCCCGCTTCAGCTACGATCAGGCTACTGTGTTTCTCCCCGGAGGTTCGCCAGGATTCGCCGAACCAGATGCTTTCGCGAGCACCCAGAATATCGACAACCACGGCCGGAATGCCTCGTTGTCTGAAACCCACATTTTTTCCAGCAACAGCATCAATCAGTTCAGCGCCGGCTACAACCGGATTTTCAACCATATCCGGTCGATTGGCAGCGGTACCTGCATATCTCAACAGCTAGGCATCCAAAACGCGGATATTGGCTGCGCGGGCGATCCGCCTGTCTGCACCGGCATCAGTTGTGGGTTGACTTCGACCATCGTGGGTGGCAGTTACTGGAATCTGGGTGATCGCGGATTTGCCCCCTTTCAGGGCGGGACCAACGTTTTCCACATCTCTGACTCGTTCGACATAATTCGAGGTAAACACAACATCAAGATTGGTGGCGAGTTTCGTGCCAATCAGATGAACGTGAAGACCAATGCCTTCCAGGACGGGTTCTGGGTCTTCACCAGTTTGTGGACTCTTGATAGCGGGCCGCCTTTCACTCCGGGGGGCGATAACATGGCTGACTTCCTCCTAGGCCTGCCGGACCTGGCTTTCCATGATCAAACCTTCGAGGGCTTCACCACCGGTCGTCGATGGAAGCTGTTTCGCCCTTACGTTCAGGATGACTGGCGCGTTACAAACAATTTAACTCTGAATCTCGGGTTGGCTTGGGCCTTGGTAACGCCCGTCACGGAAGCCAAGAACCGCCAAGCGAACTTTAACTTCGCCACCGGAGGTTTTCTGATTCCGGGACAGGGGTCAGACGCGCGGGTCGGCGTCAAAATGGACAAGACTGCTTTCGAACCGCGTATCGGCCTAGCTTGGAAGCCATTTGGGAGCAATAAGACCGCTGTCCGTGCGGGTTACGGGATCTTCCATGATTCTTCCTGGAACCAAGGTGGACAGGGGCTATGGGAAAATCCCCCGTTCTTCCAGGAGTCGGCGTTTTTTGGGTTCTCCTTCGGAGGCTGTCCAACCAAGGCCGCACCGGGAGGAGCGGACTCTGCGTGCTTCACCAATGGAGTCCCGGTTCCCTTCGGGACCGGAAGAACCATGACGGACGGGTTCCCCCTTCTTACTCAACCGACAGACCCTGCTAACTTCAGCGGCAACATCTTTTCTCAGAACCTAGATTTCAAGCAGGGAATGATTCAGCAGTACAACTTCAACATTGAGCGCCAGCTGCCGGGTGATGTGGTGCTGACCGTTGGGTATGCGGGTTCGAAAAGCACTCACATTCTTGTGGACCAGATCAACTTGAACGTGACATCTCCGACGGCCTGCGACCCTGGCAGCATTAACTTTGACCCCAACTACACTCTTGGCTGCGGGCTTGGGAACACGCCGCCGTACACGCAGTTCGGGAATATTCAGAACATCAACGACATCGGTTCGGCGCGATACGATTCTCTTCAGTTCAAGGCCGAAACGAAGAACATCCGGCACGGCCTGTATGCCCTGTTGGGGTACACCTACGCCCGCGCCTTTGACAGCGGCTTCTCCGATGGCTTGGGTACGGGAACAGGCGCGACATATTATCCCCTACCCGGAAGTTCAAGAAACGATTGGGCGCTGTCTCAGATTCAACTCAATCACAATTTCACTGCCAGCATCATTTATGACGTGCCATTCGGGAAGGGCAAGCAGTTCGGCAGCACCTGGAGCGGCCCTGTTAACGCCGCTTTCGGCGATTGGCAGGTCAACGTAATTGAGAAGATCACATCCGGATTTCCGATTTTTGTAGTCACGAGCAACAATAATTCCGGTGTGAACTTTACCAACAACACCACGAATTTCACTCGTCCCAATCAGGTTTGCAGTGGTCGACTCAGCAACCACACTTTCGAAAAATTTTTTGATCCGGACTGCTTCGTCGATCCGCCAAACGGACAACTTGGGAACGCCAACCGTGCCCCGCTCTACGGTCCTGGTTTTGTGAATACTGATCTCTCGGTCAACAAGCGCTTCCAGTTGCACGAAAGAGCAGCGTTGGAATTCCGTGCGGAGTTCTTCAATCTGTTTAACCATGCGCAGTTTTATCTCCCCGTGGCAGATAAGGCTGCCTCCAATTTTGGGACAATCACGGAAACCGTGAACAACCCGCGTCTGATTCAGTTCGCCCTGAAACTCACGTTCTAGGACGAACTGCATCGCAGCTTTCAACTTCGGGCAGACTGAGCCAAGCAGGTTCGGCTCAGTCTGCCCTCAACTTTGCAATCTCATCGAGTTCGAGAGGGACAATGGGGCGGTTAGCGCGTAAGCTTCAACTTCTTTCTTCGCTGGTTGTTTTTCTCGCCTTCTCCGCCTTCCCCCAGAAAATCAAAGTGATCGTCGATCAAGACGCCCGCGGCCCCGGCACCAGTGATCAGCAGGCCATCCTGGTCTTCCTACAGTCGGAAAAGTTCGACGTCCTTGGCATCACGACGGTCAGCGGCGATCAGTGGGTGAAGGAAGAGACGCAGCACGTCCTGCGCCTGCTGGAGATTGCCGATCGAACGGATGTACCGGTCATTCAGGGAGCCGAATTTCCTCTCCTCAACTCCAAAGAAGAATCTGAGCGCTGGGAGGCTCTTTACGGCAAGCTGGAGTACAAGGGATGCTGGACGGAGCGCTTTGCCGCCAATCGCTCGACCATCTACGACGAGCCCTATCACCCGCCCAATGTTGTTCCTCCCATGAAAGAGGGAGAGCCCCACATTCACGCTACTCCAGGAACGGCGGCGGAGTTCATCGTCAAGATGGTGCGCAAGTATCCCGGCGAGGTGGTGCTGTGGGCGGGCGGGCCGCTGACCAACTACGCGCTTGCGCTGAAGCTCGATCCCGAGGTGGCAACGCTTGCCAAAGAGTTCGTCCTGATGGGCGGCGGATTCT
Organism: Terriglobales bacterium; assembly: GCA_049273945.1. Lineage (GTDB taxonomy): Bacteria > Acidobacteriota > Terriglobia > Terriglobales > Acidobacteriaceae > Acidiflorens. Next base: position 92,035 of record JBASRS010000069.1, on the reverse strand, counting down.
ACGCCGACAAGGGCGCGATTGATCCCGGCGCCATCGATGCCCGCCGCGAATTCAACTGGTGGTTCGATCCGGAGGCGGCACGAATTGTCCTGCGCGCTCCATGGAAGAAGCTCACCATCACGCCGATCGACATTTCCGTCAAAACGCGCTTTACGGCGGAGATGAAGGCCACCATCGCGAAGGCTGGCACTCCGGTCACGCAGTATCTCGACAGATACTCGTTGCCCGGCTACATGTGGGACGAGATTGCCGGCGCTGCGCTGATCGATCCTTCGATCATCACCGGCCAGAAGCCCCTTTACATGGACATCGACGTGGATCACGGTGCGAGCTATGGCAAGACGCTTTTCTGGGATGCGAAAACCAAGGTGCCGCCGTACCTGCGTCTGGCTAATGTCCAGTTCGATATTGACGGGGAAAAGTTCTACAAGCTCTACATCGGCCTGATGACCCGGGCCCCTCATAAATGATGAGACCTGTCAGGCTGCGGTGGGCAGTCGCACTCCTGCTGCTGGCGAGTTCTCTTGCCTCCGCTCAGCAGCGCCGGAAGGTGATTATCAATGAGGACTTCTCCGGCCCCGGCGGCAGCAACATGCAAACCCTGCTCGTGATGGTTCAATCTCCGCAGGTTGAAGTGCTGGGGGTCACGGTGGTGAGCGGAGACCAGTGGCGCGACGAAGAGGTCGCGCACACGCTGCGCCTGCTCGAAATCATCGGCCGCGCCGACATTCCTGTGGTGCCCGGTGCCGTCTTTCCCCTGGTGCGCACGCGCGAAGAGGCGCAACTGTGGCAGCAACGCTACGGAAGGGTTGCCTACGCAGGAGCCTGGGATGATCGTTGGTGGCATGAGCCTTACGTGGTCCCTCCGCTCCCGGAAGGTCAGCCCACGACCAAACCCGCAGACGAAGACGCTGCTCACTTTCTGATCCGGATGGTGCGCAAGTATCCCCACGAGGTGACGATCTATGAGGGCGGGCCCATGACCAACCTGGCGCTCGCCATCTCACTCGATCCGCAGTTTGCCGAACTGGCGCAGGGTTTGGTCTTCATGGGCGGAGGGCTAAGCCCCCAGAGCGACAATCCTGAATGGGTCAATACTCCACGTCACGAGTTCAATTTCTGGTTTGATCCGGAGGCGGCGCAGATTGTGCTGCGCGCGCGCTGGAAGAAAATCGTTTGCACGCCGACCGACATCTCGGTCAAGACTCACCTGACGCCCGCGCTGGTCAAGCAAATCGAGGCCAGTGGCACGCCTCAGGCGCGCTACATCGCGCGCTTCTACCAGCCGGCTCCAGGCGCCGACATCATGTGGGATGAACTCGCTGCGGCTGCATGGATCGACCCGACGCTAATCACGAAACGGGAGACACGCTACATGAGCGTTAATCTCGACCACGGCGCAGGATACGGCGACACGCTTACCTGGACTGACAAAGACAAGCCGTCGGTCCCGGTGCGGCCGGTCGAGATCCAGATGAATCTGGACACTGAGAAATTCTATCGGATGTTTGTGACTCTGATGAGCGCTCCCACGCCTCCGGCTCACTGACTGGTTCACGGCTTTTGCGGCGGCGGTGAGGCGGGTTGCGTATCCCGCATCGCAAGAACAAACTGCTGGATTTCGTGCCGTTCGCGCTCCACTAGTTCCGCCGCCTTCTTTGACAATTGCTGGTAGAGCTGAAGCTCCTGTTGGGCTTTGGCTTTGTCTCCGGCCCGCCGGTACGCCTGGGCCAGACGATAGTGTGGCTCTTCGAGCTGAGGACTGGCTGCGATCGCTTGTTGGTAAGCAGAGATTGCTTTGGGAAAATCTCCACGGTCAGAATAGAGAATGCCCAACTGCAGATGCGCGAGGCCCAGCTTCGGGTCGAGATGGACGGCTTTCTCTAGCAGAGACTCCACCTGTGCCGAGGTTTTCGCGTCTTGTGTGTTGGAGTGTTTCCACAAGGCAGCCGCATAGTAGTAGTTGGCTAGCGCATTGTCAGGCTGAAGACGGACAAAACGCGCCAGCCTCTCCAGCAGTGCGTCGGACGGAAGGGTCTCGGCATTCTGTATCTTGCCCATGAACAGGTAAGCAGTCGGGTCGCTGGGATTCAGATCGGACGCCTGGCACAGGCATTGCACGGCCTGGCCATAGGAACCGCGAGCGTAGTAGGCCACGCCGAGGCCGACCAGCATCCGCACAGATCGCGGGAACTGCCGGTTGCCCTTGGAAAAGACTTCGATGGCGGGCTCAGCCGCACGGTGCGCCAGGAGTTCGGCTCCCCAGTCGAAGAAATGACGCTCGCTCGCGCTCAGTTCGGCGGCGCGCTGGTATGCGCGGACCGCCGGGAGCGGGTTATTGAGGTTCTCTTCGACGTCGCCGAGGAGGTGGTGCAACTCGGCCTGCTCCTGGAGAGCGATGTCCTGACGTGCGAGCAGTGCACGAATTTTCGTGCGCGAGTCTTGGTATCTGCCAGCGCTCGCATCCGCGATTGCGAGGTCGTACGTGCGGTCACGCAACGACTTTTTGGCTGGCGTAGCCGAGGCTGCCGATTGATCGGGAGGTGCCTGCCTGCTCAGCGAAACCGTGTCCTTAGCGAGTGCTTCTTTCGTTCGCACCACCGTATCGGAGCCGTGTGCGCCGAGATTGGTGGCATCTGCAACGCCGGCGACGGTGAATTGGGGCTCGTCGTAAAACTGCGGTGTTCCTGCCGTAGAGTTTTGCGGCCCGGACTGGCTTGACTTGTCCGAATCCGCGGCGGGCGGGCATTGTCCGTGAAGTTGAAAGGGAGCAAGGAGCGCGATGAGCGTCAGGATCGCGATGCGGCGCTCAAGAAATCCGGATTTGTATGCGGTCGCGCGGAGACAATTCATGAAAGCAAATGCGAATCGGGAGCCAACGCTGATCGGCCGCTTATGAGGCCGAACAAGTATTTTACAGCTTGTTTCAGGTGCGGGCTGCTTGGACCAAAAGTTTGGCGGAGTTCACGAATCGGCATTACAATGCAGCGTCTTTCCACAGATCGGCCAAGCAAGATCCAACACAAGGGGACTTCCAAATGAAGAGCCGAGGCGTCATTGTTCTGCTGACCGCCATTCTGATGTTGACGACCGGGAGTGAGCTGCAAGGCCAGAAAATCAAAGTCATTGTTGACCAGGACGCGCGCGGGCCGGCCACCACCGACATGCAGTCCATCTTAATCTTTCTTCAGTCGGTCAAATTCGACGTTCTCGGCATCACCACCGTCAGCGGCGATCAGTGGGTGAAAGAAGAAACGCAGCGCACGTTGCGGCTGCTGGAAATCGCCGGGCGCGCCGACGTTCCAGTCATCCAGGGCGCTGAGTTCCCGCTGCTCAACTCCAAAGAGGAAACTGAGCGTTGGGAAGCGCTGTACGGCAAGTTTCGTTACAAAGGGTGCTGGAGCGATTTCTCGAATCGACCGGCTAGTACTCCGCCCGCTTTCCGGACCGGGTATCACGAACCGGATATTGTTCCTCCGCTGGTCGAGGGCACACCGCATACCAAGGCCCTCGATGAGACCGCTGCGCACTTCATCGTTCGCATGGTGCACAAGTATCCCGGAGAAGTCGTGATCTGGGCGGGTGGCCCGCTGACCAACATTGCGCTCGCGTTGCGTCTGGATCCAGAGGTGGCCACGCTCGCGAAGGAGCTGGTCCTGATGGGCAGCGGTATGTATGCGGACAACGGCGGGATCGGCGGCGTGGACGCTCGGCGCGAATTCAACTGGTGGTTCGATCCGGAGTCCGTGCGCATCACCATGCGTGCGCCGTGGAAGAAAATTACCATCACGCCGGTTGACATTTCGGTGAAAACCAAGCTCGGCAAGGAAATCCAGGCGGCGATCGCTAAGGCCGATACGCCGGTGGCTCGCTATCTGACCGAATATTCCGTCGAGAGTTTCATGTGGGATGAGCTATCGGCGGCGGCCATGGTGGACCCGTCAATCATTACGAGCCAGAAAGAGCTCTACGTGGACATCGACATTGATCACGGGCCCAGCTACGGCCAAACGCTGTTCTGGAATCCGGGCACGGAGCTTCCTCCTTACGAACGGAAGGCGACCGTTCAATTCGATGTGGACGCACCCAAGCTGTACGATCTCTACATCAAGCTGATGACGAAGCCGCCGGAAGCGCGGAGGTAGCGCCGGCAACTTGCCGGCTGTCCCGAGGGCGCCTCGCCCTCGGAGTCGATGAAAGGAACAACCATGGCATCAAAGCAACTCGTTGGCATAACTCGACGGCAGTTTGTGACATCATCCGCGGCGGTTCTGGCGGCCAGCGGCTTGGCACTGGACGTCGTGGCCGACGAAGGACAGGCGGCAGCGGCCCGCGGCCCCCTGCGCGTCATCATCGACACCGACCCCGGCGTGGACGACGCTCTCGCACTGCTTCTCGCCATGCGATCCCCGGAGTTGAAGATTGAGGGCATCACTCCGGTCGCCGGGAACGTCCCGCTGGAGCTGACGCTGCCCAATGCTCTGCGCCTGGTGGAAATCGCCGGCCGCACCGATATTCCCGTGGCGGCGGGCGCCAAGACGCCGCTGGTGCGGCGTCTGGTGACGGCCACCTACGCGCATGGCGAAAACGGACTGGGAGGCGCAGTTTTCCCGGACCCGACCACGAAGCCTGTTGCCGAGCCTGCGGCGGAATTCATCCGCCGGATCGTCCGGAAATATCCGCATGAGGTAACGCTGATCACCCTGGGACCGCTGACCAATGTCGCTACTGCGCTGAATGCCGATCCGGAACTGGCGGGCATTGTGCGCGGCTTGACCATGATGGGCGGATCACTTTCGGGCGGCAACATCACCCCGGCGGCGGAGTTCAATGTTTACGTGGACCCGGAGGCGGCGCGCATTGTTTTTCAGTCAGGGATTCCGATTGCCATGGTCGGTCTCGACGTCACGCGCAAGACGTCTCTGACCGAAGACCACGTGCGCACGCTGGAAGCCGCGCAGAATCCCGCCAGCCAGGCCGCGGCGAAGATTGGCCGCAATGCCATCAATCACAATCGGGAGCGCGGATTCCTGGTTGGTCCGAATATGCACGACTCGCTGGCGGTGGCGGCATTTCTCGATCCGACGATTCTGAAATGGCAGGAGTATTACGTGGACGTCGAGACGACCGGCGAGCTGACCGCGGGCGAGACTCTGGGCTACAGTCCGGTGGCCGGCGATTTGAAGCGCCGTCCGGGCATGGAAAAAGACGCGGCCGCCAGCATGACGATTCGCGGCTCGGCGCCGACTTTGGCGAGTACGAAGACGTCTCCGGTGGTGCGCGATAAGTATGTGCCGAATGCGAATGTTGGTGTGGATGTGGATTCGGCGCGGTTCTTCGAGCTGCTGATTGGGCGGTTGGCAGGGAAGCAGTAAGCGGGAAGGGCACGGCTTCCAGCCGTGCCGTACAGGAGTTGCTCGATGGGCTTTAGCCCCTGAGGTTTGCCTTGATCGACAGAGGGCTGCCCTCAGCGGCTAAAGCCGGCCTTAACTTGTGCTTAACGGCACGGCTGGAAGCCGTGCCCTTCCCGTTCAAGAATCGATAGTCATTCCTAATTCTGAGGTGAACAATGCCATCGGGCCGAATCCGGGTTTTCATACTTGCACTACTGCTAGCCAGCTGCCTTCCCTCCTGGAGCCAGGGCAAACGCAAGATCATCATTGATCAGGACGCCGCCGGTCCCGCCGGCACGGACCTGCAATCAACTCTGCTGCTCATCCAGTCTCCCCAGACGGAAGTGCTGGGCGTCACGGTCGTCACCGGCGACGCCTGGCTCAAGGCGGAAGTGGCGCACACTCTGCGGATGCTCGAACTCATCGGACGCACCGACATTCCGGTGGTGCCGGGTGCGGAATATCCACTGGTGAGAACAAAAGCGCAGACGGAACTCTGGGAGCAGCAGCATGGCTCGGTGGCGTGGCTGGGCGCGTGGACTCCGCGGCTCTATCATCCGCCGGACGAGTTGGGGCCGATGCCCGAAGGCAAGCCCACCACCAAGCCGTCCGATGAGGACGCGACCCACTTTCTGATACGCACGGTCCGCAAGTATCCGAACGAGGTCACGATTTACGCCGGCGGCCCCATGACCAACCTGGCGCTGGCCATTTCCATCGATCCGCAGATCGTCGCGCTGGTCAAAGAGCTGGTCTTCATGGGCGCCAGCCTGAATCCGGTGACGGACGATCCCGAATTCGTCAATACTCCCCGGCACGAATTCAACATCTGGTTCGATCCGGAAGCGGCGCACATTGTGCTGCGGGCGCCGTGGAAGAAGATCGTCTGCACGACGGTGGATATTTCCGTCAAGACCAGAATGACGCAGGATTTGATCAGCCGGATCAAAGCGGGTAACTCGCCGGCGGCACGCTACGTCGGCACCTATGCCCGCCTGTTTGGCGAATACAACTACTTGTGGGACGAACTGGCCGCCGCGGCGTGGCTCGATCCGAGCCTGATTACGAAGAAAGAAACCCGCTACATGGACGTGGACCTGGACCGCGGCGCGAATTATGGGAACATCCTGACCTGGACCGATAAGGACAAGCCTAAGCTGGAGATTCGACCGGTGGAGATACAGGTGGATCTAGATACGGAGAGGTTTTATCGGATGTTTGTGGACCTGCTGAAGGCGGAGACGCCCAGGAACTGAAGTAGTGTTAGTGGAGATTCGTGTGCGCGATGAATGGTACGGAGATAGGCGGGACCTGGTCAAATGGGGAGTCCTCCTTGAACTTGCTCGTCGCTACGGTGCAAGACATATTCTCCACGTGGCTTACTATAGGCCGACCACATGGGGCGACCTTTACATTGGCAGTGAACCGGTTCCTTTGCCCGAGGCTGTCATTCGACACTTTCGTACGATCGACAGCATCAAATCGATCGAGCGTGAGGTTCCAATCACGGTGATAGGCGAGCAGTTCAAGAACAGAGTTAAGTACCACGAACTTGTCGTAAAACAAATACGATCGCGAGAACAAGTGCCGGGTATTGTCTTGCTTGACCCGGACACGGGTCTTGAACCTGCGCACCCTAACCTTAAGCATGTGCTCAAAAGGGAGTTGGCTCACCATGGAGCGCAATGAACAACGGCGATGTGTTGGTCTTCTATCAGCATCAGACCAATCGTAGGGGGGCTCCATGGGTAGAAGCCCAAAAAGCGTTATTTGAGCAAGCTCTCCTGCTTCCCCAGGGCAGTTCAACACTTGCATCGGGACCGAAAATCGCACGGGACGTAGCGTTCTTTTTTGTCCAGAAGAATGCCTAGCTATAGCCCGGTTTCGTACGGTTTGGCCGACCGAGAGTCGGGTGTTGCTGTTGAAACGTCGGCTTTTGCGGGTGCGAACGCTTGACGCGTTTTTCACGGCTGCTAGGTCCTTCTTTTCTGGTAGTATGCAAAGCCTCTCTTCCGTAATCACTGAATGCGGATTCTCTTCTTGACAGACTTAATATTATGTTAAGTTCTAAGAAGCCGAAACCAATGTCGGAAGCGGGATTGCACCAGTTCATCACCCGCGCTCTCGACAGGGGCTTCATTCGTGAGAGTTTTCATTCGGAAGTGGAGCGAGCGTACCGGAACATCAGCGACGAGGATATCCGTTACGGCCTGAGCAGGAGAGACTGGACTGTGAAAGGCGCTCCGGAGCCATCGAAAACAGGAGGGTTCAAGTACCTGATCCGTACGGTCGATGTTGAGCAGGAGGAATTGCACCTGCTTGTGAAGCCAGACACAACGACGGGCACTTTGAAAATTCTGACGAAGTATTGAAGGGTGCATGAACAAAATTCAGGAACACGATTGCGAGCAGTTGGCAGTCCACCAGAAATCTACCGCGGCCAAACCCTACCACTACGTCGGTTCGGGACTCACAAATGTGTACCTGGTCGGTGTGAAGTATTGGGTGTGTTCTGTGTGTGGCAAGCAGGCAGCAGAGATACCGTCTCTCAATCAACTGCTGGCTTCGATTGCGCGCGCGGTGGTCGAAAAGAAGTCGCCGCTCGTCGGCGAGCAAGTTCGTTACTTGCGAAAGCGGCTTTCTAAAAGGTCAAAGGACTTTGCCGCGCTGATTGGCGTCACTCCGGAACGGTATAGTGCAATGGAGGCCAGCAATCTTCCGCTTGCGGAAGGCCGCGACAAGTTGGTTCGGTTCATCTACCGAGCACTTTCGCGTGACCGAAAGTTGAAAGAAGCTTTAACGAATGAACAGAAGATTGAACAGTGGCTCATTGCCCTTCACGGGGGCGGCGATTCGGAAAGTATTGTAGGTACTTGGTTAAGTAATCGGAAGTGGCGCGTCCATACGGCTCCTTCGACATTCCGGGGTTGTGCGGCGTAAAGATCGCTATCTTCCCAGTTCCCCGATCATCTTCCGCCCCTCCACATGCCCCGGATGCTGCTTTAGCAGTTCGAGCAGCACGGCCCGCGCCTTATCCGGCGTGCCCTCCAGCGCATAGACCCGCGCCAGGTTCAGGTAAGACTGATCGAAGGCGGGCGCCACGCGGATACACTCTTCAAACTTCGCGACTGCTTCGTCGCGCCGCTGGGTTCGCAGATAGAGGATGCCGAGATTGTTCAGGGCCTCGGGGTAGGCCGGACGCGACTGCAAGGCCCGCTGCAGATGTTCGAGGGCGCGCGCGGTGTCGTCGGTTTGCGCGAAGACCATGCCCAGGCCGTAGTTCGCCTCGGGGTCATTGGGGCTTGCGGCGAGAGCTCGCTCGAAAGCTTTGCGAGCTTCGTCCCACTGCTTGAGCTGGCGATACGCGCTGCCGAGGTTTACGAGCGCGACCAGATGATCGGGGCTCAGGCGCAGGGCTTGCCGGAAGAATCCGATGGCTTCCTCGGTGCGGCCGGCGCGCGCGTCCAGCAGGCCGAGATTGTTCCAGGCGTTGGCCAGCGTGTCGGGATAGCTGGCGCGCAGTTTGACGGCACGCTCGAAACAGTCGCGCGCTTCGGCCGTCTTCTGCTGGTTCAGATAGACACTGCCCAGGCCGTACAGGGCCTCGGCGCTATCGGGATTGTCATGGAGGGCGCGCTCGAACGCCGCGCCGGCCTGATCGTAGTATCCGCGCTGAAAGAAGACGGAACCGTAAGAGAGATAGTTGCGGCTGAACTCTGTGGCTTCAGTAACGCCGGGAAAGGGCAGCGCTTTTTTTAGGCGCTCGGCGAACGTTTGGGCACTTTGGCGGAAGTCTTGTTCGACGTGGTCCGGGTTGATCGGGCCTTGGTAGACCTTGACGATGTCTCCGGCTTCGTTGATGAGGAACGATGTGGGCAGGCTGAGGTCGCGGTGCCGGTCGAAAAGATAACGATAGAGGATGTTGTAGATGGCGGCCACGTCGTCGGAGGCGCGGAGGATGGGGAAGGAAAGACGGCGGTCGCGGGCCAAGGCGGGAACGCTTTCGCCGCCGCCTGCCTCGTGCACGTTGACCGTGAGCAGTTGGAGGCCTTGAGCTGCCCAGCGGGCGTACAGCTTGTTGAAGACTGCCAAGTCTTCCCGGCACCCTGGAGATTGCGCTACCCAGAAATTGAGCAGCAACGGCTTGCCGCGGAGCGCGGCGAGAGTGCGAGTCTGTCCGCCCAGGTCGGGAAGAGAGACATCCGGTGCCGAAACCGGCGCCAGCAGCCAGGTTTCGACGGTGGTGGGGAGCGGCTCGGGCTCTTGCTGCGCGGTTTCAGGAGAGGGCACGGCTTTCGGGAAGGGCACGGCTTCAGCCGTGCCGCCAACAACAATAGAGGACGTGGGCTTTAGCCCCTGAGGTCCGGCCGTCTGCATCTTGAACGGCTCAACTCGTGATAGCTCAGAACCCTCTTCGATCCAAACTCTGTGGCCCACCGGAAGGTCGCGCAGTTCCTGCACGAGTCCGCTTGGCCAGCGGATCGACGTCCGCACCGGGCCCTTAGCCGCTCCCAAGCCGAAAAACACTTCCTTGCTGTGTTGCGAGAGAAAGCCTGAGCCGGCTTGCAAAGAGCGCGTCTGGCGACCGAAGTCGGTTTCCACCGTGATGACTGCCCCGACGGCGTCGCGATTACTCTTTGTGCCGCGCAGGCGGAAGGCGATCGCGGGCGGCAAGTCCTCCATCACGTTCTTCAGGAGCCGCAGCTGCGGGGCGTTGCGGTTTTTCAGGAACACTTCCTGGCGGCCATCATGATCGAAATCGGCGAGCGCGAAGGCGCGGCCATCTTGGAGGAAGTCGAGCCCAACCGCGGCGGAAACGTCGGAGAACGTTCCGTCGCGATTGTTCGAGTAGAAGACATTGCGTTCATATCCGCTCCAGGTGCCGTCGGCGCGGATGAGTTCGTTGATCGCGTTCCATCCCTGTTCGTAATCGTGTGAAGGCTTGGCTTGCTCGGGCGACCTGGCAACCACTTGCCGCCAGAAAAAGCTGTTCAGGTCGTCGTGCGACGGGCCGGAGACCATGCCGTTGGTGACGTAAAGGTCGGGGAACCCGTCGTGGTCGAAATCCCAGGCGTCGCTCGACCACGACCAGCGGCCGATACCGACTCCGGCGGAGTCGGTCGTGTTCTGGAAGGCATTTCCGCCATTTCGGAACAATGAGTTGCCTGTAGCGTGCTTGCGATAGAGCGCGCGGACTGGCTCCGGTGCGTCTTTCTTAAAGATTTCCTGCGTCGAGATGCGTTCGCCGGCCGCGGTCCACATGTTTGCGACGTAGAGATCTTCAGCGCTGTCGTTGTCGTAGTCGAACCAGCAAACGCCCATGCCCGCGCCGGCGTCTTCAACTCTTGCCTGCGGAGCGATGTCGGTGAAAGTGCCATCGCCATTATTAAGGTAGAGATTCTTGCGGCCGAAATCGTTCACGACATACAAGTCAGGCCAACCATCACGGTTGTAATCGCTCCATCCGCAGCAAAAGCTGTTGCGGGTGTTGTTCTTGTTCAGACCACTCTGTGCAGTTACGTCGCGGAAAGTTCCGTCGCGGTTATTCCGCAGCAGGAAATTTGGTGGACCATTCTCCGCGTCGTAATAAGGAGCCGGATACTTGTACTGGTCGGCACCCTGGTAATAGACGTAGAGGCAGAAGTAGATGTCGAGCCAGCCGTCGCGGTCGTAGTCGGCCACGGCCGCGCCGGTGAATGTGCCCAGCGGCGGCGTGGCGAACTGAAACGCGCCGGGCTTCTGGCGAAACTTCCCGCCGCCCTGGTTCAAGAACAGGAGAGGCCCGTTCGCGCGGACCACGATCAGGTCCTGGCGGCCGTCATTGTCAAAATCGGCAAAGAGCGCGCAGGCGGTGTTTTCGAGGACTCCGACTCCGGATGCTTCGGTGATGTCCTCAAGCGTGCCGTCGCCACGGTTGCGATACAGGCGGTTGGGAAGGCCGGCAGGCTGGCAAACGTAAAGGTCGTCGAAACCGTCGTCGTCGATGTCGCCGACGGAGACGCCGTTGTGGCCGTAGATATCAATGCCGCACGCGCCGTCGAGCACCGTGCGCCAGTAGTCGGTGCCGCGGAGCAGTTGCGAAGAGTAGGACGGATTGCGGCCGAGTGCCTGCGCCGTGATGTCCCCGAAGACGGGGCTGAACGAACGGCTACGGGCTTCATCAAGCCAGTGCCAGTTGCTGAGGCGAACGTTACCCGCCGGGTCCACTTCCCATGCCAAATCCCAGTAGCCGACGCGTTGTTCGCGGAAGAAATCACGGCCCGTGCCTACCAGTTCGTAGCGGACGCGCGTCTGCAGCCGCTTGGGAGGAGCCCCCGCGGGAGACATCGACTCAGCACTGAGGCTCGTTATCTGGAGCTCCGCAGTGACAATTCGCACAAAGGGATCCAGGTCCACTCGCAATTCGCGGACAAAGGCGTCCCGTCCGAGAGAAGGCGAGCGTGGGAATTTACGCTGAACTACTTCAATGGGGGGGCCGGGACGCGCGACACGCACTTCCGCGGCAGACCAGGATGATCCCAGAAAACTCGTACCAAGAACCTTTTCGACCGCCTTCAGATCTCGCGAAGACTCCAGCAGACCTGCGCTCCATTCCGCGAGGATGGCGGCAATCTGATCGGCGTACTTTTCGGAGATGAACTCGTCGAGCCCTGCCTTCACATTGAGGAGCGTGGCATCGAGCAGTGTCTGGCTGCGATATTGAGGATGCAAGTGGAAATCGCCGCGCGGAGGCGCGTTGCCATCGAAAGGTTCGAACAAAGAAAGGAGGGGACCCCGGAGCCTCATGGGTAGCAGCGCCGCCGAAACTCCCTGACAGCACCGAATCAGAAAATTGCGCCGCCCAGTGTCGGCCGGATCAAGATCGACGGAGAGAAGATCGACCGGATCACGCGTCTTCTCTGGCCGAGTCAGAGCGATGCCCCCTGGATGAGTGCGTGTGGAACTGAAATTTAGCAGCCGCACGGGGGAGCGTCAAGGTAGCCGGCGCTTGGAAAATGGAAGCGTTGGTAAAATGATTGGCCGGCATGGTGGAGCGGACGCATGAAGATGAGATTTAGAAAAATGGGCGGCCTGTCTGATTCGGCACAGGTGGCTTCACAAGTCCCCTTGGAAGGTCGGAAGGCGTGCCCTCAGGGGCTAAAGCCCAATTCGTACACGACTTTTGCGGCACGGCGGAAGCCGTGCCCTTCTCAAGACCGATTTCTGAAATCAATTTTAGTCTTTATTGCGTTCTTGACAGTGGCCTGGATAGCACCGTTGCGGGCGCAACAGATTCCCCTTGAAGTCATAGTCACACCTTCCACCGTGGTCTTGAAAGACGGCCGCCCCATCGCCTTTGCTCTTCACGGCTTCATAGAATTCAAGTCGCTGGCTGAGATGTTTCCTTACCTCGAATCGCAAACGCGACGCTGGCCTGGCGGCATCACAAATGCCGAGCGACAGGGTCTGGCGCGCGAGTTGCTGCGCCGCGGAATCGAGAGCCGCGTCGTTTCGATGGCTGACGAGCGTCCGCTGGAAGCGCTGCTGACGCACACCCGTGACGAACTGAGCCAGGCAATCGCGCGCGTGAAAGAGCCACTGCCGGCCGGTTACGCCGAAGCGTTCCTGGCGGTGCAGGAAAAATGGAAGCATGCCGTGAACTGCTGGAGCGCCTCGTCGTCGCTTCCGGGACGCGTGCTCTCCAACTGGTATCCGATTGCGGAGGGGATCCAACTTTACGGCGCGACCTACGACTCGACCGAGCATTTCTGGCAAGCGGTGAAGTATCACCCCGAGATTACTGTCGCCGAGTTGACCGCCTTGCTCGCCCTGCTGGAGCAGAGGGACTGGCTCCCCTGGCTCGGGCGTCTGGATGCCGATCCCAAAGTGTATCTGCCAAACGCCTACGCAGTGGAATTCCTCCGCCATAACCTGACGCCAGAGCGGCTGCGCTGGTTTCGCGGCGAACTCGGCCTGCACGGCCTGCAAGCGAGCGATCGCGCCCGGACGGTCCAGCAGCGTGGCGGCACGCCCTTCCGCTTCAGCGCGTTTGAAGAAAAGCTTTTGTGGGGCGATCTGGCCGACGTGCTTCATTTGGTCTATACATTTTCTCCAACCGACGATCCGATGCGGAAGAAGCTGGCCGAACGCCACTTCGACGCCATTTATATCGGTGATCGCAGGATGGGCTTCATCAGCGAGGAGTTCCAGTCCTTGATGCTTGAAATCTGGCGCGTGAAATATCTGCAAATGCCTCGGTTTGGCGAGGTGATACGCTCGATTCCGATGGAGATTAGGCTGGAGCATTTTCTCAACGACGGCGACTCGCCCGATATCCCCATCCCGATCTACGTTGAGTATTTGAACCAGATTCGCGACCTTGCACGCGCACAGCATTGAGCCGTTTCCCAGGCCCTCAGGGGCTGAAGCCCGATTTCTAAAAGGCCTTTGCGGCACAGCTGAAGCCGAGCCCTCCCCGAAAACCTGTTGTTCGTATGATGGCTCGGGCCCTGTGGTAGGCTAACCCGTCATTCCGGAGATTCTCCTGGTGAACGCTCCTCGGATCACAATCGTGGGCAGCTACGCGACCGGCCTCACCATGAAGGTTGAGCGCTTGCCGAGCCGCGGCGAGACGCTTCTGGGAACGGGCTACCGGGTGGATCACGGCGGAAAGGGCTCGAATCAGGCCGTAGGTTGCGCCCGGCTCGGAGCAACGGTCAGCTTCGTCGCTAAAATCGGGAAAGACAATTTCGGCGAAAGCGCGCTGGAACTTTATCGCGACGAGGGTATTGACGTCACCCATGTAAGACAGACCGCGGATGCACCGACCGGTGTGGGTTTTATTATCGTCGCGGCGGCAAGCGGCCACAACTGCATCACGATTGACCCGGGAGCGAATGAACTGTTGAGCGCGGCCGACGTTACCGAGTGCGGGACAGCGTTCGATTCTCCCGCGGTCGTGATGACTCAGCTCGAGATTCCCGTCGCAGCAGCCGAGGCGGCGATGGTGCGCGGACGCGCGCGAGGTGCAATCACAATTCTGAATCCTGCCCCGGTCCGGCCTCTTCCCCCCTCCATTTTGCAGGCAGTGGACATTCTTACGCCCAACGCGGTTGAAGCCAAGGTGCTCGCTGGGCGCGATCCGGATGCGGCCATCGAACCGGAGGAGATTGCCCGCGAGTTGATTCGCAACGGTGTAAGAGAAGTGGTCATGACCCTGGGCGAAAAGGGCGCGCTGATTGTGACTGCGTCGTCTTCTAAACGTGTTCCGGCGATCAAAGTGCCAGCGGTCGATACGACCGGCGCAGGCGACGCCTTCAATGCCGGTCTGGCTGCGGCGCTCGCTCGCGGCGAAGATCTTGAGGACGCTGTGCGCCTCGCAGTGGTTGCGGGCGGCTTGGCAGTCACGAAAGAGGGCGTCATCCCGTCGTTGCCGCACTGCGACGAAGTCCTTGCGTTCTATCGGCAAAGCGGGGCTGCGCCGCCGCACTGGATTTCAACCGGTGCGGCCGGCCGGGGTTGAGCTTTAGAATAGGAGCGCGGGACGGACAAGTCTCGATTTAGGCGAGCCTCCCGGCAACGGCGGCGGACATGAGTGTCCGCCCCACCCAACCCATGTCACAGGCTTCCGAGTTCTTGCTTAGCCCGCAGCCTCGCGCGCGCTGGATGCGGTTTGACACCGCACAACTGCTGAAGCGCTTCTTCTTTTGCGAACGCTCGTTGCTGATCAGTGAGGCGGCTTGGATTCCCGCCATCGCTCCCCTCGAAATCAAGACTGGTCTGGCTCGGTTCGTCTGGCAAAGCGCTGAAACTGCTCATGCCCTTCGGGACCGTGTGTTTGAGCTTCGTTTTCCAAGCCGCCTGCTGGAAGAAGAAGGTGCCGACCACGCTCTGATCGCCCTCTTCAGCGGCCTCAAGCACTCCCCCTCAAACCCGGCGCTTCTGCTTTGTGTGGGGAAGGTTCTTCTGCCGGCGTTGCGCGATGCCTACCTGGCCTATCTTGAGGCGTCAGACCCGATTGCCGATGGCCCCACTCACCGGTTTCTTTCTCTGGCGCTCTCGGAAAAAGCGGAGCAGATTCGTGCCTACGAGCAGTGGGCGGAGTCCGCGCTCTCCCTGAATCCGGAGTTGCGCGAAGGCGCGCTCTCCTGGACACGCGCGGTTGCGGATCGGCTTTCCACCGTGGGCGGAGTGGGGATGGGGCCGTCGCCATCGGCAGCGTCCGTCGGCCCTTTGCCGGGTTCAACGCCATTCACCGTTCCCAACAAGCCGGCGCGAGACTCACGTTTTTGGCCGTGCCGCTTCTATTGGCCCGACGTGGTCGATTCCAATTATCCATATGGTGCGGGAATGCAATTGCAGCTTCGTTCCGCCATCAGCCACCTGAACGAAGTGTGGGCGATCGAAGCCGGCGGAGTGATTTTGAGCGCGTTTGCCGACGTTCTGCCCTGGGAGTGGATTCACAATTCTGCGCGGTGGACTTACGATGAGGCGCGCCACTGCCGGATGGGCTATGAGCGCCTGATGGCGTGGGGCCTGGACCCAGCGGAAATTCCTCTCGGCACCTACATCTATGAGAGCGCTTCCGGCGAAGATCCCATCTACCTTCTGGGAATGCTCTACTTCTTCGAGACCAAGAACATTCGGCACAAGCCCGCGCGCGCACAGCTTTTCCACACCTACGGCGACACCTTGAGCGAGCACGACATGGACTTCGACTGGGCGGATGAGACCATGCACGCCGGCTACGGTAAGCATTGGCTCAGGGAACTGCTTGCCGTTCGCGGCCAGGATCCTGCGGCTTACGATCAGGTCCGCGAGGGCTGCGAGAAATTGGTCGGGGACATTGTGAAGACCGCTACCGCGAAGGAAGTGACTGATATCAAGACAATCGCGGATGCACTGATAACGAAAGCCGCCCGCAGATCGTGAGATGAGTACGACCCATACAAGACCGAATTGCCATCTTCAGCGACACCTCGCGCTCCTGCTCGCCGCTTTGGCATTCGTCACCCTGGATCCAGGCTGGTCTGTAGGCCAAGGCGTGAAGCCGTCCCCCAGGGAGACGCCGGAAGCCCACCTGGGTAGAGGCTACGATGCCCTAAAGAACGATCGATACGACTTGGCCGCGGCCGAGTTCCGGGCCGCGCTGCAGCTCGATCCCACGCTGACTTTGCGCGCGCGATTTCCCCTGGCGCAGGCGCTGTTCGAATTGCATAAGCCCGCAGAAGCGCGCCGCGAACTCGAAACCGTGCGCCGCGAAACGGGAGATCATCCGAATGTTCTCTACTACCTTGGCAGATTGGACCTCGATGACCGCAACTTGGCAGAAGCAATCCGGAATTTGACCAAAGCCGCTGCCCAGCCTCCGTTTCCCGACACCACTTACTATCTCGGGTTCGCGTGCTTCAAGCAGGGCGATCTGACGGCCGCCGAAAAGTGGCTCAAGGAAGCTGCGCGCGCGAACCCACACGACGCACGCGTTCCGTACCAACTAGGACTCGTGTATCGCAAGCAGGGGCGCGAAGAGGAAGCGCAGAAAGTAATGGCGCAATCGAATGAGCAGCGCCAGCGCGATGCCGTTGAAAGCAAGCTGAGACTGGATTGCGCTCTTAAGCTGGATCAGGGGCTGCGCGCGGAGGCGCATGCCGTCTGCGAACAGCTCTACGATCCCGACAACGCAGAAAAACTCACCGCACTCGGTACGATTTACGGCCAGCATGGAGATCCGGAGGCAGCGCTCAAGCCGCTGCAGCGCGCCGCCGAACTGGCTCCGCAGTCCCCGCAGATGCAGTACAACCTCGCGCTGGCTTATTACCAACTGAACCGTTTGGAGGAGGCGCGGACGGCCCTTGCCGCTGCTGCCACACGCTGGCCGGATGTCTTTCAACTGGTCGCCTTATATGGAACCGTTCTGGCCAAGCTCGGCGAAGATCTTCCGGCCTATCAAACGCTAAGCCACGCCCACCAGCTCAATCCGGAAGACTCTGCCACCTCCGATCTGCTCTATCTCTCCATCCTGAAGCTCGGGTACAAGAGTGGAGAAAGCGGCCAGTATGCCGATTCCCTTCGGTATTTCGAAGAGGCGGCAAAGCTGCGGCCCCAGGAGGCGGAGCCCCACCGAGGCATGGCCGCGGTCTACACTCAAACCGGGCGCGGCGCGCAAGCCGCAGCGGAGCAACAGACTGTTGATCGGCTGAGCAAGAGCGCCGCTCAGCGACAATAGATCCCAACGATGGCATTAAGACCGCCATGTACCGAGGTGTCTTACCCGTTGGCTTTCGCTACGAACAGGATCGCAAGGCAATAAAACGCGAACATCCCGACCAGATACAGCTTCGCTTTACTGGGTGCTCCTGCGAATTCTTTCCAGACAAAAATGCCCCACAGGGCCGCGATCATGGGTGCGGACTGTCCGATCGCGTAGGAAATTGCCACGCCAGTAAAGCTTGCGGCTACCAGGTTGAACACCATGGCGACGCCCCAGAGGAATCCGCCGAGAAGGCCGAGCATATGGTTGGAAAGAGAAGTATTGAAAAAGCCGGAGAAATTTACGGGCTCGCCCACCAGAGGCTTCTTCATGAAATAAATGTTCCAGATGAAGCAAGAAAGCAGGGCGCCCAGCGTGAGAAACACGGCTCCGCTGTAGGGGCCTAAAGCGTCACCATTTTGGGCATGAGTCATGGCGCGCGCCATGAACGGAGCCCACAGACCCATCAGAACGCCCGAAACAATGCAGACGATGATGCTCTTCTTGGACACAACTTTGCCGGTACTCGCCAGACTGCCGTAGGCTTTGCCGTCGAAAAAAACCGCAACCAGGGCACACATCACACCCACAGCCAGGAGCATGGCGTTTCCCTTGGGCTGAAGCGCGTAACTCGAAATCACTCCCACGGCCAGCGCGATGCCGATCGCGAGCGGGAAGGCGATCGCGATACCGACCATGTCCATTCCGGCCACCAGGAGTAGGTTGGCAAGGTTAAAGATGGCGCCGCCAATCATGGCCATGACAATGTTCTGGGTATCCGCCGACCGCACGTTGTTTAGAAAACTGGAAGCATCGTTTCCCGTACTCCCCATGGTGAGCGCGAGGATCAGCGAGATCAGGAAAATTCCGACCGCATAGTCCCAGTAGAACAGCTCAAAACGATAATTCTTGACGCCCTTGTAGGTGTTCGCCCAGGAACCCCAGAACAGGGCGCTCCCGATCATCATCAACAGCGCAGTTTCCAAACTGTGCGGTGTAAACATCGCTTCTCCTTGACCGGTTTCCCGTAATTCTACTTGCTGCGAATTCTCGAAATGAACAGCTGCAGGAATCTTTCCGCCTCCACGTCCGTGCAAACCCTGGCATTCGGCTCTACTTTGTCAGCGCCTTCGATGACGTAGCGGTCTCCATGAAGCACGTTGCGCTCTACGTAGCCGCGTCGGTTGGCAACCGTTTCGCCGCGAGTGAATTCGCCGCGGGTCTCAACGTCTACGTGCATGGCAGGCGCTTTCACCAGCGTTGCATCAATGGCCACTCCGACTGCGAGCGGATCGTACATGGGCGTGCCGGCGGAGCCGAACTTTTCCGAGAGGTCCACCAGGTAGCTGGCTACCTGATACATGAAGTCGTTGATCGGTCCATGCGTCGCTCCGAGCTGCGCGAGATGCTTGCGCGAGAGCAGCGTCTTATCGCCGACATCGAGTCCAACCATGGTCAGCGGCCAGCCCGCCTGAAAGACGATTTGCGCCGCCTCAGGATCGTTATAGATGTTGGCTTCGGCGGCGGCGTTTACGTTGCCGCCTCCGATCGAGCCGCCCATCAGTATTACTTCCTTCACCAGCGGGACGATCGACGGATCCTTCTGCAACGCGAGCGCGATGTTGGTGAGCGGGCCGACCGGGACGAGCGTAAGCTCGTGCGGCGCGGCGTGGACCAGCTGAATGATCAAGTCGGGGCCGAACCGGCCGTCAACTTTGCACTTGCTGGGCGGCAGCTCAACATTGGCCAGCCCGTTCTTGCCGTGCCAAAACTCGGCGGTGATTAGTTTCTGGAACAGAGGATGCTGTGCTCCGGCCGCGACCGGAATATCGCAGCGGTTCGCGAGCGAGGCCATACGCAGCGCGTTTTCGAGGCCTTGTTGTGCTGTGACATTTCCGGGTACGACGGTGATGGCGCGCACGTCCAGTTCCGGCGAATTCAGTGCCAGCATCAAGGCCATGGCGTCGTCGGAGCCGGGATCAGTATCGAAGATGATTTTCCGGTTGGCGGCGGAAGCGGAGGGCGCCCACGCGGCCACCAGGACTACGGAGAGGAGAGCGGAAATCAAGAATTTTCTGGGAAGGCAGACACTGCTTCCAAGGTTTTTCAGAGCAAATCCCCCCAAGGCTTATGAATCGCGCCCTAACGTATTCCCGCGCTGGCCAAGTGTCAAGGCGAAAGTCGTGCTGGAGCTGCGGGAAACGGGGGCCTGAAAGCTTCTCAGGCTGGCGTGCGCGGGAATTCATATTTGGCTGCATCTGCCGTACAATCAAACGGCAAAGAGACCGCCGGCTCGCGTGTCTTTTGGTCAGAGCCGCTCCCCGGCTAAGTCTCCGCGAGAATCCTGATGTCAGCCGATCATGACCAGCATCGCGGTGTCGCGCACGACCTGATCCGGCGTGACGCTGGGAAGCACGATGCGGAAGACGCGATTGCCACTCTTGGCGAACGTCCCCTGCTGCCGAACATCGGAATCCCCCTCAACCTGGACTGGGTGAGAGACGTTCGCGTGAACACCAGTGCGGTTGAACGGCGTGCCCAGTCGCACGTCGCCCGGAGAACGGTAAAGAAAGAGTGGCAGGCTGCCTGGCTCCTGCGCGCGATCACTTGCATGGACTTGACGACCCTTTCGGGAGACGATACCGACGAGCGCGTTCGACGCCTGTGCGCCAAGGCCCGGCATCCCATCCGGCAGGATCTGGTCGAGAAGCTGGGGATCGAAGAACTCGATATCAAAGTCGCAGCCGTTTGTGTCTATCACACGTTCATCGAAACGGCTCAGCACGCGCTGGAGGGCTCGCCGGTACATGTAGCGGCGGTGTCAACCGGTTTTCCGGCCGGCCTTTCGCCGCTGGCCGAGCGGGTGGCGGAGATTCGCCGGTCGGTCGAAGCCGGCGCTCACGAGATTGACGTGGTCATTACGCGCGCGCATGTTTTTGGTGGACGCTGGCAAGGACTCTACGACGAGATTGCCGCTTTCAAGCAGGCCTGCGGCTCAGCGCACATGAAGGTCATTCTCGGAACCGGTGACCTGCTCACGCTGCGCAACGTGGCGCGCGCGAGCGTCGTGGCCATGATGGCGGGAGCCGACTTCATCAAGACTTCGACCGGCAAAGAGCCCACCAATGCGACCTTGCCGGTGGGCTTCGTGATGACCCGCGCCATCCGAGAATACGCGCAACAAACCGGAATGGCGGTTGGTTTCAAGCCGGCGGGAGGCATTCGCACCGCTAAGCAATCTCTGGACTGGCTGGCCATGATGAAAGACGAGCTCGGCCCGTCGTGGATGCGGGCGGAATTGTTTCGCTTCGGCGTGAGCAGTTTGTTGGGAGACATTGAGCGTCAGCTGGAACACCACGCGACGGGACGTTACTCGGCGGAATATCGCCATCCCATTGCATAGTCGGAATGAAGCGGGAGAATCGAGCGACAACAAATGAGTATTGCCGAAAAATTCGCGACGATGGAATACGGTCCCGCTCCCGAAGACCCCAAAGAAGCGGTGGCCTGGCTGGAGCGCCACGGGCGCCGCTTCGGACATTTCATCAACGACGGGTGGCCGAAGCCGGTAGCGGGTGAATACTTCGACACGCACGATCCCTCGAATGGCGAGAAGCTGGCGGCGGTCGCCCAGGGATCGGCCGCGGACGTGGATGCGGCGGTCAAAGCCGCACGCGCCGCCTCTCCGAAATGGCAGGCGCTCACACCCCACGCCCGTGCGCGCTATCTGTATGCCATTGCGCGCCAGATTCAGAAGCATTCCCGGCTGTTCTCCGTCGTCGAGACCATGGACAACGGCAAGCCCATTCGCGAGAGCCGCGACATTGATATTCCACTGGTGGCGCGGCATTTCTACCACCACGCGGGGTGGGCGCAATTGCGCGACCAGGAATTTCCCGAATATGTTGCTTGCGGCGTCGTGGGACAGATCATTCCATGGAATTTCCCGTTGCTTATGCTGGCCTGGAAAATCGCACCAGCGCTTGCCACCGGCAACACCGTCGTTTTGAAGCCCGCAGAGTTTACGCCGCTGTCCGCGCTGCTGTTCGCGG
Organism: Terriglobales bacterium; assembly: GCA_049273945.1. Lineage (GTDB taxonomy): Bacteria > Acidobacteriota > Terriglobia > Terriglobales > Acidobacteriaceae > Acidiflorens. The sequence continues at coordinate 70,361 of JBASRS010000069.1, read as the reverse complement.
AAGTCTGCCAGGAAATTGGATTGCCCGCCGGCGTGGTCAACATCGTGACCGGCGATGGTTCGACCGGCGAAGCGCTGGTCAAGCATCCCGACGTGGATAAGATTGCCTTTACCGGATCCACCGAAGTCGGACGCGCGATTCGCAGTGCTACGGCGGCCAGTCACAAGCGCCTTTCACTGGAGTTGGGCGGAAAGTCTCCGTTTATCATCTTCGAGGACGCCGATCTCGACAGCGCGGTGGAAGGCCTGGTGGACGGAATCTGGTTCAACCAGGGACAGGTTTGCTGCGCGGGGTCGCGGTTGCTGGTGCAGGAAAGCGTCGCCGAGAATTTGCTGGCTAAAGTCCGCGAGCGCATGAGCAGTTTGCGGATCGGTCCGCCGCTCGACAAGGCAATTGATATTGGCCCCATCGTGGCGCGCGTGCAACTCGACCGGATCCGGCGGCTGGTCGATCAGGGCGTGGCCGAGGGCGCGACTTGCTGGCAGCCCCAGGTCGTGTTGCCGTCCCGCGGCTATTACTATCCGCCGACCCTGCTGAGCAACGTACATCCCACGTCGATCGTCGCGCAGCAAGAAATCTTCGGGCCGGTGCTGGCGACGATGACCTTCCGCACTCCCCGCGAAGCGGTGGAACTTGCCAACAACACCGTCTATGGACTGGCGGCGTGCGTCTGGAGCGAGAGCATCAACGTGGCGTTGCACACCGCTGCCCAACTGAAGGCTGGTGTTGTCTGGGTCAACTGCACCAATCTGTTTGACGCCTCCTGCGGCTTTGGCGGCTACCGAGAAAGCGGATACGGGCGCGAAGGCGGCCGGGAAGGCCTGCTGGAGTATCTGGAGCCAGCCTGGTTCAAGAATGCCCCGGTATTGCCCGCGGCAAAAGCGCCTGCGGCAACTGGTGCTGAGCAGAAAGCGGAGCCCAGCATTCCGGCAATTGATCGAACGGTGAAGCTTTACATCGGCGGCAAGCAGGCCCGGCCCGATTCCGGCTACAGCATGGAAGTGCGCGGCCCCGATGGGCGATTGCTCGGTGAAGCTCCGCTCGGTAATCGCAAAGACATCCGCAACGCGGTCGAAGCGGCTCGCAAAGCAGAGAGTTGGGCAAAAGCAACCGCGCACAACCGTGCGCAGGTGCTTTACTACAGCGCGGAGAATCTCTCGCAGCGGCGGGATGAGATTGTGCGTCGTCTGGCTGCGGTCGTCGGCGAGAAACAGGCTGCCGCGGAAGTGGATCTCGGTATTGAGCGCATCTTCTCCTACGCCGCGTGGACGGACAAGTTCGATGGCGCCGTGCATAATCCGCCGTTTCGGAATGTCGCCATCGCCATGCATGAGCCGATCGGGACGGTCGGCATCATTTGTCCGGCGGAAGCGCCGTTGCTTGGGTTCCTCTCTCTTGTCATGCCGGCGCTGGCTGTGGGTAACACGGTGATCGCGATTCCTTCCGAGACCTATCCCCTGATCACCGGAGACCTCTACCAGCTCTTTGACACCAGCGATGTGCCGGGCGGCGCGGTGAACATTGTGACTGGTTATGCATCGCAGCTACTCAAGACGCTGGCCGAACACGATGACGTCGATGCCATCTGGTGTTTTGGCGACGAATCCCAAGCGGCCGCCGCCAAGTCGGCCTCAATCGGCAATCTGAAGCAGGTTTTCACCAACGAAGGCCGCGCTATCGACTGGTTCAATTCGAAACTGGCCGAGGGACGCTGGTTCCTCGAGCACGCCACCCAGGTCAAGAACATCTGGGTTCCCTACGGCGAGTAGCGGACATGAAAGCGACGCTCACCCCCCAGGTAAAAATCTGCTGCATCAGTAGCGTCGAGGAAGCGGCCCTGGCGGTCGAGTGTGGCGCCTCTGCGCTCGGCCTGGTTTCCCATATGCCGAGCGGGCCGGGCGTGATCCGCGATGAGCAGATCGCAGAGATTGCCGCCACCGTTCCACCTCCGATTGGAACTTTCCTGCTTACTTCCAGACAGAACGTCAGCGATATCGTCGCGCAACACCGCCTTTGCCGGACCAATTGCATCCAGATTTGCGACCACCTCACCACTGGCACGCATCGCGAACTAAAGTACGCTCTGCCGGGGATTTCGATTGTGCAAGTCATCCACATCACGGGTCCGGAATCGGTCAAAGAAGCAGTCGAAGTCGCGCCACGGGTGGACGCGATCCTCCTCGATTCGGGAAATCAGAAACTCGTAGTAAAGGAGCTGGGTGGCACCGGCAAGACTCACGACTGGACACTGAGCCGACAGATCCGCGAGAGCATTGATATTCCGCTGTTTCTAGCGGGCGGGCTTACGCCCGAAAATGTGGCTCAGGCGATTCAGGAGATCGGCCCATTCGGACTCGATCTCTGCTCGGGCGTGCGAACGAACGGCAAGCTGGACGAAACTAAGCTAAGACGTTTCTTCGCCGCGGTGCGCAGCGTTCCGTCGTCCCAAGACGCCGTCCTTGCGTGAGCCTGCACAAACGCCAATTCAGTTGACACCTCCATCTCCCCTGACTAAACTCGCCGTTCGCGATCCCGCGGCCACGCCTCTCGCGGTCTAATGTGGGCCCGGATGAGAAAACCATGGCGAAACGTCCTCGCATTGCGGTTGTCGGTAGTGCCAACGTTGACCTCACCACCTTCACGGACCAGTTTCCCAAGCCCGGAGAAACAATTTTCGGACAGAAGTTCGACATGGGATTTGGCGGAAAGGGCGCCAATCAGGCGGTGGCAGCCCGCCTCTGCGGATCGGATGTATTCATGGTCGCGCGCGTGGGCGACGACCTCTTCGGCCCCGCGACCATCAAGAACTTCGAAAAGCTCGGCATTGACGCTTCGCAAGTGCGCCAGGTTGCCGGCCTGTCGAGTGGAGTTGCTCCGATTTTTGTCGATCCCGCAGGACAGAACCGGATCATTGTCGTAAAGGGCGCGAACGACGCGCTGAGGCCGGCTGATGTTGACGTTGCGGCGGACGCCCTCAAGAGAGTTGATTGCATCGTTCTGCAATTCGAGATTCCGCTCGAAACCGTTTACTACACGATCAAGTTTGCCCGGAAGAACAACATTCGCTGCATTCTCAATCCTGCGCCGGGACAGCCGATCGACGTCAAGGCGGTGGCCGACCTCGACTATTTCGTGCCTAACGAAAGCGAAGCGGAAACGATTTCCGGCATACCGGTGCGCAATCTCGACGACGCCAAGAAGTGCGCGGAAAAGCTTCTGTCGAGTGGAATCCGCCGAGTGTTGATCACGTTGGGCGCCAACGGTTCGCTGCTCGCCGGGCGCGAGAACATGGAACACGTGCCTGCCTTCAGCATGAAGAGCGTCGATAGCACCGGCGCGGGCGACGCTTTCATCGGCAGCTTCGCTACGTTCCTTGGTGAGGGGCTGCCGGAGCGGGAAGCCGTCAAACGCGCCAATCTGTACGCCGGACTCTCGACGACCGGAGTCGGCACGCAGAAGTCGTTCTATGACCGGGCGCGATTCGATGCGGAGTGGACGGCACGAGCAAAACCCTGAGACGTGCGCTTCCCATGAAGCATCTTGCCATCGTTCTCATTACCGCCTCCCTGGTCTTCGGGGCCGTACCCTCTTCGGCTCAGCAGCAGAAAATCAAAGTCATCGCCGACCAGGATAGCGCCGGGCCGGAAGGCACGAACTTTCTTTCGTTGCTCATGCTGTTGCGCGCGCCGCAAGTGGATCTGCTCGGCATCACGACCGTCAGCGGTGACCAATGGGTTGAGCCTGCGACAGTGTTTGCCATCTGGGCCACCGAGATCACCGGGCGGTTGGACGTTCCCGTGATCAAGGGAGCGGAACAACCGCTCGTCAATAGTCAGCGGGAGCAGGAAACACGCGAGAAGCTGTTTGGGTCGTATCTCGAATGGCACGGCTCCTTCAATCCTGACGCGCCGAGTCCGAAGGAAACGTGGGCGCCACCGGGCGGCTATCCCAAGGTGAAACCACGGCCGGGCCGGGCTGCGGATTTCATTATTGATGCGATTCGCGCACATCCTGGAGAGATCGTTCTCTATTGTGCCGGGCCACTCACTAACATTGCGCTCGCCGTCTCTATGGATCATGACATCGTCCCGCTCACCAAAGCGATTTACATCATGGGCGGCAGCAGCGCGGGCGGTCCCGAGCTGAACTGGTGGTGGGATCCGGAGGCGGCTGCCATCGTTCTGCGCCAGCCCTGGAAGCAGATCGTGATCACTCCGTTTGAAACGGGCGGACAGGTGTGGTCGAGCGAGCGCCTGATGAAGAAGGTCGTCAGTGCCGGAGGGCCCCTGGCCAATCACGTTAAGCAGGTCTATCTCGACCGGCAGCCGATGGCGGGCACTTCCATGTGGTCGATGATGTGGGACGAACTAACGGTGGCCTCCATCGTCGATCCGTCGGTGATCAAGAAGTCCGAGACCATGTACCTTGACGTCGACATCACTCATGGGCCGAAATACGGTCACACGGTCATCTGGAAACCGCTCGAAGATGTACCGACGTTCTTTCTTGCCTACAGCGGCCCTCGGCCAGTAGACAAGGAAAAATGGCAGGGCCATCTGACGCCACCAGCGCATCTGCATCCGGCGAGCGTGCAGATGGAAGTAGATGTCGAGAAGTTCGAAAAAATCTTCGTGGATTTGGTGACGCACTAGAGTCCATGCCGCGCGCTTTCCTGATCGATACCGACACAGCCTCCGATGATGCGGTCGCGATCATCATGGCGTTGCGTGCGCCGGATGTCCGCGTGGTCGCGATCACGACCGTCGCCGGGAATGTAAACGTCCAGCAGTCCACCCGGAACGCGCTCTACACCGTCGAACTCTGTGGAGCTGATGTTCCGGTCTATGCCGGTGCGGAGAAGCCGCTGCTCCGCCGCTATGAGAACGCAACCTGGTTCCATGGCCGTGACGGGCTCGGCGATCACGGTTACCCACCGCCGCGGCGGGCTGCGGGAGAGTTGCACGCCGTCGATGCCATCATCGAGGCGATCGAGGCCAATCCGGGACTCGTAATTGTCACGCTGGCGCCGCTCACCAACCTTGCTCTTGCGCTGGCAAAGAAACCGGACATCGCCGCCAAGGTCGGCCGCTGCGTCGTGATGGGAGGCGCGCCGTGCTGCGAGGGAAACGTAACCCCGGCGGCCGAATACAACATCTGGGTTGATCCCGAAGCGGCACGCATGGTCATGCTGAGCGGCCTTCCAGTAGAGCTTATCGGCTGGCACCTTTCGCGGGGAGACGCTGTCATTCGAGAGGACGACATCGCGCAAATTCAGAAATTCGACAGCGACGTCGCTCGCTTTGCCATCGAGTGCAACAGCCATGCGCGCAAGGCTTACAAGGTGCAGACCGGAGAGGACGGCATCTCCTTGCCTGATCCGGTAGCGATGTGCCTTGCCCTTGATCCCACGGTCGGAACCGACTGGAGCGAGCACTACGTGGATGTCGAGACGCAGAGCGAACTCACGCGCGGGATGACCGTTGTGGATCGTCTTAAGGTGGCAGCCGATGACCGCAATCGCGCGGTGTGGGCGGACGCCTTGCAGAAACAGCGCAAGACTAAAGTGTGCTGGGCACTCGATACGAAACGCTGGAAGAGCGCGCTGTTCTCGGCCCTGCGGTAGGGTCTGGCGTCTGATATATTGGCCTCTCTCGGAGGTGCTTCCATGTCCCGAATCGTGCGCTGTGGCTTGATTCAAGCGAGCAATGTCCTCGGCGGCAACCGCCCTTTGCCAGAAATCAAAAAGGCCATGATCGACAAGCACCTCAAACTTATCGAGCAGGCCGCCAAGAAGAGAGCGCGGATCCTCTGCCTGCAGGAACTTTTCTACGGTCCGTACTTTTGCGCGGAGCAGAACATTCGCTGGTACGAACTCACCGAGCGCGTCCCAGACGGCCCAACCACCAAACTCATGCAGAAGATTGCGGCTAAGCACGGCATGGTGATGGTCGTTCCGGTCTATGAAGAACAGATGCCAGGCGTTTACTTCAACACCGCCGCGGTCATCGACGCGGATGGCAGTTACTTGGGCAAGTACCGCAAGCACCACATCCCGCACGTGCATCCCGGGTTCTGGGAGAAGTTCTACTTCACGCCCGGCGACGCGGGGTATCCCGTCTTCAACACCAAGTTCGCTCGCGTGGGTGTGTATATCTGCTACGACCGTCATTTTCCGGAAGGTGCGCGCGTGTTGGGAATGAATGGCGCCGAAATTGTGTTCAATCCTTCCGCCACGGTTGCGGGACTTTCGGAACACCTGTGGGAACTGGAACAACCCGCGCACGCGGTGGCGAACGGATATTTTGTGGGCGCAATCAATCGTGTGGGCCGGGAAAAGCCATGGAATATCGGCGAGTTTTACGGCAAGAGCTATTTCTGCAATCCACGCGGCCAAATCGTCGCCCAAGCTAGCCGCAATAAAGATGAAGTGCTGGTCGCCGACCTGGATCTTGACATGATCTCCGAGGTCAGGAAGACCTGGCAGTTCTTCCGCGACCGGCGTCCGGAGAGCTACGGCCCGCTCACCTCGCAGACGGGACAGGTTGCAGCCGATTGATGAATCCTCCATGACCGGACAAACACTGCCGTCACGAATCGAATCGAGTCCCCTCTATAACCCGGACCTGGCGCCTGTTTCTGCCGAGCGTCGCACCTGGGGCACCTACAACTATGCCGCGCTCTGGGTGTCGATGTCGGTCAACATTCTCACCTACATGCTCGCCGCCAGCCTGATTCAGGGTGGGATGGACTGGAAGCAGGCGGTCGCGACCGTTTTTCTGGGCAACACCATCGTCCTGATCCCCATGCTGTTGAACTCCCACCCGGGCGCGCGCTACGGAATTCCCTTCCCCGTTCTGGCGCGCGCTTCGTTCGGCGTCCTGGGCGCAAACGTGGCCGCGGTCTTGCGCGCACTGGTGGCGTGCGGATGGTTCGGCATTCAAACCTGGATTGGCGGCGAAGCCATCAATTCTCTTCTCGCGACTCTGTTTCCCGGATGGAGCAAGGTCCCAAACGGTGCTGCATTCTGCTTCCTCGCTTTCTGGCTCATCAACCTGGCCGTAATCCTCAAAGGGATTGAGTACATCCGTTTCCTCCAGGGCATCAGCGCGCCGGTTCTGCTGGCGGTAGGTGTGCTGTTGCTGGCGTGGGCCTATCGGGCGGCGGGCGGATTTGGCCCCATGGTGTCGGCGTCGTCGCGCTTCGGAAGTTTTTCCGACTTCTTGAAGTTCCTGATCCCGGCCCTGAATGGCACGGTCGGATTCTGGGCCACGGTGTCGCTCAATATTCCCGACTTTACGCGTTTTGCACGCAGCCAGCGGCAGCAGATTATCGGCCAGGCGCTCGCACTGCCCACTACCATGACGCTCTATTCTCTGATCGGCATTCTGGTGACCTCGGCGACGGTAGTCATCTACGGAACCGCAATCTGGGATCCGGTTCAGTTACTGAGCCGGTTTCATTCCCCCGTCGCCGTGGTCATCTCTTTGCTGGCGATATTGCTCGCCACACTGAACGTCAATATCGGCGCCAATGTAGTCTCACCGGCCAATGATTTTTCCAATCTGTGGCCGCGGAAAATCAGCTTTAGAACCGGGGGCGTGATCACTTGCTTCATGGGAATCGCCCTGATGCCGTGGAAGCTGCTGGCGGACTATCGGACTTTTATCCTGGGCTGGCTGGGCGGGTATGCCGCGTTTCTGGGGCCGGTGGCGGGAATCATGATTTGCGACTATTTCGTGATCCGCAGGCGTACTTTGCTGGTCGAAGATCTCTATCTGCGGGGCGGCGCGTACGAATATGCCAGCGGGTTCAACTGGCTGGCAGTGATCGCGCTGGCTTTGGGAGCGGGCACTGCGCTGGTCGGGTTGGTCGTGCCCTCGCTTCGGGTCTTGTACGACTACTCCTGGTTTGTGGGATTTGCGGTTTCGTTTTTCACGTACTACGCGCTGATGAGGTTGCAGCGAAAAGTGCCAGGGGTTCCAACGGTGAAGACCTTGTGAGCGAACAGCCTAACTGGCATGGCATCTAGCTCCCATCTGCATCTTCTCGTGTCAGCTCTCTAGACCAAAGTTCCGTAACTTTTCCTCTCCAGGCGCACCAACCACGTGGGAGATCGGCCAGTTCTTTGATCGTAGGGTCCTTATCGAGGATGTGATGAAAACAGACATAAGTCAGGTCTTCTCGCTTTGATTCACCGGGACCGTGAAATTGCCACGCTCCGTCTTCCAGGTCGTGGAATACTCGTGTTACAGGGTCTTCTCCGGTCATTACGCGCTTTGTCGTAAAAACTCCTGTGTGAGGCGGATCAGTGAACTTCCAATCGTGCAGACTACTGTCGGGATCATTGGCAGCCCAGAAATCATCTTCGACATGCGGAGGAAGGGCATGTGGGAACAGGAGAGGCTGCCTGTTACGCCACTTGGCATCGAAGTCCTCATCCCAAGGGAAGTGATTGTCGAGGTCAGGATAGACGCATTGAAGAGCTGTAAAATCGTCTCCGTCGTAGAACCACACGGCATAACCCATCGTCTGTCTGAGCCATCGTTTCTCAACATCCCTAAACTCGCAATCCACGTTTGAGAGAAGTTCGCGTTCCCGGCAGCCCGGTTGCAAACGAACGCCCTGCTGCAGCCGACGAGCACACTCATTCAACAGGGAATGCGCCACGCTGTCCTTCAACCCGATAACAATCAACTCAGGGCACCCCAGAACATCGCTGAAGCCTATGGTGTAGGACCAACCCGGGAATCCGCCTTCTTCGCGGACCTGGACAATGTGGCAGCCGTATGTCTCGACGTCTTCGATGACCTTTACTTCATCAGGCTCCAGCTCGCCTTGCCGAAGAAACTGTATTCTGTCTGTCGTTCTACCTTTCATTGGTCTCACTTATTCGTTCGAAACACCGGCAGCACTTCCTTTTTGTACCTCTCCAGCGTGTCTTCCTCGTCCCCGCACATCAGATAAATATTGAACTGCGTCACTCCAGCGCGCGCCAGCGCTCGCAGTTTCTCAATATGCGCCTCGGCGGAGCCGAGCAAGCAGAAACGATCGGTCACTTCGTCGGACACGAAATCTGCGTTGCTGCTGTCTACTTCGCAGTGGTGGAGGTAGTCGTACTGCTCCTTGGTGCGAATGTAAGAGGTCAAAGCCGCTGGAAGCTCTTCCGGCTTGTAGCGCGACACCAGGTCCACCACGTGGTTCGAAACCAGCGCCGGGAACCAGCGCACGTGGTCGCGTCCCACCTTCAAGTCATTCGAGACCCATATCGGCGCGGCCGCCATGACTTCGATCTTTCGAAAATCTCTTCCGGCAGCTTCCGCGCCTTGCTTGACGAAACCTAAGCACCACGCGATCAGGTCGGGGTCGGCGAACTGCAGAATCACGCCGTCGGCGATTCTGCCGGCCACGTCGAGCACCTTGGGGCCATATCCCGCAACCCAGACCGGAGGAACGCCGCCGGTTGCCCATGTAAACTGCGCGGTGCGGCCTTCGTAATCCGTCTTGTCGCCGCCAGTCAGCGTACGGAAGTCTTTCACGGCCTGCTCCAACTGCGCGGACGTCACCGGCTTCTTGCCCAGCACTCGCCGCGAACTGTCGCCGCGTCCGATGCCAAGATCCATCCTTCCGCCAGAGATCAGATTGAGCGTAGCGAACAGGCTCGAGGTCACTGTGATGTCGCGAGTGGCAGGATTGGTGACGCACGTGCCGAGGCGCATGGTCTTGGTGTTGGTGGCCATGAGCGTGAGCAGCGGATAAGGCTCCAACCACAGGACGTGAGAATCGAAGATCCAGCCGTAGTGAAAACCCGCCACTTCCGCTTGGCGCGTGAGCGCGAGAATGCGCTCTACCGTCATGTCGGGCTTGATCGTAATGCCGAACTGCATGACCTCTCCTTACAGCGCAACGGAAATCGAGCACCCCGAGGACGGGCAGTTTAGCATAAAATCTCAGCTTCGCTGCCGCAGGAGAAAACATCGTTATGGGCTTCGATACCATCATCGCCAATGGCCGCGTAGTTACGGCAACCGACACGTACCAGAGCGACGTTGCCATCAGCCAGGGCAAGATCACCGCGATCGGACAGAGTCTTCCTCGCGAGAATGCCGGAAAGATCATCGATGCCGGGGGTAAGTATGTGTTTCCGGGCGGGATTGATGTGCATACCCACCTCGACATGCCGTTCGGCGGGACCACCAGCGCCGACGACTTCGAGACCGGCACGCGGGCCGCGGCGTTCGGCGGAACTACGACTCTGATTGACTTTGCCATCCAGTACAAAGGGCAGACACTGAGGACTGCCTTCGACACCTGGATGCAGAAGGCTGCCAGCAAGGCGGTCTGCGATTACTCATTTCATTGCATCATCACCGACCTTGCGGATGCACAACTTGCCGAGATGAACGCGCTGGTGCGCGAGGGCGTCACCAGCTTCAAGCTGTTCATGGCTTATCCCGGCGTTTTCATGCTGGATGACGCCAGCATTTTCAAGGCGCTTCGAGCGACAGGAAAGAACGGCGGCCTCGTCTGTATGCATGCCGAGAACGGGGGCGCCATTGACGTGATTGTGCAGCAGGCCTTGGCCGAAGGGAAAAAGGCCCCGAAGTATCACGCCCTGACCCGGCCGACCACGGCGGAAGCGGAAGCCACGTCACGTGCCATCGCGCTCGCGGAAATGGCGGGGGCGCCGGTTTACATTGTCCATTTGAGCTGTAATGATGCGCTGGAGAAAGTTCGGGAAGCCCGTGATCGCGGACTGCCCGTTTACGCCGAAACGTGTCCGCAGTATTTATATCTTTCGATCGAAAACTTCGACGCGCCTGGCTTCGAGGGCGCCAAGTACGTCTTCACTCCACCTCTGCGCGAGAAGTGGCACCAGGAGAAACTTTGGAATGGGCTGAAACGCGACCACCTGCAAGTGGTTTCGACCGATCACTGTCCGTTCTGTTTCAAAGAGCAGAAAGAACTCGGCCGCGATGACTTCACAAAGATCCCCAACGGCGGACCGGGAATTGAGCACCGCATGAGCCTGGTTTATTCCGGCGGCGTCGCCCAGGGGCGATTCAACGTGAACCGTTTTGTGCAACTGGTTTCAACGGCTCCGGCAAAGCTCTTTGGCTTATATCCGCGCAAGGGGACAATCGCCGTGGGAAGCGACGCTGACCTGGTAGTTTTCGATCCCGCGCGCAAGCACACCATCAGCGCCAAGACCCATCACATGCGGGTGGACTATTCGATGTTTGAAGGCATCGAAGTTACGGGCATGCCCGATGTGGTGCTCTCGCGCGGACGCGTGGTTGTCGAGGCAGACAAGTTTCTGGGGCGCGCCGGGGCGGGGGAATTTCTCAGGAGATCTACTTACACGCAGCAGTAACCGTCTGGGGCTGAAGCCCGAATCGGGTAACACGCTCTACGCGGCCCTGAAGGGCCGCTCTTCCACGGTAGTCCCGGCATTTCCCAGTCTGCAACCCGTTCTACTTCTTGTCCCCTTGTTCGACGAAGTACTTGCCGGTTTCTCCTGCGGAGAAATAGCGCGACGTGACGGTCTTCTTTCTCGTGAAGAACTCGACGGCGTCCCAGCCGTGGACGTGCAGATCGCCAAAGAACGAATCCTTCCATCCGGAGAACGGGAAATAGGCGGGGGAAGCCGCCACGCCGATGTTTACACCGACCATCCCCACTTCGACGCGCCGGCTGTACTCTCTTACGGCGGCGCCGTTCTCGGTGAAAATTGAAGTGCCGTTGCCGCGAGGATCGCGATTTACCAGGTCAATGGCTTCATCCAGGGTATCCACGTGCATCACCGAAAGCACGGGGCCAAAGATTTCATCGGTGGCCGCGCGCATTTCCGGCTTCACGTTGTTCAGAATCGTAGGACCGACCCAGTTGCCTCCTGCGGGCACGCGTTTGGGCCGCCGCCCATCTACTAATAACTCCGCTCCCTCCCTTACGCCGGTTTCAATCGCCTCATGGATGCGATCACATGAGGCGCTCGAAATCACCGGCCCCAGGCTAACTTTCGGATCGGTACCATCGCCGGCGATCAGCTTCTCGGCTTCCGTTTTCAGGCGATCCATGATCTTTACTTTGGCGGATCCGACCGTCACCAGCACCGAACCAGCCATACAGCGCTGGCCCGCGTTGCCGAAGGCGCTGCCCAGGACGTTCGACACAGTTTTGTCTACCACTGCGTCCGGCATCACGACCATGTAATTCTTCGCGCCGCCCAGAGCCTGCACGCGCTTCCCGTTTTCCGCCGCGCGGCGGTAAATGTACTTGGCAGTCGTAACCGAGCCCACGAACGAAATCGCGCGAATTCCCGGGCTGTCGAGGATTGCATTCACCGCATCATGCGCGCCGTGGACGAGATTCACAACTCCGCGCGGCAGACCGATCTCTTCCAGGATGTGGCACATCAACTCCGACGTGAGCGGCACCTGCTCCGAAGGCTTCAGCACGAACGTGTTCCCGCAGACGATGGCAAACGGCAGGAACCACATCGGCACCATCGCGGGAAAGTTAAACGGCGTAATCGCAGCACAGACGCCTACCGATTGCCGGATGGTTTCGGAGTTGATCCCGCGCGCCACGCCTTCCAGGATGCGGCCTTGCATCGTCATCGGCGATGCGCACGCAACTTCGATCACTTCGATGGCGCGTGAGACTTCTGCCCGCGCATCCGAGAGGACCTTGCCTCCTTCCCTTGTGACCGAGGCGGCGAGTTCGTCGATGTGCTTGCGGAACTGTTCGCGGATCGCGTAGATGAATTCCGTCCGCTCACCGATCGAGCGGGAACGCCAGTCAGGCCAGGCGGCGCTTGCAGCGGCCACCGCCGCTTCGACGTCATCGCGCCCCGACAAGGGCGCGCGTGCCAGCACTTCCCCGTTCGCCGGGTTGGTCACGTCAACAAAGGCCGAGGCCTTCGCGGATACCCAGCGTCCGCCAATGTAATTCTGAAGAATACGCGCGGGTGCGGTCGCGGACGCGACCGGTGAGGTATCTTCTTGCGTCAAAGTTCTCGTTTGGGATGTCATAGCCGCCTTCTCTCTTCTTTGCTTCGATCCTACTGTCTCTCCATCAGGAGCACTTTGTCGGCGTTGTCCACTTCCATCAGCTTGACCTCAATCACTTCATCCATGGTGGTCTGCACGGTGCGGCCGATAAAAGTTGCCTCAATCGGCAATTCGCGATGGCCGCGATCGATCAGCACCAGCAGTTGCACCAGGCTCGGCCGGCCATGCAGAAAAAGGGCATCCATCGCGGAGCGGGTAGTGCGGCCGGTAAACAGCACATCGTCCACCAGAACAATTCTCTTGCCCCCAATGGGGAAACCAATTTCCGACTTCTGCACCACTGGTTTGGGCCCCAGCGTAGAGAGGTCATCGCGATAGAACGTAATGTCGAGTGTACCAACGGGAACGGGAACTTTCTCGATCTGCCGTATGGTTTTGGCCAGCCGCTCCGCGATTGGGACGCCCCGGCGGCGAATTCCCACCAGTCCCAAATTCTCCACCCCGCCGTTCTTTTCCAGGATCTCGTGAGCCAGCCGCACCAGGGTGCGTTCCATTTCCGAGTCCGACATCAATTGCGCTTTTTCGCGCAACGTCGCTGTCCGTGCCGCGCTCTTGGTGGCCATGCGCAATTGTGCCTCGTCGAATTCTGCCCGGGTTCCGGGTCCTGAAGACATGCCCCAGCCGCGCTGGCGTGGCCCTGGTAACCCAGGTTGCTTGCCGGCTAGCGCCTTTGACTTTAGTGGAGTCTTGTCTTGGAGGTCAAGCGCCGGCGCCGGACTGGCGCGGCCTCAGTCTGGCCTTGCTACTCCAGTCTTTCGTACTCCGCCCTGGCTTGCTGGAACACGGGAGTGTCCGGATCGGCAGCTCGTGACGGTGGCCAGGTCTTCGCGATCAGACTCTCGACCGCGCCGACTGGACTGCCTGAACGAGTGACCGCGCCGATTGAATAATTTTCGAAACGTTACCGTCACGGAGCGCTGCGGCATCAACCAAATCAGCGCCGACTCCGAGGGCAAATGCCCCGGCGAGGATGAAGTCAGCAGCGTTCGAGACGTTCACTCCGCCGGTGGGAATAAGCGCGGCATCTGGAAATGGCGCTTTCAGTGACTTCAGATACTTTGGGCCTCCCAGGTTTCCACAGGGAAAGATCTTAATGAGCGTCGCGCCGTGCGCCTGGGCATTCATGAGCTCGGTCGGTGTCAGTGCTCCGGGAATCGCGAGTTTATGGCATCCATGGGCGGCTGCGAGCACCGGGAGCGACAGGCCGGGACTGACAAGGAACTCCGCACCCGCATCAATGCAGACGCGGGCCTGGTCCGCAGAGATCACAGTGCCAGCACCTACCAACACGTCGCGCCCGTACTGTTGAGCAACATCACGGATGACTGCGGCAGCATTAGGCACCGTCATCGTGATTTCAACAATCGGAATGCCGCCCTGACAAATCGCTCCCACGGCCCGGAGGGCTTCGTCCACGTTGGCAGCTCGAATGACGGGAATGATCCCGATCTCACCAATCCGCCGAATTGTGCTGTCGATCGTCACTGAAGTGTTCGTGAACCTCTCTTCGCGAGCTGCTCTCAGCGCGCTATGCGAGCGGTTTGCGCGTTCATGGCCTGCAACACTTCCTCGAGAGTTGCCATGGTGGTATCCCCGGGCGTAGTCATAGCGAGAGCTCCATGAGCAGCCCCGCAGTCTACCGCCCATTGCGGGCCTTTTTCGGAGAGAAACCCGTATATCAGCCCGGACGCGAACGAGTCTCCTCCACCGACACGATCGTAAATCTCCAGGTTCTCTCGCGTCTTCGCCTCATAGAACTGGCCGCCGTGACAACACATGGCACCCCAGTCATTTAGGGTCGCAGTCTTCGCGTTGCGCAGCGTGATCGCCACCACCGCGAGATTCGGGAATTTCTGCATAACCGTGCTGATCATTCGACGGAAGCTGGCCGGCTCGAGTCGCGAATGATGCTCGTCGAGTTCGGTGACTTTGAAACCCAGCGCGGCAGAGAAGTCCTCCTCGTTGCCGAGCATCACATCAACCAGGGGCGCCAGCATGCGATTCACTTCCTGTGCCCTGGCCTTGCCGCCGACCGATTTCCAAAGCGACGGGCGATAGTTCAGGTCATAGGAGACAATCGTGCCCACGCGTTTCGCGGCTTCCATGGCCTCATGCGCAACCAGCGGTGTGGTCTCGGAGAGAGCGCAAAAAATCCCGCCGGTGTGGAACCAGCGGGCGCCTTCTTTGAGAAAGATGCGCTCCCAGTCGACCTCGCCAGGTTTCAACTGTGAAATGGCCGTGTGGCCGCGGTCGGAGCAACCCAGCGCAGCCCGAACACCGAATCCGCGCTCGGTAAAGTTGAGGCCGTTACGCACGGTGCGGCCAACTCCGTCGAAGGCGACCCAGCGGACATGGCTCTGATCCACTCCTCCCTGCAGCATCAGGTCCTCGATCAGGCGGCCTACGGGATTGTCGGCCAGGGCCGTGACGATGGTAGTCTGCATTCTGAAGCAGCGCCTCAGGCCGCGAGCGACGTTGTATTCTCCGCCGCCTTCCCAGACGCGAAACTGTCGCGTGGTCGCGATGCGCGTGTCGGCGGGATCCAGGCGTAGCATGACCTCGCCCAGACTGACGAGATCCCAACGGCACTGCTGCTTATCCTTGATCTTCAACACCGCCATGCTTTCATCCCTCTGAACTACCGGTAACGACATTTTCCGGAGCGGCGATGCACACGTCCGGCTCACCCCTGGATTCCACCAGGCTTGCTTCTGGATCCACGAGGAGCCAAGCGGCTGCCCCACATGCGCACAGCGCTGCCGCAACCAGGAACGATGCGGTCCACCCGAAGCGATCGGCAATTGCTGGTGTAAGCGAGGCGGTGACCGCTCCTCCGAGCTGCGCACCCATATTCATGAACCCGGACACCGAGCCAGAAGATGGGCCGGCAATGCCGGCGGTCACCGACCAAAAGGAACTCTGCGAGAGATAGAGTGCGCCGGCGCCACCCGCAAGCACGACGCTCGCCAACCGCGTATCGCCTACCTGCGAACCAAACGCAATGAAGAGCGCCGCCAGTCCCATCCCACCCACGGCGACCATGCAGCGACCCACACGTGCCCCGTGCAGCTTCGTGAGGCGGTCACTGATGATTCCACCCAAAGGACACGTTGCCGCCATTGCAAGAAACGGCAGCATGGCATAAAGGGCACTCGCTTTCAGGTTCAATCCCCTGACTTTTGCAAGGTAAGTGTAGAACCAAGCTAAGAAGATCCATGCCACGTAGCCATAGCAGAAATAGCTGACAGTAACGGTCCACACCTCCCTACTCCGCAACACGCTTGACCAGGGAATTAGCGTCGCAAGATTTGGAGGCGTCGATCCTGACGATAGGGATCGCCCACGGCCGACCCGTATCTTGTTGAGTTCACTAATGTTGACGCGGGGGTGCTGCTCCGGAGTGTCACGTGCCGCGAAATACCAAGTCGCGCCTGCGACAAGACCGATGATGGCGCACATCCAAAATGACCAGCGCCATCCGTAGCGAAGCATTACATAGGTGATAAACGGTGCCGTAAGACCAGCACCAACTCCGACCCCCGCGAAGATCATCCCGTTCGCAATCCCTCTTTCCGTGACTGGGATCCAGCGTGCGACAAACTGGTTGGACGCTGGATAAACCACTGCCTCTCCCGCGCCCAGAAGAAAGCGAATTGCGATGAAGAGCAGAAGCGCGTGTCCCACCTTCGTCGGTACGGCCGCCGTGAGCGCGGTAAAGATGCCCCACCACATCACGCCTGCAAAGAGAACTCGCCGTGAGCCAAGACGATCTGCCAGATGCCCGCCAACTGTCTGAAATAGTGCGTAGCCTACCAGCAGGGAACTGAAAACATTTCCGAGCTGGACATTGCTGAAATGGTAGGCCTCTGCAATCACACTGCCGGCAATGGCAATGTTGACGCGATCCAGATAGGCCACGGCGCTCAGAACAAACAGCCAGGAGATTAGGAACCAGCGCACATGACTCGATTTTGTCGCGGTCATGAGGACTCCTCAGGCCGCGTGCTCTCGAAAGAGTTTTACGAGTTGTTCCGCCACCATCTTGTCTTCCCCAGGCTGCAGCATGAACGAATTCATGGCCAGGCCGGGCCGGCCTTCACCGCTTCCGATCACGATGGGAGGCTTCGCATGTCTCAGCCATTTGGCCGCTTCCTGCGGGGCCATGCGGATGCGGGCTTCGTCCCAGGTAATCTGCATATGCGGGACATGATTTGCCACATCGGGAGTATAGAAAGCAGTGCTCACTCCCGGCACCTTTGCGATCTGCCGCGAAATGCCGTCGAGACGATCCTGCCATTCCCGGGACAGCGCGCCGTGATCTTCGTTCAAATAGAGTTCTAGCGCCTTGATCATCCCGACGATTTCTTCTTTGCCAACTTTCTGGCTGCGGCCGAGCGTGTCTTCGTGCGGGCTGTTATTGAGCAGTGCGTAGGCCACAAGATCGCTCCGCCCGATCAGCAGGCCGGCACATTGCGGACCGCGAATCGCTTTTCCGCCGCTAAACGTCACCAGGTCGTATCCCATGTTGGTGTAGTCCCACAGGTGCGAGACGGGAGGAGTATCAGCGGCCGCGTCATTCATGCAGGGAAGGTTGTACTGCTTGGCGAGCTTCGGCCACTCGTCCACCTTGATCTGTCCGGTAGCGTTGGCGAAGTTGGTGAAGTGCATCATCGCCGTGCGTTCGTTCACGGCTCTGCGCAATTGCTCGCGGGTCTCGATCTCTACGAGTTTCACGCCCGTCGTGCGCAGCTGGTGATCGAACGGGTTGCGGTGCGATTTTTGGATGATCACTTCCGACTTCATGCCCGTGAGATCGGGCAGCTGTCGTATTAAGGTTTCGTTGTCACCAGTAAGAATGCCCGCCAATCCCGACTGCATCGCCGCCGCCGCACCCGACGTGACCAGCGTGGTAAAGCCCTCCGGCAGCTTGAGCATTTGCGCGATGCGCTTCCCCGCCGCGACCTCCAGATCTGGGATGCTGACGAAGTGATGCCCCGCCTGAAACATCACCGCCTCGAGTTCGGGGTGCGGGAGCGATCCGCCCAGCATCGTCATAGTTCCCTCGCAATTGATGAGCGTAGGAACTCCGAGCTCGTCATACACGTTGCCGGTCTGGCCAAATCCGCTGACCACCGCGCTTGGCGAGGCGGCCGCGCGAGCCCAGCCAAATGACTTGCCCACCGTGGCGACGAGGCCGGCGATCGCCCCCGCGCTTCCCAGGAAATTCCGGCGATTCCACTTCGAGCTGAGTTGCATAGTCTCACTTCCCCCGCGGCGACTTACTTTCGAACCACAGCAGCGATGCAGTTGATTTCCAGCAGAGATTTTCCGGGAACTCCCGCCACGGACACGGTGGTCCGGGCGGGACCGCCGTGCGGGAAGTAGGTCTTGAAGACTTTGTTCATACCATCGTAGAAATCCAGGTTCCCAAGATAGACGGTGAGCTGGAGAATGCTGTCCATTGTGCCTCCGCCGGCCTCGACCAGTTTCTTGACGTTGTTCATGACTTTCGTGGTGTGGCTAGTGATGTCGGCACCCTGCACGTCGCCGGCATCGTTTGCGCCCTGGCCGGAGATGTAGATCAAACCGTTGTGCACGATGAGCGACGTGATCATCTGCGTGCCGTCCGCCGGCTTGCCGTCGTAGTTGAGTTTCTGTACGCCCGTATCTTGTGCGCCAGAACCCTCCGCGAAGGCAGTCTTGCCCGATAGGGCCCCGCCGATGCCCAACGCCGACAGCACAGAAGCAAATCTGGTTGCGAAGTTTCTGCGAGTGAAAGTCGAGTTCATCTTGAGTTCCTCCTCAAATGTACAGACTTACAACATCCGGATTCACGGCAACGCAAAACTGAAAACATCGCTGCCCGCAGCAATGGCAACGTATTGCTTGCCAGCAACCGCATAAGTCATGGGTGAGGCGCTGAAGTCCTGGCCGGTATTGAAATGCCAAAGCGGCTTGCCGCTCTGGGCGTCGACCGCCTCAAACGAGCCCGCATCGTCGCCGAAAAAGACCAGGCCGCCCGCGGTCGCCATGGTGCCACCGGAAGAATGCCCCGAGCCGACCTGGGGATACTTCCAAGCGAAGGATTCCGTCCCGAGGTTGTACGCAAGAAGGATCTTCCTGGAGTCTTCGCCAGGAATGCGCTTCACGCCCGTGGAGTAAAACGTCTCGCCTTCCTTGAACTGCTGCGGCTGGGGCCTGGAGAAGTACGTCTGACACTCCTCAAGAGCAAGGAAGTACACAAAATGCGTGGACTCACTGTAGGAAGGCGCGAACCAGTTGGTTGCGCCTGCATAGCCGGGACAAACGCGGGTCCCGGGTGGCGTGGGTTTCACATCGGTCCGGATCGGCCGTCCTTGCGCATCAATGCCTTTGGCCCAATTCAGCTTTTCGACGAACGGGACCGCGGACAGAAACTTCCCATTCGAACGATCGAGCACGTAGAGGTAGCCATTGCGGTTCGCCTGGATCAGCAACCTGCGCTTTTCCCCCTTGTAGACCGCATCGGCGAGAATTGGAGTCTCGACAGCGTCATAGTCGAACAGATCGTGGGGCGTGAACTGGAAATACCATTTGAGCTTGCCGGTATCGGGGTCCAGAGCCAACACGCAATCCGTGTAAAGGTCGTCGCCGGGCCGAACCCTTCCCTCAAAATCAGGCGCGGGATTGCTGGTTCCCCAGTAGATCGTATTCAGCTCCGGATCATAGGTACCCGGCATCCAGGTAGTACCGCCGCCACGAAGATACAGCTGCCCGGGCCAACTCTCCGATCCGAACTCGCCAGGCGCGGGGATCGTCCAGAAGCGCCAAGCGAGCTTGCCGGTCATGGCGTCGTAGGCGGCAACGAAGCCACGCACGCCATCGTCACCGCCGGAAGTCCCTACGATCACTTTGTCTTTCACCACCATGGGCGCGCTGGTGGCGCCGTAGTTCTTGTTCCAGTCGGCGTACGCAACGTCCCAGATCAAGTTGCCGGAGCGCGCGTCGAGACACAGCAGGTGGGCGTTGTCGGTCTCCATGTAAATACGGTTGCGCCAAACTCCGGCGCCCCGGGTAACATGCTGTGCGGCATCGTCGATCAGATCCTCTGAGATTGGCCAGGAGTGATGCCAGACGACTCGGCCGGTGCGGGCGTCGAGCGCGAGGGCGTCGTTGGCTGCCGTTACGAACATCGCCCCATTCGCAACCACCGCCGTCATTTCCAGACGATTTGAGTTGCGCGCATGGAACACCCACTGCGCGCGCAGCTGCGCCACATTGCCGGCATTGATCTCCGAGAGAGCGCTGTAGCGCCGTCCCGTATAGTCCCCGTGATAGGTAAGCCAGTTCGCTGCAGACGGCACTGCCTCCAGGTCAGCCGACTGCACGTTAATCTTGGTGGTGATCAGCGGCGCTTCCTGATCCAGAGCAAAACCCAACGATGACGTGAGCAACAACACCGCCGTCGCAAGAGCCGCTGGGCAAAATCCTCTGCGCCTCGACCGCCGATCCAGCTGAACATGCGGATTCGAGCGGCGCCTAGGCAAGAGTCGTCGCCTCCGCACTCAACTTGTGCGTCCCCGGAGCATGCGGGATGCCGGTCTGATATCCCAGCTCGTTGGAGATTCGGAGTCCGGCTTCCTGGATCAGGGGCGCCAGTTGTCGCAAGCGCGTCACCGGCATGCGAACCACGGGCGCGGTGATACTCAGGCTCGACTGCACGGCGCCAGTATGATTTCGAATCGGCGCCGCAATGCAACGGATGTGCACTTCGTGCTCCTCCAGGTCGCAGGCGTAGCCATTCTTCCGAACCCGCTGCAGTTCGGTTTGCAATTCCTGCAGACTCCCGACTGTGTTGGCCGTCATCCGCTTGAGCTCCAACTGTCGCAGAACCTGTTCTCTTTCCTGCTCTGGCATAAAGGCCAGCATGACCTTGCCCACGGCGGTGCAGTACAGCGGAACCGCGGCCCCGATTCGCGAGTAAATGCGGAGTTGCTGGGGCGAGTCGATCTTTTCCACATAGACCGCGGTAAGCCCGTGCCGGACCGTGAGGTGAATGGTTTCGCGCGTCTGCTGATTCAACTCCAGGAGGTACGGCAGGCTGAGACGGCGAATGTCGAGCTGACCCAGGGCCGCCTGGCCTACCGCAAAGCACGCCAGCCCCAGATGGTAGACGCCGCTCGCGCTGCAATTCAGAAATCCCGCCGACTCCAGGTTCACCAAGAAACGGTGAACCGTGCTGACCGGCAGTCCGGAAAGCCTGGCCACCTGCATCGTGGTCAGGCCTCGCTCGGACTGCGTGAACAGTTGCAGCAGCCGCAGCCCGCGCTGCAAGGCGGTGATGTTGTACTTGCGCTTGCCCGTGTCGGCCATGAGTAGCTCGGCTTTCTCCGATCGCCCGTACAAAAATGAAAGTGCGAATTATCTGATGAAAATAGGCTTTGCGCAAGCGGAATTCACAAACGGCCGAATTTCTTGACCGCTTCCTGTATGGACTTGAGCTTCTCGATGTACGGATACATCGAGTGTTCCTTGAAATCCATCTGCTCGGCGAGATCCAGAACTGCCTGCGCCTGGGCGCGCGGAACGACCGCCACGCCATCGCTGTCGGCGACAACGATGTCGCCCGCGTTTACAGTAACCCCGTCACACTGCACGGCGATCTGTGCGCCCCCAAAGCGATAGTGGTGAATCGAGGTGGAGGGCACAATCCCGGTTGCGTAAACCGGGAATCCAATTTTTCTCAGATATGCGACGTCCCGCACGCCGCCGTCGATGACCGCCCCGGAGTATCCGCGCGCAGCCATCGCAGTACCCATCAGCCCGCCCATGCCGGCGATGTCGCCGCCATCTTCAACCGCCATCACGTACACGGAGTTGACCGAGCCCTCGTCGATGGCGGCCAGCATTCCACTAAGCGCGGCCGGATCGCTGTTGCCTTCATCCTTCTTCAACTGCACGGTGCGCGCAAATCCTGCGAATTTCGTCGTGAAGATCGGCTGCATGCGATGGCTCATGTACATGCGTTTTCCCATGAGCTGCTCGATGGCGTCGGACACGGAGGCGACTTCCACCCGCCGATAGCGCGCAATCAGGGAATCTTCATTGCCCGCAGGAGTTGCAGGCGTCGATTGTGCTGCCAGAAACCAGGCGCCGAGGGAGATCAGGCTGAGCAGAATGATCCACCGCAAACCAGCAATATTCCTGCTGGTTTTCGACCCACGATGATGGTTGTGCATTGCCTCCTCCTGGTTGTATATATGTGCGCGGGACTGTAACACCGTTCTCGATTGCTGGGAAGAGCCGAATTCATGCCGTGCAAAAGGAGACTGGGAAAATGAAAATACAACTGAGACGCTTTGTGACGCTTGCCATCTCTGTCACTGCCGCACTCACCGCAGTTTTGGCCGCGGTTCCAGTTTGCCGCGCCCAGGAGCACAAGGCCATTAGCATATCCGGGAACAAGAGCCTGCCCTTCAGCGACGGCGTGGTCGCGGGGAACACTCTGTATGTCGCAGGGCAGGAGGGCACGGACGACCAAGGCAAGCTCGCCGCCGGCGGAATCACTGCCGAGACCAAGGCGGCATTGGACAATATTCAGAGGGTGGTCAAAGCTGGCGGATTCGAATTGAAGGACATTGTTTCCGTGACCGTCTACTTGGCTGACATCCGCGAGTTCGGCGACATGAATAAGGTGTACCGGGAATTCATGCCGGATCCGAAACCGGCGCGCGCCACCATTCAGGCGGCGGCTCTTGTCAACAACGCCCGTATCGAGGTCTCGGCGATCGCAGTAAAGCAAAAATGAGAAGTTAATGCGCGCCTGGAAGCTCAACTCTTCTCTGTGACGCAGAGTCACTCTGACTAATCGCGCATGACCATGCCTGCGTTGCTCGGCAGGGGCGCTAAGAAATTGTTGACATGCTTCCCGAAAATTGAGATAAACCCGTTCCATCTTCAATCCCGGATGGCAAGAGAAACTTGGCATCGACTACAGCGCCTTGCAGCTTCCCGACACCGGCGAACGCCTGACCAAAGCTCGTTTTGACGAACTGCACGCGTCCGCGCAGCCGCACATGGTGGTGATCCACAGCAACACACAGGAGATGGTCGATGCGGTGATTCCCAATCCGCTGGTGATGATCGCCAGCGACGGCCTCAAAGGGCATCCTCGAAACGCCGGGACGTACTCGCGAATCCTCGCCCAATATGTACGGGAGAAAAAAAGCATCACCCTGATGGACGCCATTCGCAAGATGACCCTGATGCCGGCCCAGGTTCTCGAGAAGGCCACGCCTGCCGCCCACGTCAAAGGGCGATTGCAGGAAGGCGCCGACGCCGACGTCGTGGTGTTCGATCCGCAAACCATCACGGATCGCGCGACCTATCAGTCTCCGATGGAGCCGAGCGGGGGGGTGCGCTACCTGGTCGTGGGAGGAACACTCCTTGTTGACCAGGGCAAGCTGGTGCCGGAGGTGTTTCCGGGACGGGCGTTAGCGCGTGCGAGTCGCGGCCAGTGATTTTGGGAGAGTGCTGAGAGACGGGATTCCGGGCGTGTACCAACCCTGCGCCACGCCTCACGATCCGGCGTAAAGCTGAAACGGCGCCCAGTAAAACGGTTTGTGGAACGCGCTGCCGCGGAGTAAGGACAGCTTGGCGGCGCGCAGAGCAGCTTCCGTGCTCGTCCCCTTGTCCAACTCGGAATAGAACTTATCCATGAGTTGCTCGGTGGAAACGTCCGTCACGTCCCACAAGGCCGCAATCACGTTGTGGGCGCCGGCCCTGAGGAAAGCCCTTCTGCGGATTCTGACTGAGCTTGCTCGCTTGCCAGGAGACCACGCCCCTGGAGCACATATCCGCAACTTTCCAGCTCCGAAACATCGCAGAGCTTCGTTGCAGCTGTGAGGGAGCGTTCCGCTTCGGAAAAGTGAGATTCAAGCCGTGCTGGCTGAGATCAGGGGCGTAAAGAAAGAGCTTAAGAACCTCGACAGCATCTTCAATTTGTTCTCTAACGACAAAGACGAGACGCGCGCGCGCAAGCTGCTGCGAGCTCGCATCGACAATCTGCTTTCGCAGCTGGAGAAGATCGCAAGTTCGTAGCCCAGGGGGCATCATGAGAACGACCTTTAATACTGCTCAGAACCCAGAAACGCTGTATACGCCTTCGCAACAGTCTTTAGATTGCCCCTCCCGCGACGGGCTGCTCACAGCGAGTGAAGTTGCCCACCTGCTAAAAGTTCCCATCTCTTGGGTATACGAACGCACCCGCCGCAGGGGCTTTGACCGCATGCCCCATTTCAAACTCGGCAAGTACCTTCGTTTTTCTGAACAGGAAGTACTGGATTGGCTCCAAAAAGCGAGGAATTAGCTTGCGCGGGCGGTATACAACGTTTACGTTGGAGCCCGACGCAGAACCCAAGCTGGGCGGGTCATTCGCGGAGGAAGAATGACTCGAAGAAGGTTCCAGCGCGGTTCAATCTACAGAAGAGGCGAACGGAAGAAAGTGTGGATCGCACGCTATTGCGAAGATGTGATCGGGCCCGATGGGGCGTTGACCCGTATACGCCGCTCTGACGTTTTGGGCGCGGTCGCAGAGATTCCGACTCGCAGACAGGCCGAACAGCTGTTGGCTGAGCGGCTCCGTTCCGTGAACAGCAGCGAATATCGGCCTAGCTCGGCATGCACGTTTCGAGATTACGTCGAGAACCGCTGGCTGCCGGAAGTGCTGCCCACTCTGAAGTACTCAAGCAAGAAACATTATCAGTACATGTTGAGGGTCCATTTGTATCCGGCGTTTGGGGAAATGCAATTGCGGCTCATCACTCGCGATGCGGTGCAGCTTTTCCTTTCTGCGAAACTGCGAAGCGGGTTGTCCTGGAGGACGGTGAAGAGTCTGAGAACCGCATTTGGAACAGTGATGGCTGCGGCCGAGGTTGCGGAGCTGATTCCGAGTAATCCCATACGAAAGACTCGGTTTCCGCGGCGGGGCCCGGCTAAGCAAAGAGCAGTGATCGCGCCTGAGAAGATTCGGGACTTGCTCGATGCACTGCCGGAGCCCTCTCGTTCGCTCGGTTGGTTGCTCGTCTTGACAGGGTTGCGGATCGGCGAGTTGCTGGCACTGCGCTGGCAAAACGTCGATCTGGAACAGGGCACGTTGCGAGTGACACAGACCGTGTACGACGGTCACTTCGATGTGCCTAAGACTCAACGCAGCCAGCGGTCGGTACCCTTGGCGGCGAAGGCTGTTCAGATTCTGGCAGCACGCAAGCCCGCTGCTATGAATCCGGAAGCTCTGGTCTTCGCGACTAGCACGGGCGCCCCGTTCGACCGCCACAATTTGACCAACAGGCAGCTCAAGTCCACATGCAAGAAGCTGAATTTGGTGGGCGTGAACTGGCACTGGTTGCGGCATGTGAACGCGACGCTGCTTGATGCTGTCGGAACACCACTGGGCACAGTGCAAGCTCTTCTAGGGCATTCCTCTTCGGAGATCACCCGCGAAGTTTACTTGCATTCGATCCCGGCGGATGCTCGGGCAGCAGTCGAAAAAGTCGAGGAATTGCTTAATCGACCCAAGTTGACCCAAGTTCCGGAAGCCTGGGGAAAAGGAAGCTCGCTAATTCAATGATGGGATTGAGGTAATTGGTCGGGGAGAGAGGATTTGAACCTCCGACCCCCTGGTCCCGAACCAGATTCTGTCCCTTGTTGAAATTTGTAGAATCCTGTTGTCTCCAACTGATTGATGGTGAACCTGTTGTGAGCTGCCCGCTGAAGTCTGTTGAAACCTGATGGAGTTGGATGCCCTCGCAGCCTCAAAATCATCTACAGTCGACCAGTCGATACCTCGCCGCCTCTAAGGTAATCCCCGGTAGTTTCTTTCTTCGCGGTCTGAAATCATATTCAATTTCGTGCGGAATTCAGGGGAGCAGGTCAACCCCAAGTGTACTCGGCGCTCTGGAGCCGACACGGTTGTCTAGTTAGCCCGGGTCTTTTCAGCGTATCAAGAACATAAACGCAAGCAACGCGAACATCGCGCCGAGGACTCTGACGAGAACCATCGCCTTCGGAGCAGGTAGCTTTACCGACCGTCCTGCGGGCCAAACGCTTTCGAAGGCCTTCACCGTTTGTGCCGGGGCAAGGGCCATAGCTACGCCTATTACGATCATCAACAGTGCAAATGCATTTCCGCCTGTCGTCGGAGAATTGGGAAGACTTCCGGTCGATTGGGTCGTTGTGTGAATCACGGCACGGCCAGTAAGCACGGCATAAATCTTTGAAGCAGCCACATAGACGAACCAACAACCTACGGCACAAATCACTATCCCAGCGGCGCGGTTACCAAGTCTTATGATCGGATGCAGGCGTTTGGGTCTGGGCACGGTCCAGCGGTCAGCACCGGCTTCCGTGAGTCTCTCCCATCGCGCGGGCAAGAAACACATCATGAATCCCCAAATGCTTGCCAACAACCCCATTAGAAGCATTATCCCAAGAATCAGCATAGAACTCTTCCGACTATCGGTCTCTTACGGGATAGTTGTGCAGCTCCCCTTTGTGTAGGAACCAGAAAGCCCGATGCCAGACACAGTCGGACCACCTACTTTTCCAGACGAGTTAAACATCCCCTGGTATCCTAGGATGAGGTTGGCCCCAAAAGAATAGCCCGGACCGCTAAGCACATCCTGCCATTTCCCCATGTCACCTTCGTTCAAAATGCCTACAGTCACGGCCTTTGTAGGTGGAAAAGATGCCCCAAGTCCAAAATTACCACAAATCGTTCCGGTGGAGTACTGGAACGTAATCTGGCCCGCAAATATTTCGTTAACCGACAACGTGACGGGATGCGATTTGATGTAGGTCCACGCCCTTGTGAGCCATGAAGGGCTTCCTCCTCCGGAAAAGCCTAAGAACGTCAACTGCCAGTACCCCGTGGTCATAGAAATAGTAAACGTATCATCCTTGATGTAAACGCCGGAGCTCGATGACGGAACCCACACGAATCCCCACATTGGAATCGGACCACCGAGACTGGGCGACACGAACGGTCCCATCGTCCAAACTCCATCTACGTAAGCCCCTCCGCCGCCACCATCGCCTCCGGCGCCTCCGCCGCAGGAATCGACCTGATCGGGGGTTATGAAGGGACACACACCGAGGCCCAGCGGGTCGACGAAGTTCACAGGGTCATCTCCAACGTAAGGGTACCGGTCCAGGCTCGGCGGGTGGGCTACCGAGCCAGCGAGCAAGTCCGCCGTCATGAACCTCCCCAGTCGGCTGGAGTCATATCGAAACATGGCGTAGTCCAGTCCCGATTCGGTGTCCCGCTCGTAGCTGGTGAACTTCTGTTTGACCGAGATCCCGGTCTCGTACCAAGTCTCGCCGAACGGGAGATGGCCGAAGGTGCGGGTGACTACGCCGTTCGGGTTGGTCTCCAGCCGTGCGGAGAGATGATCTGGATAGTGATAAAACACTGGCGTGATCGACGAATTGTAGAGCGACGCCAGCAACTGGCTACCAGCGTAAACATACTTCACACTTAGGACTCCGTTGGCGTACTCGGCGATCACCTTGCTGCCCGAGAAAATGTACACGGTCGTATTCGCGCCGACGACCTTCTTCACCCGCCGCCCCTTGCCGTCGTAGGAGTAGGTGGCAGTGGTCGTGCCGGTGTTGAGCGTTGCCAGTCGGTTCTCGGCGTCGTAGGTGTAAGCGTTGCTGGTGCCGTCGGCCTGCAGGTTTCCAGCGGCGTCGTAGCTGTAGCCCGCGGTGGTGATGCGATTAGTCGTGGGATCAATCGTGAGTTGCGGCGCGGTGGTCGAGATTGTCCCACCCAGCAGATTTTGCTGGCTGCGGTTGCCGTAGCGGTCGTACACCCAGCCCAGCTTCCAGGTGTTGGCTGCCGTCAGGTTGAGCGTCTGTCCTTGCGACAACCGTCCCAGCGCATCGTACGTATAGCTCGTGCTGTAGGAGTTACCGCGCGTGTCGGTGACGCCCTGGATTTGACCGTTGTTCACCGGATTGCCGTTGACCGTCTGCGTGTAATTGTAGGTCAGATTGAGCAAGTCGGTGCTGCCTTTGGCGTAATCAAGGCTGGCCAACTGGAACCGTGCATTGTAGCCGATGGTAGCCTGCACTCCACTGCCATAGGTCAGGGCCTCGGGCAGGCTGGCGGCGTTGTAGCTGGTGGAAGGTACGGTCAGGTAGTTTGTGCCTCCACTCGACATCTGCGACAGTCGCCCAACAGCGTCGTAGGACTGGTTCACAACAATACCGTCCGGGTAGGTCAGGGTCTTGACCTGTCCGACGTAGTTGTAGCCATAGCCAATGTTGTAGGTTGCGCTCCCAACGACTTTGGCTACATTGATGATCCGGCCGAAACGATCGTAGGTGTAGGTCTCGGAACCTGTGCCGTCGGTCATGCTGGTCAGGCGTCCCAGGGCGTAGGCACCCGCACCGCCAGCGTCGTAGTTGTAGGTCGCTGAAGGTGTGCCGTCGGAGTAGCTCACTGTCTTCAGTCGGTTCAGGCTGTCGTATTGGTATGTGGCAGTGACGTTCCTCGCATCGGTGCGCTGGCAGACATTCTGCTGGTCGGTGGTGCAGGCTGCGCCGCCGTTCTGATAGGAGTAGGTGACCAGGCCGCTCTCAGGCGTTTGGGCGGAGAGCACGTGCCCGAGGCCCCCATAGACATAAGTGCGCTGCTGGATTCCCTGGTTAGCCTGGATTAGGTTGTCGATTGCGTCGTAGCTGTAGAACGTGGCGAAGGGATGTACAAGCGAGGGACTACCTGAGTTATCGGAGCCGCCGGTCATACTGCCAGAAGCCGGGGAGCCGTTGAAAGACGAATTAAGGAAATCCGCAGGGTCAAAGGTCTGGGCCGTCACACTGAAAGCATAGTTCTGGTCCAGTCCACTAAGCACCGAAGTAAAGGTGATGGTGCTCCCCGATACGCTGGCTGTGACTGGCGAACCTGAGCTATTGAAGGCTGACGCCAGGTCTGAGGCTATCGAAGCCGGTGTGCTGAAATGACCGTAGTGGGCAGTTGCTGCGAAACCGCCGACCGTAACCGACACGGTGCCAATGTCCCATATCTGCGTACACTGCGGCGGAGGCGGACCATTTGGGTCGCAAACGTAGCGCTCGGAACCCGTGATCGTTACTGAGCCAGTCGCCGTTGTTCCTCCTGGCTCATCTACCCGGACCAGTCGGCCGAAGGCATCGCTGTAGGTCATCCGCTGCTTGCCCGCTGGATCGGTGACTGTCACGGTATTGCCGTAGTAGGAGTACTGAGTGTTATTCGAGTTGCTGGTGCCGTCCGGCGGAACGATCTTGATAGTCCGGCCTAGTGCATCGTATGAGATTTGCGTATAGACCGGCGACCCTGTGACATAAGGACTGCTGACAGCGGTGCGCCTACCCAAGGCGTCGTACGCCGTATCCACGATGCTGACCACGGCAAGGTTGCTGTCTTCGACGGTTTGCTTGTTCACGCGACCCGCGCCGTCGAGCTGAGTAAGCGTGGTGACTGTTATTGCACTGTCCACCGGGCTCGTGTTCGTAATCACGTGAAGGGCTTGTGTGTCGTTGTAGCTCGTACCGTAGTTCACCAGATCGGCCCGTTGAACGTTCGTCAAACGGAACATCGGGTCGTACGAGTACGTCGATTGCTGGCTGTTCTCGTCAGAATAGGTGTGCAGCAGACCGCTGTCGCTGTAGTACGTCATGTTGACGGTCAACTGGGGTGTGGTTCCCGAAACCACTTGGGTCGGATAAGCGAAAACCGTAGCTGAGTTGTACGTCCATGTCTTAGACGTGCAGCAATCCAGGTCAGCCTGGATGAGATTTCCGGCGACGTCGTAAAGAAAATGGCGCTCGATCTTGCCCGATGGACCTGAAGGTGTCTCATACCTCTTGATCGTTGTTACGTTGCCGCGATAGTTGGTGATACTGGAGTCCCAAACAGTGCTGGGGGGTTGTCCGTTGGGTGCTGTGGGCGGGTTCTCGTCATACCCGACGTCTGTTCGCCGTTTCAGGGTTTCCGTGCCAGACTCGTCGTACACGTAGACATTCGTGGGTCGGTCCAGGATATGCGCGCTTAGGTAGTTCGTGTCAGCCAAATAATCGATATGGGTGCGCCGCTTGTAAATGAGTCCATAGTCGTATTCCTTGATTTCAGTGACGTTCTTGTAGGTGTCGTAGGAAAAGGTAGTTTGGGATTGCTGGCCAGTGTCGCCAAGGGTCGTCGTGGTACTCGCTAGCGTGGGGTTCGATCCTGAGTTCCAAGTGTTCGTGATGGTGCGAAGCGTGGTGCTTCCACTGGAGACAATGATGGATTTCCGGAGGCCAGTACTTGGATCGAGATTTGTCTTAGTCTGGGTGCCATAAGGATCGGTGATCGCGCTCGACCCGGAGGGCATGGAATACTGCCAGTTGTACGTGTTCACACCGTCGAACACCGTTTGCTGGCCAAACCATGGACCTCCTCCCTGAGCTGTAGTTCCAGGCGGATAGTTGTAGCTAACCGAACTGCGAACAACGCTGCCACCGGAGGGTCCGAACTGGATCGTGTTGATGATTCCCCAACCACCATAGGTGAACAAGTAACCAGCGCCATTGCCGGTATACGTCACGCCCGTCAATACTTTAAGGGTAGCGTTGTTGGCCGGACTATTCTGCACCAGCCATCCGGAAAAGTTGTACTGGAAAAGGTAGTTGTTGTTCCAGGAGAAGGTGACGTATTGTTGGCTGCCTTGGGCTATGCCGGTGAGTTCGTGTGTGTTAGCGTCATAGCTGAATACGACTTGACGGCCAAGTGTGTCCGTGATCGTGTCAATCTCCTCACCTTGTATCCAGCTGTCAGTTCGATAGGAAATGGAAATCAAATTGCCGTTTGTGTCCTCAATCTTGGTTGGGCGGTACAGCGTTGTTTGATTGTTGGGAAATTGTTGGTAGAAAACACGAGTCCCATTTTTGTACGTGAGGATGTTCGTGGTCGAGACGAACTGAATAAACGAAGAATCGGTGGAGGCGTAGGTGGAATTCGCGCCACCGGTAAGCTTACGTTTTGTTCCGTCACTCTCAACAAGTGTGAAGGCACTGTGGGCAGCGTTCGATTCGATAAAACCGTAGCCCAAGCGAAACCCGTAGCTCGGGAAGTCTCGATCTGCATTAAACGTCATGGTGCCCGTGTCGCTGTTCGCATTCCAAATTGCGCTGTTGTAGTGGAGGATGAGGTTCAGATCTAGTCCGTTTCGACCGGGGAGACTCAGAATTGGGATGGCGTAGCTATAGCTTGAACTGCCCGCGACTATCTTGCCTTGCGCCGCATTCTTGCCGTTGCCGGTCGCGTGATAGGTCACCTTGCTGCCCGCGGTCTCCGGAGCGTAGATCGTCTGGGTGCCGCGCATGTTTTGGACCTTCGTCATGGCGTCGACAGTATTGTCGTACCCAGAGCCGCCTGGATCAGGCGCGCAGGTCACGTCACAGACCGGGGCTTGTGCGAAGGCGAAAGAACCAAATACCAGGAGAGCGATGGCAACGCAGAGGCGTGGGGTGATCATATTCATCCTTCCCAAGTTTCCCAAGCGCAACACATCCTGCTACTGTGCGACGCAGGCACACAACAGGCGGCATGGTGCTCAATTTAGTCGGGGAAGAAAGCCCAGCGGCGGGAAGTCTCGGAGAAGACAGAGATCAAAATCTTCCTGCTGAGTTGAGCGTAAGGCTAAAACAGCCGCTTGTGCGGTGTCAAGAAGAAATTGCTACAGTCACATCGGTCCGTGATAGAGCTCACAATCAGGCTTCAGGATGGCCAGAGTGTCGGAAAACACCCTGCAGATCAGTGTCTCGTGAAGTCATCCTGCCTTCATCTTGGACACGTGGAGACGCTTAGGGCGGAGTACTCAGCCACCTGCGCCCCCGTTTTCGCGAAATACGCCAGCCAAAACTGCCTTAGCTGAATCCAGTAATTCATTCGCCTCCCGGCATTATCGGCTCCCAATACATGAACCTCTACGTTGCTCAAATTCGCCATCAAGCCTAAGCGTTCCGTTTTGGCGATGGCCGCTGGGACTGTGATGGGGTTGGCTGTTTCGAGGTTAAGATCCGCTGTGTTCTGGCGCATGTCGGAGAAGATGACGAGCACATTTCTGCCACCTTTCGGCATTTGACCAAACAGTTGCCCTGCGAGTACGAGCGCGCCCAAGATGTCCGTGTGTTGGAAGTCAAATTCCAGATTCGCACGGCGCCGCTGCCAGGCCTGCAGCAGTTCCCGCCGGGCAGTGGCCAGCCGCTCGTTGAAGTACCCGCTGTCCTCGGCGATGCTCGCCGATAGCAGAATATCCGGTTGATCAAAGCTCCGGTCCGTGATGCCGACGACGGTTACATGCGACCCTGCCGGCAATCGGGACAATAGCTGACCCACCGCCTGGAGGTTCTTTTCGCCCTGGGTCTTGCCATCGGACGCCACGACGGCCACCGACTTCGTGAGGTCAACCAGGACAATGAAGTTGAGGCGATCTGCCGCCGAGGCACGAGGCGGGACGAGGACCATTACCGCCAGGGCGAAAGCGAGGAGTCTCTTTATGGCATTGCGCGAGGAATGCGTAAGCAGCGAGCGATAGAAGTCGCGCCAGAATCGAGCCTCAAAAGCCGCCGCTTCAGTTTCGAGGCGAGTCAGCGTTTCGAGGCGCTCGATCATTTGCGCCTGCACCTCGGCGAGTTCGGCAGACAAAGGCTCAGGATCTTCGCCCGAATCCATTCCGAGACGCCGCGCTTCAAACAGGGCCAAGCCTGCGCCGAGTTCCATCGCAAGCGCAAGCAGGGCCATCGTGAGGCGGAGCAGGACCAGCGTCCGATCGTAAAACGTGTTGGTCGGCGCCGGAGGG
The DNA here is from genome assembly GCA_049273945.1 of Terriglobales bacterium. Taxonomy (GTDB): domain Bacteria; phylum Acidobacteriota; class Terriglobia; order Terriglobales; family Acidobacteriaceae; genus Acidiflorens. The sequence continues at coordinate 37,432 of JBASRS010000069.1, read as the reverse complement.
GCCATAGTGTCGTCGTTGAAGACCACGACCGGCGTCGAGTTCCCAATCTGCTCGATGAGCAGATCGCCGCGAATGACCGCCAGAATCACAAGGCTAGCGAGAGCAGCTGTGAAGGTGACGGCAGTGATGGCCTTCAGGAGCTTTTCTTTACCCCAAGTCTCGAGAAACTTGTCAACCGAGAACGGAGTAATGACGGCGATGCCTAGGCAATACAGATACCCTTTGGAGCCCAGGCGGAACGGAGCGAAGGCAAGGAGGGAAAAGAAGAAGCCCGCTACTGTGAGAATCATGGTGACGGCCCAGTGATACCGGGTCTGGCGCCGCCGGCTTCGCACGTCCCCGCGCGGTGGTGCCTGACGAAGCCGCGTCTTGAGCTCGTCCTCGCGCTCCACGAGAAGCGCGAGTTCCGCGCGAAGGCCCAGGACTCTTGGATGATTGGTGAGCCCGATTTCCTGGCCTGCGTATTCGCAGAAGCGTTCGGCGTTCGAGATGACACGCTCCACCCCCTCGCATCCCATCTGCCTCCCGATTTCAGTGGCGTTCCGATCGTCTTCCATGATTCGTTCTCCCTCTGACTGATTCATTCCGCCCTGTCGGCCGTCATGCCTCCCCACAAAAAAGGAGCCTGCCGATAGGCAAACTCCTGAAACAAAGAGCTAGGTGGCTTCGAGGACTTTCCGCGCCGCTTCGAGTTTTTCAAGTTGCCGTTTGGCCTGCTTGAACTCCTCTTCTTTCTTGGCAACGTCCTCTTTAAGCCGGTTGATCTGGTCGAGCACCACTTCGACCGGGGTTTTCTTCTTCCACGGTTTCCGTTGCGTGGCGCTCGTGGTTACGACCGTGGCTGCGGTTGAGGACCGGGACAAACCCTGGTCCGTTGCTTTCGGTGGCGTCATTCTTTCCTCCTTATGAACTGCGGTTGGGGTTCGAGATGGGCCGAACGTGCCACGGTTTCGCGGCAAGCCCGACAATCCCGTCCGTGGACTGCGCTGTGTCGCCTCACTTGATCGAGCAAGATCAGCGAGCAGCCCGCGATGAGTTGAGGATTCCATTGCTCGACGAACCGTTGCGCTTCGTCCGCGCTCTGGTTGTGTGCCGAGATGGAATACTCGTTGCGGTTGTGGTCGTACACGACGATCAGTTTCAAGCTTTCTTTCTCTGCCACATCATTTCTCTCCTTTCTGGGTCCGAGGGAAGCAGTCGCGGCACAGCGTCATCAAAGTGCGGATGTGCGCCACGTCTCCTTCGAGCCCGGCTAGTGCGCCGATCACGGCGAGTTCATTCTTCGCGCTCAGGCGGCTCGCGACATCCGCGAGGCATCTGAGCAACTGTTCATTCCGCGCCTGGGCGTTCAGAAACAGAAGCGCGCGGATCGCTTCTGTCGCTGGTTGTTGGTTCTGGGGTGGTTGGTCGTGCGGTGGTTGGTTCTGCATTCGGGTTCCTCCCATCCTGACCAAGGTGGTCAATCGTTGACTGCCCACGGACCCACACTTCGAGCTTCCGGATCGCTTCGCGCTTGACCGGTAGCTCAACGTGGGTATAGATCGCGTTCACGTCCTCGCCGGACGAATGGCCCATGAGGGCCTTCCGCACTTCCTGCATGACCCCGGCTTCCATCAGTCGGGTGTTGAAGGTGTGGCGAAGGTCGTGAAAGCGGAAGTACCGGATGCCGGCCCGGCGAAAGGCGGCCTTCCAGGCGGTTTTGATTTTGCGGATGGGACGGTCCTTGAAGGTGAAGATCAGGCCTTCGGCTTGCCGGTTGGCCTGAAGCCACTCAAGGAACCTTCCCGTGAGCGGGATTTCACGTGCTTCGCCCTCGGCGGTCTTCGATTTCGTGACGTAGAGGAGCGCGCGGGTGAAATCGACGTGTTCCCATCGCTCGGCAAGAATCTCGCCCCGGCGCATGCCCGTGTCGAGTGCGGCAATGATGATCGACCGTAGATGCGGCGCGGCCGTCGAGAGAAGCGCTGTTTCCTCCTCAAGGCTCACCATGAGCCGCGGTTTGCGGCGCTCCCGGACCATCCGCACCCGGCTTAACGGGTTCGAAGCGAGCAAGCCTTCGTCGACGGCCCAGAAAAGGATGTGCCGTAGAGCTTCGAGGTCGCGGTTGACCGTCGTGTCCGAAACTCGCTTTTCGGCGTGGCGACGCGTGCGGTAGTCTCGCGCAAGGGCTTTCGAAATACGACCGATCGGCGTCTCACCGAAATACGGCAGGAGCACCTTCAGCCGGTCGAGGTGGTAGCGCTTTTGAATACCTTCAGCAAGGAAGCGGGCAGCAAGCTCGCCGAAGGTCATGTCGGGCGCGAGTTGGCTCATGCCCTGGCGCTTCAGGTTCAATTCTTCCTTGAAGCGCTGTTCAATCTGTTCGGCGATGCGGCGGTTTCCGGTGCCGGTCGACTTCGCATGGCGGATGCCATCGACGTAGACATAGGCCCAGAACACGTTGCCGCGCTTCCAGAGCGTCATCGGATACCTCCTTTCTGCCGCTGTTTCTCGAGGACCCAGCGGACGATTTGGTTGTGAAAGAACAAGAGCTTTCCCGTGCGGGAGAGCCGGAAATGCGGAAGCCCGAGCGGCAAGTACCGCTGCCGGATCGTCCATTCCGAGCAGCCCAGGATGGCGGCGACCTCGCGGATGCTCATCGGCTCGCCCAACTCCGCGGAAACTGCGAAAAGCGGTTCCTCCGACTGCGGGCAATGCTGCGGGTAGCCCTGCCCTAGCCTGACGGTCGAGAAGCTCAACAAATCCGTGCCTTTGGCTTCCGCTCGGAAACCTGACTTGCGCTCTTCGACCGCGTGTTCCGCCCCATTGATTCGCTTACCGCTCACGGCTGCGCTCCTTCCGCTTGAGCAAGCGCCTGACGAGCTTCCGAAACCAATCGGGAAGCTCACTCCAGAGCCAGGCCAGGAGGCCAAGCAGAATCGCCAGTCCGAGAATTCCACCCTGGATTTCAGGTTTAGCCAGAAGCTCCCGCAGCAGTTCGAGGAGAACCGCAACAAAGAGGTAGGCGAGGACCAGGCCGGCTGAACCGATTACGAGACAGGCGACCACCCGACTCCAGAAGGAAGCCCTAGGCTGCGGCTGTGAGAGTTCCCGGTTCCCGCATTGCGAGCAGACTTCTGCCGAGCGTGGATTTGGATGGAGGCGAGGACAGAGTTTTACGTTGTAGCTCCGGCCACACGTATTGCAGAAGAGCGGGTCTCCTGCCGTCATCCGTCCGCATTGGTAGCAATATTTCATGGGTTCTCTTTTTGGTTACCTTGAATGAGCGGTAGCCGGTCCTCGCCCTTGGGCCGTAGCCAGATGGAAGAGAAGAAACTGCCGCGGTTCACTGCTTCGACAGTGGCCAGCCAGAAGATCTTTTCCGTCGCTGCAACGATGGCCTTGCGGATCGACATGAGCCGCCGCTCGGAATTGGCAAGCACGAGCACCCGGAACCGGCTGACTCCGAAGCGGCGTTCGAACTCACCTGAAAGAGCAAATTGGAGATAGTTCCTGACCTTCTCCTTCCAGACCGAGAGGCCTTCATGCCCGAGGTCGACTTCGAGGAAAAACGCCGCGATGCCGGCTGGCGTCTGCAGTTCGAGATACCCGTCCGGGATCAGTCGTAACGCGGAAGTGAGCGGCTCGTAGAAGTTCAGCCAACGACCGAATGTGACTCCCGCGAGCGGGACGGGGCGATACTTCAGCGGGCAATAGATGTCGTTCACCGCAAGCTGGTGCTGGACGAAGAAGTCGGTCGCGAGCGCTTCGTCATTCCGCCGTCGCGGGCCGCGAGCCGGAAGGCCGACGAGTTGTGCCCCCTTCGCGGAGATCGCGTACAGAGCCTTTCTCCCTCCGGCGGTCGTACCGAGAAAGAACCGTTTGAGCAGTCCCACGCGAGTGAGTCCCAAGAGCCGCACGTTCGCACGAGTCGTTGAGCCAAACCCGGCGACCAACTTCGCCTGCTCGCGGTCGATCACCCGCATGAGGGCAACTTCCCGCAAAAGGTGCTGGTCCCGCTCTTGAATCAGGATTCCGCGGCGATCATTCCCAATCATGGAGCACCTCGTCATTGCTTCGGCTCAACCGTTCCTGCCGCTTTGCGATGTCGCGCTCGATGTGCTGACGCACTCGGCCGCGCGCGTAGCGGGTGCGGTTCAAAAGGTCGATGTAGTCGACCTCAGGCTCCCGGATCGTGGGCACGGCGATTTCTGTCCACCGCTCCCCGCCACTTTTCACAATCGCGTGGCGCTGCCGGAGGTTCTTCAAACGCTCGGCAAGAGGTCTCCCTCCATCGAGCGCCTGAGCGACTTGCGTCGCGTCCTGGCTTGAAAGCTGGAAAAAGATGTGGGTGCCGACCGAGAGAATCGCCGACCGCATCTCCGCCGGGTACTGATCGAGGAACTGGTTCGCCGAGACCACTCCGACCCCGAACTTGCGAGCCTCGGAGAGCATCGTCTCGATGCCGCTGCCGTAGGCAACCAGATTCTGGATCTCGTCGCAGTAAACCGTGTAGAGCGAGCGTTTCTCGCGGGTGAAAAGCGCATTCTTCAGGACCGTGAGGATCAGGCTTCCCAGGGTGAGCGCCTGCGCGCCCAACCGGCCTTTGTCGAGATTCACGATCACCCAGGAACCCCCATCCATCGCCTCCTTCATCGAGAACGTGGACGGCTGGCCCACGATGTGGCGGAAGTGCGGATCAGCGGTAAACGCCGATGTCTTATTGAGGATCGGCTCCCGCATCGTCGCCCGCATGGCCTCGCTCGCCTGGTCATAGCGGAGTTCGAAGTACTGACGAATGTCCGCGTTCTGAACCTTCTTCACGCACGCGGCCCGGAAGCCCGCGTGCGTGAGAAACGGAGCCAGCTCGACGAGCGTGAGTCGGTTATCCGAGAGCGCATAGAGCGAATTCCGCAGGAGTTCGTCCGTTCGTGCTCCGAAGGAATCGAGGTGCCACCGCTCCTTGAGGACCTGGGCAAACTCCGCAATCCGGACAAAGTCTGTGGACTGCTGTTCGAGAGGATTGAGGCCTACCGAGACGGTCGGATCGGCGGGCTCAATGATGATGAGCTTGTCGCTCAGATGGCGGCGGAGCCTTCGCTCGCGGGCGTTGATCGTCCGCAGAAGAAACGGAGTGGCATCACCGTGCAGGTCGAAGTAGAGAAACCCGCTGTCACGCTCGATGTCCTGTTGCGCGAGATACCGCAGGAACGAACTCTTGCCACTTCCGGTCTTGCCGAGCACCGCGATGTGCATCGTGCGGCGCTGGTTGGTCATCGTGATGTGCGAACGCTCTACCTCTCCATCCGTGACGCGATGCCCTAGATCCAGACTTCCTCGCTCCAACCATGCTCCGCGGTCCCGCCCGCGACGGCGGTTCCAGAGTCGAACAAAAATGTTTTCGAAGACATGTCTCATGTTTGATTTTTTGTGGCATGAGGTCGAACCTCACGCCACCGAGACTATGGAGTAGAAATTCGGCAGGGGCCAGCAGAGTCACACGTACGGCTGTTACTGGTTGCAGGACCTCGCGGGTCAAGTCTTAGATAGTGGGAAGCATGGAGACCTTGAAGATATGTATAGATGTGAGCCTCAGGCACTTGTAAGCGCGAGGTCCGAGGGCCGCTCAGCTGGGTCGCTGCGTGTCGCACATGACTTGTCTCGCGCAGGTTTTGGCGTGTGGCAAAATCCCGCAATCGACAATATGAAAATTGCCGGTCGAGGCGCTGAGGGGCTGCGGCTTTACGATCAATCGGTCAATGCGTCCGTGCCTGAATGTAAGCAAGCGGCCGCGAGGCATTTCTGCAAGAGAGCCGCCTTGTTTTTCAAGGAACTACGGAAAACAAGTCTCGACGGTGCGGTTGTTTTTGAACGGCGATCGAACCGTCATCTCCCAAAATCAAACTGGTTCCGATGTGGAACGCACTGCGATTGGAGAATCTGGACCGAAGTGTCCACTCACCCTACCGCAGGCTAGAAATAAGGAAAGGCGGGAGATCTTGCCTGTTGTGCCGTATGAAAGACTTGCGGCGTAAACAGGCTAACTTGCTGAAAAGAGTGAGAGTTTGCACCGCGAGAAGGCGCCACGAAGGCGTGGGACTGGGAAGCAGAGGGAAACGGTTTGAGAAGCGTGTGACAAATAATGATTTCGGAATGTAGCTGAACGAAAATAGAGTTGCCAGGGACGAAGTAAGCAGCTTCGTCCCTGGTCTCCCGCAGAAGGCGGGAGGGCATCCACACGGAGGGACCATGCGGACACCCGACGCATTCCACGAAGCAACGAGCTCGAATTCTCGGCTTCTCCTCCCGTGCCAGAATCCCCGCTGCACCAATCGCTTTCAGCCTCGCACGAAGCAGCACAGATTCTGCTCGAACGAGTGCCGATGGAGCGCCAACGACAATACCCGCCACGTGCTCGGTCGTCTGCTCGACCGGCGTGAGTTCATCCGCGACACGACTCGAGCGCTCCTCGCAGTTGCCTTCCACTTGGAATCGCGGCCTGAGTCGCCCGGGCTGCGCCGGGACCACACTTCAGCCACTCTCCATGAGCTTGACGTGCTTTTGTTGTATCGCGGCCCCAACGATCCAGCGGTGCGATCTCATGTGAGGCTCCACGCCGATGCAATCCGGTTGATGTTCGAGATGGAACGGCCGACAAACCTCGAGGAGGCGAGGCAGTATGTTCACGCGCTGGAGATTCTGCGGGATGCTGGGGTGGAGTCTTCTCACGAGGTCAAGCAACTTCGCGAATATGGCTGGGCAGTAGTCGAGTTCTACCGTGCCGACGGCGATCTTCTGAATTTGGCTGGGGCCTTGCAGGCATTTGCGAATTTATGCCGACTGGATGAAGACGAGGTGAGCGCCAGGCGCATGACGCGGCGGGCCTGGCATATTCTGAATGAAAAGTACGGTCGTAGCGATGATCCCAACGCTTTGATGGCGGTACACCAATCGACCTTTTGGGATTTGCGGCTCTTTGCGCAAGATCTAGAAGAACGAAGCACCCAGAACAAGCGCGAGCAATTGATTCGGTTGGCAGAGCGCGTCAATACGCCGGGCATCTGGATTGAAACGCGACGCGAATTGGCGGGGTATTGGACAATCCGGAGAGAATATGACGAGGCGCGTGAGCAGTTGCAGGCGCTGGAAGACCTGCAAAATCTACACCCGAGACTGCCGACCTATGGTGCTCCCACGCTACTGCGCCCGAAGGTTGAGCTCTTGCTCGATTCAGGCGGAAAAGACGAGGTGATGAGCCTTATCGAGAAATACGCGGACCTGTACCGAAAGGACCCCCACTTGCACTATTATCGGCAGCTAAAGAAGTGGAAACGTGAGTACGGCCTGTCTCTTCAGGTTCCCGATCCCGTCTATGCGAGTCCAATCTTGATTTACTTGCCCCGGGTGCAGTAGTCGAATCGGCTTGATTGCTCGCGCGAAGAGCGGCTCATCAAAGGCGAGGGCTGCCATCCCGTGTCGCGCATGCTTCCAAGTTCGTCTGCCAAGCATGCACTCATTTGCCGGTCAGATTTTTCACTGCCTTTATTTTCCCAAAGTTTGTGATCAGGACTTCACGATACCGGCGACCGGAAGTTTTTTGGGAGGTGTATGGGAGCTCGACTCGCTCGATGTGGAAGCCGCGGAATAGAGCGCGTACCTCGGGCACGTCATTCAGGGACAGCACGAACTTGCCGCGCAGTTTTTGGAGCCGCTCGGCAAGCTTCTCGAAGTCAGCCGCCTCGAAGTTGTAGCGGTAGAGTTTGCGCCCGAAATACGGTGGGTCGAGGTAGAAGAGCGTTGCCGGGCGATCATAGCGTTTGAGAACTTCGTCATACGGTAAGCACTCAATCTGCACCCGTGCCAGTCGCTTATGTGCATTCTCAAGGAGCAGAGGAAGGCGCTCCGGATTAAACCCAGGCGGTTGGACCACGTGCCAGTGGTAGTTAGGGCGGGCAACGAGGCTCGCGAATGAGCCTTTGAGCAGGTACAAGTACCGTGCCGCTCGCTGGATGTCCGTCAAGGTCGCGGGATCAGTTGCTCGCAGAAGCTCAAACCACTTCCGGCTCACCAGGAGGAAACGGGAATACCGGAGGAGTTCCTCTTGGTGGGCCTGGCAGACGCGGAAGAAGTTGACAATCTCGCCGTCCAGGTCGTTCAGGACTTCCACCTTGGACGGCTCTTTATGAAAAAATACCTGCGCGCCGCCGGCAAAAGCCTCCACATAGGTGGTGTGCTTCGGGAGTATTGCAATGATCCGCTTTGCCAGGCGGTGTTTCCCTCCGATGTATGACAGTGGTCCAACCATGACTCCAGAAATGAAGATTCGGGCCTTCCTCGGAATTTCTGGCGCGCGCGCTTCGACCGGGCCCCGAATCGAAGCGTGCTGTTACTTTATAGCGCCACTTGATAAAGGAAAGATGGGAGATATTGCCGGTTGCGGCAAACGCAAAGAGCGGATGCGGTTCTCGATTATGGCGTTCTAGTATGCCTGGCAAAACAGCTCGCCCTGGCTGTCGGGCATCTGCAAGGTAGCCCAGCATCACAAATCACGCCCACCTTTTCAAGCCGTGCGCAATCGCTAGAATGAACGAGCGAACCTCGCCGACCTCGGAAGATTCTATCTCGTTCGGCATCGTTGGGTAGCCACTTGTTCAAGCAGTAGTCAGCGAATTCTCTGAATCCTACTCATTCAAGCTTATTGCGGTTCTCGTCAATTTCAGAGATCGGTCGTAGCACCAGGCGCATGAATTCAGTCCGATCCTCTGGCGACATGTTTTTGATTTCGTTGAACATGTCCATGGTGCGCTGAATGTTCTCGATTCGCATCCGTCGCGTTGTCTCGTGATCTTGCGCAGTTTTCTCCTCTGACTGTTTGGTTTTTTCTTCTTCCTGCTTCCTCCGCTCCCTTCGAAACCGAATTTCGTCGATCACCTTGCGAATGGCATCCAGTACTTTGTCTATTCCTAGTAGTGAGAGACTGATATCGCTTCCAGATTGGATGCTCTGTATGCGAAGCACCGCGTCATCCGGCAATGCTTTTAGCCGGCCGTCGACAAATGGTTTCGAGTCGAAAACAAACACCGCGCCCACCGCCTCGTAAAGAGCATTTGTGGCTCCAATAAGCCGTGCCAAATCCCTAGCTCGGATATGGCCCTTAGGCACGCGTGCTATGACTTTCCGGACTGCGATTTCGTATCCCATCTTCTACCCCTCCAGCAAAGTAAAAGGCGGCCACCACTGGCCGCCAAACTATTGCACCACACTGCTCTGTGTCTGAGTCTTTGAAGCTCCATACCGTTCGAGCAGGCTCAGGATCTCCTCCAGAATTGCATGGCGATCTGGAACTTGTGCCAAGCGATCCTCGATTACACTAACGGTTAACCCGCCGAACACCGTCAGAAGATCGTTCAAATCCGCCCGTAGCGCCTTCTGCACCTCGTCGGAGCATTCGATATCGATAGTAGCGTCAGAAAAACTGATTACCGCTTCTCTGTCAAACTTGTTATGCAGTTCAATCTCGATTTTCATTAGACACCTGGTTCGTAAGCTTCTCGTGTAATCGTAAGCCTTTGGCAGATTTTGTAAAGGAGCCTGGTCGGAACGCGATCACAATCTATGCTGTAAGTAGAGAAAGAAAAGGCGACGAAATGTTGCCAGAAATGCAAAATAGCAGGCAACACAAATCCGCCCGCCTACCCAAGATCGAAACAAATGATAGGCTGACCGAACACCAATCAAGTCAGAACGCTTCTCTATAGAGACGAAACCGGCCCTCCGAGGAGCGTTTTGATCCCAGAAATCATTTCGAGTGCCTCTGGACTCTGGCTGATCGAAAAGGTGCGAACATCCCTCACGAAGGCCCGCAGACTTGCCAAATGCGCAAATTCTCCTGCCTAGATACAAGACGCTGATTAGGTCGGCGTCTTGTATCTAGTGTCATTGGTTCTAATTGCGTGCAAGTTTGGTGCAATACCTGGGCATGTTTATGATTTCGAACAGTGTCTCTGGGTCGAGCAATTGTTATTGCTTTACTCCGGCAAGAGGATGAAAATACTTGATTCCGAGCCACAAGAATCCACAAAGAGAAACCATTGCCAGAAGTGGCCCCAGCCAGTCCGTTCTCCTTATTGCTATGGTGCTTATAAGACCCAGCGCAAGAGAAAAGAGCGCGAAGAAAAACGAAAGGTCGGCTGCCGTCGACGACATTCCAGGTAGGATTATCCCCCTCGCGACGGAAAAGTAAAATACCATCAGAGCCCACTGAATATTGACAAAAAACTTTTGAACTGCGATTTTGGGGCGCGCCTCCTTTCCGCTTTCGGCAATTTCATCTACGGTTGTGGTGCATATTGTTATCACCAACGGAATAGCCACGGAAAGCAAAGTTGGTCCGGGAACATAAATACTAACAACGGTGATCCAGAACAGAAGATACACTGCGAATATCCACAACATGGCCCGGACCTCCTTCTAAAGAGATGTCTGTAACCATTGCCGAGAATCCCAGTGGGTCTACTGCCAAGAGAAGCAAAAAGCTTAAAAAAAGCCGTGCAGATGAGCTGCACGGTGACACCAAAATCTAGAGAACCGGACTTGGGCCTGTGAACACGCGATAGCCTGAGTATGCCGCCAGGAGCAATAGCAGGACATTGACCACTCCACCCCAGACAGGGGCCAAGAACACTCCGAGCGAAAGACCAGAAATCATAAGCACAAAGTATACTTGACTTGCCAATTTGTTCCTTCGAGACACCGGACGGACCTGCTGCGCCGGAGCGGTTGCCATCGGCTTCTCCTTGGGTTGGAGATCATCGAACAGCATATTGTACCTCCAAAAGTCAACTCTGATTATTCTTGCTTCAGTATGGGGTATAAGTTGCATGTTTGCAATAACATACGGCTACCCCTAGCACGACGCCCCGATTTTTACTTGTATGAGAAGGTTTTCTGTTCAAACGTATTGTCCAAGCGGTGCAGAAGTACACTAATCTCTCCTAATAATTAAGGGTTTTCAGATAAGTGAACAATCAATTCAAGCAATTTTCTTCCCGAAAAAATCGGCTGACTCTCTGAGGAGTTTTTGGATCCCAGAAATCATTTCGAGTGCCTCTGGGCTCTGGCCGATCGAAAAGGTGCGAACATCCCTCACGAAGGCCCGCATCTCAGAAAAAGATGGCGATTTTGACCAGCGACGAAATGGTTTTCGCGCGTCAATCTTGAGTTTTCGGTCCTTGAGCACGAGGTTCGAACCGGTGATTGTGAGGATGAGGCGTTTTTGTTGGAGATTGGGCGTTTGGAAACGGGAAACCAAGCTGGTATTGAACGAAATGAGGGACCGGGCGGGTTCGAACCGTCCCCTGGTCACACTGAGCTTTTCTACCCTTTGGGCGATTGCAATGCGCCGTTTTTCGAGTTCTTCACGCTGTTTCAGGAACTCCTCATCTGTCAGGAGATCGCGGATGCGCAGTTTCGTGAGGTTCCCGAGCTCTCGGGCGCACGATGCCTGGGCACGCACGAGCGAGTCCTTTTGCGCTTCGCCTTCCCGCCTCCTTTCCATGACGGTCGGCTCGATCCGCGCAAGGGCCCAACGATCGAACCGGCTCGGCACGGATATTTCTTCGAGGAATTCCCGAATCTGGTTTTCGAGCTCACTGAGCGGGACGTAGGGCTGCTCGCAGTGGAGGTCGAGCCGACGTTTGCTACAGTGATAGTAGGTGTAATGAGATCCATGCCGATTGGTCTTCTCTTCCCCCGTCACCGAGAACCCGCACTCGCCGCAACGGATCATCCCGGTATAGGCAAAGTTGCGGGTCTGACGCGGTCTGCCGGGGCGCCCCAAGAGGGCCTGGACGCGCTCGAATTCGTCGAGGTTGATCATCGGGGGATGCTTGCCCGGATACGTAGTGCCTTCCCGCTCGAGGATGCCGGCATAGAACGGGTTCGTAAGAATGCGGTACACGGCGCTCAGCGAGATGAGGCTCCCGCCGATGCGCTTCCTTGGCACAGTGCGCAGTCCCCAGTCCTCGGTCGCAATCTCCCAGATGCGCCGTGGCGAATACGCGCCTGTGAGCATGAGTTGCCACATCTGCTTTACCAGGGAGAACCGCTCCGAGTCCGTGATGATGGTCTTTGCTTCTTTGTCATTCAAATATCCGAGGGGCGCGAGGCCCGGAAGCCAGCCATGCTGGACTTTAGCGCGATAGCCGCGGCGCACGTTTTCGCTCAGACTGTCGACGTAGTACTTGGAGTATCCGAAGATGATCGACAGCATGAACTTGCCCTGTGAGTTGTTCTCGAAGCTGAACGTCGCAAAACGAAGGTCTTTGAGACCCTTGGCGTCGAGGAGATAGATAATGCGGCCGCCGTCAATTGAGTTCCGCGCGAGGCGGTCCGGATGCCACGCAATGATGCCATCTGCGTCTCCCGCTGACAGCCGTTTGAGCATTTCATCGAATACCGGACGCCCCGGTGCTTTGGCGCTGAAGGATTCTTCGTAGACGCGCACGATTTCCACGTCAGCCCATCCTGCGCTCAGCCGTTCCATCTCCTGGCGTTGCGATTCAATCGAGAGCACCTGCCGGTCCTCGTCTTCACTGGATTTTCTGCAGTAGAGAAAATATTTCATCTTGATGAGAAGTTCATCAGTGTTCCTCCTCGGGAGACATGACCATCAAATAGAGCTCCAAGAGCATTGAAGCAGACAGGCGGGCGTCGTCCAGAGTGATCGCTTCCTGGAATTCGTCCGACCAGATCTCCATGAACTCGCGAAGGTCGTGATCCGTGAGCTGCATGGAGACCACGGTACTCTACGAGTTCGCAAGGAGGAAGGCGGGCGGATTTGCTTCGTCCGCATGCTGGATTCAGGTTCGGACTTGCGGCTGAGTCCCGCGTGTAGTCACCGACTTGTTGCTCCATGGGGATTTTGCATAGTGGGTGGGAATCGGCCTTTGCCTTCATTCTACGGTTCCGAATGAGTTCGTCAATGACATGTACCAGAAGGGTACGTTTGGTAACACTTTTAGATAGTCCAGAATCCTGGTTTCTTGAAACACTGTCGTGGAGCAGATCCCGGTGGGCCGCTTCCTTGTGCGTGCGCTCGCCGATCGGCCAACGTGCCCAGGCAAGAAGACAACCAGATTTCCCGCCCTTCTATCCATCAAGCTAGCCCTTCACGCAAGGGCCGAGTTTTGCTGTCACGAGCAAATCCTCCCGTCTTTTGCATTTTCGGAATATCGCTACCCTGAGAGTCGTGGCTCAGATGTATGAGTCACGTGAATCTTGAAAAATGAACATGGAGGAACTCAGGTATGTCCACCAATGCAGCACCAATCGCAGATCCGTCACTGCCGCCTTTCCCTTGCCCAGGCTGCGGGAACAACCTCCTTACGGAGGGATTTCACAACTCCTGCACGGAGACGACCCGTCTCCGTGAAGACAACTATCCGGTCGTGTTGAGCGGCACACTCTTTCTTGAACACAACGAGGACAACCACGAAACCATTAGGCACGTGTGCGATGTCGAGGCCTACTGCACATCCTGCAACCAGCTCCTGCCCTGGACGCTCTACGAGATCCGCGGTCTTAACGGAGTCAACGTGTCAGAAGCCGATACTGTCATTGCAAACCTCTTGGCAAAGCTCCCGGAAAGCGGTCAAGAGGACACCGCGTAACTCGTTTCACCGAGCCAGCATCGTCTGGCTCGTTTTCGTGTAGAAGAAATATGAGCGAGAGACCGAAAAGTTCGTAATCTATTGATAAGTAGGCACTTATGCTTGACAGAATACCAATTTCATGGTTCAATGTGTATGGTCTTTTGAAGGACCATTTACTTAGGCCTTCGGTTTCGTTCGGAGCCCTACCTTTGCGCGAGGTACGGGCTTTCTTCGTTGTTCCATGTTGCCCTCATTTTGAGCTCAAAAACCTAAATAAACTTGCCGGTTCCGGCAAGTCCGCCCGTCTTCAGCTTTGCCTGGGTGTCCTTTAGTTTTAACAACAAAGGTCGATTTCGTTTTTTTTTGCGTGCGCTTTTGTTCGATGGCTTTGCACCGCCTGGAAAACTACCTAAGGACATATCGTAGAAAGTCAGGCCTCACGCAACGTGAGGTCTCGTTCCTGTTGGGCAGAAAAGACGGTGCGCAACTTTCCCGGTATGAAAAGCGGCGTCGGCTTCCGCCTCTTCGGGCGGCGCTTGCCCTTGAGGTCATCTTCAAGGTGCCCGTAGCGGAGCTTTTCGCCGGTGTCCGTCAGGGCGTCGATCGGGAGATCTCGGAGAGAATCGCCAAACTCCATTCAGACCTCCAGGAGGATAGGGGCTCGCGAAGGCAGAGATTGCTTGCCGCAAGAAAGCGTGCCTGGCTTAGAGAACACCGTGAACCAGCACTCTCGCGTCATGTCTGATCTTATGTTCGAACTGAATGAACAGAGAATCCTGGCCGTGGACATCCGCCCACGGAGTTTCGCCTTCGTTGTGTTCGAAGGCTCGAAGGAGATTCTCGATTGGGGTGCAAGAAGTTTCCGGCGCGGAGTGAACGCGGTACGCGTGCCGTTGAGGCCGAAGATGGCCGCGCTGATCGATCAATATGTTCCTGAGGTGATCGTCCTCAAATTTCCAAGAACGCGGCGAGTGAATCGTATTCTTCACAGCGTCAGACTGTGTGCAAGAGAGCGGAATTGTGCTGTACAGGTGGTCTCCCAAAAGGCAGTCGCGAAAACCATTCCGGGCAACAACAAGCATCAAATCGCGACAGCGATCGCCGAACGGTTTCCCGATCTTCTCTCCATCTTGCCTCCCAAGCGCAAATCCTGGCAGAGCGAAGACTACCGAATGAGCGTGTTCGATGCCGCCGCTATTGGCATCGCATTCTTCACGCGCGGCGCGCGCGCAATCCAATCGACCTTTCCCCGCTCAGCTCCTGACGAACTCTTCCAGCGGCCCCGGGGTTGAGTCCACAAGCGACTCTATGTGCCCCACCTAGAAGGGGCCGCTGGAAGGGCTTGTCCCTTCTATTCAGCACCTTGAAAAGGAGAACGGTTATTATGGAAGGTCAAGCGGTCAAGCGCCGGTTTTTTGAAGGTAAGCAGACACTTGTAGCATAGGGCAGCGATGCCAAAGCTCGCACGTTTCAGGGTGGTTTGTACTTGTAGGGATAGAGAGTTTCCACCCTGACTTCCTTAGTGACTCTCTATCCCATTTTCATCCTTTTCCCGATTGCAGCCAGAATAAAGCACCAGATCGCCACAGCCCCTAGCTGCGGTTTGCCGGAACTTGCCAGTCGTTTGCCTCCGAAGCGTAAGCCTTGGCAGAGTGAAGACTATCGCATGAGCATTTTCGACGCTGCGGCGGTGGGTGTTGCCTATTTCTACGGCCGTGCGATTCGGAAGCGTGGCGCAGCAATACAAACCTCCATAACTCCTTCACAACCTGGGTAGGCGAGCTTTTGCGACGGCCTCTCGTTGGCGAATAGACTCTGTGTTGAGTCCGCTAAAACCTTGGAGAGGCCGTCGGAAGAGCTGGTCCCTATAACGCAAGAGCGTCACTTTGACGGCGAACTGGGTCGTCCTTGTGGTTGCCGGGTGGGTGAGGCCGGGCATTCAGGTCGTGATTTGCGTAGAAGGCCAACCGCTTCACCCCGGGCCCGAAGTCTGGCCAGACTCTCTTATGTCGCAACGCACAGGTTGAGCGTGTAGCAAGGGCTCCCCGCCAGGGCTATTCGAAATCAATTGCGGGTACATTAAGATCACTCCTCGAGGTACCCATCTCCTTTGCAGGTTTGGCATGTGCCACTAACACCACATGTCTCGCAGCCCTGCTCTTCCGCACTGAGGGCATCCGCAACATCCTCTAAAACGTCGAGATTTTGTCCAGTGCCATGGCAGTCCGAGCACTTGCCGTTGCCCACGCTGGGATCCATAGCATTGTCACCGTCACAGTCCGGACATTTCACCATGTCAAACATCGCAATTTCCTCTTCTCCGAAAAAGCCCCCCTGTTCGTCAACAGCATAGATTAGCACCGCTAAGAAATCTTCCAGGCCAAATGTCGTTAGAAAATCTTCTGCTTCATGAACTCTGTAAAAGCATTCATCTCGTTCTGGAATCTCTCGAGAGCCTCCCGTCTTCCAGTTGGGGTGCGCCACTGTTGCAAAGCTGCCCCTTGGCTCTCCAGCCGTACTGAATCTGGAAAGAAGTTTAATATCAGTCGGCGATCAATCGGACTTTGCCGTTCGTAGTAGAACTCTTCAAGTAGCTGCATGAGGCGCTCGCTGCCATGAGTCATCTCGGATTTTGCTTGGTCAAGCAGCGCTTGTACATCAGGATCACTCCAGTTTCCGCATGCCGTCTTTCGCGCTTGGTCGAGTCTATGCCTAAGTGGTTGAGGTATAAAATCGAAATGGACCCATGGTGCGTTACCTTTCCCCTCCATGTGACCCTCACAAGACGCGTCCGTCGGGAACTCGAAATACCGCAGTGCCGCAACGGTATCTTTGATACCTGGATCAATATGTCTACCGAGGCGGTCCACGATGCGATCGACTGCTTCTCGTATTTTGGCCCAACCTTCCTGCGCAAGATAAGGTCTCTGCTCGAATTCAAAGGAGCGCATTGACGCTTAACGGCGGTGAGGACCTTTGATCGCGACAGATTGGATTTATGCCCGACATATCTTAAGTGAATCACACGAGCATTACATGTCAACTTGAATTGACACTGCACCCACCAGTTTGGATGCGGCTGCTGATCGGTACCCAACGCTTCTTTTTTACTTCCGGCGAAAGCGCGAGCCCTGGAATAGCGAGCATTAGCGGATGAGCATCTTCGTGGCGGCGGCGCTGGTGCTAACCGATTTTGCTCGGCATCGCCAGCGAAAGGGGAAATAGCAGGAATTCTTTCATCGGCCCCCGAATGACGTATAGACTCATTTGTGGTCCGTCATAATTGCGAGGGGCCGATGAAAGAACTCCTGTCGGATGTACCTGGATCTGTCGCCCTTCCAATGAACAAGGGTTTTAAGGGAGCGCTTGCGAAGCAGGGCCGCAAGACCCTCAGTCGGCGAAATCATTTGCCTCGTACCGGCATTCGTCCCGGAACTTCCAATTGATGCTTTCCATGCAGCCATCTCCATTGGCCATAGTGCCCAGTTTACAACGACGAGAATGAGACCAAGATCAACCGCAAACGCCTTGCCAACCTTGCTCCTCTGCGCGCTGTACCCTACGGGCTGCGGCCTGTGAGTGCGGGCACAACCCGGGGACATGCGAATACTGCCACTACGTCCACGAACGCGAACCCGCGACGCGCTATTTCTTAACAAGCCGGAACTTCTCCCCACCTTGCACGCTGAGCCGGCGCGATCCGGCCGTGTCTAGACAGGACGATGAGGCGTGTTACTATGTCACCGGCTTAGTCAGCCACGGGCCCCCGTGAAAGGAACGCGGTAACTATGGCGAGTAGTCCATCAGCAGCTCCCCAATCACTAGAAGGAAAGGTTTTGTTGGGATGGCTCGAACGTGACGATGCAGTGCGTTATCTGACGCAGAGTTGCATCTTCGATCCACCGCTTACGGAGGCGCAAGCAGAAGTGATATGGCGACCGTACCGTGAGAGGTGCGAGGCTCTGCCCGAACGTGAAGCAGCGGCGCCAAGCCATATCCCTTTGAACCACGACGAACGAAAACATGCCTCGCTGTTTATGGCAGCCCAAGCGCGGCTTGGCCCGCAAACGATACAGGATGTCATCAAGATTGACTTGTCTCGTGTGGTTGTTCACCAGCTTAGCATTGTCGCGACGCGTTCAAATGATTTGTACTTCAGCCGCGTTCGAACAACGACTGGCTGGCTACATCAGGCGCTGCCATTGACTCCGCGACCGCCGGCTGCTTTTACGTGGAATCTGTCTGTGTCTGCCAATGGCCTCAATACAGCTGTAGATTTTGACATTCCGCACGGTGAGTTTGTCTTTGCCCCTGATCCGACTGGACAGTTTTTTAGCGTACAGCAGTACCAGTCTTACATCAGCGTGATGAGAGGACCAGGCACTGGTTCAGAGAGGATGTTGCTGAAGGCGGGCTATCACCGCTCCTACGCGCGGGTCCTCAGCATGATGCTACCCACGGCAACCGTACCAAGCGCGGTAGTCGCCTTGGAGCGAAACACTTTCTTGCCGCCACCGAACCAAGCAGCCGCAGCGGGACTAACAGTCGCAACTGCTGGCTTGCGTCCCAATGGCCGCCGTCCTGCTCTTTTTGCGGATTTTTTTGACGATGCTCTAGCCATGAGAGTCAACCTCCGTAGGAAGCGATACCAACTACAAGTGCGCTCCACTTGGGTTGAAATCGACGCCTGAAATTATCGAGCCGTGAGACAAAAGCGATTATAGTAAGCCGATCTCCATTCTGTTGCAACTTGCCCAGCTTCACAATACCCCGCACCCTGTATGCTATCGGCTACGTTGCGACTTCCGAAACAGCACCAAGGGCCGATGACCGCACAACCCAAGTGCTTGGCCTGTCATGGCTTCCTGAGACTGTCGGGAGTTCGAGCGAGTCCCGCCGGTGTTTCACCGTCGCCGCGTAGTGTCGTTCCCATTAACCGCCCCTACTTCTTTGCCAGCCTTAACTTCTTCCACCTTGCGCGCTGAGCCGCCGCAATCCGCCTGCGTCCGGCGGCGGATATTGTACGGCGACCGCTGCGACGGCCTGGACCCTTTCCTCCCAGCCGTTCCAGCACACGGACGGCTTCATCGAGACGGCTGACACTGGATTGGGCTTCCTTGAGTTGCTTCCTGAGGATCGATACGACATCGAGCCGATTTGGCATGGACTATAGTGTAGCGCACGATGGACAAAAGCCCGACGGGCAAGGGCTGTCTCGGGCGCGCGATTTCGCCGGCAACGTCTCTCAACTGTCGTCCGAGTTGCGCAGAAATCCAGTTTAGTGGTATATGCTAGACCTCCTCCGGAGGCGCTTTTGTCATCCGAAAAGTCCAAGATCACGGAAGACTTTTGGCGTGTCATATCAAAGCTGGAAGCCAAGAGAAAATCAAGAATCTTCTGCCTCATTCATTGCCCAGACGACGGGGGCCACATTTGTAAGAACACCACTCTGTGGCAGACCCTGTCGGAACGGGACAACTTTAAGAACATAGACACACTTGAATTGCTTCTACACTCGCCGGGAGGAAGTGCAGATGCCGCCTACCAGGTGACCCGATTCTTTCGGCGGCATTGCAAGAGGCTAAACATCATTGTTCCGCTGGAGGCGAAAAGTGCAGCGACGCTGATGTGCCTCGGAGCAGATGCCATATACATGGGCGAGTTGGCCGAGCTAGGTCCAATAGACGTGCAGATTCAGGACCCCATCGAAAAAGGCGCGAAGAGTATTTCGCCTTTGGATGAGTTCAAGTCTGCCGAGTTCTTGAGAGACTACGCGGTTGAGATCATGGACAGTTTCACCTTGTTGATTATCCGTCGGTCTGGTATCAGCGTGAAAGAAGCTCTGCATGAATCGCTACACTTCACGACGGAGATCATGCGCCCGCTCTATGAGCAGCTCGATCCCTTGGAAATCGGCGAATTCAAACGCGCACTAGCGATTGGGGAAGAGTACGGAGACAGGCTTCTGGCGATGACCAAGAACCCTCATCGTAAGACCATCTCCCAGGCGCTCTTGTCGAAATACCCGTCTCACGATTTTGTGATAGATCGCACTGAGGCACGCAGTCTGGGCCTGCCTGTTCATGCCTTGGATGCGGCGCAAGAGGGCGCGTTCCTTGACGCCTTGACTAGCATGTTAACAAGTGGAGAATCGCTATATGGCTTTAATAAAGTGTCAGCACGAAAACCAGCCGCCAAGCCAGCTAGGAAAAAGCAAGCTACCACACCAGCGCCTCCCAAAATCCTCGCTGCCGCAGGATGAGTGCATAGAAGAACGGCAGGACTTTGACACCCAGGAGTTCCTTTCGGAAATTAGGGCACTCACGCCCACCGAGCGAGAGCGTCTCATCCGCTCGTATGCTCGTTAAGCAGACGTGCCAGTACCCCCCGGAGTTTGAGACTGACAGGGAAAGTCCGAAGCGTGGCCGATGCTGCCTGGATTGCCAGGCTACGCTGTGAATCGAGTATTGGCATGACTGGATACACGCAAATGCGCACGGCGCAGAGTATCCGAAAACCGAGAGTATCGTGTTTCCTGCGCATCGGGGTTCCAGTTCCAGAACCCGAAGGCGCGCCGCATAATTCAAGAAGCGGCACGCGACTAAGGCATTTCGTTGTTGATCTCTGAGGCTCTGACCGTCTCAAAATCGCCCACACCGCTGTAGACGAAAAACCAGAAGTGCCCTTTATGTGCTTGAGAAGATTGGTCGGGGAGAGAGGATTTGAACCTCCGACCCCCTGGTCCCGAACCAGGTGCTCTACCAGGCTGAGCCACTCCCCGACTGATGGTTAATCCCTAGATTTTACTACACTTTATACTGCACCGCTTTCGACTGCAATCTGCGCGGAAAGAGGGGATCAGGTCAAAACAGCAATTTTCCTTCCGCAATTGGTTGTGAAATCGCGCCACATCGGATGCAACCTGCTTGCGAAAACCATCTCGGTTTCGAAGATGCGGTCTGGCGGGAAGGCCAGCATTAGGGTGTAAGCTGTCCGCGTTTACGCGAAAGATCAGTTTCTACCGTCCAGCCCGATGTCGGTTTCTGATTGTGGGGCTATCGGACGTTCGCGTACTGTCCACCGATGCAACGGATTCACGGGGGAACGACCATGAGGTGATGTGCTTATTGTTCGTGGGGAGCATGATGGATATGACGAACACCATTGCCGGTGACGCTGCCCGCGACGAACAAGCCGTTCGTCAGGTTGCAACTGCTTATGAAGAAGCTTGGAACAAGCACGACATGGATGCGATGGCGTCCGTCTTCACTGACGACGCGGAGTGGGTGAACATTGTCGGAATGTGGTGGCGTGGGCTGCGGGAGGTTAAGCGGGGACACCAGTGGGTGCACGAGACGCTCTTCAAAGACACACCTATCCACATTGAATCGTGTTCTGAACGCCTTGTCCCGCCCGGAACTGCGATCAGTGTTGTCACCTAGAGTAAAGGCAGCTTTGTTACTCCCGATGGTAAGAACATGCCTGAAGGAAAGGACAGGATGACGCTGTTCATGGTGTTCTTCGCCAGCGTATATTCCTTTCCGTCGAGCGTGAATTTCCCATTCGCAATGCGGTTCCCATACCGTCCAATGATCGCGCCAAAATAGGGACTGCCCGACGATCTCAAGGGTTACATTGCCCTCGTCGAGGTCGCCTTTCTTGTCTGGTGCGCGGAGCGAGACGACGATTCCACCGTAGTTGGTGGCTCGGATCTCCATCCCTTGCGCGTTCGTCATGGTGTAGAGGTCAACCGACGTGCCGTCGGGCAGGGTCCCAAAAGACTCCTTCTTCACGCCCTGTTTGCCGGCTGGAGGTGAGGCGAGGCTTGTGCGCGCGAAAAGTGAAGCCAAGACTACGACCGTAAAAGCCAAACCCGGGTATTTCATAGACCCTCCTTCGAGTACCGGGGATAAGCGGTGTTCCTTTTCAGGACGCTTCCCTCATTTCGCGGAGACGCGCGGCGGCGCTCTCGGCGGTGATATCCCATTGCGGAGTTCCTAACATCTCATAACCCACCATGAATTGCGAATCGTTGCCGAACGCAGCTGCGGCGGGCAAGAGTGCTCGTGAAAGTGCCATTCCGGGTGGCGCTGGCCGTCGGTCGGGCGTTGGTGAAAACCCATTGAGTAGGGGAACGGGATCTGGAGCGCAAAGCAGGCACGAATGCCGCGCTGTCCGGTACTCCTGCTGCGCCAACTGTTACTTGGCGGGCTCGTCGGGCAGGCTGGCGCTGTCCCAGATCTGATAGTGTGGATGTGGATTGCTGGCACCCATCATGGCGCCGCGATTCTCAAAGATCTGGACATAGTTGATGAACTGGCGCGAGCCCCAGTTCCCGCGACTGTGCCTGCGAAAAAGAAAGCGGAGGTCCGAGGGCACGCTCTATTATTGAAACGAAAAGCAGTGTTTACCGCTTCAGGTCACCGGGGGAAGGAGCTATGAAGCCTGGACGCCAGCGCCAGGTCTAGCAGCCCACCTTAAGCGCGTTGCCTTCTCCGGCCCGATCAAATTGGTGGCTTGCTTTCGAGGCGATTGCTCTCCGGACTTTGGACACACCCCGTTCTTGTGCCTTGGGCGCTCCGGTGGAGCGCGCAACGCAAGCGGAAAAGGCTGGTACAATCTTCGTCGCCCGTCGCTTCTCATCGTTAAAACGTTTACATGCTGGCTTTCGCTGCGAAAAGGCTGGTAACGCCTACCGAAACCGTCGAGCACCCGCTGGTCCTCGTTGCGGAGCGGAAAATCGTGGAGGTTTCTACCCGCACGACACGCGTGCTCCCGTCAGGAGTAACGGCGCTCGACCTCGGCGATGGCGCTATCGCGCCCGGCTACATTGATCTTCATATTCATGGCAGCGCCGGGTTCGACGTCATGGACGATGCCGCCGGCGCGCTGCCCGCAATCGAGTGCCTGCTCGCCCGGCACGGCGTGACCAGCTATTACCCAACCACCGTGACGGCTCCCCTGGATGCTACTCTTCGAGCACTCGAGCGATTGGCAAACGCGATCGAGAGCCGGGCCGGCCGCACCGGGGGCGCGATGAGCGGCGCGTGTCCCCTGGGCATTCACCTGGAAGGGCCGTTCATCAGCCACGCCCGCAAGGGAGTGCATCCCGCCGCGCATTTGCTCACGCCGAAACTGGAGACCTTCGAGCGCTTCTGGCAAGCGGCGCGCGGTCACATCCGGATGATGACGATTGCTTCGGAATTGGAGGGCGCAGTCGAAGTCATCTCCGAAGCAACGCGGCGCGGTGTCTGTGTAAGCCTGGGGCACTCCGACGCAGATTTCGACGCCACCGAACGCGGCGTCGCCGCCGGAGCGCGGCATGCCACTCATACTTTCAACGCCATGCGTCCGCTGGATCATCGCGGCCCCGGCATTCTTGGGGCGGTGCTGACGGACAGCCGCATGAGCGCAGACATCATCGCCGACGGTGTCCACCTCGACCCCGCGATCGTGAAGCTGTTCGCCAATGCCAAAGGCTTGGACCAGGCGGTGCTCATCACCGACGCCACCGCCGCCACCGGCATGCCGGACGGCCGTTACCGGCTCGGATCCCTTGAATTTGAGGTCAAGGACGGCAAGTGCATGGCGGATGGCAAACTCGCGGGCAGCGTTTTGACCATGGACCGCGCCGTCCGCAACCTGGCGCGCTTTGCGGGGTGGAGCCTGCCCCAGGCGGTAGCCGCCGCCAGCCGGAATCCAGCGCGGGTGGCGCGGCTTGCCAACAAGGGCGTGCTGATGGCTGGAGCCGACGCCGACTTCGTTGTCCTGAACCCGGCGGGAGAAGTGCTGCGGACTTTTGTTGGCGGCCTGGAATGTTCGGCATCATGAAGGAGAACGATGGCTGAGAAACGCCATTTTCCACATCACCTGATACGCGAAATCTTCGAGCAGCCCGAAGGCCTGCGGCGAACCATCGAGCCGCGCGTCTCGCTGGAGCAGGGATTGGTCCGGCTGGAAGAGGTCCAGATCCCGCGCGAGGACCTGCGCGCCGTGCGGCGAATCAACATTGTCGCGTCCGGGACCAGCCGCCATGCGGGCATGGCGGGCCAATTCATGATTCAGGAACTGGCGGGTGTGCCCGTCGACGTGGACTACGCGAGTGAGTTCGAATACCGCGACCCGATGATCGGGCGGGGTGAGCTCAGCATCTTTATTACTCAGTCGGGCGAGACCGCCGACACCAGCGGCGCCTTGCGCGAGGCCAAGCAGCGGGGCTCGCGCACCATCGCGATTTCGAACGTCGTCGGATCAACGATTGCCCGAGAAGCCGACGGCGTGATCTACACGCTGGTCGGGCCCGAAATCAGCATCGCTTCCACCAAGGCTTTCACTGCGCAGATGGCGTGCCTGTTCTTGTTTGCTCTGTATCTGGGCCAGGCAAAAGAAAAAGTCTCGCAGGCGGTGGCCAAACGCTACATCGGCGAGCTTCTCGCGCTGCCGGGGAAGACGGAAACAATTCTGGCTGCCGCCGATCAGTGCGAACAACTGGCGGAGCGCTATCATCGCGTCGAGGACTTCATGTTCCTCGGCCGCGCCATTCACTACCCGGTCGCCATGGATGGAGCTCTCAAACTGAAAGAAATCTCTTACATTCACGCCGAAGGCTATCCCACCGGCGAAGCCAAGCACGGCCCGAATGCCCTGATTGATTACCGCTTGCCCCTGGTCATGATCGCGACCTGCGACCCTGACGATCCCGGATCGATCCTGCGCTACGAAAAAAATCTCAGCAACATGGAGGGGTTCAGGAAGCAGGGCGGAACGGTGATCGCGCTGGCCACGGAGGGGGACACGAAGATTCCTCAACTGGCGAACCACACCTTCTTTATTCCCAAGGCACCGGAACTGCTGTCGCCAATTCTGGAGATCGTTCCGTTGCAGCTGTTTGCCTACTACGTCGCGGCCAAGCGTGGGCTGGATGTGGACCATCCGAGGAACCTGGTGAAAGCGGTGACGCTGGAGTAGAAGAGCAGGTCCCAGGTCCCAGGTCTCAGGTCTCAGGTCTTAGGTCTTAGGTCTTAGGTTTCAGGAAAAGCATAGTCTCCGCCCGTTACCTGCCATCTCGCACCCGACATCACGCTCCGTGCTCTGAGCGCCTTTCCTGAAACCTGACACCTAAGACCTGAGACCTGCCTTACTCACCTCCAGCAAAAAATCTGCCGATTGCTTATCATGGAAGATTCCATTCCCAGAGGTGAGGTCAGAGTGGCTGAGACGCAGCTGTCGCAACAGACTCAACAGACGAACGGACTGGAAGTTGTAGAAACGCGGGAGTGGCTCGACTCGCTCGACTACGTGCTCTCTAAGGGCGGGCCGGAACGCGCCGGGAGGTTGCTGCAGCAACTGGCCCTGCATGCGCGCCGCGCGGGCGGCGTGAATCTCCCGTTTACTGCTACTACGCCCTATCAGAATACGATTTCCTCAGGTCAGCAGGCACCCTTTCCCGGGAGCCAGGAGATGGAGCGCCGCATCAAGAGCCTGGTGCGCTGGAACGCCTTGGCCATGGTCGTCCGCGCCAACAAGATTCAGGACGGCATTGGCGGACACATCTCCACCTTCGCTTCGGCCGCCACACTTTACGAGGTCGCATTCAATCATTTTCTGCAAGCGGCTACCGAAAGCGGCGACCGTGACATGGTTTATTTTCAAGGGCACGCCGCGCCCGGCATCTATGCCCGAGCTTATCTCGAAGGCCGCATCCCCAAGCAGAAACTGGAAAATTTCCGCCGCGAGTTGAATCCCGGCGGAGGACTCTCTTCGTATCCACATCCCTGGCTCATGCCCGACTTCTGGGAGTTTCCGACAGTCTCGATGGGCCTGGGACCGATTCAGGCGATTTATCACGCGCGTTTCATCAAGTATCTCGAAAATCGCGGGCTGAAGACCTCGACCGGCGGCAAAGTCTGGGCGTTCCTCGGCGACGGTGAAATGGACGAGCCCGAATCGCTCGGCTCCATCACTCTGGCATCGCGTGAGCGGCTCGACAACCTGATCTTCGTCGTGAATTGCAACCTGCAGCGGCTCGACGGTCCGGTCCGCGGCAACGGCAAGATCATCCAGGAACTCGAAGCGATCTTCCGCGGCGCGGGCTGGAACGTGATCAAGGTAATTTGGGGCGGCGACTGGGACTCGCTCATCCAAAACGATCGCGACGGACTGCTCGTCCGGCGCATGGGGGAGATCACCGACGGCCAGTACCAGAAGTATTTTGTCGAGAGCGGCGCCTATTTCCGGCAGAACTTTTTCGGCACCGATCCGCGCCTGCTGAAGATGGTCGAGCATCTGTCCGACGAACAGCTCGCGCGCATGCGGCTGGGTGGGCACGATCCCATCAAGGTGCATGCCGCCTACAAGGCGGCGGTCGAACACACCGGGGCTCCCACCATTATTCTGGCGAAGACCATCAAAGGGTACGGGCTCGGCGAAGCGGGCGAAGGCAAAAACATCACCCACCAGCAAAAGAAGCTCAACGACGACGAACTGCAGATGTTCCGCTCGCGCTTCGGCATCCCAATTCCGGACGACGAACTGCATAACGCGCCGTTCTATCGTCCGGCCGATGAGAGCCCGGAAATCAAGTACATGCAGGAACGGCGCAAGCACCTGGGCGGATACATGCCGGTCCGCAAGAACCGCGCCACGCCGCTGAAGTCTGTTCCCGAGGCGCACTTCGAGGAGTTCTACAAGGGCACCGAGGGCCGCGAAGCTTCCACCACCATGGTCTTCGTGCGCATGCTCTCGAAGCTGCTGCGCGACCCCGAAATCGGCAAACTGATTGTGCCCATCATTCCCGACGAAGCCCGCACCTTCGGCATGGAGGCGCTGTTCCGGCAGGTCGGCATTTATTCCAGCGTGGGCCAGCTCTACGAACCCGTGGATATGGCTACGCTCCTCTACTACAAAGAGGCGAAGAACGGGCAGATTCTCGAAGAGGGCATCACCGAAGCCGGGTCGATGTGCTCGTTCATCTCGGCGGGCACGGCTTATGCCAACCACGGCATCAACACGATTCCGTTCTTTATTTATTACTCCATGTTCGGATTCCAGCGGATCGGCGATTTGATCTGGGCGGCCGCCGACATGCGTTGCCGCGGCTTCCTGGTCGGCGGCACGGCGGGCAGAACCACGCTGGCGGGAGAAGGCTTGCAGCATCAGGATGGTCACAGCCACGTCCTGGCGCTGTCGGTGCCGAACCTGAAAGCCTACGATCCGGCTTTCGCGTACGAGATCGCCATCATCATCCAGGACGGCGTCAAGCGCATGTACGTGGATGGCGAGTCCATCTTCTATTACTTGACCGTCACCAACGAACCGCTCCCCATGCCCGAAATGCCCAGCCAGCCCGGCATTCGCGAGGGCATCCTGAAGGGCCTGTACCGCTATCGCGCGTCAGAAAAGAAAGACGCCAAGCTGCGTGCACAGCTTTTCGGCAGCGGCACCATCATGTTTGAGGCGCTTGCGGCGCAGGAAGTTCTCGAAAAGAACTACGGCGTTGCGGCAGACGTGTGGAGCGTGACCAGCTACAAGGAGCTCTATCGCGAGGCCAATGATTGCGAACGCTGGAACATGCTGCATCCGAAAGAGACGCCCAAGGTGCCATTCGTCACGCAAGCGTTGCGGGGCTCGGCTGGGCCGTTCATTGCGGCATCGGACTACATGAAAGTGCTGCCCGAGAGCATCGCGCAGTGGGTGCCTGGGAAGCTGCTCTCCCTTGGTACGGATGGCTTCGGCCGCAGCGAGGGCCGCGCCGCGCTCCGCGACTTCTTCGAAGTGGACGCAAAGCATATCGTGCTGGCCACTCTGACGGCGTTGGCCCGCGAGAAACAGGTCGGCCCCGAAGTACTGGAGAAAGCGATCCGCGAGCTCGGCATCAATCCGGAAAAGCCGAACCCGGCCACCAGCTGAGGACACATAAAGAAAGAATGGCAACGGAATTCAAACTGCCTGAACTCGGCGAGAACATCGAAACCGGCGATCTCGTGCGTCTGATGATCAGCCCGGGCGCGAGCATCACCGAGGGCCAGCCGGTTATGGAACTGGAAACCGATAAGGCCGTGATTGAAGTGCCTTCATCGGTGAGCGGTACGGTGGGAGAAGTCCGGGTCAAAGAAGGCGACAAGCTCCGCGTCGGTCAGGTCATCTTCACAGTCGAGAACGGTGCGGGTTCGGCGGCCGCGAAGAAGCCGGAGGCGGCGCCATCGCGACCAAAGGCAGTGCCGGAAGCTCCGTCCGAGCCCACTCCACAGGTTGCCCCTAGGGTAGAAAGACGCGCAGCCCCGCCGCAACTAGCTTCCGGCCCACGCGAGTTCAAGCTTCCGGAACTGGGCGAGAACATCGACTCGGGAGACCTGGTGCGGCTGATGATTGCGCCGGGCGCGCGCGTCGCAGAAGGCCAGCCAGTGATGGAACTGGAAACCGAGAAGGCCGTCGTCGAAGTTCCTTCGACCGTCAGCGGGGTGGTCCGCGAGGTAAGAGTTAAGGAAGGCGAGAAAGTCAAAGTCGGCCAGGTCATCTTCACCCTGGAGGGTGGCGCGGTTGCGCCTGCGGAGCCTCCTCGCAAGCATGGCCCTGTGGAACACATCTCCGGGCAGCAGGCGGCACGCCTTGCTTTTCAGATGGCCATGCAGGCCGAAGGTAAGACCGAAGAACAGGCGCTTCCTCCCGATCAGCCGTTTACCCCGCCACCGGCCTTCACCATGCCTGTTCAGTTGGGCAAGGTCGCAGGCACTGAGCACCGCGATCCAGTTCCCGCCGCACCCAGCGTGCGTCGTCTGGCACGGGAACTGGGTGTGGACATTCACAGTGTTCAGGGCAGCGGACCGGGCGGACGCATCAGCGATGACGACGTCAAGCTGCACGCCAAGAACATGTTGGCTGCGGCCACCGCCGCCGCTCAGGCTCCAGCCGTCGGCTTCGCCGAGCCCGAGCTTCCCGATTTTTCCAGGTGGGGCAAGATCGAACGCGTTTCCATCCGCGGCGTGCGCCGCAAGACGGCCGAGCATCTGCGGCAGGCGTGGAACACGATCCCGCATGTCACGCAGCAGGACCGCGCCGACATCACCGAACTGGAGCAGTTACGCGCCAAGTTTGCGCCCCGCGCGGAAGAAGCCGGCGGCAAGATGACGGTCACCGCCATTGCGCTCAAGGTGTGCGCCTCGGCCCTGAAAGTGTTTCCCCAGTTCAACGCTTCGATCGACATGGGGAAAGAAGAGATCATTTACAAGCAATACATCAACATCGGCGTGGCCGTGGATACTGATCGAGGCCTGCTGGTGCCGGTCATTCGCGACGTGGACAAGAAGAACATCGTCGAACTGGCTGCCGAACTGACGCAGTTATCGAAGAAAGCGCGGGACAAAAAGCTGACTCCGGAGGAAATGGCAGGCGGCACGTTCACGATCACGAATCTGGGGGGAATCGGCGGCACCGGATTCTCGCCCATCGTGAATCATCCCGAAGTGGCGATTCTCGGCCTTTCGCGTTCGCGCATGGAGCCGGAGTGGGTCAACAACAAATTTGAGCCGCGCTTGATTCTGCCGCTCTCGCTCTCGTACGATCACCGGTTGATCGATGGCGCCGACGCCGCGCGGTTCCTGCGCTGGATTGCGGAAGCCTTCGAGCAACCATTCCTGCTCTCCGTTCAAGGATAAGAAAACGACAATGTCGAACACACCGAACTTGCGCGTCGCCGTCATCGGCGGCGGACCGGGCGGATATGCCGCCGCCTTCCTCGCTGCCGACCTGGGTATGAAGGTCACGATGATCGATCCGGAAGTCAATCCGGGCGGCGTGTGCCTTTATCGCGGCTGCATTCCTTCCAAGGCCCTGCTGCATGTGGCCAAGCTGCTCGAAGAGGCCGAGCAGGCGAAGAACTGGGGGATCGATTTCGCCGAACCCAAAGTGGACCTGAACAAGCTGCGCGGATGGAAGGAGAGCGTCGTGAAGCGCCTCACCGGCGGCCTGGGACAGCTGTCCAAGCAGCGCTCGGTTCAGTTCGTGCAGGGGAAAGCTGCCTTCGTGAACTCCACCACGGTGAAAGTCACCAAGACCGCTGCTGGCGGCGAAGAGAACCTGACCTTCGACCGGATCATCATTGCGACTGGGTCACGGCCGTCCGTGATCCCCAGTCTCAAGCTCGACAGCTCGCGCATGATGGATTCCACCAGCGCTCTTGATCTCCCCGATATTCCAAAGACGCTGCTCGTCATCGGCGGCGGATACATCGGACTGGAACTGGGCTCGGTGTACGCAACTCTGGGCACCAAGGTGACCTGCGTCGAAATGTTGCCGGGACTGCTGCCCGGCGCCGATCGTGACCTGGTATTGCCGCTCCACAAGCGCCTCGAGAAACTCTTCTCGTCGATCTTGCTGAACACGACCGTGAAGGCGCTCAAAGAAGAAAAGAACGGGATTCGCGTCACCTTCGACGGTCCAGACGTCAAAGAGAAAGAGCAGGTCTTTGAGCGCGTCCTGATGTCGGTCGGACGCCGGCCGAACTCTGAAATCGCCGGCCTCGATAAAACGAAAGTCAAAGTGAACGCGAAGGGCTTTATTGAAATCAACGAGCAGCGGCAAACCGCCGATCCCTCGATCTACGCTATCGGCGACGTTGCGGGAGAGCCGATGCTCGCCCATAAAGCCATGCACGAAGGCCGTACCGCGGTCGAAGCCATCGCCGGCCACAAAGTCGCGTTCGAACCCAACGCCATTCCTGCGGTCGTATTTACTGATCCTGAGATCGCCTGGGCGGGCCTCACCGAAACGCTTGCCAAAGAACAGGGACGCGCTATCAGCGTGGCCAAGTTCCCGTGGGGCGCGTCGGGACGCGCCATTACTCTCGATCGCCCGGAGGGTCTCACCAAGCTACTCATTGATCCGAAAACCGAACGCGTGCTGGGCGTCGGCATCGTGGGAGCAGGCGCAGGCGAACTGATTGCCGAAGGTGTGTTGGCCATCGAAATGTGTGCGCTCGCCGCTGATGTGGGCATGACAATCCACCCGCATCCCACATTGTCGGAAACCATAATGGAGTCGGCGGAAGTATTCTACGGACAAGCGACCGATATCTATCGCCCAAAGAAAACGTAGCGCCGGCGTCTCGCCAGCACGCGGGGCCGTGGTCCACCCCGGAGTTGCCTTGATGAAAAAGCTGTCGCTTACAATTCTCCTCCTTCTTATTCTTGCGCACGCGCTGATGGCCCAGTCTGTCACGGGCCTGCTCAAGGGTGGGTCGCAGTCGGCGGAACCGGCGACTGCGCCGGCCGATCCCCTCGGGCGCGAAACTCCATCCGGGACTGTCTTCGGGTTTTTGCAGGTGGCGCAGGCTGGGAATTACAAAGCTGCTGCCGACTATTTGCAGATGAGCGCCGCGCGTCGCCAGTCGCAGGGACCCGAACTGGCGAACAAGCTCAAGGTGCTGATGGATCGCGCCTTCGTGGGCAACACGCGCCGGATCAGTACGCGCCCGGAGGGAAGTCCGGAGAGCGGCGACATGGACACGCAAACGATCGGCTCCTTTGCCAATGGCGAAGCCGATGTCCCCGTCGTGCTGGTCCGCGTCGCCGATCCCAACGCCGGCAAGATCTGGCTGTTTTCTTCCCAAACCCTGAGCAAGGTGCCCGAACTGTACGACAATCTGCAGGCGCACCAGATCGAGAAGAAACTTCCGCAAGCTCTGGTGGGCCAGCTCTTTCTGGGAATGCCGCTCTGGCAGTGGCTTGCGCTCCTGATCGCCATTCCGGTCGCGGCCGCCATCGGCTGGGCGATCGTACTGATTCTCGCGATCCCGCGTCGTCTTTGGCTCAAATATACGAATCGCCCCAACCTGCATTCCTACAACCGGGTCTCGGCTCCCCTTCTGCTGTTCTTCGGAGCGATTGCCCACCGCGTGATGATGTCCTATCTCAGTCTTCCCCTTCTGCCGCGGGTTTACTACTACCGCACCACCGGCGTGGTGGTGACGATCGGGTTCTTCTGGTTCCTGCTGCGCGCCAGCGGCATCACCATGCAGCGCCTGCGCGCCCACGCCATCAGCGCGGGCCGCACCGGCACTGGCACACTCATGGTTCTCGGAGAACGGTTGCTGAAGGCGGCGGTGCTCGGTGTCTCAGTCCTGGCCATCCTGAGTGCGGTTGGGTTCAACCTGACCACCGTGCTCGCCGGCCTCGGCATCGGCGGGCTGGCCATCGCCTTCGCCGCGCAGAAGACGCTCGAAAACCTTTTCGGCGGCGTCTCCGTGCTGGCGGACGAAGTGATTCGGGTGGGCGATACCTGCCGCTTCGGCGAGCGCGTGGGAATGATCGAAGACATCAGCCTGCGCTCCACGCGGATTCGCACCACCGAGCGCACCGAACTCTCGATTCCCAACGGCGCCCTGGCCGCCATGAACGTCGAGAACCTGACTCGCCGCGACAAGATCCTCTTCAACCCCACCCTGGGCGTGAGGTATGAAACCTCACCCGACCAGTTGCGCTATCTCCTGGCCGAAGTGCGGCGCATGTTGTACGAGCACCCGAAAGTCGAAAGCGACAGCGCGCGTATCCGTTTCGCAAGTTTCGACAACAGCGCCCTGAGCCTCGAGATCTTCAGCTACGTATTGACCACCGACTTCGCCGAATTCACGGCCATCCGTGAGGACCTGCTGCTGCGCATCATGGAGATCGTCAAGCAGTCCGGCAGCGACTTTGCCTTCCCGTCGCGCACCATTTACATGACTCGCGATCCGGGGCTCGACCAGGGAAAGACCGAATCGGCGGAAAAGCAGGTCGAGCATTGGCGGGACCAGCGGCAACTGCCCTTCCCGGACTTCGCGCCTGCGGACAAGTCCTCCTTCCGCGGCTTGATCGTCTATCCTCAACCGGAATCGGCCGTAGGCGGCAACCCTCGCTAAGCGGGAGAGGGTCTCTCTTCAAGTTCGAAGCCCTCGCCAGCCAGGATGGGTAAGAGGGTACTTCGCTTACCTGCGTAACTTGCGGCTCTGGAGCGCGCTTCCTAGCATTAAGGGCTATGCCCCATGCCCTGCTCTTGTCGCCGGACGACCAGGCGGTCAGCGCCATCACCAGCGTGCTGGAGGAAATGTCAGTCAGCTGCGAGCGGCCCCTGGACGGGCCATCTGCCGCCAAGAAGCTCAATTCCCAGAGTTTCGACCTCGTGCTGGTGGACTGCGAGAATCTGCCCGCCGCCAAGCTGATCTTCGATGTGTGCCGGCGCTCCCAAACCGGGACCAATCCCGTTCCCATCGCGATCGTGGATGGCCGGGCCGGCCTGCCGACTGCCTTTCGCCTGGGCGCAGAACTGATTCTGACCAAGCCGGTCGCCAAAGATCAGGCCCGGACCACGATCCGAACCGCGGTGGGCCGCGTGCGCAAGGAAGAGCCCGCGCGAGCAATTCATCCGTTTGAGGACACTCCCGTCGAGATAGCGGCGCCCCTCCCAGAGAAGCTCACTCAAGCTGCAGCAGCATCCGCGGTCTCATCGCTGCCGAAAGGCGCTGACATTGCTCCGCCAGTTCCTTCGGCTGCACCGGCAGTGGCCAGGATGCACTCCGCGGTGGACGAGATGACGCCCGCGCCGGACAGGTCCAAGCCTCACCCCGCGCCTACGATGGAGTTCTTCACACCTCCGAGCCTTCCCGCAAAATCCAAGTCCGCGCCCCCGCTGAAGACCTCGCCGGAGAAGCCTTCCGACGATCCCGTGCTTGCGGACCTGGAGTCCGATTTGCCGACTCCGGTGTTTACCTCTTACACCCAGCCCCGGGAGAAGAAGAAGGGCCACGGGTTGCTGGTGGCGCTATTGCTTCTCGCGTTGGCGGTCGGCGGTTTCTACGCCGCCTGGATGTATCAGCCCGGATTTCGTGAGATGGCCCGCCCTCAAATTGAGCGCCTGCTGCAGGCGGTGGGTACGCCCCGCCCGCCTCAAGACGCGTCTCCGTCTGGGCAGGCTCCGGCGCCACCTCCGACCACTCCCGAGGCAACGCCGCCCGGCAGCACTTCGCCGCCAGCTTCCGACGCGCCGGTAAATTCAGCACCGGCCAGCACCGCCGCCAGTCCAGCACCGGCTTCCACGGATGCAACTGCACCAACTCTCGCTACCGCCGCCCCCGCCCCAGCAGCAACGCCCGCTTTGGAATCGGCAAAAGCGCCCGCGGATTCCAAGAAGAGTGTCATTGCCGCTCCTCCGTCTGATACCGAACTACCGGGCGAAGAGACCGCGGTAATTATTTCTTCTCAGGGAGCGGAAAAACGCCTGCTTCGTCACGTACAGCCGGTGTATCCGGCGGAAGCCCGTAAAGAGCGAATCGAAGGCACGGTCGTCCTGAAGGCGGTGGTCAGCGACAGCGGCAAAGTCGAAGGAGTACGTTTAGTCGAGGGGAACCCAACCCTGGCCGCGGCGGCCATTAGTGCCGTGAAGCAGTGGCACTACCGGCCGTACATTCGGGACGGAAAAGCTCGGCCATTCCAGACCATCGTGCTAGTGGATTTTCAACGCCGCTGAGAATCGCGCCCGGTTCCCAGGCGAGAATCCCGGCGCTTCCATTACCCACGTAACTTGCTGGTACTCATGACTGTACCTAGGATTTCTCATTATGGGTTACCAAGCGTTACTGTTCTGTCTCGACGAGAAACTGGCCCGCGTCGTCACGCAGGTATTCAGTGAACTCGACTTCAGAGTGGAACCGGTGAATGAACCGTTCGCTGCGGTCAAGAAGCTGATGTCGCAGCGTTACGACGCCATCGTCGTGGACTGCGAGAACGAACCGAACGCTACCCTGTTGTTCAAGAGTGCCCGCAATTCCAGCTCCAATCAGAGCTCGCTCGCCCTCGCGCTGGTCGAGGGACAATCCGGTGTCGCCAAGGCCTACCGCATCGGAGCCAATCTCGTACTCACCAAGCCGATCAACGTCGAACAGGCCAAGGGAACGCTGCGGGTTGCTCGTGGACTCCTGCGCAAGAATCTTGATGCCGCCTCCGCGCCGGCGAAGCTTGCTTCGGCACCAGCCAGCAGCCCGTTCAAACCAATGAGTCCGAGCGCGGATTCGGTTGCTCCCGCCAGAAGCACTTACGAGCCGCCCGAGTTCGAGTCTGCGCTGCCGGGGATGGCGGCATCGGCAGAAGGTGAAGAGAACCCGATCGCTGTGCCTGCTCCCGAAGCACGAACGAACGTTGTTGCAGAGTCCGATTGGCCAGCGAGCACGGTACACCACACGACGTTGGAGTCTGCGAAGCTCGCTGCCTCCGCCGCGCCGGCGCCCCTCAAGGGTCCGGTTTCCAGTCACGCCCTTGCGTCCGGTGCTGGCGCTGCGCCGGCCCCCGCCAAGGAAACGCCTGCACCAGCCGAGAAGAAACCGGCTGCATGGCAACCCGTGGAACACGCCGAAGTCCACGCCCCGGCATTCGGTCCCGCCAGCAGCCCGTCTTTCGCCGCTCTCGAAGATGAAGACTCGGACGGTTCGGGAGGGAGTAAGAAAATTCTGGTCGTGGCCGCCGTGATTCTGGCGCTGGCTGCACTGGGCTACTTCGGGTGGACGAAGCTAAGCAAGACAAACTCTGGCTCCCCGCCTGTCAGTGCGCCCCAGAGGCCGGCATCCAGTCTTTCTCCTGCGCCAACAACCCCTTCTCCCCTGGAACTATCGGCGAAAAGATCCGAGCCGGCCGCTTCGACCAATCAATCGGCGACCGCCAACCTGACCGCCAAACCGTCGCCCACCATCAGCAGTTCTTCAGCTCTCAAGATCAGCGGGGAGATTGAGCCGGTTGCGAAAAAGCCCGAACCCGCTCCCATTGTCGTGAAATCATATGCCGCGGGGAAGAAGACGGTGCAAGGTGATGACTCCGCGCCCCAGCTTCCTAGCCCGCTCGCGCTCGCATCTCCCAATGACAAGAACCTGAGCGGCCTGGTGTCCGCGGTC
This sequence comes from Terriglobales bacterium, assembly GCA_049273945.1. Lineage (GTDB taxonomy): Bacteria > Acidobacteriota > Terriglobia > Terriglobales > Acidobacteriaceae > Acidiflorens. The sequence goes on along the minus strand of JBASRS010000069.1, from coordinate 1,891 downwards.
CCGGCAGCCCTGCCCAAGGCGATTCCGTCAACCCTCAGGATTTCCCAGGGCGTCTCGCAAGGACTTCTGATCAAGCGCGTGCAGCCGCGCTATCCGCAGAACGCACTAGCCATGCGCATTCAGGGCGCCGTGCAGATGGAAGCCACCATCAACAAAGAGGGCAACGTCGTCAACCTGAAGGTGGTCAGCGGGGATGCCGTACTAGCTCGTTCGGCGACCGACGCTGTCCGGCAGTGGAGATACAAGCCCTACTACCTGAACGGCGAGCCCGTGGAAATTCAGACCCAGATCACCGTCAATTTCAAGTTACCCAACTAGTTGAGCTGCTCGTCCGGCGGCCGGTGCCGGGGACGCCCCGGGTGGGCGCTGATGCTGCGGAATTTGTGGTAGAGCCCGTGCAGGTCTTCGCTCAGCAGCCGCACCACCTGCATGCAGAAATCGCAGTGGTCGCGCAGGAAATCCACAAAGCTCTCGCGCGGGATGAAGGCCACGGTGGTGTGTTCCCCGGCTTCTGCGGTGACCCGGTAACGATCTCCCGACATGCTCTCGCTCAGACCCAGGATGGTTCCGGGGCCGGCCACCTCCAGCAGTTGCAGGCGGCTCTGCGCAGTGGGTAACAGAACCCGCACCTGGCCGGATTCGACCACATAGACGCCGCTGACCACAGTCCCATGCTGGAACAGTGTGGCACCCTTGGCATAAACGCGCACCGACTTGATTCCATGCAAAGCCTGCCATAAATCGGTGCTCAATTTGCTTGGTAAGGGCTGCGCTGACATGAGACCTCACTCCCTTGCTCGGTCTATCCTGCTTAAGAACGAAGAACCAAGCTGTGACATACATCACCAACCTGGGTGATGGCTAGACCGGATGTATGGGAAGGTTCTTCCGGTGAGAGCGACAAACGTATCAATTCAGGTCACTTGACGGCTCGCCAAGGAAGTGGCCCAGGAACTCTGGCGAGTGGAAAGAATTTTCTTCACGCGGCCATGTCGGCCACAGAGATGAACCGGTTCGTTCCTTTATTCGCGCTCCAGGATCTCGTCGATGGCGACCTTGCCGCCTCTTTCTACGCTAACCACTTTGTGCAGCGGCTTGAAACCGGTCAGGGTGATATCCACGACGTAGTTCCCCGGTCCTAACATGAACTCCGTCGGTGAAAGCTTTTCGAGGAGCCGCCGGTTGATGGCGATCTGGGCGCCTTTGGGTTGGGTACGAATGCTCATGGAACCCATCCCGGCCACGCTGTCACCACCGCCACCGAAGAGTTTCTTGAACTTCCCGACGCTCCGAATGTCATCGGCGTTACCCAGCGCGCGCAGGGCGGGCGCGAATTGAAGATTCTGTCCTGGACCAAGATCCGCGCTGGTGGTTTCGTCGAGATATCCCTGCTTGCGAAGGACCAGGGTGTGCGCACCTTTTTCCACCGCGAACTGCACGGGTGTAACCCGGCCCGTGCTCTTGCCGTCCAGGATGACTGCCGCTCCGGCCGGCGTGCTGTTCACCACCAGCAGCGCATTGATCGCAGTCAGATGCACGGCGACGAAAGAGCGGCTCGCGGAAGCGACGTCCACGGTTCGAGCTTCGGCGGAATAGCCTGACTTGCTCACGGAAATGGTGTGCGGTCCCGGAGTCAAGCCACTCAGGCTGAATGGCGTGATCCAGCCAGGATCGGTCTTACCGTCGAGGTGAATCTGGGCGCCTGCCGGCGTGGAGTCGATCTGCACCGACCCAGGAATCTTGGCGACCGGGACAGGGGCCGACGCTCGTTTGCGGCTGTTATTGGCGCCGCGCTTGTCGATTTGGCGCACCGTTACCTCGGGTTCCGCCTCCACTTGTGCGGGCGGCTGCTCGGCCAGTACCGCCGCCGGGGGTGGAGCCGGGGCAACTG
>JBASRS010000059.1:0-80536 GCA_049273945.1 Terriglobales bacterium | reverse complement strand
CTTCAAGGGATACCGGCCGCAGTTTTATCTGCGAACGACGGACGTGACGGGAGTTGCGGAGTTGCCGTCGGGCACGGAGATGGTGATGCCGGGCGACAACGTGGGCCTGGTGATCGAACTGATCACGCCGGTGGCGATGGAGAAAGGCTTGCGGTTCGCGATCCGCGAAGGCGGCCACACGGTGGGTGCGGGCACGATCGCGGAGATTATTGCGTAGCGTGTAGCACCGGGTCTTCGACCCGGGGCCGGGTCAGAGACCCGGCCCTACACTACAAATTTGGAGTGAGCAATGCCCCGAGAGATCATTACGCTGCAGTGCGGTGAGTGCAAAGAGCGGAACTACTCGACCACCAAGAACCGCAAAACCACTCCGGACCGGCTGGAGAAGAAGAAATTCTGCGCTCGGTGCCGCAAGCACACGCCGCATAAGGAAGTGAAGTAGATTTGTAATTGGAAATTGGTGATTTGTAATTGCAAACCTGCAACCGGGTTGTTCAATTACAAATTTCAAATTACACAATTACCAATTGGTTTTAGGGGCGTAAGCTCAACGGTTAAACTGCCGGTCTCCAAAACCGGACTTGGGGGTTCGAATCCCTCCGCCCCTGCCAGAGTCTGGTCCGACAGGGAAGTCGAGGAAAGCGGGAAGGTATGGCGACAGCAGTAGAACAGAACGCGATCACGACCACGTTGCGGGCCTGGCCGGAACGGATCAAGAGTTTCTACAGCGACGTGCGCACGGAGATGAAGAAGGTCACTTCTCCTTCGCGCAAGGAAGTCCAGGGCACGACAACGGTTGTGATCATCACCGTGTTTCTGTTTGCGTTTTATTTCTGGGTGGTGGATCTGGCGATCAGCAGCAGTCTTGACCGCATGCTTCGCTACTTCTCGCATCGATAGAGAGCGAAAGAAGTCATTTATGCAGGACGAAGAAAAGAATCAGACCGCATCTGAAACGGCCGACGAAACACAGCCGGCAGGCACGGAGTCTGCGGCCGAGCCCCCCAAGAATCCGAATATGAAGTGGTACATTATCCACGCCTATTCGGGATTCGAGCGCAAGGTAAAAGAATCACTCGAATCGCGCGTGCAGGCTTTCGGTTTGCAGGACAAGATCGGTAAAGTGCTGATCCCGACCGAGTCAGTCACCGAAGTCCGTGGCGGCAAGAAGTACACCTCCGAGCGCATGTTCTATCCCGGCTACGTGCTCGTCGAAATGGACATGGACGACCACGTCTGGCACGTGGTCAAGGCCACGCCGCGTGTCACGGGATTTGTCGGAACCGGGCAGCAGCCTACGCCGCTGTCGGAAGAAGAAGTCGGCCACATCGTTTACAAAGTCGCCGATAGCCGCGAGAAGCCGAAGCTCAAAGTCAAGTTCGAGAAGAACGAGACGGTACGCATCAGCGAGGGCCCGTTCGCGACCTTTACGGGCGTGGTGGACGAAGTCAACGAAGATCGCGAAACCTTGAAAGTCATGGTCACGATCTTCGGCCGCTCGACTCCGGTGGAGTTGGAGTTTGGGCAGGTAGAGAAAGTGGCATAGCGGGAGACAATCAAGAATGGGCCCTTTCACTGTAAAGTTGCGAGTTTGGAGTCCTGAGCGGCCGGAAAAAGTCGAAGAGTTGGAAGCGTTCGTCGACACGGGAGCCGCGTTTTCCTGGATTCACCGTGAACGTTTGGAGCGGATGGAAGCGGTTGTGCTGCGCCGGATGGGTTTTCGTGCCATCGACGGGTCCATCCTCGAGCGGGACACCGCGGCCGTTTGGGTAGCCAGCAATGGTTTTACGGGTCCAGACACAGTGGTCATCGCCGAACGCAATGATATGGAAGTGATCGGCGTTCACACAATCGAAGGGCTGGGACTCGCGGCCGATCCGGTTCAGAAAAAGCTGGTGCCAACGATTGGTCTGGCATTGAGCGCGAGGTACTCCCGGAAGCAATAAGACGCAGTTTTCCCCGAGGCCGAAATTCCGGGCTCGAGGTTGAACGGAAAAGAGATCATGGCAAAGAAAGTTACAGGTTCCGTAAAACTCCAGATCGCGGCGGGTAAGGCTACGCCGGCGCCTCCGGTGGGTCCGGCGCTCGGGCAGGCGCAGGTCAACATCATGGAGTTCTGCAAACAGTTCAACGCGCGCACGTCGCAAAAGGAACTCGAAGGCCTGATCATCCCGGTGGTGATCACGGTCTATAGCGACCGCTCGTTCACGTTCATCACCAAGACGCCACCGGCATCGGTGCTGCTGAAGCGCGCCGCCGGCATCGCCAAGGGCTCGGGGGCTCCGAACAAGGACAAAGTCGGCAAGGTGACCGCCAAGCAGGTAGAAGACATCGCCAAGCAGAAGATGCCCGACCTGAACGCGGCCTCGATCGATAGCGCCGTCAAGAGCATTCGCGGCACGGCGCGGTCCATGGGGATTGAAGTAGTGTAGGGACGGGTCTCTGACCCGGCTCCACACAAACAGAAGTACGAGTCGAAAACACCACGGCTCTTCGGAACAGCGATGAGCGGTGGGAGACGAGGAAGAAATGAAAAAGTCCGGAAAGAACATCGATAAGGCGCGGAAGGCGGTAGAAGCCCGGCCTTACACGCTGCAGGAAGCGGTTCCCCTCCTGCAGAAAGTGAAATACGCAAAATTTGACGAAACCGTGGAAGTCACCATGCGTCTGGGCGTCGATCCCAAGCACGCCGACCAGATGGTGCGTGGCACGGTCGTCCTGCCGCATGGGCTGGGCAAGTCGAAAAAGGTCCTGGTGATCACCAGCGGCGAGAAAGTGCGCGAGGCCGAGCAGGCGGGCGCGGATTTCGTCGGCGGCGAAGATATGGTCGAGAAGATCACCAAGGAAAACTGGACCGACTTCGACGCCCTGATCGCCACGCCCGACATGATGAAGTCCGTCGGCCGCCTGGGCAAGGTTCTCGGCCCGAAGGGTCTGATGCCGAATCCAAAGACCGGCACCGTCACCATGGACGTCGCACGCGCCGTGCAGGAAGTGAAGGCCGGCAAGGTGGAATTCCGCACCGACAAGACCGCCCTCGTGCATGTACCGGTCGGTAAGATCTCGTTCACGCCCGACAAGCTGATCGAGAACGCGACCGTCCTGATTTCCAGCGTCGTGAAGGCAAAGCCGTCGGTGGCGAAGGGCAAGTACATCAAAGGCTGCTACCTGAGTTCCAGCATGGGGCCGGGGATCGCGCTCGATACTTCGGCAATCGAGGCGGCGTCAAAGGCTTAGCCGAGCTGCGCTCGGCGGACGGGTCAGAGACCCGTCCCTACACAAGATCGAGACACAAGATTGGAAAGGGTTTGATATGGCGGTTACCAGAGCAAGGAAAAAAGAGCAGGTTGAGAGACTCAGTGGCGAGCTGAAGGCCGTTTCTAGCGTGATCGTCGCCACCTATACCAAGCAGACGGTCGCCAAGGATTTCGAGCTGCGCAAAGCGCTCCGCTCAACCGGCGCCAAGTACCGGGTAGTGAAGAACACCCTGGCTGAGCGTGCCAGCAAAGGAACCAAGGTCGAAGAGGCGCTGAAGAACTTGCAGGGCGTGACTTCGATCGCCTACACCGCAGGCGATCCGGTCGCCCTGGCCAAGGCGCTCTCCAAGTACGCCAAGGACAATCCGGAATTCACCTTCAAGGCGGGTGTTGTCGAAGGACGCGTGGTCTCGATCAAGGAGATCGAGGCGCTTGCGACCATGCCCTCGAAGGAAGAGATTTATTCGAAGCTTCTGTTCCTGCTGAACGCTCCGGCGCAGCGCTTGGTGACGGCCATGAACGCCGTCGGACGCAACCTGGCGGTGGTCGTCAATCAGGGTGTGCAGGAGAAGAAGTTTAAGGAGGCTTAAGCCTCTGGATTTGTAATTGGAAATTTGTAATTGGTAATTGTCCCAGCACTCCGGGCGATTACCAAATTACAAATCACAAATTACCAATTTGAATCGAGTTTCGATCGGCGAAAGCTGGTCAGAAAGAGATTTGGTTATCACAAGCTCGGGGTTGCGCGGTCTGAAGGTCACGCGTTGTCTGGCGCTGGATCGAGGGCCTGGTCGCACTGGAAACCTGGCGAAGCGGTAACGAAATCGCAAATCATCAACGCAGAGACGCGGCTGGCCGCGTCTGGCGATAGGAACTGGAGAACACAATGGCGGATCTGCAGCAGTTGGAAGAATCAATCGTTGGCTTGTCTTTGCTGGAAGCGGCGGAGCTGGTCAAGAAGCTGGAGTCGCGTTTGGGCGTCTCGGCGGCAGCAGCCGCCCCGGTGATGGTTGCCGGCGGCGGCGCGGCGGCAGGCGCAGGAGCGGCTGCGGCCGAGGAAAAGACCGAGTTCGCCGTCGTTCTGAAAGACGTGGGCGCCAACAAGATCAATGTAATCAAAGCGGTACGGGAAGTCACCAGTCTCGGCCTGAAGGAAGCCAAGGACCTGGTCGATGGTGCTCCCAAGACCGTGAAGGAAGGCGTCTCCAAGGAGGAGGCGGAGAACATCAAGAAGAAGTTCACCGAAGCGGGCGCGACCGTCGAAGTAAAGTAGTCCGTCGGTTGACGAAAAAGTAGCTGAATCCCGGGTGAGGGTGTTATCATCTATATACTCACCCGGTATTCTGGCTTCGAGGTGGTAGCGACCCTGTTCTCCGAAAACACACCAGGAAAGCGGATCGCTAAGAATGAGTTTGGCAGCCGGTCCCGCGGGCGGCGGGGCGGAACAGGCCTTTTGAACTGGCGCGGAACTTTACAAAAGATTTAGCAGCAAGCGTCGCGCGTGGCGCCGAGGGACAGTCTTGTCCCTGCCGGTGCCCGCATCTATTTTCCGCGTAGACCGCCCACTAGCAGTCTTTCGGCGCCTCGTTGCGCCCTTTCGTTCCGCGTTGCACCGCAGCCCCCAGGCTGCCTGAAAGCAGGGAGTTCCTGAGAATGGCAAAGCATAACATCTTCCGCAAGCGTTTTGACTTTTCCAAAATTCCAGCCACCATCCAGATCCCGAACCTCATTGAGGTTCAGAAGCGCTCCTACGACCGCTTCCTGCAGATGGACAAGCTGCCCAGCGAGCGCGAAGACGGCGGGCTCCAGGCCGTGTTTCAGTCGGTCTTCCCGATCACCGACTTCCGCAACGTCTCGCAGCTCGAGTTCGTGGACTACGCCATCGGCAACTGGGAGTGCAAGTGCGGCCACCTGAAAGGGCTGCACCACTTGCGCACGACCTGTAAGAACTGCGGCTCCACGGTCATCACCGACCCGTTTCATCCCGGCGACGTGCTCTGCCACAAGTGCGGCACTTATAACGCCAACACGCCCGATTTCTGCAACAAGTGCGGCGACCCGGTCGGATTGCAACTGAAGTACGACGTGGCCGAGTGCGAAGAGCGCGGCATGACCTATTCCGCGCCGCTCAAGGTCACGATGCGCCTCACCATCTGGGACAAGGACCCCGAGACCGGCAACCGCTCCATCCGCGACATCAAGGAGCAGGAAGTCTTCTTCGGCGATGTTCCGCTGATGACCCAAAACGGCACGTTCATCATCAACGGCACCGAGCGCGTGATCGTCAGCCAGTTGCACCGCTCGCCGGGCGTGTTCTTCGAGACCGCCAACAATCGCACCTACTTCCTGGGCAAGATCATTCCCTATCGCGGCTCGTGGGTTGAGTTCGAATACGACCAGAAGAACGTGCTCTACGTCCGCATTGACCGCAAGCGCAAGTTCCTGGGCACGATCTTCCTGCGCGCGCTGGGACTGCGCTCCGGCGAAGACATTCTGCGCACGTTCTATACCGTGGACCGCCTGGCGATCCGGGACAAGAAGCTGCTCTGGACGCTCGATCCGGCCAGCGACAAGCCGACCAACCTGCTGGGCATGAAGCTGGCGCACAGCATCAAGTCGAAGTCGGGTGAGGAAGTGGCGCACTCCGGCCGCAAGATCAGCGCTGCCATCTTGAAAGAGATTCAGAAGGCCAAGGTCAGCGAAATCGAAGTCGATTCTACCGATCTCGAAGGCGCCTGGTCGGCCAGCGACATCGTGGACACCACCACCGGCGAAGTCCTGCTCGAAGCGAACTCGGAGATCACCGCCGATAAGCTGGCCAAGATTCTGGAATCGGGCGGCGTGGTCGAGATGACTGTTTTCTTCCCCGAGCGCGACGACGTAGGCACGGTCATTAGCCAAACGCTGCGCCGCGACTCCGTGAAGACGCCTTCGGAAGCGCTGATCGAGATCTACCGCAAACTGCGTCCCGGCGACCCGCCGACGCTCGACACCGCGACTGCGCTGTTCCAGGGAATGTTCTTCGACCCGCGCAAGTATGACTTCTCGCGCGTGGGCCGGCTGAAGTTCAACATCAAGCTGTTTGAAAATCAGGAAGCGACGAACCTCGAGCAGCGCACGCTCGATCCCGACGATTTCTACGCGACTATCCGCTACTTGCTCAAACTGCGCAAGAACATCGGCGCGGTGGATGACATCGATCACCTCGGCAATCGCCGCGTGCGCGCGGTCGGCGAACTGCTCGAAAACCAGTTCCGCATCGGCCTGGTTCGCATGGAGCGCGCCATCAAGGAAAAGATGAGCGTTTACCAGGAGATGTCCACGGCCATGCCGCACGACCTGGTCAATGCCAAGCCGGTGATGGCTGCGATCCGCGAGTTCTTCGGATCTTCGCAGCTTTCCCAGTTCATGGACCAGACCAACCCGCTCTCGGAAATCACGCACAAGCGGCGTCTGTCGGCCCTTGGGCCGGGAGGTCTATCGCGGGAGCGCGCCGGATTCGAAGTCCGCGACGTGCACCCGACGCACTACGGACGCATTTGCCCGATCGAGACCCCGGAAGGTCCGAACATCGGACTGATTTCGTCGCTGAGCTGTTTTGCCCGCATCAACGATTACGGCTTCATTGAATCGCCCTATCGCAAGGTGAAGAATGCGCGGGTGGTGGATTACGTGGCGGTCGTCAACGCCGGCGACAGCGACTACAAGGTCGGCGACTACGTCGAGAAAAGCGAGATCGAGAAGGTCAATGCGGACTTAAAAGAACGCCGCAAAAAGCCGGTCGAGATCGAGCCCCACTCGTTCTATTTGTCTGCGTGGGAAGAAGACCGGCACGTCATCGCCCAGGCCAATGTGGAGCTGGACGAGAAGGGCCGCATTGCCTCAGAACTGGTGAACGCGCGCAAGGCCGGCAACTTTGTGCTCATTAACCGCGAGGAAGTGGACTACGTGGACGTTAGCCCGAAGCAGTTGGTGTCGGTGGCGGCCTCGCTGGTGCCCTTCCTGGAACACGACGATGCCAACCGCGCGCTGATGGGCGCCAACATGCAGCGCCAGTCGGTACCTCTGCTGCGCGCGCAGGCTCCCATCGTCGGAACCGGAATGGAGGGCGTTACCGCCCGCGATTCCGGCGCCGTGGTTCTGGCGCGGCGTAACGGAATCATCGACTCGGTCGATTCCGAGCGCATTATCGTGCGCGTGGAGGGCGAGCATCATCCCATGCAGCTCTCGCGCGAGGTGGGCAGCGACATCTATCAGCTCACCAAGTTCAAGCGCTCGAACCAGAACACTTGTATCAACCAGAAGCCGATTGTGAAGAAAGGCCAGCGCGTGGTGAAGGGACAGGTCATTGCCGACGGCCCCTGCACCGACTTCGGCGAGTTGGCCCTGGGACGCAACGTGCTGGTCGCCTTCATGCCGTGGCGCGGCTACAACTTCGAAGACGCGATCCTGGTTTCTGAAAAGATGGTGAAGGAGGACTACTACACCTCCGTTCACATCGAGGAATTCGAACTCGAAGCGCGCGACACGAAGCTGGGACCGGAGGAAGTGACCCGCGACATTCCGAACGTCAGCGAAACCACGCTGCGCAATCTGGATGAAGCGGGCGTGATCCGCATTGGCGCTACCGTGAAACAGGGCGACATCATCGTGGGCAAAGTTACGCCCAAGGGTGAAACCCAGCTCACGCCGGAAGAAAAGCTGCTGCGGGCCATCTTCGGCGAGAAGGCCGGCGACGTCCGCGACGCTTCGCTCTACTGCCCGCCCGGAATCGAAGGCGTGGTCGTGGACGTGAAGATTTTCTCGCGTAAGGGCCAGGAGAAGGACGAGCGCGCCAAGTCCATCGAAGCCGAGCAGATCGCGAAGCTCGAGAAGAACCTGTCGGACGAGATTCGAATTCTCACCGACGAGCGTTTGAAGCGTCTGGAAGGGATCCTGGGCGGCAAGGAAGTCCAGGCCGACCTGCACGACGAGCGCACCAACAAGCGCCTCCTGACCAAGGGAGGGATTCTCGACCGCGACACCATCGAGCGCATCTCGACGCGCAACTTGAAGCGCATCAAGTACGCCGACAAGGACCCGCGCGTCAACGAGCAGATCGACGAGATCGAGGAAATGACCTCGCGCCAGATCGATGTGCTCAAGAAGATCGTCAACGAGAAGAAGGAGAAGCTCACCAAGGGCGATGAGCTGCCGCCGGGCGTGATCAAACTGGTCAAGGTTTACATCGCCATGAAGCGCAAGCTGAGCGTGGGCGACAAGATGGCCGGACGCCACGGCAACAAGGGCGTCATCGCGCGCATCCTGCCCGAAGAGGACATGCCGTACCTCGAAAACGGGACGCCGGTCGAAATCGTGCTGAACCCGCTGGGCGTGCCCAGCCGTATGAACGTGGGGCAGATTCTCGAAACCCACCTCGGTTGGGCCGGCCACGAACTCGGCCTGCAGATCGCGGAACTGCTGAAGCACAACACCCGCGCGGAGGCGATCCGGCGTGACCTGAAGGCCCTGTTCAAAGACACGATGCTGGCGGACAGTATCGCGGAGATGAGCGAGGACGAACTCGAAGCGATCGCTCCGACGCTGACCAAGGGCGTGTTCATGGGCTCAGCCGTGTTCGATGGCGCTCGCGAATCGGAAATTAAAGCCCTGCTCGAGCGCGCCGGGCTACCGACGTCGGGCAAGACCAATCTGCGCGACGGAATGACGGGCGAGAAGTTCGAACAGCCGGTCACGGTCGGCTACATCTACATGCTCAAGCTGTCGCACCTGGTGGACGACAAGATTCACGCGCGCTCCATCGGCCCGTACTCGCTCATCACCCAGCAGCCGCTGGGCGGCAAAGCGCAGTTCGGCGGGCAGCGCTTCGGAGAAATGGAAGTCTGGGCTCTCGAGGCGTACGGCGCGGCGTTCATCCTGCAGGAGCTGCTCACGGCGAAGTCGGACGACGTTTACGGACGCACCAAAATCTACGAGGCCATCGTCAAAGGCGAGGCCGCGATGGAGCCGGGTGTGCCGGAATCGTTCAACGTGCTGATTCGCGAGTTGCAGTCGCTCTGCCTGGATGTGGAATTGATCAAGGCCACGGAGAAGAAGCCGGTGGCCGCGGCAGCGGATTAAGGGCAGTTCCCGGTGCTCCGTTCCCAGCTCTCAGTCGTAGAGACAGCTGGGTGGGCGTGGAGCCGGGAATTGGCTAACAAAGTTCTGGATGATTGGCCACCGCGACACCTGCTCTCAGCGCCGCGGAAAGGCAAAGCTCAAACCGGCTTTCACTGAGAACCGGAAACTGAGAACTGAAGTCGAGGGCCGCTGGCGGTCGCGATAGACCGCAGGAAAGCGGAGGCACATGTTCCGTCCGAGCCCGTTTGACATGGCAAACCCCGTTGCTGACTTCGACGCCATCCGAATCAGTCTGGCGTCGCCCGAGAAGATCCGGAGCTGGTCGCACGGGGAAGTAACCAAGCCGGAAACCATCAACTACCGCACTTTTAAGCCCGAGCGGGACGGCCTGTTCTGCGCCCGCATCTTTGGCCCGGTCACCGACTGGGAGTGTCTCTGTGGCAAGTACAAGCGCATGAAGCACCGGGGCGTGATCTGCGACAAGTGCGGCGTGGAAGTGACGCTTTCGAAAGTCCGCCGTGAGCGGCTCGGCCACATCGAACTGGCCTCGCCCTGCTCGCACGTGTGGTTTTTCAAGGGCCTGCCCAGCCGCATCGGACATCTCCTCGACATCTCCCTCCGCGATCTCGAGGCGATCCTGTATTTCGAAGCCTACGTTACGATTGAGACCGGCGACGCCCCGGTCAAAGACCACGAGGTCATCAAGGACGAGGCCAAGTACCGGGAACTCGACCAGCAGTTCCGTCCCACCGGCTTCAAGGCCATGATGGGCGCGGAAGCGATCAAGGAACTTCTCAAGCGCGTCGAAGTCGATTCGCTCTCCAGCGAACTGCGCGAGAAGATGAAGAATGAGACCTCGCTGCAGAAGCGCCTGAAGTACGCCAAGCGGCTGAAAGTGGTCGAGGCCTTCCGCAAGAGCGGCAACAAGCCGCAGTGGATGATTCTGGACGTGATCCCGGTGATCCCGCCCGAGCTGCGTCCGCTCGTTCCACTCGATGGCGGCCGTTTTGCCACTTCCGATCTGAACGATCTCTATCGCCGCGTCATCAACCGCAACAACCGGTTGAAGAAGCTGATGGACCTGCACGCCCCCGAAGTCATCGTGCGCAACGAAAAGCGCATGTTGCAGGAGGCGGTGGACGCCCTGTTCGACAACGGACGCCGCGGACGCGTTCTGCGCGGCGCCAACAACCGCCCGCTGAAGTCGCTCTCCGACACGCTCAAAGGCAAGCAGGGCCGCTTCCGCCAGAACCTGCTCGGCAAGCGCGTGGACTACTCCGGGCGTTCCGTCATCGTGGTCGGCCCCGAGTTGAAGCTGCACCAGTGCGGTCTGCCCAAGAAGATGGCGCTCGAGCTGTTCAAGCCCTTCATTTATCACCGGCTCGAACAGACCGGGCACTGCACCACTATCAAACAGGCCAAAGAGATGGTCGAGCAGCAGGAATCGATCGTTTGGGACATCCTCGAAGAAGTCATCAAGGACCATCCCGTCCTGCTGAACCGCGCTCCTACCCTGCACCGCCTGGGCATTCAGGCGTTCGAACCGGTGCTGGTGGAAGGCAAGGCCATTAAGATCCACCCGCTCGTCTGCACAGCGTTCAACGCCGACTTCGACGGCGACCAGATGGCGGTCCACATTCCGCTGTCACCCGAGGCGCAGGTCGAAGCCAGCGTGCTGATGCTGTCGTCGCACAACATTCTCTCGCCGGCTTCCGGACAGCCCATCACCGTGCCCACGCAGGACATGGTGCTCGGCCTCTACTACCTGACCAAAGCGAAACCCGGCGCCCAAGGCGAGGGCCGTTCCTTCGCCAACATTGACGAAGTCGTGATCGCGCTCGAAATGGGCGAGGTCGAAACCCTCTCCCCGATTCGCCTTCGTTACACGGGCGAAGTCGTGGACCTCACGCAGGCCTATGATGATCAGGATGTGACCCATACGGACCCGGTTCCGTATGAACGCGAATTCCTGAATACCACCGTCGGACGCGCCATCCTGAACGATCATCTTCCCGAGGGCATGCCCTACATCAACGGCCTGCTCAAGAAGAAGGGCATTGGCCAGCTGGTGAACTACTGCTACCTGCGGTTCGGGCTCGAGACCACAGTCAAGATGCTCGATGAGATCAAGGCGCTCGGCTTTCGCTATGCCACTCGCGCCGGCCTCTCCATCGGCATTGACGACATGGTTATCCCCGACAACAAGAAGACCCTGGTACGCGACGCCGAGAAACAGGTGGTCAACGTCCAGCAGCAGTACCTGGACGGCGCTATCACCAATGGCGAGCGCTACAACAAGGTCATTGAAATCTGGTCAGCGATCACGGAAAAGGTCGCCGACGAAATGTTCGGGCAGATGCAGAAGGCCGACAAGGAAGGGGCTCTCAACCCGATTTACGTCATGGCCGACTCCGGGGCCCGCGGATCGAAACAGCAGATCCGCCAGCTCTCCGGGATGCGCGGCCTGATGGCGAAGCCCTCGGGCGAAATCATTGAGACGCCCATCACGGCCAACTTCCGCGAAGGTCTGACCGTGTTGCAGTACTTCATCTCGACGCACGGCGCGCGCAAGGGTCTGGCCGATACGGCGCTCAAGACGGCCGACTCGGGCTACCTGACCCGCCGACTGGTGGACGTGGCGCAGGACGTCATCGTCAGCGAGTACGACTGCGGCACGGTGGACGGCATCTTCGTCTCGGGTATCGTCGAAGCCGGCGAGATCATCGAACCGCTGCGCGACCGGATTGTCGGCCGCGTGTCGCTCGAGAAGATCAAGGACTACGACGGCAACGTCATCGTGGATGTGAACCAGGAAATCACCGAAGATCTGGCGGGCGCGATCCAGGCGGCCGGTATCGAGCGGGTGAAGATCCGCTCCGTGCTTACCTGCGAATCGAAGCGCGGCGTTTGCGTCATGTGCTACGGACGCAACCTCGCTTCGGGCCGTCTGGTGGAGCTCGGCGAGGCCACCGGCGTCATCGCGGCCCAGTCCATCGGCGAACCTGGAACGCAGCTCACCATGCGTACCTTCCATATCGGTGGTACCGCATCGCGAGTTTCGGAACAGTCGCGCCTTGACGCCAAGAACCACGGCACCGTGCGCTTCGTTGGATTGCAGACCGTGAAGGCGAAGACGGGCGACCTGGTCGTCATGAACCGCCAAGGCTCGATCGCCGTGGTGGACGAGAAAGGCCGCGAGCGCGAGCGTTATGCGGTCGTGTACGGCGCTAAGTTGAAGGTCAACGAAGGCAATCAGGTCCAGCTTGGCCAGGTTCTGGTCGAGTGGGATCCGTACACTTTCGCGATCCTGACCGAAATCGGCGGCACCACCCAGTTCAAGGATCTACAGGAAGGTGTCACGCTCCACGAAGAAGTGGACGAGGTTACCGGCTTGTCGCGTCACGTGGTGGCCGATTCGCCCGACGAGAAGCGCCAGCCGGCGATCGTGATTAAGGGCAAGGCCAGCAAGCGCTACCTGATGCCGTCCCGCGCCCACCTTATGGTGCAGGATGGCGACACCGTGTACCCCGGCGACGTGCTGGCCAAGATCCCGCGTGAAACCACCAAGACCAAAGACATCACGGGTGGTCTGCCGCGCGTGGTCGAACTGTTCGAAGCCCGCAAGCCGCGCGAAACCGCCGTCATCAGCGAAATCGATGGCGTGGTTCGCTTCGGCGAGGTTTCGAAGGGTCAGCGCAAACTATACGTGGCGGCCGACAACGGCACGGAGAAGGAATACTCCGTTCCACGCGGCGTTCACATCAACGTGCAGGAAGGCGAGCGTGTCAAGGCGGGCGAACCGCTCATGGACGGCCCGCTCAACCCGCACGACATCCTGGCCGTGCTCGGCGAAAAGGAGCTGCAATCCTACCTGGTGAACGAAATCCAGGAAGTTTACCGGCTCCAGGGCGTCAACATCTCCGACAAGCACATCGAGGTGATCGTTCGCCAGATGATGCGCTGGGTGAAGGTCGAAGACGTGGGCGACACCCAGTTCCTGCTCGAACAGCAGGTGGACAAGTTCCGCTTCCGCGAGGAAAACGAACGCGTCATTCGCGATGGCGGCAAACCGGCCACCGGCCGTCCGTTGCTGCTCGGCATCACCAAGGCGTCGCTCTCGACCGACTCGTTTATCTCGGCCGCGTCGTTCCAGGAAACCACGCGCGTGCTCACCGAAGCCTCCATTCAGGGGGCGGTGGATCACCTGCGCGGTCTGAAGGAAAACGTGATCGTGGGCCGTTTGATCCCTGCCGGCACCGGCATGGAGTACTATCGCAACGTGCGGCTCTCTCCGGAAATGGAAGAGGCTGCACAGAAGGTGCAGGAGGAAGTCTCGCAAGCTTACGAGGAGGCCGAGCGTGCGCTCGAACTCATGCGCCATGAAGGCGAGACCGAAGAACTCGCCGCCGAGTAACTCGAAATACAACCATCCCAGGGGGCGACGCGAGTCGCCCCTTGTCCGTCTGAAAAACAATGGCGTTCGCTGTTGAACCACAACACTTACTCGAGCCCGAGGACCATAAAGCCAAGCCGGAACCGTTCCCCGGTGGACTTATCCTGGCTCCGGCACTGGGACGTTTCTGGCGCCTGTTCCGGCTATCGCTCTGGCGGGCGTTCGAGCACGATGCCTTTGCTACCGCCAAAGCTTCTGCCTACTCCTCCATCCTGACGTTCTTCCCCGCATTGCTCGTGCTTGGCTCCGTGCTGGCCACCGTACGCCGGGGCGAGGTTTACCTCCGGGAGGTGTCCTACGCGCTAGGCCGCATCTTGCCCGCTGGCGCCACTGCTGCGCTCGCTTACTTGAAGGGAGCGGCACACCGCCCCGTGGGCCTGCTGATCGGCACTTCGTTGCTGACGATCTGGACCGCCTCCGGTGTCATCATTTCGTGGATGGAAGGCTTCCGCCGCGCTTACCAACTTCCCAAAACCTGGGGACTGCTCAAGGAGCGCCTGATTGCCATCTCGCTCGTTCTCATGGCAGGGTTGCCGTTAACCTTCTCTACGATCCTGGTAGCCTTCGGCGCCCGCATCGAAACCCGCGTCCTGTTTCACATTGACCATGAGCTCGGTCCTCTGGTTTTACTACTCTGGATAGCCATCCGCTGGACGATCGCGATACTCACCAGCATTGCCGTAATCGCGTTGATCTACCACAACGCCGTCCCACGCACCCAACCCTGGCACAGCGTTCTGCCCGGCGCTGTATTGGCCACTGCCATGTGGCTGGGCGTCACCGCGCTCTTCGGATGGTATTTGCAGCGCTACGCCGACTACAGCATCATCTACGGGTCGCTGGGAGTGAGTATCGCGCTACTCTTCTGGATGTACCTGATCTCGCTCGTCGTGCTGATCGGTGCCGAATTCAACGCCATGCTGTTCCCGCGTGGGCTCACGAAGTGCGTGCCTCCGCCCGCGGACAAAGAGCCGTAGTCAGTAGTCAGGAGCCAGCGTCCCCGGGTTCTGGCTTTTGCCGACTCCTGACTACTGAACAGAAAGGATCTGTCGCACTGCGTGCCCCGCAAGCCCGATCTCGTGGCTGGCGACCTGCCCGCCGGGAATTTTCCGCCGGAGGGTGCGGAAGCCCGTGTACGCCGCGCCAAGATCATCTGCACCATCGGCCCGGCCTGCGATTCTGAAGCCTGCATTCGTGACCTGATGCAGCTCGGCATGGACGTCGCCCGCCTGAACTTCTCCCACGGAACGCATGCCGAGCACGCTCGCCGAATCAAGTGTCTGCGCCGCGCCGCCCGCTGCCTGAAACGGACGGTCTGTATTCTTCAGGACCTTCAGGGCCCCAAGATTCGCACTGGTCACCTCAAGGGCGGCCATCCGGTTGTGCTCGAAGCCGGCGCGAGGCTGACGATAACGCCCCGCGAAGTGGCTGGCACGGCCACGCTCATCTCAACCGATTTTTCCGGCCTGGCGCGCGAAGTCGAGCCGGGCGCCCGCGTGCTACTCTCCGACGGCCGCATTGAATTGAGAGTGATCGCGATCCGCGGAACCAACGTCGAATGCGAAGTCGTCAACGGAGGCCTGCTTGCCGAACAGCAGGGAATCAACCTGCCGGGCGCGGCCGTCTCCATTCCCGCGCTGACCGACAAAGACAAGCAGGATCTGAAATTCGGGCTGCAACACGGCGTGGACGCTGTTGCGCTCTCCTTTGTTCGCTCCGCCGACGACCTCCGCATGGCCGAAGACGTGATGCGCGAGTATGGGAAAGCTGTGCCGGTCGTCGCCAAGCTGGAAAAGCCGCAAGCGATCGAGCGCCTCGAGGAAATTCTCGAAACGGCCGACGGCGTGATGATCGCGCGCGGCGACCTCGGTGTTGAGGTGCCCCCCGAGCGCGTGCCGATCATTCAGAAACGTGTCATCCAGCGCGCCAGCGTCTGGCGTAAGCCGGTGATTACCGCCACCCAGATGCTCGAATCCATGACCCAGAATCCACGCCCCACGCGCGCCGAAGCGAGCGACGTCGCCAACGCGATTTTTGACGGCACTGATGTGGTCATGCTCTCCGCCGAGACGGCTAGGGGGCTTCCCGCGCGAGACCGTCGCCATGATGGCCCGCATCATCCTCGAGGCCGAGGCTAGCATGGCGCAATTGCCGCAAACGCCGCGCCGCCGCCGCGAGAATCAAACCTATTCCGTCGCCGAAACCATCTGCGAATCCATCGCCCACGCCGCCGAAGAACTGCCCATGGGAGCGATCGCCGTTTTCACGGAGAGCGGCAACACCGCGCGCATGCTGTCCAAGCACCGGCCCAAGGCCTGTATTTACGCCTTCAGCCGCAACCTCGAGGTGTGTAACCGCATGAATGCGCTCTGGGGCGTGAATCCCATTCACAAGACGCAGTGGAACTCCGCCGAAGAAATGGTGCGAACCGCGGAAAGAGAGCTGCTGCCCAAAGGTGTCATTCGAAGGGGAGACGTGCTCGGACTTGTGGCTGGAACGCGGCTGACGTCGGGCGCCACGAATTTTATGCGGCTGCACACCGTGGGCGAGAGTGAGCGGGCAACGCCGAAGCGCCGGGGCAATAAAAAGTAAGCAACTTAAAGAATTTGTCATCCTGAGCGAAGCGAAGGACCTGCTTTCCTTTGCTGTTGCAATTCGTTGCTAGGCCTGAATGCAGACTGCAACTAGATTCTCCGACGATTCGTACACCCCTGCCGTTCGCGGCTTCCTGCACTCTCCCGCAGACCCCGCTGGCGATGCCCTGATCCTCACCCACGGAGCCGGATCGAACTGCAACGCTCCTCTGCTGATCGCGCTGGCGGAAACGTTTGCGGAGCACAGCTACACCGTACTGCGCTGCGACCTCCCATTCCGTCAGGAGCGGCCGACCGGCCCGCCGTTTCCCGGTAACGCTGAGCGCGACCGCGCCGGCCTGCGCAATGCCGTTGCCGCAATGCGCAAGCTGGCCTCCGGGCGAATCTTCCTCGGCGGCCACTCCTACGGGGGCCGCCAGTCCACCATGCTCTGCGCCGCCGAACCCGATCTGGCGTCAGGACTCCTGCTGCTCTCCTACCCGCTGCACCCGCCGCGCAAGCCGGACCAGTTGCGCACCCAACATCTCCCCAACCTGCGTACGCCCAGCCTGTTCGTCCACGGCACCCGCGACCCTTTCGGCAGCATTGAGGAAATGGAACGTGCCCTGCAATTGATGCCCGCGAGAAAAGAATTGTCGAAAGTGGAAGGCGCCGGACATGACCTCGGATTTAAGGGGAAGCAACTGGCAACCGAGCTTCCCGGTCGCGTCCTGGCGGCGTTTGCGGGGATGTTCAAATGAAAGCGGTGCCCAGGGTCAGCGATGACAAGCAGGTTTAGCTAATGGCTAAGTGCCAAGTGCCAGATCCTGACAGCTAATTCACCCATCCCGACTTCGATCCGCCATTGGTCTTGTCGTTCTCATCCGGTGGGACGTAGTTGCCGTGCTCATCGAACGTCACCTTGCGGTCGTGATCCCGCATGTAGACTTCAAACTTCCTCGCCGCCCGCCGCCGTCTCCAGCGATAGTAGGAGTTGCGCAGGCTCAAATAGCGCTCCGATGCGGCAAAGCCCAGGCCACGGCGTGGCAAAAGTTTCAGATAGATGAATCCGAAGAGCAGGCCACCGAGGTGCGCGAAGTTCGCCACGCCGCCTTGCGAAGGCTGAAACGCGGAAATTAGCACGATAAAAATCAGGATGCCAACCAGGTATTTCGCTTTGATGGCAACGGGGATGGGAAACAGAAACAGTTCGCGATCTCCGTAGAGCATCCCATACGCAAGCAGGAGTCCATAGATTCCGCCGGAAGCCCCGACAGTCTTGGTCTCCGGATTCATGCCCCATCCGATGTAGGCGACGCCAATCGTGACCAGGGCCGCGCCTACCACACAGAAAATATAAAACTCGAGAAAGCGCCGCGACCCCCAGTCCTGTTCTTCCTGCGACCCGAACATCCACAGCGTGAGCATGTTGATCAGCAGGTGCCAGGTCCCGCCGTGCAGGAACGAATACGTCACCATCTGCCAGATGAGGCCGTGAGTCACGTCGGCAGGAATCAGGCTGAAGTAGGTGAATAGGTACTCGACGAGGCGCGGAGCCAACACTCCCAGGACGACCTGGAGAAAATAAACTCCAGCGCAGGCGAAGATGATTCTCTTCACCCAGGGCGTGAAGGGAGGGAAGCTCAGCGAGATAGTCCTTCCGCGATTCATAAAATCAGTGATTCGTGGTTAGTGATGAGTGGTTGGTTTTACTAATCACCAACCACTCATCACTAACCACTTCCTTTATCTTTCCGGTTCCGGCACCACCGGCAAACTGCGATGTCCCGCCGCATCGACCGCCCGCACGGCGAATATCACATTATCCTTCGAAACCTTCAGGGTTGCACGGGTCGCGCCCGTTACCGTTTGGACGTGCTCCCAGTCCGGGCTGCTGGTCGCCCGCCAGACGACCTCGTATCCGGTAGCGCCCGCCGAAGGCTCCCACGTCAGATGCGTGTCATTCTCTAGTACCTTGGTCAGCATCTTCACCTTCGCTGGAGGAGCCGGACCCGACGCCAGCGAGGCGAGCGTAGCCGCGTTCAGGCGCGCTACCTCAGCCACGTAATCGAAATTCACGAACTTGGGCAGATCGCCATATTCGATGCCGTTCTCCGTCCGTACGTTCTGATGCTGATGGTTGTAGTCTTCGCGAAATTCCGTGAACCGCACCGCAGCGAACCCCTGCTGATTGAAAGAATAGTGGTCGCCGCCACGCAGAAACCGGTCCAGCCGGAACACCAGCATCGGCTTGATGCCACCCGGGTACGTCCGCCCAACCTCGGCGACATACCGTGCCAGCTCCCGCGACGGAGAGTCGCTCTCTCCGGCCAGCGCGCGAATCCGCCGGATCTCGGGATCGCTGGCAGCGTTCGGCAGTCCTTCGGAAAATACCCGTACCACGCTCGCGTCCTGCTGCGGACTGCGGTCCCCGCCCACGATGTCGTTGTTCAACACGCCTTCCAGATTCCATCCCTGCTGCTTCGCCATCTCGGCGAAGTGCTTGCTTCCGTTCAGTCCCTGTTCTTCGCCTGCCACGGTGAGAAAAACAATCGTGGCCGGAAATTTCATCTTGCTCAGGACGCGCGAACACTCCAGGCTCACGGCCGTACCGCTGCCGTCATCGTTCGCTCCGGGCGCCGCATCGGTGGTGTTGAAGGTGTCGCTGTTTCTGGAATCGTAGTGTCCGGTCACGAGCACGATCCGGTCGGCCTGCCTGGGATCGGTTCCGTGCAGTACCGCGTACACATTCGTGATCTGGGTAGGCTGGGGAATCCTGTCGGCGGGCTGTTCCAGGAACGAATCCGTCTTCACTTCCAAACACCCGCCACACTCCTTCGAGTACCGCTCAAACTCCGACTTGATCCACTCGCGCGCCGCTCCGATCCCCTTGCCTGCCTTGATGGAAGCCTCGTCCTGCGCGGAAATCGTCGACCGGTTGCCGAAGCTGACCAGCTTTTCGATGGTCTGCCAGATGTGGTCGGCCGAGACTTGCTGGATGGCCCCGGCAATCCGCGGGTCGGCGGTGTTCTTCGGCACGGCCTCCTGCGCCGCACCTAGAGGGTCAAATTGCACCATTGTCAGGGCAACCATCAAAGCCGCCAGTACAAAGCAGACGAGTCGGATCCGGAGCGAGAGGGAGTCAGCCATGGCGAGAAATTCCTTAGCGGGCCTCTTGACCTTTGGCGCGCGAAGAAACTAAATATAACAGGGTATCCTGACTGCGGAGGCGTCATGGTGTACTGTCCCGAATGCGAGACCGATCTGGACATCGAGGAAGATGAGGTGGATGAAGGCGAGGTCGTTTCGTGCCCGGAGTGCGGCAGCGACTTCGAGGTGATCACCGCCAACCCCATCGAGCTCAAACCGGTGGACGAAGAAGAATACGAGGAAGACGAGGACGACGAGAAGGCCGACAAGGACTCGGACGACGGAGACGATGCCTGAGAACTGATTCCGATCCCCGAGTGCCACCGCGCTTTATCGTTCAGGTCTTCGCTGCGCTTCTTCTTGTCGCCGCTCTCCTTTTGCCACCCAATGCGGCCGGCGGTCAGCCCCAGCAGGCTGCGCGAAAGCCCTACGCTCTCATCTTCGGAACCGTTTTTGATCCTGACGGGCGGGTCGTCTATGGCGTCAAGGTCAAGATCCGGCGTGCCGACCAGAAAAAAGCGCACTGGGAGCTCTACTCTAACCACAGCGGCGAGTTCGCCCAGCGACTGCCCGCGGGCAAAGCCGATTACGTCGTTTGGGCCGATTTAAAGGACTATAAGTTGCCTTCTGGCAAGCACTTAAAGGCTGGCACCGAGGTCACTGTCCATATTGAGAATGACGAGCGCTCGGATATCGGACTGCATCTAATCTGGTAGGGTAGTTCTGGTAGAAATTGGTGTGGGTGGAATGCACCAGGAAGGGGACACTATGAAGAAGACGATCATTACGACCTTGCTTCTGCTTCTGTTCTCGGCTTTGGTGGTGGCGGCTCCGGCACCGCAGTTTGGCAACCCTCCCAAGGGAGACAACACGCGCCTCCTGACCGGCAAAGTGCTGGATCACGCCGACAATCCCCTGCCCAACGCGGTCGTCTATCTGACCAACACGCGCACCCGCGCCGTCAAAACCTACATCGTCAGCCAGGACGGCAGCTACCGTTTCCCGTCGCTCCAGCCGAATATTGACTACGAAGTGTACGCACAATACAACGGCCGCAAGAGCGACACCAAAACGGTCAGCCAGTTCGACGATCGCCCGCAGGTTTCGATCAATCTGAAGATCGACACGAAGTAACGCCGCGCTGACGGCGAGGACGCCCTCCCTCGGCACCTTCGGCAGGATGCCGGCGCTACCGCTTTCCAGCCGGCCACCAGCCGTAACTTGTCTGCCTCCTCTCTTTCCACTACATTCGCCCCAACAGCCATGTCGCTTTTCGCCACCGCCGCCATTGTGTTGTCCGCGACCGGGATCGCGATCTACGCGACCATCCTGTACAACGAACTGGTCCGTTTGAGGAACGAGAACGACCGCGCCTGGGCCAATGTCGACGTCCTGCTCAAGCAGCGCCACGACGAAATTCCCAACCTGGTTTCATGCGTCAAGGGCTACATGGATCACGAACGCCAGACGCTGGAGGCCGTCACGCAGGCACGCACAGCCTCGATCGGGGCCGCCAGCATTTTCCAGAAGGCGCAAGCTGACCTCCGGCTGACCGGAGCGCTGCACACGCTGTTTGCGGTTGCCGAGCGGTATCCCGATCTCAAGGCCAACCAGAACTTTCTCGCTCTGCAAACGCGCATTTCGGAGCTGGAAGAGCGCATCGCCGACCGCCGGGAGTTCTTCAACGACGACGTCGCTACCTACAACACCCGAATCGCGCAACTTCCCGAAGTATTCCTGGCCCACTGGATGAAGCTGCAGCCGCGCCAGCTGTTCAAGGTCAGCGAACAGGATCGCCAGCAGGTGGAAATGAAGCTGGCGCGCGGGCAAGGGGTTTAGCTGATCAGCGGCGAACTGCAGATCCCTCGCTTCGCTCGGGATGACAAATTCAGAGGCCGATAACAAAGGCCGCCATTTCTGGCAGCCTTTTTCTTTGCTTGATCCGCGTTAAGCCGCGTCGATCCGCGCGAAAGGAAATTAGCTGTTCTCCCCGCCCGCCCGCTTCCACGAAATCAACTCTCCAATCGTCGAGCTAGTGGAAGAAGCCGGGTGCTTGTAGGAGTCCACTTCCTGGCGCGAAGCTTCCTCACCCACTGCCTTGATGCTCAGGCCGACTTTTTTCTCGTCCTGATTCATCTTGATGATCTTGAAGTCGAACTCCTGACCCGGCTCGAGATGGACCGGCTGACCCTTATCGTCCACCGCCTCCGAGTTGTGGCACAGTCCCTCGACTCCTTCCGCAATTTCAACGAATGCGCCGAAATTCGCCACCCGCAGTACCTTGCCGTGGATGATGTCGCCCACCCGATGCTGTGCAAAGAAGCTGTCCCAGACGTCCGGTTGCAGTTGCTTCACGCCTAGCGACAGGCGGCGCTTGTCGGGCTCGATGGCCAGCACCACTGCCTTGACGCGGTCGCCCTTCTTCAACACTTCCGACGGATGCTTCACGCGCTTGGTCCAGCTCAGGTTGCTGACATGTACCAGGCCGTCGATGCCATCCTCGATCTCAATGAACGCGCCAAACTCGGTCAGGTTGCGAACCTTGCCCTCGACCGACGCCCCCACCGGATACTTGTCGTGCAACGTGTCCCACGGGTTTGACGCCAGTTGGCGCATGCCGAGCGAAATCCGGCGTTCCGTCGGATTCACGCTCAGAACCACGCATTCCACGTGGTCTCCGACATTCACCAATTTAGAGGGATGCTTCATCCGTTTCGACCACGTCATTTCGCTCACGTGGACCAGGCCTTCGATGCCCTGTTCCAGCTCCACGAAGGCGCCGTAGTCGGTCACACTGATCACGCGTCCTTGAACGTGCGCGCCTACCGGGTAGCGATGCTCGGCATCGAGCCACGGATCGGGCGTAAGCTGCTTGAATCCCAGCGAAACGCGCTGTTTGTCCTTGTCGTACTTAAGGACCTTGACCTGAATCTGATCGCCGACATTCACCAGGTCGCGAGGGTGAGTGAGGCGTCCCCAGGACATATCGGTGATGTGCAGCAGGCCGTCAATTCCGCCCAGATCGACGAATGCCCCGTACTCGGTCAGGTTCTTCACCACGCCGGTCAGGACCCCGCCCTCTTCCAGGTGTTCCAGCGTCTTCCCGCGCTTTTCCGACTGCGCTTCTTCCAGCAGCTGTTTGCGCGAGACCACGATGTTGCCGCGCTTCTTGTTGAGCTTGATGACGGCCACTTCCAGGGTCTGGCCCTTCATGCCATCCAGATTGCGGACCGGCCGCAGATCCACCTGCGAACCGGGCAGGAAGGCGCGCGCGCCCTCGATATCCACCGTCAGGCCGCCCTTGATGCGGTCCACGACGATGCCCTTGATCGGCTTCTTCTCGTTGTACGCCCGTTCAATGTCGTCCCATGCCCGCAGCCGCTGTGCTTTCTGGTGCGAGAGGTTGACGTAGCCCTCTTCCGTTTGTCCCTTCTCCCGCATCACGTCGATGGGGTCGCCGGGCTGCACTTTGACCTTGCCCTCGTGATCCTGAACTTCCGCGATCGGCAACATTCCTTCGGACTTTGCGCCGATATCCACCACCACGTGGGTCGGAGTCAGCTTGACCACGGTGCCATGGATCACGTGGTCTTCGCCGACCGACTCTTCGGTTTCGGTCGTGAAGTTCTCCAGGGCAGCGGCGAAATCATCGCTGTTGGCCGCCCCCGGAGTCTCCGGGGCGGAAGCCTGCGGCTCGGCCGCTTCGGCTTGGGACGCGGCTTCTGGTTGGGACGCGGTTTCGGGTTGTACGGGCTCCGGGTGTTCCTCTACGGCCGGGCCGCTGTCGTGGGTTTCAGTAGCGTTTGTCATGGGTTCAAGGTTGCGGGCTGTGCTGTCGTCAAACAAAGTCATAGCCTCTCTGGTGTGCCGCACACTTGTGCGTGCGACGGATGCGGGACGTGGTGTAGCGGACTGCTGGCGTGGTCTTTGGTTGTGTTGAGGCCGCCCTGGCGGACGACCCTAGGACAATCCCAGCTTGCCGGAACGTCGCTTCGAACCCGCGTCCAAAGGGGACTCTCCGACTATAGCAATCGCTTCCGAACAGTGTCAAACGCGAAACGTGCTTGGTTACTTACCAGCGGCGAAATTTACCGTCCTTTTACATTTCTCCGGCATCGGGCCCCGCTTTGGTAATCGGTACTAGACTCCGTCCCATAGCGCCGGCAAGCAAAGCGTAGCGCCGGCATCCCTTCGGCCTCGCTCAGGGCTGGCTCTGCCGGCTGTCCCGAGGGCGTGTGGGGCGGACACTCTTGTCCGCCGCAGTTGCCTTTCTTGAGCGGTTGGCACAAGTCAAGAGCGACGGACAAGAGTGTCCGTCCCACACAGGAGTGTCCGTCCCACACGGGCTTCTGCTACCCTCCCCCCATGGACTATCTCTGGACGCCCTGGCGCTACGCCTACGTGAGCGCTGCCGCTCCAGCCACCGGTTGCATCTTCTGCAATGCCCCGAAGGAAACTGACGAAAAGGCGCGCATAGTCCACCGCGGCGCGCACTGCTACGTCATCCTGAATACCTTCCCCTACACCAACGGCCACGTCATGATCGTGCCCTACATACATCTGGACGAACTGCACAAGGTCCCCGGCGATGCCGCCCAGGAGATGATGGCGCTAAGCCAGCGACTGGAGGTGGTCCTGCGCGATCTCTATCATCCTGACGGCATCAACCTCGGCATGAATCTGGGGAAGGCGGCGGGCGCGGGCGTGGCCGGACACATCCACATGCACATGCTGCCGCGCTGGGTGGCAGACGCGAACTTCGTCAGCGTGATCGGGGAGACGCGGGTGCTGCCGGAGGCGCTGGAGGTGACTTGGGAGCGTTTGCGGAAAGCCCTGCGATAACTGTCGCCGCCAAGGTTTCAAATTACCAAATTACAGGTTGCAAAATTACCAAATCTCCTCACTTTGCAAGCTGCCTTCCAAAAAACTCCTCCGTCGCCCCATACGCCTTGATCCAGCTCTTCCACCTTCTTTCCGTCCGGCGACCACTTCGGCTGTGCGTTTTTCCCGCGCGCGAAAGTTAGCGCCTTAGCTTTTTCTTTGCCGGAGATCGGAGCGATCCAGAGCTGCTTCTTCGCCGACCACACCGCAAACTCGCCGTTGGGAGAAATCTGGATGTCCTCGCATCCCTCTTCCTCGCAGCCCATCTCGCCCAGCGAGCGCGGTTCGCCCTTATCCACGTCCACCGCCCAGACTTGCTGGGTGCGCTTCTCGACGTTGCTGGTCGGATCGGCGATTTCTCCAGCGCCATTCGCTTCGCTGCCCCGCGCATAGATGGCAGTGCGGCCGTCGGGCGTGAGCTTGAGCGCGGCAATCGGCATTCCATCGTCGCCGCTGTAGTGCGTGACCTGCCGCGATTCAAAGTTCGGAGCGTCCGCCACCCAGACATTGCGCTCGCCCTTGGCCGTGAATACCCAGGTGATTCGCCCGGATTGCTGGGCTGCGACCAGGTTTGTCGGAAAAGGAGAACTCATCACCTGTTCCAGCGAGAAGGACGACGCTGTCTGTGCGGGAGAGAGAAGTGATGTGAGGAGAACAAGTAGGCCGAAAACGAACGCGCGCCGGGATCGATTTTCCATGCGCGGCAGAGTACGTGAAGAGGGGCTAATTGACAATAGAGGCTAGGAAGCAGCCAACACCGGTTGCCGGACCGGCAATAC
This sequence comes from Terriglobales bacterium, assembly GCA_049273945.1. Classification (GTDB taxonomy): domain Bacteria; phylum Acidobacteriota; class Terriglobia; order Terriglobales; family Acidobacteriaceae; genus Acidiflorens. The sequence goes on along the minus strand of JBASRS010000059.1, from coordinate 55,323 downwards.
CACCGATAACGTTCTTCCCTCGCCGAACTGCTCTCGACTGCGATCTGTCCGTGGTGTTCTTCCACAATCCGGCGCGCGAGCGACAATCCCAGCCCCGTGCCGTTTCCCTTGGTGGTGTAGAACGGGCGGAAAATATTCGGGAGATGCTCGGCAGGAATGCCGCGTCCCGTGTCCGACACCGTCACCACTGCCGCTTTGCCCTGCTCGAACACCGCGACCCGCACCAGGCCGGGCCCGTCGATCGCCTGCACCGAGTTCAACAAGAGATTGAGCAGCACCTGATGAATCTGATCGCTATGCGGGATCACAGGAGAGTGCGACCAGGATCACAAGCAGGAAGGGATTGCGAAGGGCGGGCAAATTAAAAGGGCCGTGACATTGGTTATGCTCTAGCCGCCAGCTCCTGCGAGGAAGCCAACAGCGTGGAGACATGCACCGTCACAGCCCCCGATGCGATCACTGCTTTCGCAGTCCCAAACCCCGGCTATCCCTCGCAGGACAGTCGGTTTTTTCGGGTTTGGCAGCTCACCGAGTTACCCCGGCTTGCCCATCGCCCAGCCTACTTCAGGTTTGCCACGTTTTATTTTGGCTAACCCTTTCAGCCATCGACGCGAGCAACCCTAAGCGTTGTGCGATAAATTGTCAATGCCGCTTTTTAGTGCAATTCAAGATTTTTTCGAACGCGTCGAAGAATGTTACAAGTCGATGAATTGCAAACGCTTTACGAATGCGTAGATAGTTGTGGACGAGTTTTGCACATAGTCTTGCACAGTTGCGCAGGAAGGTTACGGGAGATGTTCGGCGGCAAGTAATCTTCTTGACGCCGCACGCCCTCCTCCCGCATGGTGTAAGGAAACAGGTTGCTAATGTCAGTTTTCGTGGCCTATGTAGACGGCGGCTCGCTGGGCAATCCAGGACCGTCCGGTATTGGAGTAGTGATTGGCCGGCCCGAAGGCGCCCCGATCCGAATTTCCAAGTGGATCGGCCATCAGGACAACAACGTGGCCGAGTACATCGCGCTGCTGGAAGCGCTGCAGTGCGCGCTGAACCTGCAGGCCAAGGTACTTCACGTCTATTCGGATTCCGAAGTAGTGGTCCGCCAGATGCGAGGCGAATACGAATGCCGCAGCGCGCGTCTCTATTCGCTGCACTGGATTTGCCGCAAGCTGGCCCGCTCGCTGAGCTTCTCCATCAATCACGTGTCGCGCGAGAACAACGCGGAGGCCAACCGCTTGGCCAATGCCGCCGCGCGCCAGCAGAATTCCTGATCTCTGGACTCTAGCGTTCCCTTCAGGAACCGCTGCGGACCTTTTGCATCCATTTCCAGGCGCTTGAGACAATGTCCGGAAGCGCCCGCGTGGCCTTCCACCCGAGCACCTTCTCAGCGCGCGAGGCGTCCGCAACCAGGACTGGAGGATCGCCGGCGCGCCGTGGACCGACTTTGCGGCGAACCTTGCGGCCGGTGACGGTCTCTGCTGCCTGAATGACCTCGAGCACGGAATTTCCACTGCCTGTCCCGAGGTTGAGAGCGACGGAGTCGCCGCCTTTCTCGAGATACTGGAGCGCGCGGACATGCCCATCGGCGAGGTCGTTCACGTGGATGTAGTCGCGAATACAGGTGCCGTCCGGGGTCGGGTAGTCCGTGCCGAAGATCTTTAGCGCGGCTCCCTCTCCAGTAGCGGCGAGCGCAAGAGGAATCAGGTGAGTCTCGGGATCGTGAAGTTCGCCGATCTCGCCGCTGTCATCGGCGCCGGCGGCGTTGAAATAGCGCAGACGGGCCGAGCGCAGGCCGTAAGCGCGATCGTAGGCCTCCAGCGCATACTCACAAAACAGTTTGGACGTGCCATAAGGATTGACCGGCTGACGCGGGTTGTCCTCGGTGATGGGAACCTTTGCCGGCTCGCCATAGACAGCGCACGTGGAGGAAAACACGAAGCGGCGGATGCCGGCGTCGAGCGTGGCGTTGAGCAAGCTGAGCGCCGCCTCGACGTTGTTACGAAAGTATTTGCGCGGGTTCTCGACCGACTCACCCACGTAGGCGTGGGCGGCGAAGTGCATCACCGCATCCACCCGCCCAAGGACGGAGCGCAGCTTCGCTTCGTCGGCGATTGTCCCGTCCACCAGTTCAAATCCCTGCGCCAAACGGCGATCACCGGTTGAAAGATTGTCGTAGAGAATGACCTCATAGCCGGAACGCCGCAGCGCGCGCGCGGCATGACTGCCAATATAGCCCGCTCCACCCACCACCAGGATCGCCAATTGGTCGAGACCTCGTTCCCTCATCGAGTAACTCTTCTATTTGAGCGGATTGAAACATGACTTGCAAGGACCCGGGTTTCGATTTTCAATCGGAGCAGCAGGGGCGATGGAAATGTCCTGGATCGCGTCCGAAGAGCACGTCCAGCGTGAGAAAGCGGCTGCCGGCGGCGAGCTGGAGCTGTCCGTGGTCCTGCCGTGTCTGAATGAAGCGCGCACCCTGCCCGCTTGCATCGCGCAAATTCAGCGAGCGGCCCGCGACCACGGCATCAACGCCGAAATCATCGTAGCCGACAACGGCAGCAGCGACAGATCTCCCGAGATCGCGGCTTCGCTGGGGGCGCGGGTCGCTCCGGTGGCGGCGAGGGGCTACGGGAGCGCGCTGATGGGCGGCATCGCGGCGGCACGCGGGCGATTCGTGATCATGGGCGACGCGGATGCGAGTTACGACTTCAGCGATATTCCGAAATTCCTGGAGCTGCTGCGCAGCGGCGCCGACCTGGTGATGGGCAATCGCTTCCGAGGAGGCATTCAAAAGGGTGCAATGCCTTTCCTCCACCGGAATCTTGGCAACCCCGTGCTGAGCTTTCTGGGAAGGCTCTTGTTCCATGCCCCCTGCGGCGATTTTCACTGCGGACTGCGTGGTTTCAGCATGCAGGCGTACCGTCGCATGGACCTCCAAACCACCGGCATGGAGTTCGCCAGCGAAATGGTCGTGAAGGCATCGTTATTTGGGATGAAGATTGGCGAGGTTCCAACCACGCTCTCCCCCGCCGGCCGCGACCGTCCACCGCACCTGCGCCGCTGGCGCGACGGCTGGCGCCATCTGCGCTTCCTCATGATGTATAGCCCGCGGTGGTCGTTTCTATATCCCGGACTGACGCTCATGACCGGCGGGACGGCGCTGGCTTTGTGGCTGTTGCCCGGACCACGCCGGGTGGGATCGGTCACCATCGACATCCACACTCTGCTATACGCGATCATGGGAATCCTGATTGGATTCCAGGCCGTGGCATTCTCCATTTTCACCAAGGTCTTTGCAGTTACGGAGAAGCTGATGCCCGAAGACTCGCGCCTGAACTGGCTGTTTCGCCACTTCCCGCTCGAGACTGGCCTGGCCATCGGCGGACTGCTGATGGCGGCGGGGGCGGGCCTGGGCCTTTACTCGCTGTTGTTGTGGGACGTGCAACACTTCGGACCCATGGATCCGGCACGGCTGGTGCGAGTGGTGGCGAGTACGATTGTCTTGTTCACGTTGGGCTTCGAGATCTGCCTGGCGAGCTTTTTCCTGAGCATTCTCGGCCTGCGGCGGAAGTAATCGCCTGGGGCGATGCAATTGTCCTGCCGGTCCGGGATCGCTGCGCGTTCCTGAGCCGGCTTCATGCTGCAGTCTTGCGGCAGAGCACTTGGTACTGGCCGCCCAGCGGGACTTTTCGCAGCATCAGCTCCAACGGGCGGAGAACCGCCAGAAACTTCGGGAAAAAGAAGAGATGGTCCGTTCGCAGGATTTCGAATCCGGCGTGTCGCAGCATGCGGCGGGCTGCGGCCGGAGGGATTTTGATCGCGTCCTCATCAAAGGCGCAGCGTGACATCACATACCGGGTGCCGGGGTTCCAGGGATTGTTTTCCCAGAAGGCGAAGATCCCTTCCGGGCGAAGCGCCGATCGAATCAAACTCAAGGCCGCCGGTCTTTCGGACAGCGGAATGTGATGAAAAACCCCGTTGCAATAGGCACAGTCAAATTCGCCGCGAGGTTGAAAATCCCGCAGCTGGAAGAACTGAATCTGCGGGTTCGACTGCATTTTGGTGGCCTGCCCAATGCTCTCGGGCGAAGTATCCACGCCGCGGACGAGCCCGCACCCCAATTCCGTGAGCAGGAGTGGAGCAGTGGTGCCAATTCCGCACCCGAAATCAAGCGCTGCCGCGGGCCGGACTCCGATCTGCGACAGGCAGTGGGCCAGCCACCGAACCCTCCGGCGGGCAAAGTATTCCGTGCCTTCCCCGGTGGCCGAGAGTGCCTGGTTCAAGCACGAGTCATAGTCGCGCGAATACCGGTCAAAGCGGGATCGTTCCTTGGGCGTCGGCGGGAGCATGGAGCGTATCTTACTCATTCGGACGGCGAGTGGCGCAATGCTGCTGGTGTGCGACACCGAGAGTACCTATCTGAGCGCACGCTGGCTTACGACTGGCGTAAGAGGAGCCGCCTCGGGGGTGCGCTAGAATAGGGGCATTCTGCATGCCTGCCGACAAAATTCTGGTGGTGGATGACGAACGCCTGGTGCGCTGGTCGCTGCGCCAGAAGTGCGAAGAATGGGGCTATCAGGTCATCGAGGCGGAGGCCGGTGAGCCCGGCTTGAAGCTGGTCCAGCATGATCTACTTTCGCCTGGCCATTATCGCCATCTTCATCCCGTCGCTGCGCGAGCGTAAAGAAGACATTCTTCCTCGGGTGGATTTTTTCATCGAGCGCTATAACTGGCGCTTTCGGAAATCGGTGCGTGGGATCGCGGACGAAACGCGCCGTCTGCTCCTGCAGCACAGCTGGCCCGGTAATGTGCGCGAGCTGAAGAACTCGATTGAGCGGGCTATGATCCTTGAGGACGAATCGCTGCTGCGTCCGGTGTACCTGCCGTTCTCGGTCAGCGAAGCTAGCGCCGGCCTGACCGCTTTTGAGCGCACTGCGGCTCACGAAAACGGACAGGCACTCGCCAACGGACGCTTCCTGCCCCGCCTCTACATTCCTGAGGGCGGCACGTCGCTCGAAGAAGTCGAACGAGCCCTGGTCGAGCTGGCCATGAAGCAGGCCAACAACAAGCAGACTCACGCTGCCAAGCTGCTCGATATCAGTAGAGACGCGCTGCGCTACAAGCTGAAGAAATTCGGGCTCGTGCCGGGCGACGATCAGGAATCGGCAGAGGAACCTTCGAAGGAAGTCAGCTGATCGGTTCGATCCGTCGTCCTCCCCCGCGCTTCCAGGAGTGGTGTAAAATCAACCAGTCAACCCCGCGCTGCCATCCTCGGCAGCGGAGAGTCGGGACGTAGCGCAGCCTGGTAGCGCACTTGCTTGGGGTGCAAGGGGTCGCGAGTTCAAATCTCGCCGTCCCGACCAAGAACCCCTGCGGATGGCAATTGCCCGACGGCGACTTCGTGAGTAATCTCGTTCCACGCAGTCTGAGCGAACCGACCAAATTCGAAACGTAGTCTCGATCCTTGGCAGCAAGAAGGGGTGACATGCAGGTTCTGAGAAATGCAGTCCTGGTTGTCTGTTTGCTGCTCAGCCACGCACTTCTTGCCGAACCTGGCTGGCAAAGTCTCGGCGATCTCGAGCGCGTCGTCGTGGGAACTTGACGGCGGGCGAAGCGAGATAGGGGATAGCGACGGGAATCCTCGTTATCGACAACACACCCCATCCGGCTATCCAGCACTAAGGGGCGCCTCCAACCCCGACGCCTGTGACCCCGGCCCTTGCATTTCCTGAGCGTTTGGGGCAACTTTCTTACAGCGAAGGAGCGCCCGCCATCATGATCAATGTTCTCGTCCGTCATGAAGTGGCCGACTATCCGGCCTGGAAATCGGCCTTCGAGTCCGCCCTCGATTGGCGTCATAAGAATGGCGAGCGCGGGTGCCGCATCTTCCACAGCGCCGGGAATACAAACGACCTCACTTTGCTGTTCGAGTGGGAGAGCCTGGAAACGGCTCGCGCCTTCATGGCGTCCGAGGAACTGAGAGCCCGGATGGCCAAGGCCGGCGTGAAGGGTCAGCCGCGCATCGAATTCATCACCGAGATGCACACCGTCCGGCGCAGTGCCGCTGACTAGAGTGTGGGGCGGACACTCTTGTCCGCCGCCCGTCTGCGACGGGCTCTCGGTCCGCGTTGGCAAATGGATTCCTAGTGGCGCGCGGAAAGTATGTGCAGGATTTCCCGCAGTTCGTGCCGCAGATGCGTCACGTTGAGTGCAGACCGCATCGGGAAGGGAAGCGCGGTCTGGTTGCGCTCGGACTTGATTTCTTCCTTCAGTTGCCCACGAGCGCCGGCGATCGTGAACCCGTCTTCGTAGAGCAGTTTCTTGATCCGCAGAACCGACTCCACGTCGCGCCGGCGATACATGCGCTGGCCAGTGCTGCTTTTCACCGGCTTGAGCTGCGGAAACTCGGTTTCCCAGAAGCGCAGCACGTAGGCCGGCAGCCGGCAAAGGCGCGCAACCTCGCCGATACGGAAATACAGTTTGTCGGGAATAACGACTTCGGCGCTGCGATGTTTCCTGGCGGCGGGTTTCGTCCGGACACTCATGGTTTGCTCACCGTGGCAGACCAAACATCCCACCCGCGTTTCTAGCACGGTTGGCCTCGGTCGGACAACTGCTTTTCGTACAGCCCGCTGTTCGTCGTTAGCTTTTTGCCGTTCGCCAGCTCGCGCTGGGGTTTCGCGCCGTTCCAGCGTAAACAAAAAAGCCTCCAAAGAAGTACTTCTCTCGGGAGGCCTTTTGGGGAAGTTCTGGACGAGCGTCCTGCTCGTTTAGTGTTTCTTTTTCTTGGCTTTCTTCTTCGTTGCCATGAACTGTATCCCTCCGTTGGAACGATTTTGTCTCCCAAGGGTCTCGACAAGGCACCTTGATGCCTGAGCTACTCAACTTGTGGTATGAGCAGCCTGCCTACCACAAGATATTGCCATCCGAATCTCGTTTGTCAATGAAAATCTCACCCTCGTTCGCAAGTTGGACGGCTCCCGTGCTCCCGCCCTGGATTCGTCACGTGTGCGATAATTTTCCAGGGACAACGAAAATTCAATGTCAGAACACAAAGTTTTCTGCGCGAAGTTGAAACAGGAATTGCCCGGGTTGCCGGAGCCGCCCTTCGATTCTGACCTGGGTCAAAAGATCTACGAACAGGTCTCGCAGCAAGCCTGGAGCCAGTGGACGGAGTATTGCAAGATGCTGCTCAACGAATATCGCCTGAACCCCGCGCGCAAACAGGACCAGGAAGTCATCGTGAAGCAGATGGAGCAGTTCTTCTTCGGCGAAGGTGCTGCTCCGCCTGCCCAGTACGTTCCGCCGACGCAGTGAGGGCGTGGTTGGGACTGTTACGGGCTGGTTGCTGGATGGTTACCAGTCACCCGACAGATTCTCAGAAGTGCACTGCAATCCCCGTTGAAACCCGCACATCATTCTGGCCGTTGTCGAAGAAGCGGGTGTGAATCCAGTCGAGCTGTCCGCGAACTGAGACCGGTCCGGCAATCTGATAGTCAAGCCCGCCACCCACCGCATTCGCGAACGACGTGTTGGTAGCGGCCCCGTTCCCGACATTGATGTGCGCCGCGCCAATCAGCAACTCGGCGAACGGCCGGTACCGTCCCACACGCGCCGATATTCTTGGTCCGAACAAGTAATTATGCTCGCCGACGTGGTGCCCGTAGGTCCCGCCCAGGTCGCCCACGATCCCGATCCACGGCAGAAAGTTGCCTTCCAGCGATGCGTTCCATCCATTCAGATTGACGGCGTCGTTGGAAACGATTTCGGCGCGGTTGTAAGAGTAGCCGAAGAACACGTTGCCTTTGGTTGGAACTTGGGCGGAGGCGACGGCGGCCAGCGCCGTAAGGAAAAAAGCAAAAGTGCAGAGTTTGCGCATCTGTTCTCCTTATGCAGTTGGAAGTTGATTTTGGTATAGATGCAATTGTGGGGAAAATCTTTGCCCACACGAAAGTGCAAGGTCAGCGGAATATGGCAGCAAAAAATCCGCGCAGCTTGCCAAAGAACCCGCGGCGGGGCGCAGCGGCCGGCATTTCTGTTCCGGCGGGTTTCTTTCCCCGACCGGGCGGTGGCAGCGGAGCACTCGAAGCAGGCGCTGCCAGCGAACGCGAGTCCAGGGGAAGGGCACGCACATCCTCGACCGGCGCCGGCGGAGGTCCAGTCGCGTGGAACACGAACGGCGCTTCTACCTGGACGTGAAGCTCGTTGGCCGCAGGCGGAGCCTCAGCAGGAGCGGCAGCCGCTAGTCCATCGGAGGCAGCGCTCTCGGCACGCGCCGCCTCGGTACTCGGCGGCGGTTGCGCCTCGCCGATCGCCGGCGGATCGTTCCCTGCTCGCAGCACGGGTTGCCGCGGCGGCGGACATCCGCACTCCAGCGGCACGGCCATGTCCACGCGGTCGAGTTGACCGGAGTGAAACACCAGCTGATCGGTCGCTTTCACTTGATAGCTGCGATCGCCCAGCAGCTCGGAAACAATCGCCGAAGCCGTATTGCCCGGAAGCGCGCGCACGCAGGTGTTGCCGTGAGTGTCGGTGCTGATGGCGTAGTGAAATTCGCCCGGACCCGGCAGCAGGATGCGGAAATCCGGAGTGATCACCGAGTCGGAAGACGCGTCGAGCGAGTAGTGCGCTTCCAGCGCGCCAATGTTGACTCCCAGCATCACGTTGTGGCCGGTCTGCGAAGGCGTAACGGAGACGGTCGTCCCCGGGCAGACGTGTACTTCTCCGCCGCGCGCGAGACTGAGAACGGCCGTATCGGCGCCGGCCGTGATCGAAGAGCCCGAAGCGAGGCTGTTTCCGGCGACGGCCAACGGTCCGGTGGGGCGCGCAACCGCTACCGGCTGAGGTGCCGAGGTCAGGCTCAGCACCGTCGGCGCCTGGAACGGCGATTTGTTTGCGTCGGTGGGCGGATTCTTTCCCAGATGCACCACGAGACGGTTGCCCGCCGCCGCCCAGGTGTAAGCGCGCGGCGCCAGCAGATCCACCACTACCCGTGCCACCGGCGGGTTCTGCTGAAACTGGTCGGCGCGCAGGGTGCTGATCTGGTTGGCTTGCACGCTGATCCGCTTCTGGCGCGTGTCCAGCCGCGTGTTGGGCAGGTCAATGACCAGGCGTGGTGGATCGCTGATCGCCTGAATCGAGGGAATCAGCGGCTTGGTCGACAGGATCTCGACGGCAGGACCGTCTTTCTCCTGGACAATCTGGAAGCTCTTGATCGAGGAGTAGGGAGAAGATTGAGCGCGGGCCTTGGTTGAAGTTTGGGAACGAGCCCAGGATACTCCGAGCACCAGAAGCCCCAGTGCGAGAAAGCGCGAACATCGAAGAGCTCGCCTCCGATTCGACACACCGGCATAGCTCTGCTGGCACGCGCGAGCAGACATTTGCCGGAACTCAAGATTCAGCCGGAAGCCCTTCACAGGAGCACTCGAGTGTTCCCTCCACCATACCACTCAAGCGTCCACGGGAAGAAGTGACCAAGGGTATCAGGTGTCGGCCAGGAACTCGTATTCGTCGATGACGGCGGCAACCGCCATCTTGCCGTTGGAGCTGCCGCCTTCGACCCGCAGCACTCGCCCCTTGCAGCGGACGCGGATGCTCTCGGTGAGCGTGATCTCGGGAGGCAGAGTCAACGTAAAATCAATGCCGGAACCGGCCTGGATCGCCGAATCCAGATAGAAGCAGATGCCGCGCGCGCTGACGTCGCGCGTCTGCGCGTCATGCTCCTGTCCATTTTCTCCGTAACGGACACTTACCGGCAAACGCAGTGCGAACCGTCGCGTGGCCCGTTTGTCCTTCTCCTGCTGAGTTTCGGCCATGCAACCTCCCGGAATGCTTGTAAGCATGGCGGTTGGGATTGAGCCTGTCAAGAGTTTGCTAGGCGAGGCAAAAACAGCCTTTAACCGCAGAGAATGCCGAGACCGCAAAGGATTTCGTGATTCCAGTTGTTCTCCCTGTACGCTGCGTTCTCTGCGGTTAAGTGCCTCTCGAAAGCAGCTAAAATAACTCTGTGGTCTTCGTCCTCGACAACTACGACTCGTTCACCTACAACCTTGTCCAATACTTAGGAGAACTGGGCGCTGATGTCGAGGTGCGGCGCAACGACCAGGTCAGCGTGGGCGAAATCGAGGCCATGCGCCCGGAGCGGATCGTCCTTTCTCCCGGCCCCTGCACCCCGCAGGAGGCCGGCATCAGCATCGAACTAATCCGCCATTTCGCGGGCAAAGTTCCGCTGCTCGGCGTGTGCCTGGGACATCAGGCGATCGGCGCCGCTTTCGGCGGGCAAGTCGTACGCGCGAAGAACCTGATGCATGGCAAGACGAGCCAGATTGAGCACGACGGCAAGACGATCTTCCGCGGTCTAAGCTCGCCCATGACGGCAACCCGCTACCACTCGCTGATTGTTGCAGAAGACGATCTGCCCAAAGAGTTGGAAGTCAGTGCCTGGACCACCGACAAAGACGGCTCCCGCGTAATCATGGGGCTAAGACACCGCAAGTTTCCCGTGGAAGGAGTCCAGTTCCATCCGGAAAGCGTCCTGACCGACGAGGGCAAGAGGCTAGTAAAGAACTTCCTGACAGCCAGCGTCTAGCCCTTCACTTTTTGCCGGCCGCGTATTTTTCTGCCCCAAGAAAATGCAGAGATACATACGGCTCATTCCCCACGACCCAGCTATCGTGTCCCGGCGCGATGTAGAAGATATCGCCGGCGCGCATTTCAATGATCCGGCCATCCTCCATCGCCGCCGTCGCTTTCCCCGAGATGATCATCCCGACGTGTTCCACCTGGCACATCGTCGCCCCGATTGCGGCCCCAACATCCACCGACCATTTCCATCCCGGCTGATAAGTAGCCCGGCCAATCGTCATGCCGGCAATCTGAATCAGTTCGAACTTTCCTTTCGGGAAGGTACGCGTCTCATCGGGCTTATCGAAACGTTTCAGGATGACATCCAGCATCGCGAATTCTCCGATTCGTATTGCGCCGCCCAGCTGCCAATTTAGAGAGATGACGACCCTTGGTCGGCGGCACGGCTGAAGCCGTGCCCTACCCAAGACCGATTCTTGAACAGTTCTACTGACTACTGACTACTGACTACTGACTACTGACTACTGACTACTGACTACTGACTACTGACTACTGACTACTGCTTCTCGCCATCTCCACCGCCCGCAGCAGCGCCCGCGCCTTGTTCTCCGTCTCCTCAAACTCGCGCTGCGGATCGGAGTCCGCCACAATCCCCGCTCCCGCTTGCAAGTAGGCTTTCTTGCCCTTCATGAGCAACGTCCGGATCGTGATACACGAGTCGAGGTTGCCCGCGAAATCGGCGTAGAGAACGCCGCCGCCATAGACGCCGCGCCGAGCTGGCTCGAGTTCCTCAATAATCTGCATGGCGCGTACTTTGGGCGCGCCGCTCAAGGTTCCCGCCGGGAAGCACGCCGCGAATGCGTCCATGGCATCGAGCTCAGGACGCAGCCGTCCCTCGAGCGCCGAAACCAAGTGCATGACATGCGAATACCGTTCCACAAACATCAGATCGCGAACTTTGACCGACCCGTATTCGCTGACGCGCCCCAGATCGTTGCGCCCCAGATCGACGAGCATCACATGCTCGGCGCGTTCTTTCTCATCCTCGCGCATCTTCTTCTCGAGCGCCGCATCTTCGGCCTCATCGTGTCCCCGCGGATGCGTACCCGCGATTGGCCGGTATTCGAGCTTCCTCCCGCTGACTCGCACCAGCATCTCGGGAGACGAACCCAACACGTGCATCCCGAGCCCTTTTCCACTGCCACCGAACCGCAAGAAATACATGTACGGCGACGGATTCACAGTGCGCAGCGCCCGGTACAGGTCAAACGGCGCGACTCCGGGCTCGAAGTCCCAGCGCTGCGAGAGCACAACCTGGAAGATGTCGCCGGCCGCGATGTACTCCTTGGCCTGGCGCACGCTGTCGAGAAACTTCGCTTTCGGAGTGCGTGCCCGGATGGCAATCTTTACCCGCGGGGCCGGCTTGCGCCAGTGCGTCGGCTTAATTCCTGCAGCAAGTTTCTTCTCGATACGCCCGATCTCCGCCAACGACCTCTTGTACGCCGCCCGTGCCGATTCCCGCGTCACGTCCGCCGAAGCCACAATGTGGATCTGGTGCCGCAGGTGGTCGAAGGCCAGGACGCGGTCAAAAAACATCAGCACACAATCAGGAACGTCGAGATCGTCTTGCGCGCGCGCCCCGATGTTCTCCAACTGCCGCACCACGTCATATGCGCAATACCCGACCGCGCCCGCCGTAAATGGGGGCAGACCTTCCATCGCCGCCGGACGGTGCCCGCGCAGTAGTTCCTTCATAACCTGGAAGATGTCCCCGGTGCGTCGCTCAACCTTGCGTCCGCGCTCGATAACGATTTGCGACCCGCGCGACTCCAGCCTTAAGAACGGCCGCACTCCAAGAAACGTATAGCGTCCGATCTTTTCTCCGCCTTCGACCGACTCGAGCAGGAACGCATCCGGCTCTCCCTCGGCGATGGCGAGAAACGCCGACACCGGCGTCAGCAGGTCAGCGGCAATGGACTTCACCACCGGAACCAGCGTGGTTTCGCGCGCCAGCCGTGTGAACTCTTTGAAGTCAGGACGGATCATGCTATTTCCAAGGTTCTCATTATAGGGAAGCGGTACAATGCTCGGACAATTTCGGAAAGCCAACATTAGCCCGAGAGCCCAACGGAGGATCAGGTGAGCGAAGCGGTTCCATCCAGGTTGCCGGCGGCCAGTCGTCATTACGACGCCAACTACGGCAATTTTCAGACGGAACTGTACGCCGAGATTCGTCGCGACGCGTTTGGCGAGGACATTGGGCAAAGCAGTTGGCTCACCGCGGACGAGCAGGGCAAGTTTCTGCGTTGGCTCAACCTCTCCTCGAGCAAGACCCTGCTCGATGTTGCCTGTGGATCCGGCGGACCTGCCCTGCGCATCGCACAACGCACCGATTGCTCAGTCGTCGGAGTTGACGTTCATGAACAGGCCATCGCGACGGCCAACTCTGTGGCAACCGAGCGCGGGCTGACCGAGCGCGCTCAATTTCAGGTTGCCGATGCGACTGCGCAACTACCCTTCTCCGATGGCCGCTTCGACGCCATCACCTGCATCGACGCCATCAATCACCTGCCCAACCGGCCACGCGTCATCGCGGATTGGGCGCGACTGCTGAGGCCCGGCGGGCGCCTGCTGTTTACCGATCCCATCACCGTGACCGGTCCCCTGACGAACGACGAGATCACCGTTCGCAGTTCGATCGGTTTCTTTCTGTTCGTTCCGCGAGACTATGACGAACGTGTCATTTCGCAGAGCGGGTTGCGATTGCTGGTCTGTGAAGACGTGACGGCGAATATGGCCGAAGTCGCCGAGCGGCGGCGTGCGGCACGCGCAAAGAGGGAAGCGGCATTGCGCGAAATTGAAGGCGATCAGGTCTATGAGGGCCAGCAGGAATTCTTTGCCGTCGCCTCTCGCATTGCGCGCGAAGGAAGGCTCTCCCGCTTCCTCTACGTGGCGGAGAAGTCGAGCTAGTCACTCTGTCTTACACCGCCCGGTTCGGCACTCGGCAATTGCTTGCAGATGGACGCCAACTCTGAACAATCCGCAGCCGAAGCTCACGGCCTTCGGGGCTGGGTGAACCGCCATGCGCTCGTTGCGCGCTGGAGCGTGGTCCTGCTCTCCGGGCTGGCGATTGCGCTGATCCCTGTGCCCGGCGGCATCACCCGGCAGTCGTGGAATCTTCTGGCAATCTTCGTCTCGACGATCGTGGGATCGATCGTTCAGCCCGTGCCCGCCGGGGCGGTCGTCCTGATGGCAGTGACTACGGTCGCACTGACCCGCGCCTTGACCGTCGGAGAGGCTTTGGCCGGCTACGCCGATCCCATCGTGTGGATTTGCTTGCCGGCATTCTTCATCTCGCGGGCCATGCTCAAGACGGGACTTGGCCGCCGTATCGCTTTCCTGTTCATTCGCGCCCTCGGACGCCGCTCGCTCGGCCTCGGCTATGCGCTGGTCTGCACTGATTTTGTGTTAGGAGGGGTGATTCCTTCGAACGCCGCGCGCTGCGGCGGTGTGATCTTTCCCATCGCCAAGAGTCTGGCCGTTGCCTTCGACTCCGAACCTGGCCCGACCGCAGATCGGCTGGGCGGATTCTTGATGACCCTGATTTATCAGGGCGACGTGATTGTCAGCGCGACCTTTCTTACCGGGCAGGTTTCCAATGCCGTCATCGCCAAGCTCGCGAATCAGGTCACTGGGGTCGAGTTGAGTTATGGACACTGGTTGCTCTGGGCCTTGATTCCAAGTCTGGTCTCGCTGCTGGTGATCCCACCGCTGCTCTACCGGATTTTCCCACCCCAGATCACGCACACGCCGAAAGCAGCCGAGCTTGCGTCCAGCGAACTGAGCCGCATGGGGCCGATGTCGCGCGCGGAAAAGATATTGCTGCTGGTGTTTGGTATGGTCGCCGCCCTGTGGATAACAACCGAGCTGCACGGGATCCACTATTCGGTAGTCGCGCTGACCGGGGTGGGTGTGTTGTTGCTCACCGGCGTGCTGCAATGGTCCGACTTGCTGGCCGAGCACGCCGCCTGGGATGTCTTCATCTGGTACGGCGGACTAGTGCGCATGGCCTCCGCGCTCGGAGATTCGGGCATCACCAAGCGCTTCGCCGAAGCCGCCGCGCACTACACCGCTGGCATGCACTGGTGGGCTGCCATGGCCATCCTGTTGCTCGTCTATTTCTATGCCCACTACGGATTCGCCAGCATCACCAGCCAGGTCACTTCCATGTACATTCCGTTCCTGGTCGTGTTGCGCGCCGCCGGAGCACCGCTTTACCCGGCCGTTCTCGCGCTGGCCTATTTCTCCAACCTCGCGGCATCCCTCACGCACTACGGCACCACGCCCGCCCCCATTCTCTTCGGCGCCGGTTATGTCAGGATGCAAACCTGGTGGAAGTTGGGGTTCATCGCCTCGCTTGCAAACATTCTGATCTGGACGACCCTGGGTTTTGCCTGGTGGAAGATTCTTGGGCTGTGGTAAGGGCTGCTCCCTTTGGTAGCGTCTTGGTAGCGTCGTTGGACTTGCTCCGGTCTTGCCTACCCTTCTGGCCATCACTATACTTTCAGAGTTTGCGCCGACTTCGGGGTGGAGTTACCCAGCGCGGCCAGCCGGAACGTCACCTTGCGCGGAGACTGCCATGACTGCCATGAAAACCGTAGATCTGGAACAGGAAACCAATCCGTGGGAAGCGCAAGCTGCGCGCTTTGACCTCGCCGCCCACAAACTCAATCTGGATGAAGGCATCTGGAAAGTTCTCCGCAGTCCCAGCCGCGAGATTATCGTTCACATCCCCGTGATGATGGACGACGGCCACCTGGAAGTCTTTACCGGCTTCCGCGTACAGCACTCGATCGCGCGCGGCCCTGCCAAGGGCGGTTTGCGCTACTCGCCCGACGTGAACCTGGACGAAATCCGCGCCCTGGCCAGCTGGATGACCTGGAAATGCGCAGTGGTGAACATTCCCTTCGGCGGCGCCAAGGGCGGCATCATCTGTGATCCGCACAAGATGTCGATGGGCGAACTGGAGCGCATGACCCGCCGCTACACTGCGGAATTGTTCGAGTTCATCGGTCCCGAAAAGGACGTCCCTGCTCCCGACGTGAACACCAACGAACAGACCATGGCCTGGATCATGGACACCTACTCCATGCACCTGCGCCAGACGTGCACGGCCGTGGTAACCGGCAAGCCCATCAATATTGGCGGATCCCGCGGCCGCCGCGAAGCCACTGGGCGTGGCGTGATGATCGTCTGCGACGAAGCCATCAAGAAGCTTGGACTCAGCCGCGAAACCTCGCGGGTCATTGTTCAGGGCTTTGGCAACGTCGGTTCCAACGCCGCGCGCCTGATGGCCGAGGCTGGTTACAAGGTTATCGGCATCGTCGAAGTGGGCGGCGGCCTTTACAACAAGAATGGTATCGACGCGGAAGCGCTATGGGAGTTCCGCCAGCGCACCGGCACCATTCACGGTTTCCCCAACGCCGAGAAATACGACCCCGCCGAGTTGCTGCTCGCCGATTGCGACATCCTCATCCCCGCAGCCACCGAAAACCAGATCACCAGCCAGAACGCCGACCGCGTCAAGTGCAAGATTCTGGCCGAAGGCGCGAACGGGCCCACCACCGCCGCGGCCGACGAAATTCTTGCCGATAAGAAGGTCTTCGTGATTCCCGACATCCTGGCCAACGCCGGCGGCGTCACCACTTCCTACTTCGAGTGGGTGCAGGACCGGCAGGGCTACTTCTGGAAGGAATCGGTGGTCAATGAGCATTTGGAACACATCATGGTAACGGCCTTCGAAGATGTGGTTCGCTATGCCGAAACCCACGGTGTGAACAACCGCATCGCGGCTTACATGCTGGCCATCGATCGCGTCGCTTATACTATCCGCCAGCGCGGAATTTACGCGTGATAGCAGACTGCTTCGGGCCTCGGCCGGGCCACTTGTTGGCTACGGTTCCGTAGGCGCGTGCCTCTCACCCGCGAGGAAACAATGAACTACTCCAGGTTCAAACTCACACTGTGGGCGTTGGCTTTATGCTTGTTGTTCACCATAGCTGTTTCACCTCTTCTAGCCAATACGCAGGCGGGCTCGAGTGAGGCTTCGAGCTCGGTTACTACCAGGAAATCCAAAAGGAAATCGAGGAAGGCCAAGGCCTCGGCGTCCTCCGCCCCGGCTGCGTCAGCCCCCGCTCCGAGCGCCACTCCCAGCGACGCGCCCAACGCTTCTTCTGCAACATCAGCGCCCGGGAAACCCAGGGCTGCTGCGAGTCCGGCGGCTGCCGACTCCGAAATCGCCGCTGCCAAAGCAAGCGGCAAGGTCTGGGTCAACCTGGATAGCGGTATCTATCACAAAGGTGGACGCTGGTACGGCAAGACCAAGGATGGCAAATTCATGACCGAGGCGGAAGCTAAGGCTGCAGGCTACAAGGCATCCCAGAAGGATTGAGTCCGTTTGCCACCGAGTACCCGCTCGGGGCCAAAAGTTCCCTAGCTTCACCCGTCCCTGAGGTGTAAGACCGACTAATTCACTGCCTCTTCTGTCCGTTGCCTTCCCCTCGCTGGTGGAGGATAATCAGCTTGGCTCGCCTTCGGGCGCAGCGCCGCCAGCGCGTGAATCTTCCCAACTACATCACGCTCACCCGGATCGCTAGCATTCCGCTGCTCATCTGGATTCTCTCCAGCTCTCGCTTTTCGAGCGAGCGGGGTGAGAAGGAGTTGCTCGCTTCCACCGTTTTTATTCTGGCTTCCATCACCGATGGCATCGACGGCTACCTGGCGCGCAAACGAGGTCAGATCACGACCATGGGGATATTGCTCGATCCGCTGGCCGACAAACTTCTGATCGCAGCCGCTTTCATCACGCTCGTGCAGTTCAACCCCGCGCTGGTGCCGGCCTGGATGGCGGTGGTCATCATCGGCCGCGAATTCCTGGTGAGTGGCTTGCGCTCGATTGCAGCCTCGGAAGGATTCACCATTCAGGCCAGCGAACTGGGCAAATTTAAAATGCTGGTGCAGATCATCTCAGTGGTAGCCGTAATTCTCGCCCGCCGCTGGCACGAGTGGCCGCTGATCGGCATCTACATTTTCCCCGTGTACTGGATTGCCTGGGTCGCGATCTGGTTCATGGTTCTGCTTTCCCTCGTTTCTGCCGTCGACTACTTCGTCGCCTTCTGGTCGCGCATCGACCGCAAGTCGGAGAAACGCCGGCGGCGGGCCTTCGTCCTCTCTCGGCGGAGGAAGCGCGATGTCCAGGCTGTCTGAAAATCTGACGGCGGGCGAAGGCCGCAAGCACCCTTCACCATCCCCCGAGTTTCCCCTGGAGGAGCGCCGGGTCTTGCTGCGCATGGCGCACCAGTCCATTCTTTCCGCTTTTGCCGAGCAAGTTCCGCCGGAGGCGCCGCCTTTTCCCCGCCTTTCCGAACCTCGGGGCGCCTTCACGACCCTCTACCTCCGAGGCAGCCTCCGGGGATGCGTCGGTTACGCGATGCCGGTTGCACCCCTGTATCAGGCGGTAGCCGAAACGGCCCGCGCCGCGGCTTTCGAGGACTCCCGCTTCTTGCCGGTGACCCAGGAGGAAGCGCGCCAACTGGAGATCTCCCTGAGCATCCTTTCCCGGCTGTCCCCGATTCGTGCCGAGGAGGTGGAGGTCGGCCGCCACGGCCTGGTCGTCGCCCGCGGCTCTCGTCGCGGCCTGCTGCTTCCACAGGTTCCCGTCGAGTATGGCTGGGACCGCGAGACCTTTCTCGAACAGACGTGCCGCAAAGCCGGCTTGTCTTCCGCTGCCTGGCGCAAGGACGCAACGCTTGAGGCCTTTACCGCCGAGGTGTTTGGCGATCACGAGGTCTGAAGATCATGTCGCCCAAAAAAGAAAGCGGGGAGATTTCCCCCGCATTCTGTGTTCTGAATTTCCCGCTGCTTACGGCTGTTCGTCCAGTTCCACAGCATCCCCCGCATGCACGTCTTCGAGCGCGAACACGATCATGCCGGTCGAAGTTGTAGGGGTCACGCTGAGGATCACGACTTCTCCCACCGCCCGCCGCGGCAGGTCGGCCACGTGGATATTCGGCCCTTTGGTCCGAGTAAACATCTTGGCTTCGAACGTCGGCAAGCGCTTCTGGGTATCTTCCGAGGTCGAGGCCTTAAACGAAAGTGAGTCCACCGGATCTCTCAGATCTGTGTTGTACGACCGCACAGCCCGAAAATAGTCGCCGGCTTTCACGCCCTGGTTCGAGCCCAGGTTCATGTACACTTTTGCGCCTGTACCCAGGGTTCCGTCGAAGTCCTTGCCGACCACAATCCGGCCACTCAGCTTGCCGCTGGACGGCGCGAAACGATCGAAAAGAATGGGCGCATGGAACGCAATGGGCTGCTTCTCCGCGAATGGTATTGCGATATCGCCGGGGTTGATCGGATCGCAGCTGAATTCCACCTGGGCGACGGCGCTGTGGCTGCGCGTGTCCAGCACCCGCACCCGGCCGACTTCCGCGTAGGGCTGGCCCGTAGCCGAGATCATCTTCCGCTGTCCCTGATAGAATTCGTACTCGTTGACATCCCGCAGTTCGCGCACAATGGTGTACTGCTGCCCCTGCTGGTAACCTGTCCCCGCCAGATAAACGATTTCTCCGTTGGTGAACTTGGTGGTGCTCGGAGTCTGCAGCCCGCCGTCCACGAAATTGGCGTCCGGCACCCTCTCCTTGCTGATGAATCCGGCGCAATAAAGGTCGGCTGCGGTGGGCATCTGGAAGCGCACCGTCGGAAGGTTGGCCGAGGTGGTGGTGATGCCGGATGCATCCGGTGAAGCCTGCTGGGCTGCCGCCACCGTTACCAGCAGCAGTATTAACAATCCTGTTTTCTTCATGTTACCTCCGGGCCGAAAGCGCCCGACTGCGGGCGTCTCTGACCTATCTCTCTCTGAGGACAAGGGTTACAGCCGGAAGGTAACAAGCGCCCCGTGCCCGGTCAAGGTTACGAGGGTGTCAGGCGCCCCGCTCCCAAAGTGTTTCGCGACACTCGGTTAATCCCTTGTTGCATCTGTGCTTACGCCCCTGTAATATCGCGCCGTTCTAAGTCCATGCCCTTGGCTCTTTCCAACAGCATCGTGCCCCGCTTTCTGCCCCTGCGCTTACCCAAAGTCTGTCTTGCGCTTACCGGGAGCACGGCTGACGACATGCTTAATACCGCCGAGGCTATGGCCCGGGACAACCCCTTCCTCGAGTTCCGTCTCGACTACCTGAAGCAGCCCGCCTCCGCCCTGCCCAAGATCCGGCGTTTCCTGGAAACTCACCAATATGCTACCGCCATCGGCACCTGCCGTCGGGCGGACCACGGCGGCCACTTCCGGGGTTCGATGGCTGGGCAAGTGGAGATTCTGGCCAAAGCGGCTGCAGCTGGATGCCAGTTGGTGGACTTGGAACTGGAAAGCGCGATTCGTTGCAAGCCCGATGTCGTTGCTCGCTTGCGCACCCGCGCGGGTCTGATTCTCTCCTTCCACGATTTTCGCGCCACTCGAAATCTGGAACGCACGCTCGAAAAGATGCTGGCGATCCCCGCCGACTACTACAAGATCGTCACCACGGCCACAACGCTCTCCGACAACGTGACGATGATGAAATTCCTGCAGACCCAGAGTGATAAGCATGCCTTGATCGGCCTGTGCATGGGGGAGCAAGGCATTATCAGCCGGGTGCTGGGGGTTCGCGCCGGCAGCGTCTTTACTTTCGCTGCGGTCAGCGAAGATCAGAAAACCGCACCGGGTCAGGTGAGCGCCCAACACCTCCGCAGCATTTACCGTATCGAGCAGGTGGACGCCGCGACCCGCGTCTATGGCGTTGCCGGCGACCCCATCGGGCATTCCCTCTCGCCCGTCATCATGAACACCGCCCTGCGCCGCGAGAACGTGAATGCCGTCTATCTCGCCCTGCATGCTAAGACACTCAAGGACCTGCTCTACTGCGCGCGCGAGATCCCCATCCACGGCCTGAGCATTACCATGCCTTATAAGCAGGCCATCCTCAATTATCTCGACAACACCGACGCGCACACCACCAAGATCGGCGCCTGCAACACCGTGGTCCGCGGACAGGATGGCAAACTCTACGGCTTCAACACCGATACCGCCGGCGTGGTCCGCCCGCTCGAGCAGCGCGTCGCTCTCGAGGGCGCCAAAGTCCTGGTTCTGGGCGCGGGCGGAGCCGCCCGAGCCGCTGTCTTCGGAGTGAAGGAACGCGGCGCCGAAGTGTGGATCCTGAACCGCAGCGCCGCCCCGGCGCAGAAGCTGGCGCGGCAGGCCAAAGCCCGCACCATCAAGCGCGCCGACCTGCAAAAAATGGCGTTCGATGTGATCATCAACGCCACCCCGGTCGGAATGAGCGGCGCCGAATCCCCTTTGAAAGAGAATGAGATCCAGGCGCGGGTGGTGTTCGACATGGTGTACGACCCGGTGGAGACTCGCTTCCTCCAGATCGCCCGGGCAAAGGGACTCTCGGTCATACCTGGTGTCGAGATGTTCGTCCACCAGGCAGCCCGTCAATTCGAAATCTGGACGGGAAAACCCGCCCCCGCCGACGACATGCTGCGCGCCGTCACCATCGCCCTACAGGAGCGCCGCCTCTAGGACCCGCGAGAGAGTGAGCTGAGGGGCCGGGGCCCGCTTCGCAAAATGAGACACTAGACGGCGTTTTGCCGATGCAAACCGCGCAACAAAGGTTGCAAAATCACCCAGTCTCGAATAAGATTCCTAATTGGACGCTGCTTCAGCGTTCATCTCGTCGTAACAATCACCTTTCTTCCAGGTAGGAAACGCAGCCCAAGCTTTGAAAAAATCTAAAGGGGTGGCTCGAACCCCGGTGCAATTCGGAGAGAATGCATGGCGTGGTACGCGTACTGCCTCACGGAACACCAGACCCTAGCCAACGGTGTTCGCGCTCGTCGTCCTTTCGTTCTAGATGGAATCCAGGGAGTCGGTGGTGCCCCGGTGATGAGCTATCCCAGCGGGGAATTCGCGGTCATTGTCAGCGAATACGACCGGGCGAACACCAAACTCGACGAAAAATCCGTCCTTGAGCATGCTCGCGTCGTCAGCATGAGCTTCCGGACCGCCACCGTCTTGCCCTTCCGGTTCGGAACGATCTTCGACACCGAAGACGCCATCCGTCAGGCGGTTCGCTGCAACCGGCGCACCTTCTGCGAGAGTGTCGCCCGGCTTCGCGGCAAGTCCGAGATGCGCATCAAGCTGGTGGTCCGCGATGGCTCACTGCGGGCGGCCATGGAAGAGATCGAACTGCCCGATACCGTCGGCCGCGAGTACCTGGCCAAGCTGCGCGAGAAAGCCTCCCGCGACCGCGAACGCCAGACCAAGGCCCGCGCGCTATCGGTGCAGGTTCACAAGCTCTTCAATCCACTCGAGGAAGAAGTCAGCTGCAAGAAGGTGAACGCCAACGGCATGTTGCTCGACATTGCCCACCTCATTGACACCAAGTCCATCGAGAAATACCAGAACCGCTACAACACCGCGGCCAAGCAACTGAAGAACTGCGAACTGGTTGTGACTGGCCCCTGGCCGCCGTACCACTTCCTACCGGAAAAGCTGCGGACGGTAGCCGGCAACAGCTAACCATTTCAATCAGTTTCGCTAGGCCCCCTCCGAGGGGGGCCTTGCCTTTTTGGCCGAAGTAGGCGCGGCTGCAGCCAATGTGCAGGTTTATGCATTTAACCCCTGGCCGGAAGGTGTCGCGCGGTCCCCCTTCGAGCTAAGCGATTGACCCTAAAAGACTGATTTTGCACAGGTTCCCACCGCAGTGCTCCGCGGCCGCCCAGGTTTACCATTTTGGTTCGGCAAGTGCACATTCACGATGCAAGCGAAGAGGCCGCAACCATTTGAACCACGTCACTCTCTTCAACGTTCTCGACATCTCTCGTTGCCGTTGCTGGTCGTCCCCCAAACGGCGCCACACCAGTCACCTCTGACTCCTGCCACTTTGCCTCTTTGAAAAGGGTGGCCCCCAAAAGGGGCCGCTTTTTTTGTTGGTCCGCGTCCTGTAAACTCGCGGTTTCCGATGAAAGCCGCACGAGCCGTTGCCGTTTTCTCTTTCCTGCTGGTAGTCCCTTTGGGACAAAAGACCTTGCAGGCGAAACGACCCGCCACCGCCGAAAGCGACGTCCTCCTCAACACCATGGAGAAGGAACTGCGTCGCGGACAAGCGGAGCTGGCCGCGCCCCCGCTCACCCGCAGTCGCGAATGATCCTGTATTCTCGAATGAACCTGACATGAAGAAACCAGTCCTGACGCTCGTTTTGCTTACCTGCCTGAGCATCCCGGCATGGCCACAAGCCCGGCCCGCCACCACGCTGGTTGCTCCGCCCACCGTTTCCCAAGAACTGCAGGAGCAATTGCAGTCGGTACGCGACGCGGCACTTACCAGCGACTACGCCTGGCGCCAGCTCGCGCACCTGACCGAGAACATCGGCCCTCGTCTCGCCGGATCGCCGCAGGCGCAAGCCGCCTCCGAGTATGTGGCCGCCGAGATGCGCAAGCTCGGCCTCGACGTTCGCCTCGAGGAGGCCCGCGTTTCGCATTGGCTGCGCGGAGAAGAAAAAGCCGAACTGGTCGAGTTTCCCGGCCAGCCGCCACAGGTCACGCAAAAAATCATCCTCACCACGCTCAGCGGCAGCACGGCCACGCCCGCCGAAGGCATAACCGCCGCCGTGCTCGTCGTTCATAGCTTCGACGAACTCACCGCGCTCGGCCGCGACAAGGTCGCCGGCAAGATCGTGCTCTTCAACGTTCGCTATGACAAACGCAAAGCCGCAGCGGGCTACGCCTTCGACGCCTACGGAGAAGCTGTCGTCTATCGTGGCCGCGGCGGACGAGCCGTTGCCGAGTTGGGCGGCGCCGCTTCGCTCATTCGGTCCGCAGGAGGCGCGGAGTACCGCCTGCCCCACACCGGATTCAGCTATCCTGCCCCCGTTCCCGCCGCCGCTCTGGCCGCTGAAGATGCCGACCTCGTCGAGCATCTCGCCGCTGAAGGCCGCGTGCGCATGCACCTCACGCTCACGCCCCAGCACCTGCCCGACACCACCGGCTACAACGTAGTCGCCGATCTGAAAGGAAGCGAGCACCCCGAGCAGATCGTCGTCGTCTCGGGCCATCTCGACTCCTGGGATGTCGGCCGCGGCGCCATTGACGATGGCACTGGCGTCGTCATCTCCATGGCCACCGCCGAAGTGTTGCAGCGGCTGCATCTTCGCCCCCGCCGTACCCTCCGCGTCATCGCCTGGATGGACGAAGAAAACGGCGGCGGCGGTCACGAAGCTTATGCCCGGTCGCACGCCGCCGAAATGGCCAACCACATCGCAGCCATCGAGAGCGATGCCGGCGCAGGTCATCCTCTGGGCTTTTCGGCAAGAATGTCACCGGCCGCGCTGGCGGCTCTGCGCCCGATCCTCGACGTTCTGCTGCCCGTTGGTTCTACGGTGCTGCGTCCTACCAACGTCAGTCCCGGTTCCGACATCGAGCCCTTGGTCGACGCCGGTGTCCCCGGCCTCGGCATCATCCAGGACGGCCGCAAGTATTTCGATTATCACCACACGGCCGCCGATACCCTCGACAAAGTCGACCCCCAAGACCTGCGCGAAAACGCCGCCACCATGGCCGTCATGGGATACGCGCTGGCGGCGATGCCAGAGCCGCTGCCGCGATAAGAAAGGTCAGAGGTTAGAGGTCAGATTGCACAGGTTAAAACTTGTGGGGCAGCGTTGCTGTCAAACCGATGAGACTTTCACCTCTGCAATCTGACCTCTGCAATCGCACTCCTCCCCAGTTGACGGCCGCTTCCCTCGGCGCATACCATATTCGTTTGGCTTAATGCGAAATCAGGTTTCTGCGGGCAGCCATCATGGACAAGAAGAAGTTAGAGTACTTCAGAAAAAGACTGGAAACGCGGCAGAAAGAACTGCGTCACATGGTGACCCGCAACCAGCAGGACGGCCGCAGCGCCGACGACGAGGCCACGCAGGACATCGCCGATCGCGCCGCCAGCTCCTACAACAAGGAATTTCTCTTCAGCCAAAGCAACAACGACCGCCAGTTGCTCCAGATGGTAGACGGTGCTCTCGCCCGCCTGCGCGAAGGCAGTTTCGGCGAATGCGTTTCCTGCGGGAAAGAGATCAACGCCAAGCGCCTGGAAGCCGTGCCCTGGACCCGTCATTGCATCGAGTGCCAGGAAAAAGCCGAGCAGGGCCTGCTCGAGGCCACTCACTAGCAAGCCCCTGGAACTGTTTCAAGAGCCAGTTTCACGAGCGCACGCTTCGGCCGCTGTTAGCAGCGCCAAGAATGCGGGCTTCAAGTTTCCCGGGCTTTCCCGCAACTCTTCTTTCGCTCCGGGTTTAAGTTTGCAGACAGGAGAAGAACGATGTCCAGCACTGCAAAGCTTCTGGTCGCCGCACTGCTGCTCGTGAGCTTCAGCGCGTTCGCGCAGGATTCGGCTCAATCGGCAACCGCCCCCGCGAAGCGCAACCCCATGGATCGAGCCGAACAGAGGCTGAAGAGACTCGCCAAGCGCCTTAACCTCACCGACGATCAGAAGGAAAAACTCAAACCCATCTTGCAGGATGAAGAGCGGCAACTGCAGAGTCTGCAAGACGACGGTAGCCTGACTCCGCAACAAAAGCGGACCAGAACGAGGGGAATCCGCATGACTTCGAAGGCGCAAATGGATGACATCCTGACCCCCGAACAGAAAGAAAAAATCCAGACTGGGAGAGCAGGTTCCGAGGGCCGGCACCGCATGCACCCCGGCAAAGCCAACTCGACGAACTCCGATCAGAGCAACCCCCAGTAACCCCGCGCTTTTGACGCTCGCAAAACCGCCCTGCTAGACTAAAAGTTTGTCAGCCAACACCTAAGCGAAGAAGGAAGCCCGTGCGCGCAGAAACCCGGCATCAACTGAAAGAAGACCGTTTCAGAAAGGGCACCCTCCATGCGGCCGAACAGACCGTTCACTGGACGGTCGAGCACCAGTCCAAACTCCTCATCGCAGGCATTGTCGTGGCGGCGGCCGCGCTCATCGGTTTTGGCGGCTGGTACTACATGAACACCCAGGACGAGAAGGCGAGCATCGAACTCGGCGCCGCGACCCGCGTGCTCGAGCAGCCCGTGCGCCCCGCCGGAGTGCCCGCCCAGCCCGGCTTCCCGAGCTTCGCCTCCGCCCAGGAACGCGCCACCGAAGCCCGCAAACAATACCAGGCCATCATGGATAAGTATCCGCATACTCGCACCGCCGACATGGCGCGCTATTTTGTGGGGCTGACCTCATCGCAAATCGGCGACCACGCCGCGGCCGAGCGCAACCTGCAGGAGGTTGCCAAGTCTTCCAACAAAGATCTGGCTGCCCTGGGGAAGTTTGCGCTCGCCTCCGTGTTCCGGGCCGAGAGTAAAGACGCGCAGGTAATCGATCTCTACAAACAGCTGATCGACAAGCCGACCATCACCGTCAACAAGATCACCGTGCAACTTGAGCTGGCCAGTTTCTACGGGGATCGTCAGAAGTCCGACGAAGCGAAGCGCATCTACGACCAGATCCAGAAGGAAAACCCCGGCGCCGACGCGGCATCGCTGGCGCAGCAGCGCGCGGGTAAGCTAAAGCAATAAGACGCGGCTGCCTCTCTGTGCTCATCGAGGCAAGAATCCTTCGCGAGCGCTAAACTCCTCCACCTGCGCTCTGATCTCATCCCGTACTCGCCGAAATACCGCCAGCCGTTCTGCCTCGGTCCCGGTCGCCGCCGCCGGATCTTCAAAACTCCAATGCAACTGGTAAAGCGCGCCCGGAAAAACAGGGCAAGCCTCGCGCGCCGCGTCGCAAACAGTGATCACAAACAGAAAATCCTGGTTACTGAGTTCGTCCAAGTGCTTGGAGCGCTGACCGGAGATCTCCACCCCCACCTCGCCCATGACCCACACTGCGGTGGGATTCAACCCCGCCGGCTTCGTTCCGGCGCTCGAGACTTCCGCCCGTTCTCCTGCATAGTGCCGAAGCCAGCCTTCCGCCATCTGGCTGCGGCAGGAGTTTCCGGTGCAGAGAAAGAGAACTTTGCTCGGCGTCGCCATGTGACGATCTCATGTCCCCGCGTTTTGCCGCAGGCATGAGATCAAGCGCTCCACATCCGCCGCCGAGTTGTACACATGGGGCGTTACGCGCACGGAACTTCCCCGCACGCTGACGAAGACTTTCTGGCGCGCGAGATTGTCGGGCAATTCTGCCGGGATACCCGCCTTCCTGCGCAAGGCCAGGTAGTGAGGAGCGCGGTACTCCTCCGACGGAGCCGAAAAGCCCAGATCCGCGGCGGCCGCCGCCAGTTGGCGGTTCAGGGCGCCGGCCGTTTCGGAAATCTCCGCCACACCCCATTCCACCAACTGCTGCATGGCGCGCGTCGCGGCCGGCAACAGCGCGAAGTTCGAGCGCTCGCCCATATCGAACCGGCGCGCGCCTTCATCATATTTGTCGGTGTACAGAATCAAGCTGGTGAAATCGCGGGCGTTGGCGCGCTGGATCCAGTTTTCTTCCAGCGGACGTCCGCCGTGCCACTGGGGAGCGACATATAGAAGGCCGGTCGTGTAGGGCCCCATCAGCCACTTGTAGTTGGCGGCGACGGCGAAATCCGGTTGTACCTCGCGCACACTGAAGGGCAATGCACCGAGCGATTGCGTGAGATCGAGCACAAGCGCAGCGCCGATCTTCCGGCAAACTTCTCCGATGCGCACCAGGTCGAGCCGTCCGCCGCTGGTCCACTGCAGGTTGGGAAGAGCAGCGATGGCGACATCCTCAGTCAGGAAATTCAGCACTGCCGAAGTCCAGTCGCCGTCTTCGGGCCAGGGAACGACGGTGAGCGTGGCACTCCTTTCTTCGGCCACGCGCTGCCAGGGATAGTAATTCGACGGAAACTGCTCATCGAGCACGAGAATGCGTTGTCCTTTACGGACCGGCAAATTCAGCGCCGCGGTCGCGACTCCGTAACTCGCCGACGAAACAATGGCCACACAGTCCGCCGGCGCGTCGAGGAGCCGCGCTGCCGTTGCCCGAAATTTTTCCGAGCCGGTGAAGAACGTGTCGGGCGTGAGTTCCCACGGATGCGCCTTGCGGGCGAGGGCGGCATTCCCAGCCTCAATCACCGGCCGCATCAGCGGCGACATGTAGGCGCAATTCAGGTAAGTGACGTCCTCGGGAATATCGAAAAGATGGCGCTGGCAGGGAAGCATGGGCTAGGCTCTGAGCACTAGAGGGTGGTTCTCCAATCGCTCCCGGGAAGGGCACGGCTTCAGCCGTGCCGTTAAGAGTTGCTGAAAACAGGCTTTAGCCCCCGAGGGCCGCTGTCTTTAGCCCGAGAGCTATCTTGAAACCAGATCCAGTGTATCAATCCCGCACCTGTTAGAGGGCCTGCCCGTCGGCGGCCTGGCCTGCCAGAAGAAAAGTCTTGGGATATTTTCCTCTCCGCAGAGCTTGAAAGAGCCGAAGTCCTTGTACCACCGTCCTTCAGGGACCTCCGGCTTCGACTCGACCCAAAGGCGGATTTGATTGAGGTCATCAAGGCTGAGCTTGCGGTCGTGCATCCGATCGACGAGATGATCGCGAATTGCGGACGGCAAACGGGACCAGGTCTCGATCTTTGGCATTATTCCCCAAAGACGAAGCGGCCCAACTCATCGCCGAGTTTCTTGACTTCGTTGGGATCTTTGGAGGAGCGGAAACGTTGGGCGAGCTCGAAGAAAGCATTCTCCTTCTGCTTCTCGGCAGCGATGCCCTGCTCGATGAGTTCCACCAGGACGCGGTTATCGCTGAGCCGGCGCCGCTTGGCGAGTCGGTCCACTTGCTGGGCGATCTCCGTGGGAAGAGTGACACTCCGCCGAAGCTGCTTTTGGGTGGGCATGACACCAATATACACCATTATGGTGCATATGATCAAACCGGAGGGATCTCCAGGAACCAGAAGCCTATCCGGCCAACGGAGGGTGATCTTGCTCGCGCTCGCCTTCCCCTCGAAATTCCCGTCCCAGAGTCTTGGCCACCGAATCGAGATGCTTGGCCAGCGCGAGCCGCCACTTTTCCACGGATTGCTCCGCGAGTTCTTCGATTTCCTGCCCGAACGATTGCACCGCTTCCTCGCCCTGGGATCTCAATGACCCAGAAAATGAGTTCTCAATCCGATTCTGAATGGTTCTCAGCTGGCTGCATACTTCGTCAAGCCGGTTTCCAACTTCATTCGAGCCCCGTGTTTGCAGGTCCTTGAGAGCCAAGCCCACAGCGCTCTCGAGTTGAGTGCGCGCGTCGGAGACGATTTGACGGGCGATCCCTTCCAGGTGCGCGTCGAGGTCCGACTCAAGACGGCGCACGGACTCGTTCAGCGTTGCGATCCTTCGGCCTAGATCCATAACTTCCGACTGCAGATGAGAAGACTTCGCGACGACATCAGCCTGGATTTGTTCAATCTCCCGGCGGTGAACGTCATGCTTCTCCACCAGACGCTGCTCCAAAGAGCCTAAGAGCTCTGCGCCTTGTGCATTGAGGTGTGCTTCTGCGTCCAATGCCTGTCGCTGCAGCTTCTCGACTCCTGTGCGCACCTGCTGCCCCGTCGTCGCTGTGAGTTCCCGCGACAAGGCCTGCGCCCGCTGCTCGACAGCGTGCAATTCTCCGGAGAGCCGGTGCCGGAACTCAGCCTGCGCTTCGCTGATCTTTTGCTCGATGGTCGTTTTCGCTGATCCGAGCGCCTCTGCGGACTGCTCTCGCGTCTGCTGCAGGACTCGTGCCCCCAGGTCTTTCCGCAGCCGTTCCCACAATTTCTCTTCCACTTCCGGAGGAATTTGCCCGAGCGACACCTCAAAGCGGTTGCGCCGGGCATCGCGGGAGAGTTTTTCCCGGAGTTCGGTGATCTCCGCCTGCAAGGGCTTAACCAGTTTGGCCAGTATGCCCCGCAAACGGTCTTCGGACAGTTGCTCCTCAATTTTGTCCAGAATGGCTTGCGAGGACGCCGAGCGACCTTGCGGCTTGTGGATGAACACGGAGCCGGCAGTCAGTGCTCGCGAAGGTGGTTGAGCGGAGGGTGAGGGCATCTCCAGTATTCGCCAATCTTCGGGACAAGCTTCCAATCCCCAGAAATTTTCTGGCCGGTCGAGCTTCGCGCCCAGTCTCCAGCCCTGTCCGTCGGACCCCAGCGGCTCGCAGGCGACCACGTAAGCCGTGGCCTCGCGGCCTTCCCGGCTGTGCAAGCGCAGCGCGCTTCCGGCGTGCAACCGAATGGGAAAGCGGAGCGCACAGCCGTGAGCACTGACGACCAGCGTCTCGCAGACCTCGGAGAACTGGCCGTTCGGCTCTAGGCTGGTGACGCGTACCGGAACGTTGATCGGCACTCTCGAGCTGCGCCGTAATGCGTGACCGTTGGAAGCGGGCATAGTAACCCTCGTTGGACGACGAGGCTGGTACAGCAGACAGGTCTTCGAGCCTCTGCATTAAGATAACGCGAAGTTGGTGGATGAGACCTCTCTCAGGAGTGCCGCTCAGAAATGTTCGAGTGGGCACGCGCGGGACTGCCCGTCCGTCAAAGCCGCGGTGTACTTTGGACCGATCTGTGCTGGTACGATCGGTGCTTGCCCTTCAAATCTTTTGTGCCTTCCACTTCCCCCGCTTGAACAACACCGCGCTCGCCGCGGCAATGGAGGCTTCCGCGACCACGATCGCGTAATAAACGCCGTTAGAATGCAAACGCATCGGAATCGCCAGCCAGTAAGCGAGTGGAATCTCCAGCAGCCAGAAGCCGAAGAAATTCACAATGGTGGGCGTGACCGTGTCCCCCGCTCCGTTGAAGGCTTGCATCATGACCATGGCGTAAGCGTATCCAATATTGCCGTAGCTGACGATGCGCAGACACGTC
Organism: Terriglobales bacterium; assembly: GCA_049273945.1. Lineage (GTDB taxonomy): Bacteria > Acidobacteriota > Terriglobia > Terriglobales > Acidobacteriaceae > Acidiflorens. The sequence continues at coordinate 24,816 of JBASRS010000059.1, read as the reverse complement.
GCGGCCAGCGGAACCACCGCCGGGTCCTGGGTGAACAGGCGCGCGATGGGCTCGGCGAAGAAGACGAAGAATACGCCCACCGATCCGAGGAACAGCATGTTGTAAAAGCCCGTGCGCCACACCGCCTGCTCGGCGCGCTCCGGCTTTTTGGCTCCAAGGTTCTGGCCCACCAGCGTAGCCGCCGCGTTGCTCAGCCCCCACGAGGGCAGAATGACAAACACGACGATCCGAATGGCGATGGTGTAGCCCGCCAGCGCCGACGCTCCGAAGACGCTCACGATCCGCACCAGCCCGATCCAACTGGTATGCGCGATGGCGAACTGCAGGATTCCCGTCAAAGACACCCGAACCAGCCGCAGCAGAACATGCAGATTCACGCGAATCTGCCGCGTCAGGATGCGGATGCGCTCCGTCCCTTTGAGCAGGCGGTAGAACTGATATGCCACGCCGATGCTGCGCCCAGTGAACGTAGCAAGCGCGGCCCCGGTCACCCCCAGACGAGGGAAGGGTCCCACGCCGAAGATCAGGCAGGGATCGAGAACCAGATTAATCAGGTTCGAGACCCACAGCAGCCGCATGGCGATAGCGGCATCGCCCGCGCCGCGGAAGATTGCATTGTTGAGAAACAACAGCAGTATGGCCCCGCTGCCGCCCAGAGCAATTCTGGCGTAGCCGCCGCCCAGCGCAACAATGTCGCTGGAAGCGCCCATCAGCCGAAGCAGGTCGGGCGCGTAGATGAAGCACGGAATCCCGATCGCGATGGACGTGATCAGCCCCAGCACAATCGCCTGCACCCCGGCCACCGCGGCGCCCTCTGGATCTTTCTCGCCGATACGCCGCGCCACCATCGCCGTGGTGGATAAGCTCAAGCCGATGCCAACCGCAAAAATCAGGCTCAGCAGCGACTCGGTCAGCCCCACCGTAGCCACCGCATTCGCGCCCAGCCGTCCTACCCAGAACACGTCCACCACCGCAAACAGCGACTCCAGCACCATCTCGAGGACCATCGGCACGGCCAGCAACAGAATCGCCCGGTTCAAACTTCCGGTCGTATAGTCCTGATGCGACCCCCGGATCGCCTCCCACAATGAGCTCCAAAGACTGCGCTCGGGCGCGGGCGGCGGAGTATTGATTGTCGTAACCGCTTCCATAAGTACCTGACAGGCTTTCTACGCGTCGCTTCCCCCCACGGGAAGCCCCATGATTGCGTGGTTAGATTGAGTGTAAAGAAACCTTATCCGCAAGAGCGGATCAGCGGGATGGCGAATTAGACGAGGTCTAACATTGTGGAGCCCTTAGTGGGAACCTACATCCGGGGATGAAAAGCATTCTACCCGGAAGTCGAGGTCGTCGGCAATGCGAAAACTTCAATTAAGACTGCCTTGCTCAATGACGACATTCTCGCGCACGATCAGGCGGTGAGCAGCCATCTCGCGCAAATGCGGCAACACGCGGTTCACGTGCTCATCGGTATCGACGAAGATGATGACCACGGGCAGTTCTCCCCCCGCCTCCACCAGGTGAGCGGTGTGAACCTTGCCGCGTCCGAGAAATCCGGCCACGGCATGGAAGACGACCGCGCCGAACACCTTTTCCTCTCGCAAATACATGAGGATTTCCAGGTGCAACGGCCGATGGTGCCAGGAGTCGCCTTCGGTCAGATAGATAGTGACTTGAACCGCCATAGCGCCTGCCATTCTACAACCCGCGCGCCAGCGCCGCCCCCGCCAGCACCGCGGCCAAGCAGAGCACGTTGCTTGCGAGGATGTTTGCGCCCATCATCAGCCACTGCCCCTGCTCCATCAGCGCGAAACTCTCGAAGGCATAGCTGGAGAAAGTCGTGTACGACCCGCAAAAGCCGATTGCCACTAACAGCCGCCAGCGCGGGTCGAGCAGCACGCGTTCGGTCGAGAACGCGAGGAAGAATCCAAGCACTAGGCTCCCAGTGACGTTGATGAGAAGCGTGCCGTAGGGAAACGTGGCCGAGAAATTCCGCGCGATCAGACCGCTAAGAAAGTAACGGACGCTCGCCCCCACAACCGCGCCCACAGCGATCCAGAGATAGTTCACGATGGAGTCCTCCTGCAGAGTGTGTAGGAGTCATCAGCCCGCGGGCAGTTAACGGCGAACTCCATCGCCTGCGTTTTAGTATAGCGGAAACCGGACACGCCACGGGCCTCAAAACGCCCCCAGCCAGCGCACCGGAAAGCGCGCGCCGAGTGCGTTGACCATTCGCTCGTCGGCGGTGAGCAGCTGACTTCCGGTCGCCACCGCCAAGGCAACGTACGTGCTGTCGTAGACGGTTCGTCCAAAATCGACGGCGATCGTGAGGGCTTCCGGTAATACAGCGCGGCTCGGCAGCGTTGGGAAGTCGCGATTGATCATCGTTTGGAGACCATGTTCGGCAAGAGCATACGTCAGCGTCCCGCGGCGAGCAGCTTTCCAAAAGAAGTTGCCAATTTCCAGCCAGAACAAGTCCGGAACCACGATTTGCACCGACCCAACCATGTAGTCGCGAAGAAACTGATTGGCACGGTCGGCGAGAGGCTCAATCAATTCCGGCGCCGCCCATTTGGCGCCCACGCTGGCGTCCACCACAAATCTGTTCACCGCTCACGATCCTCGCGGATCATTTCCTCGGCCGTGGGAAACGGCCCCGGTCCTGGGGGCCTGTGCGAGCGCAGCTTTGCAAGGTCGGCGTAGAGCTGACGGCGGCGCTTCAGTTCCGCCGCGGTTGGCACGGTGTCCTTAAGCAGCGCAATCACCTCGGCGGCAATCGAAGTGCGGTTCTTGCGGGCCTGGGCACGCAGAGCCTCGTACAGATCTTTCGGCACATTTTCAACGTACAGGGTCGGCATACCAACAGTCTAGCACATCCCTAGATTAAGCCTAGCATATCCCTAGACCAAAGGATGAAGCGACAACCGACCTTGGCAACGTGCCTGAATGTCACGCTTTGCAGGGAAGAATTTTGCAGAGCCTTGACGCGCCCGTGACAACAGCCGGGCCCGCCCCGCATAGCCTACCAACACGAAACCCGAATCCATGGGCTCAACCACAGCAACATCATCCTCAAGATTGGAGTTTGAATATGGCACGCGAAAATCTCCCAGCCACGGTGTCGTCCACTCAGTCAACCGAAGAACGTAATGCTCCTTCTGGGAGCGTCGTCAAGCGGCGCTCATTTCTCAAGGGCCTGGGCGTCGTAGGCGCGGCCGTCTCCGCCGGTTCGCTCCTGACCGCCGTGGCAGAAGCGCAAGGAGTCGGCACCGGGATTACGGTAGGTGACGTCGCGATCCTCCGTTTCCTGGCCGCTGCCGAAATCCTCGAAACCGATCTCTGGCAGCAGTACAACGAACTCGGCGGAATTCAGGACAGCGAGGTCCCCGGCGGTAGCGGCAGCCGCCTCTACACTCTCGCCCTCCAGCAACTCGACGGCGACATGCCGCAGTACATTCACGACAACACCGAAGATGAGTTGACCCACGAAGTCTTCATCAACGCCTACCTGGTATCGAAAGGCGCCGAGCCGGTCAACCTCGAACAGTTCCGCACTCTGCCCAGCAGCCAGGCCACCGGAGCGCAACAGATCGGACGCCTCACCAACCTGATGCAGCTCAGTGTCGACACCACCTGGTATACGCGCTACCGCAGTCGCACCCTGAATCCTGACTTCGGCGACACGTTCCCGCAAGCCATCCCCAGCATCGCCACCGGCCAGCATCCGGCGATCCCCAGGACCGACGACGACGTGCAGCCCGATCCCGCGAAGCCCCACCACATCTCCGACCTCACCCAAGCCATCGCCAACACTGCCGGCTTCCACTTCGCCACCATCGAACAGGGAGGTACCAGCCTGTACCCGAAGCTGGCGCAGAGGGTCACGAGCCTGGAAGTCTTGCGGATCGTGCTCAGCATTGGTGGCACCGAGATCTGCCACTTCCAGACCTGGTCCGACAAGGCCGGCAACTCGCCCCAGCTCAGCGTGGTCGATCCCGTGACCGGCTTGACCGTTACATTCCCCGACCTGAATTCTCCTCCGCTGGGCGGCGAGGACTTTCAAACCAACCTGATCATGCCCGAGCCCACCGCGTTTCTCAGCAAGAAGCTCCCGGCATGTTCCATCATTCGTCCGACCGCGACCAAAGGCGCGGCCATGGGCGCGTTGAAAGCTCTGACAGCCGACGGACTCTTCATCGGCCAGTCGAAGGAGTTCTTCAAGTTCATGCGCACCTTGGCGATCGAAGCGGACTTGGCGCAACGCCAGTGAGCGGTGCGCCGTCAGAAACTTGAGAACTCGACGTTCTTGGGACGCCATGCCGGACAAAATCTGGCCTGGCGCCAATTTTCCCAAAGATACGCTGTAGGCAGGCTCTTTCACGGCCTCGCACGGCATTGCGGAAACCCCTAACCTCCGGCATAATAATAGTTTGTCTCAACCCCGCCGGACTCTTCCGGACAAAGGATCGAAGTCTGTGTTAATGATTCGACTGGCGCGCATTGGTGCGCGCAAACAGCCGTACTACCGTGTAGTGGTGATTGAGAAGGAGCGGGCTCGCAATGGACGCCCGGTCGAGGTGGTGGGCACGTACAATCCGCGCACTAATCCGGCAAGTTTCGAACTGAAGCGGGAGCGTATTGACTACTGGCTTTCGAAAGGCGCCAAGTGTTCGGAGCGTGTGGGCAAGTTGCTTGCCCTTCCGGCACGGACCCCGGCCGGTTCGGCGGCGTAGCTCAGATTCTCTCGCTACCGGGCTGTGCGCTCCGGGTCTTCGACCCGGGACCGGGTCAGAGACCCGGTCCTACACTCACAAACCCGGTCCTACACAGATCGTGAGGAGTTCCGATGACCGAGCAACCTGCCAACGTGCGCGCGCTGATTGAGCACATTGCGAAGGCGCTGGTCGATGCTCCGGCTGAAGTCTTCATTGATGAGTACGAGGACGGAGGCGAGACCGTCATCGAACTCGAAGTTGCCGAAAGCGATCTCGGCAAAGTGATTGGACGCTCCGGCCGCGTCGCCCGTGCCTTGCGCACGGTGCTGAGCGCGGCGGGATCGAAGCAGGACAAGCGCTACGCGCTGGAGATCATCGAATAGCGTCACCGGAGCCGAGCGGCGAGTTTGTTACCCTGGCGCGGGTGGTCAAGACCCAGGGACGCCGCGGAGAAGTCGCAGTCGAATTGCACACCGATGTTCCGGACCGCTTCCGCGAAGGCATGCGGCTGTGGGCGCTCGCGAAAGACGGCCCGCGCCGCGAAGTTCAGGTGGAAGACCTGTGGCCGCATAAGGGCCTGCTGGTGCTGAAGTTTGCAGGCGTCGAGACGATTTCCGATGCCGAAGCGCTGGTCGGCGCCGAGCTTCAACTTCCGCGCCGCGAACGCGCCGTGCTCGAGCCGGGCTGGACGTACCTGAGCGACCTGGTGGGCTGCACGGTGTTGGACGGCGATCGCGAGATCGGCCCGATTGAAGACGTGACCTTCGGGGCCGGCGAAGCGCCGCTGCTGGTCGTGAAGAGCGGAGCAAAACTCCCGTACGAGATTCCGTTCGCGGAAGCGTACCTGGTAAAGGTCGATCTGGCGCAGAAGCGAATCTGGATGCGCCTTCCAGAAGGGTTGCTGGACGTGAATGTGCCGCTAACGGAAGAAGAGAAGGGTAGAAGCCGTTAGTTGTTGGTCGTTCGCGGTTCGTCGTTGGCTGTTCGTGGTTCGCAGGTTTGCTTCTTGAAGGTTACCACTCTGAGAACTCTGCGTCCTCTGCGGTAAAGGATTTTTGTTCGCGATGAGAGTCGATATCCTCACGATCTTTCCCGACTTCTTTCGCGGACCACTGGATTACGGTATTGTCCGCCGGGCTCGCGAAACACGCCTGGTGGAGGTGAACATTCACGACCTGCGGAACTTTACGAAAGACAAGCACCGCACCGTGGATGACCGCCCCTTTGGCGGTGGCGAGGGCATGGTCCTGAAGCCGGAACCGGTCTTTGAATGTCTGGAGTCGCTCGGCGGGGTAACGCCGCGCGCGGAACGCGTGAGCGGAAGCGCGAGGCAGTCTGTCGTCCTGCTTTCGGCGCAGGGCCGAAAGCTTGATCAGGCGCTGGCTGCGGAGCTCTCGGGCCTCGATCGGATCGTTTTGATCTGCGGACGCTACGAAGGCGTGGACGAGCGCGTCAGCGAACATCTCGCCGACCGCGAAGTCTCGATCGGCGACTACGTGCTGAGCGGCGGCGAACTGGGCGCAGCCGTAATCGTGGACACAGTTACGCGGTTGATCCCGGGTGCGGTCGGGAATGAGGCTTCGACGCGGCAGGAGTCGTTTACGTCGCATGCACTGGCGGGCAAGAGTGCCCGCCCCACACAGGAATGCGGCCCGAGTTCTACTTGCGTGTCGGGGGGACTGCTGGATTATCCGCACTACACGCGGCCGGCGGATTTCCGCAGCATGGCGGTGCCGGAAGTGTTGGTAAACGGCAACCACGAAGACATTCGCCGCTGGCGGCGGAAGACGGCGTTGGCAAAGACACTGCGTAACCGCCCGGACTTGCTGGAGCGCGTTGTGCTGACGAGCGAAGACAGGGAACTGTTGGACGAAATTAGGAGTCAGGAGTCAGCAGTCAGAAGTCAGCCTGGGGCTGGCCGGGGTCGAGTTTAGCTTTCAGGAAGGGACAAGTTATGTCGAACCAGATTATCGAAAAATTGCTGGCGAAGAGTCGCCGCACCGACATCCCGGATTTTGGCCCGGGAGACACCGTCAAAGTTCAGGTCAAGATCAAGGAAGGCGACAAGGAGCGCATCCAGGCGTTCGAAGGCGTCGTCATTTCGCGCACACGCGGCCCGCAGGCCAGCTTCACCGTCCGCAAAATCAGCTTCGGCCAGGGCGTGGAACGCATTTTCCCCATCCAATCCAAGGTCATCGACAAGATTGATGTGGTGCGCTCGTCGAAGGTGCGGCGCGCGAAGCTGTATTATCTACGCGAGTTGAAGGGCAAGGCGGCGCGGCTGCGCGAAGTGGAGTAGCCATATTCTCTGGATCCGGCGCTCGCAGAGCGCCGGATTGGTTTATTGCCCGCACCGACCCCGTCTTCTCCCAAAAAACTCCTTCCAGCCACTTGCAAGCGTCCCCGTCCTCAGCGAAGATGCTGGCAAGCCCGTGCCTTCCAGGTCCGAGAAGCCGAAAGCCCTTTCGCCCGCTGCCGCCAAGCTGCGCTTGTTGAAGAGGCTGCGCTGCACGATCAGATTTGAGAAACAGGCCTGGGCCACCGGCGCCAAGCTCGTCGCCGGCGCTGATGAAGTCGGCCGCGGATCGCTCTTCGGCCCAGTTGTGGCCGCCGCAGTGATTCTCGACCCCGCGTACCGCATCCGCGGGCTGCGCGATTCGAAGCTGCTTCCCGCTGAGCGCCGCGAAGAACTGGCCATCCGCATTCGGGAACACTCGATTGCGTTGGCCGTTGCGGCGGTGGACTCCGCACGAATTGATCAGATCAACATCTACCAGGCCTCGCGCCTGGCCATGCTGCAGGCGGTTCAGCAACTCGCGCCCGCCGCCGATTACTTGCTGGCTGATGCCGTCAGACTCGACTGCCATCTTCCCCAGGTACCGATCATTCACGGAGATGCGCTTTCGGCTTCGATCGCGGCGGCTTCCATCATTGCCAAAGTTGAGCGCGACCGTATGATCTCCGCCTGGGATCCGGTGTTTCCCATGTACGGCCTCGCTTCCAACAAGGGATACAGCACGCCGCATCACATCGCGGCCCTGCGCGAGCATGGCCCTTCGCCGCTCCACCGGCAGTCGTTTGCGCCGGTTTGGAACGCGCCGGTCCCGCAGGAAGTGCTCAGCTTCATGCTCGACGATCCGGTTGACGAGCCATCCCCGGACGACGAAGAAGTCGCCGCCGCGCTGGCCGAGCGGTAGGGCACGGGTTTTGCCGCCACGATTTTCCGGCTACAATCAGACGCCATGTTACGAATGCTCGCAGTGACGGCTCATCCCGACGACGAAGCCAGCTGTTTTGGCGGAAGTTTGCGACTCTACAGCGATCGCGGCGTGGAAACATCCGTGGTCTGCCTTACGGCCGGACAAGCCGGCACACATCGCGGCAAGGCCAAAGACGATCACGAATTGGCGGCGCTGCGGCGCAAAGAATTTGCGGAAGCGTGCGCCATCCTCAAGGTGAGCCGCGCCGCTGTGCTCGACTATCCCGACGGCCAGTTGCATCGCATCGAGATGCACAGGCCGGTCTCGGAACTGGTGCTCCACATTCGCGAGTTTCAGCCGCAGATCATGCTTTCGATGGGCCCCGAGGGCGCGATTACCGGCCACACCGATCACTCGATGGCGTCTGTGTTCGCAACCCTGGCCTTTCACTGGGCTGGACGAAGCAACCGGTTTCCCGATCAACTCAGCGGCGGTCTGCAGCCCCATCGCGTGCAAAAACTCTACTACTGCACGGCTCCCGCCCCGTTGCCCAATCGCCAGCCGATCTCTCTTCCGCCGGTCACCGCCCGCATTGAAATCGGCCGTTATCTGGAAGCGAAGATCGCAGCTTTTCACGCGCACCAGTCGCAAGCGCCGCTGTTTCCGCTCTTCGACGCGCACGTCGAGAAGCTGGGCAGTCCGGAGTTATTTCACCTGGCGGCCAGTGTTGTGCCTGGCGCGATTCCGATGGAGACCGATCTCTTTGAAGGAATCGAGCAGAAACAGGCCGCGTGAGCCCTGGCGGAAGGCGCAGGAAACTCTAAGCCCGCTCGCAGCCTGCTATCATTCCCGACGTGTCCGCGCGCGGAAAGTTCATTACCTTTGAAGGCCTGGACGGCAGCGGAAAGAGCACGCAGATTGCGAAGCTGGCGCGTGGTCTGCGGGCGCGTGGGTTTTCGGTGGTCATCACGCGCGAGCCCGGCGGCACGGCGACCGGGGAGAAGATCCGCGAAGTGCTGCTGCACTCGGCGACCTCCGGTCTCTCTCCCTCGACCGAAATGGCGCTGATGTTTGCTTCGCGCGCCCAGCATATTGATGAGGTGATTTTGCCCGCGCTGGCCGAAGGACGCGTCGTCCTCTGCGACCGTTTCACTGATTCCACCGAGGCCTACCAGGGGGGTGGGCGGAAGCTGGGATCGAAGCCGGTTTTGCAATTGCACGAGGTGCTATGCGGTGATCTTCAGCCCGACCTAACGATCCTGCTCGACAACGATGTGAGCGTAACGGTCGAGCGCGCCCGCCGCCGCAACCGGCGACACAAGAACCGGCGGCCAGAAAAAGACGAGAACCGCTTCGAACAGGAGAACCGGGTCTTCTTCGCGCGCGTACGCAATGCGTACCTGGCCATCGCCGCCCGCGAACCGCAGCGCGTGCACGTGGTCGATGCCCGCGGCACGCCGCGAGAGACGCATGCGGTTATCATGGAGTTGGTGCGGAAGAAGCTGAAACTGTGATCGCGACTAGCTACGAGCTACGAGCTCCGAGCTAGTAGCCAGAAACTAGAAGCCAGTAGCCAGTAGCCAGTAGCCAGTAGCTTTCTCATGCCCTTTTCCGATCTGCTCGGCAACCCGGAAACCGTCCATCGCCTGCGCGAGATGCTGGCGCGGAAGCGCTTTCCGCACGCCGTGATCCTTTCCGGCGCTCAGGGTTCCGGGAAATACACTCTCGCCCTCATGCTGGCCCGGACGATGAACTGCCTGGAGCAGCCGGTCACGGACGGCCTGCCCGACTTCTGCGGACGCTGCGCGAACTGCACGCGCATCGCCCAGGCCGAAGACCTCGACGCACGGTTTGCAGAGGCTGTCGAGACCCGCGACGGCATGCGCGAAGCCGACAAGAGAGAAACGCGCATCTTCGTGCAGACCCATCCCGACGTTCTGGTCATCCCGCCCGATCCGCCGCAGATGATGATCAAGGTGGACCAGGTCCGGCAGGTAATCGGCAGTATCTATTTCCGTCCGGCGGAGGCCCGCGAACGCGTTTATGTCTTCACCGACTCAGCGTTCATGAAAGAGGCGGCGAACTCTCTGTTGAAAGTGTTGGAAGAGCCGCCCGAATTCGCGACGATATTCTTGTTGGCGGAAAATCCTGGCGAACTACTACCCACCATCCGCTCGCGCTCGGTGACCTTCGCGCTGGGCGCGCTCAACCCGGAGCAGATCGAAAACCAGCTTGCCAAGCGCCGCCCGGAGTGGAACCCGCGCGAGCGAGCATTGGTGGCGCGGCTCAGCGCAGGGGCAATGGGACGCGCTCTCGCCTTCGACCTGAAAAGCTACGTCGCCGCCCGCAGCCAGGCGCTGGTCGTGCTGAACTCGGCGCTGCGGGGCAGCGACCACACCGAACTATTCAAGACCACGGAGAGTTACCGTCCCGGCCCCGACGGCCGCGCGAAGACCGACACGCTTCTGCGCACGCTGTATGCGCTCCTCGAAGACCTGATGTTCCTCGAGTCCGGCACGCCCCAACTTGTCCGCAATACCGACATGCAAGGCGAACTGAAAAAGATGGCCGAGGCGACCGATTTTGCCTGGATCCAGCGCGCCGCACAGGGTTTGGGAGAAGTCGAGCGCGGCATGCGGCGCAACCTGTTGCGCTCGCTGTCGCTGGACGCCTTTGCGACTGCGCTGGAACGCTAGCCCCAGCCCGCCGTACTGCAGTCTCTCTCCCAAGGGGCATCTCCTGCTGATTCGTCTCAATTCGAGCCGGTAAGCACCCCTTCGTGCCCTGAGGATCATTGTCATCCCCGGTTTGCTGTGATACCGTTACCCTCAAGTCACACCCTACGTACCCACAGTCACAGGTTGTTGTGTTGTGGCATATTGTGCCGCCCCCGCGCGCAGGTGGTGAGATATGAAAGAGACTCTCGACCCTGTACCAGCCGAACAAGCCGCCGATCAGGAAGGTTTTGCGAACCGCAAGCTGATTCGCCCGTCTCTCAGCCGGACTGAGCACAACCACGGACACAACCATCTGCCGGCAGAACGCCGAGACCGCTCCCCGGCACCAGCCAAAAAAGGCGCGCCCACCGAGCAGACCAACGCCGAAAACTTCTACTACCAGAAGCAGATGCAGACCAAGACCCCCATGGTCGTGGTGCTGCGCGACGGCGAAGAAGTCCACGGCTACATCGAGTGGTACGACAAGAGCTGCATCAAGCTGAACCGCACCGGCGCGCCTAATCTGATGATCTACAAGCCAGCGATTAAGTACATGTTCAAGGAAGGCGAGAACGGGAAGCGGTAGTAGCCATCAGCACTCAGCCGTCAGCATTCAGCCTTCAGGAGGGAACGCATTCAACCTGCCGTCTTCGCTGACGGCTGAGTGCTGAATGCTGTCCCTACAGCTTCGGCAGCACGATCCCCTTCTGCGCCTGGTACTTGCCTTTGCGATCCTTGTAGCTCGTCTCGCACACTTCATCCGACTGGAAAAAGAGAATCTGGCACAGCCCTTCGTTGGCATAGATCTTGGCGGGCAGTGGAGTGGTGTTTGAGATCTCGAGCGTGACGAAGCCTTCCCACTCCGGCTCGAACGGGGTCACGTTGACGATGATCCCGCAGCGGGCATAGGTGGACTTGCCCACGCAGATCGTCAGAACGTCGCGCGGAATCTTAAAGTACTCGACCGAGCGCGCCAGCGCGAACGAGTTCGGCGGGATGATGGCGACGTCGGCATTCACCGTCACGAACGAGCGCTCGTCGAAATTCTTTGGGTCCACGATGGTGCTGTTGACGTTGGTGAAGATTTTGAATTCGTCCGACACGCGCAGGTCGTATCCGTAGCTGGAGACACCGTAGGAAATCACCCCCTGGCTTACCTGCTTCTCGGAGTAGGGGTTAATCATGTCATGCTCTTGCGCCATGCGGCGGATCCAGCGGTCACTCTTGATCATGGAACTCCTTGGAAAAATTTGTAATTGGTGATTTGTAATTGGTAATTTGACGACGGGATCGAACCTGGTGGGAAGGGGTTTCGATCACAAATTACAAATTACCAATTACAAATTGCCCGGCTGGTGTGCTGTCATCTTACGGGACAACAGGCAGGGTTGACAATCCGCCCTATCCCCCTTAGCATCAATCACTTGAAACAATTTCCCACTCCCGGAGACGCCCGTGATCAAGCTCGACATCATCAATGAAGTGGTGAACCGCACCGGGATCACCAAAACCAAGGCGGAGCTGGCGGTCGAGACCGTTTTCGAGAGCATGAAGAAAGCGCTCGCCACCGGGGACCGCATCGAACTGCGCGGATTCGGCGTGTTCAACGTGCGTCCGCGCAAGACCGGCATTGGACGCAACCCGCGCACCGGCGCCGAAGTTTCCATTCCGCCCGGCAAAGCGGTGCGCTTCAAGCCCGGCAAGGAATTGCAGTCGATTGACTAGCCGGGGAGCGCCGGCGCCCTCGCCGGCAAACGCTCTTGAAAAGAGCCGGAACCTCGCGGACTGGCGATCTGGCATCTTCTCCGCACTCGTGCGTTTTGTATTCGGTTGAAAACAGCTCGCGATCGTATGTCCGAACCCACTCCCCCCTTTCCGGCCGCACTTGAAACGGAGCGCCCGCACGAGGTCTGGATCATCCAACCCCCGCGCCGCCGGTTGTGGTTGCATATCGTTCTGCTGCTCGCCACGTTTACAAGTACGACTCTAGTCGGCGCGCACATGCAGTTCAACTTCGTAGCCCAAAAACCAGTATTCTCAATCAATGACGATCTCGCTTCATTCTTGAAGTCCATTTTGCACGAGCCGTCTCGTCTGTTGAACGGACTTCCCTTTTCTCTGACGCTGATGCTTATTCTGCTGGCGCACGAGATGGGACACTACCTTTACGCGCTCCACTATCGTGTGTATGCGACGCTGCCCTTCTTCATTCCGTTTCCAAGCTTAATCGGGACGCTTGGCGCATTTATCCGCATCAAAAGCCCGATCCCCTCGCGCTCCGCGTTATTTGACATTGGAGTTGCGGGACCGATTGCTGGATTCGTCCCTGCCTGCGTTGCGGTATTCAGTGGACTTTCAATCTCGCAACCGCTCATCGCGAGTTACACACCATTGGACAGTCAGCCTGGGTTCCCTCTCGTCTTCGATTTCGCGGCGCACGTCTTGCATATCGGCAGCCCGCTGTCTTCCCTCTCATTGCACCCAATTGCTGCCGCGGGCTGGGTTGGAATGTTCGCAACGGCCATGAACCTGCTGCCGGGCGGCCAACTCGACGGTGGCCACATATTCTATGCAGTCTTTCCAAAGCTACACCGTTGGGCTTCGCTGCTGACGGTAATGGCCCTTCTAATACTGGGAAAGTATTTTTTTTGGGTCTGGATCCTGTGGGCGATTGTTCTGTGGTTGACCAGCTTCCACCCTCCCGTCCCAGTTCAACCGGGAATCTCCCCTCCTCGAAAATGGATTGCTGCTTTCGCCATCGTCATTTTGATTCTTACTTTCATGCCCGCACCCTTCACTGACAACTCCGGTCAGCAGGTTTGGCCCGAACTCCGCGATCAAATCCAACACCGGCTGCGCCGCAACTAGTTCCAAGCGCAATCGCACGCAGCCCGAAGCTCGTAGCTCTTACATCAACCACACCGCATCCACATCCACGATCACTTGCGTTCGCGGAATCTTCCGCCTCGCAGCTTCCGCAAGCATCGCTCGCAGAAGCGCGTTCATCTTCTCCCGGCTAGGAGCCTTCAGGATGAAGTGATACCGGTAGTCGCGCTTCAATCGAACGATGGGCGCGGCCGCGGGTCCGAGTACGCGAATTCCTTCATGTCGCGTCTTCTCGAACCATCGTCCCAGTTCGCCGGACCAGGTCAGTGCCTCGTCCAGTTTTTCACTCCGGATCAGCACGTTTGCAATTGCGTTGTAAGGCGGATAATGCATCCAGGCGCGGAACTGGAGTTCCTTGTCGTAGAACCCCGCGAAATCGTGCCGCGCCGCGAATTGCACGGCATAGTGATCGGGAAAATAAGTTTGCAGGACGACTTTGCCAGGCATCTGCCCCCGTCCCGCGCGACCCGCCACTTGCGTGAGCAGCTGAAATGTTCTCTCCGCGGCCCGAAAATCCGGCAGACTCAGCGCGTGATCGGCGCCCACTACGCCCACCAGCGTCACCCCATGGACGTCGTGCCCCTTGGCGATCATCTGCGTGCCGACCAGCATATCGAGTTCGCCTTCATTGAGTGCGTTCAGGGCGCGCTCGAAGTCTTCGCGTCCGCGGACCGTGTCGCGATCGAGCCGCCCGATGCGCGCTTGCGGAAACATGCCGTGCAGAAGTTCCTCTAACTTCTCCGATCCTGTTCCGACGAAATACACGTACTCACTGCCACAGCTCGCGCATTTGTCGGGGATGTGTGCCACATGTCCGCAGTAGTGACATTCCATTTTTCGTTCGCGTTTGTGGTGCGTCATGGAAACCGCGCAGTTCTTGCACTGCAGCGTCTTGCCGCAGGCGCGGCAAAGCACGACCGGCGAGTATCCGCGCCGGTTGAGCAGCACCAACACCTGCTCTTTTTTCTCCAGCCGCTCGCGAATTTCTTCAGCCAGCTTGCGCGAGACAACCTGCTCCTGCCCGGTCTCCTGAAATTCCTGCCGCATGTCGAGAATCTCGACTTCGGGCAGCGGGCGTTGCTCCACGCGATCCGGCAACTCCAGCAACGAATACTTGTTCTTCTTCGCGTTGTAATACGACTCCAGCGACGGTGTCGCCGAGCCGAGCACAACCACCGCGCCCGCCATCTTTGCCCGCATCACCGCGACATCGCGCGCGTGATAGCGCGGCGTCTCTTCCTGCTTGTAGGAAGAATCCTGCTCTTCGTCGACGATGATCAGCGCCAGATCGCTCACCGGCGCAAACACCGCCGAGCGCGTGCCGACCACAATCCGCGCTTCCCCGCGCTTGATGCGATGCCACTGCTCGGCTCGCTCGGCGTCTGTAAGCCCCGAGTGCAGGATGGCGACTTCGTCTCCGAACATCTGGTGGAGATCGGCAGCAACCGCGGGGGTCAGCCCGATCTCGGGTACAAGGAGGATCGCTGACCGCCCCTGCTCGAGCACTTCGCGCATTCCGGCGAGATAGATCGCAGTCTTTCCCGAGCCGGTGACGCCGTGCAGCAACATGCCGCTAAACTTGCGCGCGGCGACTCCTTCCCGAATTCTCGCCAGCGCGTCCTTTTGCGCCGGATTGAAATCGAGTTCCAAGCGAGTTGCCCGCGCCTTGATCTTCGAGATGCTGAAATCCCGAGGCTCCTCCACCAGCTGGACAAGTCCGCGCCGCACCAGCGTGCCCAACGTAGTGGGCGGGACATCGAGCCCGCGCAGCGCCTCAACCGGCACTTTGCCCTCCGCAGCAGCCATCGCATCAATCAGCATCCGCTGGTTGTCGTTAAGCTTGTGTGCTCTGCCAGTGTGGGCTTGGCTAGTGTGGGGACGGGTGTCTGACCCGTCCAGCGGAGGCGAAGCCTCCGCCCCGAGCAGCACGGCAACCTTCACCGTCCGCGTCGCATCCTGCGCCGCCGACACATCCGCCCGCACGATCCACTTCTTGCGCACCATCCCGGAAAGCAGTGCCTTCGAGACGCGAGTGGCCCCGCGCAAACTCTCTTCCCGCACACTCTCTCGCTCCGCCAGATAGTCAAGCACCCGGAACTCGACCAGTTGCTCTTCCGGCGTGCGCCGCGACCGCGCCGGAGACCCCGACATCCCCGCCAGATGCAGCGCCATCTGCCCCTCATCGGTGATGCGATACGTGATCGCGCGCTTGAACTCCGCCGCCAGTGGCAGCATGGTGCGAAACACTTCGCCCACCGGCGCGAGGTAGTAGTCCGCGATCCACTTCCCAAGTTTCAGCAGTTGTTGATCGAGAACAGGCGAGAGGTCGAGGGCTTCCAGGATGTTTTTCGTTTTGACCTGCGGCGGACGATCATGCAGGTCAACGACAATCCCCGACATGCGCTGCTGTCGGAACGGCACCAGCACCCGCCCGCCCACCACGGGCTCCATACCAGCAGGGATGGCGTAGGTGAACACCATGTCCAGCGGCACGGGGAGGGCAACGTCGCAGAAGAGGGGCATTGTCAGGTGGTGCCGGCGTATCGCCGACCAAGAAATGCTAACACTCACGCTAAATCGGCTTGCGGATCATCGAAGGCGAAGCCGATATCGCTATCGCGTCATCGCCCTATGATTTGTCATCCTGAGCGAAGCGAAGGACCTGCTTTCGTCAGCAGCGGCGGAAAACAGGTCCTTCGGCCGCCAAAGAGCAGCGGCCTCAGGATGACAATTCCTTGGGTTGGTAATCTGCATCATGCGTTGGCTCTCGGTGCCTTCAATCCCAACTCCTTCATCACCATCTGCAGGTCCTTCCAAGCTTCACCCTTCTGGCGCGGATCGCGCAGCAGAAACGCCGGGTGATACGTGACCGCGAGCTTGCATCCGTCCCAGTTCGGATCGTGGCTACGGACGCCCGCTGGCTTGAAGTCGTAAAAGCGCCCACGCAGCTGCGCCATTGAGGCGTTCATCGCCAGCAACGTCTTGGCCGCCACCGCGCCCAGCGCCACCACTACTTTCGGCTTGATCACCGCAATCTGCCGCATCAGGAACGGAGAGCACGTATCGCACTCCTCACGCTCCGGCGTTCGATTCCCCGGCGGCCGGCACTTCACGATGTTCGCGATGTACACCTGCTTCCGCTCGAGCCCCATCGCCTTGATCATATTGTTGAGCAATTGTCCGGCGCGGCCCACGAAGGGCTCGCCCTGCCGGTCTTCATCGGCGCCCGGCCCTTCTCCGACGAACATCAGTTCCGCCTCGGGATTCCCCACGCCGAACACGATCTGTTTCCGTCCCTGCTTGTGCAACGGGCAGCGCGTGCAGTCGCCCAGGTCTTCGCGGATGATCTTCAGCGCCTTCATCGGATCGCTCACGTCCTGCTCCGGTTTTGGGGCGAGCACTTCGAATATGTTCTCTTCGACGGCAACCGGCATCGCGACCGCCGTGGCCTTGCGTGGGGTCATCTGTTCTCTCGATTCAGGGTGGATTGTTAGGTCGGTTGCTGCGATGGACGCAGCCACTTCCGCTGCGCGATCCTCAGACGGCGGCCGCCGGTAGAAATCGTAAATCCCTAATTCGTTGTAGTAGCGGATGCGCTCTGCCAGCGAGCGTCGAAGTTCAGGGTCCAGGGTGCGTGACATCGCGCTCAAGGATAACAAAAGGTGTTGCGGGGCGCGCTCTCCGGCGAAAGGGAACTTGCCGAGCTTCGCTCGGCCGACAGCCGAGGGCGGCTGTCCCTCCGCGGCTGTCCCTCCGCAGATCGTCCCCACGCAGATCAGGGCACGCGGATGCCAGTTCGTTTGCGCAGTTTGATCACCTGGTCGAGCACCCGCTGCGCCACTTCCCACTTGGAGGTCTCGGGCACCTCGATCACTTCGTCATGCGAGATGATCGTGACTGCGTTGCGGTCGGAATCGAAGCCCACGCCCTCGCGTGAGACGTCATTCACGACGATCGCGTCGAGCGACTTCGAGGCCAGCTTCTTGCGGGCGTTTTCGAGGACGTTTTCCGTTTCCGCGGCGAAGCCGACGATGATCTGCGAGCTTTTGTGCCGCGCCAATTCCGCCAGGATATCGGTCGTCGGCTCCAACTCCAGCGTCATCGGACCCTTGCGTTTGATTTTCTGCCCCGCCGCAGCCTTGGGCCGATAATCTGCCACCGCCGCCGTCTTGATCACCACGGTGCTCTCGGGAAGCAATTTCAAAACTGCCGTGCGCATTTCTTCTGCGGTTTCGACGCGCGTCACCTCCGCCCCGCCCGGAGGCGCAACCACAGCCGGCCCGCTCACCAGCAACACCCGCGCCCCGCGCCGCAGGGCGGCTTCGGCAATGGCATATCCCATGCGCCCGCTCGAACGGTTGGTGAGGTAACGCACTGGGTCAATCTTCTCCCGCGTCGGTCCCGCCGTCACCAGCACCGTTTCGCCGGCCAGGTCCTGCGACGCGCCCAGCACTTCCAGCACGGTGGTGACGATCGCTTCGTTCTCCGCCAGCCTCCCGGGACCGACCATGCCGCAGGCCAGGTATCCGCTGTCCGGCTCCACGATCCGCACACCCCGCTTGCGCAGGATCTCGAGATTCGCTTGCGTCGCTTCGTGGTTCCACATGTTGACGTTCATCGCCGGAGCCAGCACGACGGGCGCGGTAGTGGCCAAGTACAGGGTTGTAAGGAAGTCGTTGGCAATGCCCTGCGCGAAGCGCGCGATGACATCCGCTGTCGCGGGGGCGACCAGCAAGGCATCGATCGCCTGCGCCACCGCAATGTGTTCGATGGCGGATTCGACATTCGCCTGCTGATCTTCCGATCCAAACAGGTCTGTGATGACTTTTTCTCCGGAGAGCGCGGCGAAGGTGAGAGGACGAACAAACTCCTGGGCGGCGCGGGTCATGACGACCTGCACGCGCACCCCGCGGTCCTGCAGCAGGCGGACAATCTCCGCCGACTTGTACGCTGCAATTCCCCCGGAGACACCCAAAGCAATCTTCATGGCGAGAAAGGGCAAGCGGCAATCCCTAAAGCTGGTGCCGCACCTACAGACTTTGATGACGCAGAAGACACGTCAGTTTCAACGCGACCGGATTTCCGGCACAAACGAGGCACATCTTTACGACCGGCGTTCCCTACGCGTCCGGCGTGAATGCCTTGTCCAGAGTCTCGGTCGCGGCCTCCACCGCCGACTTCGGAATCTCGGGAATCAGCCATTTGACCTTCCCCGCCTTGATCTCATCTTGCGCGATCCGGCAGGGTTTGCGCGATATGGTTTCGATGACCGGCGGGGCGCCGCCTTGCAGTTGCCGTGCCCGCCGTGCCGCTACCAGAATGTAGCGATAGTTGCTGTCGAAGCCTTCCATTAACTTCATACTCTCTCTCCCCCACAAGAGCAAACTCAGCTAGGTCCGGGCCCATCATGGGCGCCGAACGATTCCAGGATCGGCCGCACGCGCTCACGCGCCCGCTCCAGACGGCAGGTCTGGGAAATCTCGAGGAGCCGCAACTCCTCCGGCGAAGGCTTGGCCACGGAACGCTTGATCCGTTCCGCCAGCACCACTGCCTTCAGTTCATCGGTTGATCGCTCGAGCCGGTCGTTTACAAGTATATAGTCGTATTTGGAGTAATTCTCAATCTCTCGGCGGGCCGTGTCCAGCCGGCGACGGATCACTTCTTCCGAATCCAGGCCGCGGTTGCGCAGCCGCCACTCCAGCTTCTCGCGGTCCGGGGGAAGAATAAAGATACTGGCGGCGTCGGGGATGCGCTTCTTGACTTGCTGCGCGCCCTGCACATCGATGTCCAGCAGCAGATCGTTCCCCTTGGCTTCGGCCTCACGCAAGAACCGCTTTGCCGTGCCGTAATAATTTCCGAAGACCTTGGCGTACTCGAGGAATTCATCGGCCTTGATCATGGCCTCGAACTGCTCTTTGGTAACAAAGAAGTATTCCTTGCCGTTTTGCTCACTGCCGCGCGGTGGCCGCGTGGTATACGAAATCGAGAAGTCCAGGTGCTTCACGACCTTGAACAGTTCGTTGACCAGCGTGGACTTGCCCGAGCCCGAGGGCGCCGAAACGATATAAACAATACTCATTCCAGGTTCTGCACCTGCTCGCGGGACTTTTCGATCTCGGCTTTCATCAGCAGGCCCATCTCGGTAATTTTCAGCGCCTCTCCGGCCAGTCCGGAGGTCTTCGAAAGTAGCGTATTGGCTTCGCGATTCATTTCTTGCAGGAGGAAGTCGAGCTTCTTGCCCACCTCGCCGCCTTGATCGAGCAGCGCAAGAAAATGCTTGACGTGAGTATTCAGGCGGACGAATTCTTCCTGGATGTCGCTGCGGTCCACCAGCACGGCCGCTTCCTGCAGAATGCGTTCCTTGTCCACCTGCCCGCCCAGCATCTCCTGCATGCGCGCCTGCAAGCGGTCGGCGTAGCTGCGCAGGACGGCATTACGGTGGCCCTCCACTCCGGCTCCGGCCTTGATCAGATGAGTCATGCGCTCGCGCAACTCGGCGCCGATCCCCTGGCCTTCCTCTTCCCGCATCTGGTTGAGCTTGGTGAGTGCCTCCTCGACCCGCGCCAAAACAGCCGTTTCGAGTTCTTCTCCGGACTTCTCCGCCGCCGACTCCATCGCTCCCGGCATGCGCAGCACGACATTCAGGTCCGGCTCGCCGGTGACGCCGAATTCATCAGCCGCCGCCCGGAATGCCTGCACGTAGCTCCCGACCAACTGCCGGTTCAGCGCGACGCCATTGCTGCCCGCGTACTCCAAGCTTAACGTTACTTCAACATGGCCGCGGGCCATCTTGTCTTTCAGCACGCGGCGCAGCTTCATTTCCAGCGCATCGGTGTCGGACGGCAAGCGGAAATGCAGGTCGAGAAAACGATGATTGACCGACTTCAGCGCCAGCGCAAAGGCCAGGCCGGCGTTCACCTGCCCTTTGACTTGCGCGTAGC
Source organism: Terriglobales bacterium (assembly GCA_049273945.1). Classification (GTDB taxonomy): domain Bacteria; phylum Acidobacteriota; class Terriglobia; order Terriglobales; family Acidobacteriaceae; genus Acidiflorens. The sequence continues at coordinate 4,357 of JBASRS010000059.1, read as the reverse complement.
CCGTCATGGAGCGAAGTGCCATAAACTTTCAGACTCAATGGGTGCTGGTGGTTAGTGATTCGTGGCCCGGTCCAGCAATCAGCCACGAACCACTGATCACCAGCCGCTAACCACTGACTTTCGGCGCATCGGCTTCTGCGAACTGCAACTCATACAACCGCCGGTACGTCCCCAACTTTTGCATGAGCTCTTCGTGCGCGCCAATATCGCTGATGGTGCCGTTCTCCAACACCACGATACGGTCTGCGCGCCGGACGGTCGAAAGCCGATGCGCGATGACCAATACAGTACGCCCGCTCATCAGATTTTGCAGCGCCGATTGCACCAGCGACTCCGATTCGCTATCGAGAGCTGAGGTGGCTTCGTCCAGAATCAGGATGGGTGCGTTCTTCAGGATGGCCCGCGCAATTGCAATCCGCTGGCGCTCTCCGCCGGACAACCGCACGCCGCGCTCTCCGATCACCGTCTGGTAGCCCTCCGGAAGACCAAGGATGAACTCGTGCGCGAGGGCAGCGCGCGCCGCCTCCTCAACCTGCTTCTGCGAAACGTGCGGCTGGCCATAAGCAATGTTGTTGCGCGCGGTGTCGTTGAACAGCACCGTTTCCTGGGTGACGATGCCGATCTGCGAACGCAGCGAGGCCAGGGTGACGTCCCGCACATCGTTGCCGTCAATCAGAATGTGTCCGCCGCTGACATCGAAGAAGCGCGGGATCAAGTGCACCAGGGTGCTCTTGCCCGCACCGCTGGATCCCACCACCGCCAGCACTTCGCCCGCCTGCACTTCGAGGTTGATTCCGTGCAGAACGTCGCGCGAGTCTTCTCCGCTCTCGTACGCAAACGAGACGCCCTCGAACCGAACCGTTCGGGAGAATTTCGGCAAGCGCTTCGCGCCCGGCTTCTCGCGCACCTCGTCCTCAATGTCCATGAAGCGAAAAATCTCAGAAGACGCCCCGAGCGCCTGCTGGAAGCTGTTGTTGAAGAGAGCAAATTTTCGCACCGGGTCGTAGAGCTTGAAAACCGCGATGATGAAGGCAAGAAAGGTACCGGGAGTGAAGACGCCCTTGTTGATCTGGTCGCGCCCTAGCAGAAGGAGCATTGCGATCGCGACCGCTCCGATGATATCCATCAGCGGGGAACTGACCGCGGCAGCGGCCACCGAGCGCAGGTTGGCGCGGAAGAATCTTTGCGCGGCTTTCCGGTAGCGCCCGACCTCCCAGGACTCCATCCCAAACGCCTTCACGATCCGGTTCCCGGTGATGGTCTCGTGTAGGATGTTCTGGACTTCGGCGAGCTGGTCCTGCCCGCTTCTCGTCGTGGTCCGTACCTGGCGCCCGATTTTCCTGGAGGAATAAAGAATGACTGGAACAAACAGCAGCAGCACCCAGGCCATCTGCTTACCGATCAGGATGACCACCGCGGCCGTGAACAGGAACGTGAAGAACTGCTGCAGGAATTCCGCCATCACACTCGACATCGCAGACTGGACTTTCTCGATGTCATTCACGATGGTCGAGATGAGGGTCCCAGTGGTGTGCTTCGAGAAGAACGCCGTCGAGCGCCGCAGGATGGTGTTGTAAAGATCGTCCCGCAGATCGGTCACCATTCCAAAGCCGGCGTAGTTCACCAGGTACGTTCCCACGTAGTCGAAGATTCCCTTTAGCACCGTAGCGCCAACGAACGCAAAGGCAACCACGGTCCAGGGATTGTGAAAATGCGAGGGAACCAACTCCTGCAAAAAGAGCGTTCGATCCGTGCCCGGCAGAATGAACAACTGGATGGGCTTGCTTTGCGCGGCGGGATTCAACACGCGGTCAAAGATCGGACCGACCAGCAGCAGGCGAAACGCATCCAGCAATCCCACCATCGCCATAAGCAGCACGGCTGGCAGAAATTGCCAAAGATAGGAGACCAGGTAACGTAGAAGGCGCGCCAGTTGCCGGATCGGATTTTCCGTGGCCTGTGGCTTGGTCGCGGCCGTTTCTGTCATGTTCTGCATGCGATGAAGAACCAATCTTACTGTAGCCCGCGCAGTTCGGACATCCGTCCGTCCTCACCAGCAGGGATGCGTCGGGGCCAGAATTACTGCACTCCGGTTCCGCCTTCCGCCGCCAGGAGATTGACAGAAGTGGAATCCTCGAACTGGACCTGCAACGTACGAAACTGCCACGCTCCCGCGATCTTCCGTGCATCCAGATTGATGGTTGCTTTTCCCCCGGGACCGGTGACCGGAATGGCCATCTGCGCGGTTCCAGTGGAACCGGAGACCTCGATCTTGCCCTGAGGAAGCCAGCCCGGCCGCAACGGCGTGCCGATCCGATCCGTAACCTGCCGGCTTCGCTCGGCCCGCGCGATCGCCTCCCGAAAGACATCGCTATTGTGGAAGGCAGAACTGACAATCGTAATGATCAAGGCAGCGAAGGCTGCCAGAAGTAGGACTGCCGCTAAACAGCCGAGCGGAATCTTCCAGCCCGCATGGCGGTCGAGCCAGCTCTTCCTGGACGGGGCAGGAGACAAGGGATAGGGCGCGCTAGCCATGGTTCGTTTTTCTTTTTGAGTGCCGTCTGTCCTGCAAGGCTACTTCGGACTATCCCGATGCAGCACTTTCACCTTGTATCCCGCTTTGCGCAACCGTTTGCCGACATCTTCGGCGATCATCACCGAGCGATGCTGGCCACCGGTGCAGCCAAAGCTGATGGTTAAATAACTCTTCCCCTCTCGGATATAGTGCGGCAGCAGGTAAACCAGCAGATTGGAGATGCGGCTGATAAATTCCTGCGTCTGCGGAAACGAGCGGATGTACTTGGCCACTCGGGGATGCCGCCCGGTTAGCGATCGGAATTCCGGCACAAAGTGAGGATTGGGAAGAAAGCGCACGTCGAACACCAGATCGGCGTCGTCGGGAACGCCGTGCTTGAAGCCGAAGCTCACGCACGAGACCAGGATCGTCTGATGGCTCCCCGACTGCTTCTTGAAGCGATCGGTCAGATGCGCGCGCAATTCGTGGACATTAAACTTCGAAGTGTCGATCACCATGTCGGCCAGCGCGCGCAGGGATCGCAGGTGCCGCCTCTCCGCCGTCAGCGAAGCCTTGACTGTGGTGTCGGTACCGAGCGGATGCGGCCGGCGCGTTTCGCTGAAGCGCCGCAGCAACGAGGCGTCGGTCGCCTCTAGAAAAATGACCCGCGTCGAAATCATCCGCTTGATGGATTTCAGAATCGCCGGCAGGCGCTCCAGCTGCGAGCCTTCGCGCACGTCCACCACCAGCGCCGTGCGCGGAATTTCTCCCGACTGCAGTGCGAGTTCGGCAAAGCGGGGAATCAGATCGACCGGCAAGTTGTCCACGCAGTAGTAGCCAAGGTCTTCGAACGCCTTGAGCGCCGAAGCCTTCCCCGAGCCGCTCATGCCGGTGATGATGACCAGTTCAGCCCCGTCGCCATGCTTGACCTTGCGCGAACGAACCGGCTTTGGAGTCGTTCGCATCACTTTCCTGGCTCTGCTGCGTTGGGACATTCCCCGGCATCTTAGCATTTCGGAGAGGGATTAACGGGCAAGCCGATCCTCGCGGACGGCGGTCGTGGGACCCTGATTCCAGAATCTGACTTGTGAGCTTCGTGGCAGTGAATGGTGGGCGCTATAGGATTCGAACCTATGACTTCCACCGTGTGAAGATGGCACTCTACCGCTGAGTTAAGCGCCCACAGAACGCGGTACGGAAATTGTAGCAAATTGTACTTCGCCCCCGGCATCTGCACAGCCTCTTGACCGCCCCACCCGCTGCGGATAGCCTCTTTTCAGCCGTTCCCCCATGATGGACCCGCACAGCCGCGGCGCTCAAGGCGCAAGTGATTCAACAGAAAGCACTTCCGCGTTCAACTCCGGCGCCGGCAGTGCGCAACTTTCCGCCCCGGTTGGGGTTCCAATGGAGGTGAGCAGTGTGGCCATCGAGCGCGGACTGCTGGCTCTCGGGGGAGGTTTGCAGACGGACGCGATGCCGAACTCCGTCGAAGCGGCTACCGACGCCGATGTGATGCTACGGGTGAAGACGGGCGATGAGTCCGCCTTTGCCTACCTGGTGCAAAAATACCGTCGGCAAATGGTGGGTTTCATGTATCGGATGTGCCACAACCCCGCAGCCGCGGAAGAACTGGCGCAGGAGGTGTTTTTGCGGGTGTATCGCTCGCGTACCAGTTATGAAGCGAGCGCCAAGTTTAATACCTGGCTCTACCGGATTGCGACCAACTTGGCCGTGAACCACGCCCGCGACACGCGCCACGAGCGTCCCGAGAATACCCTGCGGCTCGATGAACCGGACCAGGACACGGGTGCGACCCCGGACCTGGCCGACGGGTCACTTACG
>JBASRS010000051.1:0-28961 GCA_049273945.1 Terriglobales bacterium | reverse complement strand
TAGACGGGTCAAAGACCCGTCCCTACACTGAGAACTGAGAACTGATTTCATGGCTGACGATCCCCAAAATCCCGAACTTCCCTTGACTCCTCCTCCGGGCGACGGCAGTCCCGGCGCCGCCAATATTCAGCCCGTCAACATTGAAGAGGAGATGAAGCGGTCGTATCTCGACTATTCGATGTCGGTGATCATCGGCCGCGCGCTCCCCGACATCCGCGACGGACTCAAGCCCGTCCATCGCCGCATTCTGTACGCCATGCACGACATGGGCTTGCTGCACAACCGCAAGCAGTCCAAGTGCGCGGGCGTGGTCGGAGAGCTCCTGAAGAAATATCACCCACACGGTGACGGCGCGGTGTACGACTCGCTCGTCCGTCTGGCGCAACCGTGGAGCATGCGCTACCCGTTGATTGACGGCCAAGGCAACTTCGGCTCGGTGGATGGCGATCCGCCCGCGGCCTACCGATACACCGAGTGCCGCCTGACCCGCATCGCCGAAGAGATGCTGGTGGATATCGACAAAGACGCGGTGGATTTCGTCCCCAACTTCGACGAAGTCACGGTCGAGCCCACGGTGCTCCCGGCCCGCATCCCCAATCTGCTGATCAACGGCGCGAACGGCATCGCCGTCGGCATGGCGACCAACATCCCGCCCCACAATCTCACCGAGATTGTGGACGCGACCATCACCCTGATCAACAACCCGGCAGCGCAACTGCCCGAGATTCTGAAGATCGTCAAGGGGCCGGACTTCCCGACCTACGGCATCATTCACGGCAAGTCAGGAATTCTCGATGCCTACAAGCATGGGCGCGGCCGCTTCGTCATGCGCGCCAGGGCTGCGATCGAAAACCTGACCAAGGAAAAGCAGGCCATCATTGTCACTGAGATTCCTTACCAGGTGAATAAAGCGAAACTGGTCGAGCGCATCGCCGACCTGGTCAACGACAAGACCATCGAAGATATCGCCGACATTCGTGATGAAAGCAGCCGCGAAGGCATGCGCATCATGATCGAACTCAAGCGCGGCTCCGAACCGCAGATCGTGCTCAACCAGCTCTTCAAGCACACCTCGATGCAGGAGAGCTTCAGCATGATCTTTCTCGCCATCGTCCACGGGCAGCCCCGCGAGATGGGCCTGGTGCAGGCGATTCAGCACTTCATTGACCACCGCGTGGATGTGGTCCGCCGCCGCACCGCCTACCTGCTGGCCAAGGCGCAGGATCGCGAGCACATCCTCGAGGGTTATCTTACTGCGCTCGATTACCTCGACAACGTCATTACCATCATTCGCGCCAGCGCCAACCGCGCCGAAGCCCGCGACAACCTGGTCGCCTACTTTGGCGGCAAGAAGATTGACATCAACACGACCGGCCGCGCGCCGAAACTAAACGCCGAGAAGCCCTTCACCGCGAAGCAGGCCGACGCGATCCTCGAACTGCAACTGCACCGCCTGACCAAACTTTCGATCGACGAAATCTCGACTGAGTTGAAGCAGGTGCGCGAGGCCATCACCGAATACCAGTCCATCCTCGCCTCCGAGAAAAAACTGCGCGGCGTGATTGTGAAAGAACTGGAAGAAATCAAGAAACTGTACGGCGACGAACGCCGCACCCAGATCGAAGACGAAGCCGCCGAGATCATGCTGGAAGACCTGATCGCCGACGAGCAGGTCGCCGTCACCGTCAGCCACTCCGGCTACATGAAGCGCACGCCCATCTCGACGTACCGCATGCAGCGCCGTGGCGGCACCGGACGCACCGGCATGAAGACCCGCGACGAGGATTTTGTCGAGCATCTGTTCCTCGCGTCCACCCACGCCTACATCCTGATCTTCACCAACACCGGACGCGTCTATTGGCTCAAGGTCTACGAGATTCCCGACCTGAGCGCCGCCGGCAAGGGCAAACACGTCACCAACCTGGTAGCGCTCCAACCCGGGGAGACCGTCCGCACCATGCTCGCGGTGCGCAACCTGGAAGAAGAAGGCCGCTACATCTTCTTCGCTACCCGCAACGGCACGGTGAAGAAGACGGAGCTGAAAGACTTCTCGCATGTGATGTCGCGCGGCATCATCGCTGTCGGCATTGACAAGGGAGACGAGCTGGTCGGTGTAACGCTCACCGACGGCAGCCAGATCATCTTCCTCGCCTCGCATGATGGCCAGGCGATCCGCTTCGACGAATCCGACGTGCGCCCCATGGGACGCCCCGCCTACGGCGTCCGCGGCATGAACCTCGGCAAAGACGACTACATCGTCGGCATGGCGACCACTTCGAAGGACGCGAAAAAGGCGGAAGAGACTGCCGAGAGCGTGAAAGCGAAGGCGGGCGTCGAAGCTACCGCGACCGACGAGACCCTGCCCATCAAAGGCACGCTGATTCTCTCCGTCACCGAGAATGGCTACGGCAAGCGCACGCCCGCGGACGAGTATCGCCTGCAAGGCCGCGGCGGCTCCGGCGTGATCAACGTCAAGACCACCGCCCGTAACGGCAAGGTAACGGGCATCGCGCAAGTCACCGAGGATTCCGAAGTTATGCTGATCAGCCAGTACGGCAAGATCATCCGCATGGACTCAAGCACCATCCGCGAATCCGGCCGCGCCGCCCAGGGCGTGCGCCTGTTGTCCCTCGAAGCTGGCGACCGCGTGGCGGCGGCGGTGGTGATCGCGCCGGTTGAGGAGAATGGGAACGGGGGGCTGATTCAGTAGGCTGTGAATCTCAGTTTGAATTCACGGAACGGTAGTGGTAAGTCATAGAAAAGAAAGACGGGCGAAGGAACCCGTGTCCTTTTCCGGATGAAGCTACCGAGTGAAGATGAGTTGATCACAGAACTGTTCACGAAGCCTGAGAACCTATCAATTCATTGATGCCGGCAAACTCCCGGCGCCCTTCAGCCAGCCTTCTCTCTAACTCCCCACCCTCCATCCGGATCATCCCGGCGCCGCTGATGATCGCAGCGGAGCCTCTTCTGATTTAGAATTCCAAGTTCCCTTGAAACGAGGTTTCGACCGTGATCCCACGCTACACGCGGCCGGAAATGGGCCGCATTTGGAGTGACGAGAATCGCTTTCGCACCTGGCTGGCCGTGGAGGTCGTGGCGACCGAAACGCTGGCCGAGGCGGGCATCGTGCCGAAGGAGGCGGCCAAGGCGATCCGCGAGCGGGCCGGCTTCAGCGTGGACCGCATCTTCCAGATCGAAGCGGAGGTCAAGCACGACGTGATCGCTTTTACTACCGCGGTGGCGGAGATCGTCGGGCCGCACGCGCGCTGGTTTCACTATGGCCTGACGTCGAACGATGTCGTGGATACGGCCCAAGCATTGCTCATTCAGCAGGCGTCGTCGCTGATTGCGGGGGATTTGGAAAGATTGGCCGACGTGCTGGAGCGGCGGGCGTGGGAGTTTAAGGACACGCCCATGATCGGGCGCACGCATGGCGTCCACGCCGAGCCGATCACGTTGGGATTCAAGATCGCCAATTGGTATTCGGAGACGCAGCGCAACATGGCGCGCTTCGCTGCCGCGGCGGAAGACCTGCGCGTGGGCAAGTTCTCCGGGGCGGTGGGAACGTTCGCGCATCTCACGCCGGAACTTGAGGAGAAGATGTGCGCGCGGCTGGGATTGAAGGCGGCGGTGGTGTCGTCGCAGGTGATCCAGCGTGACCGGCACGCGCATTATCTGGCTACGCTGGCGGTGATTGCTTCTACGCTCGACAAGATTGCGACCGAGATTCGTCACCTGCAGCGGACCGAAGTCCGCGAGGCCGAAGAGTATTTCAGCGAAAAGCAGAAAGGCTCGTCGGCCATGCCGCACAAGCGCAATCCGGTGACGTGCGAACAGATCAGCGGGCTGGCGCGGGTGGTGCGGGCGAACGCGCAGGCGGGGTTCGAAAATATCCCCCTCTGGCATGAGCGCGACATTTCGCACTCGTCGGCGGAGCGCGTGATCATTCCTGATTCGACCACCCTGGCCGATTATTTGTTAAACAAGGCGGCCAATCTGATCGAGACCATGTTCGTGTATCCCGAGCGCATGCTGGCGAATCTGCACAGCACGCGCGGGCTGGTTTTCAGCGGACAGCTGCTGCTGGACCTGGTGGAAGCAGGAGTCTCGCGGGAAGACGCTTACCGACTGGTGCAGGGGCATGCCATGCGGGCCTGGAAAGAGGATCTCGACTTCCACAGGTTGGTCATCGAAGATCCGAACATTGCGAGGCGTGTGCCGCGGGCGAAGATCGAGCACGCGTTCGACCTGCAGCGGCAGCTTAGGAATATCGACAAGATCTTTGCGCGCGTGTTTCCGCAGAAGAGGGTTACTGTCTTGAAGAAGAAGACGACGGCAAAGAGCGTATCGAAGCGCACGGGCTAACTTGCGCCCTCCTTTTTCGGTCCGCAGCGCACCAGTTCCAGCAGAGCAATCAACTGTTGTAGTTTCCTCTGCCCAACATGGCGGAGCATCTCGCGGCCGTGTTTCTCAATTGGCCCATCCAGGTCTCGCAAGAGTTTCAGGCCTGCGGCGGTGATCTTGCCGTAGATGACCCGCCGGTCCTGCTTGCCGCGGGAGCGCTCGACGAAGCCGCGCTTCTGCAGGCGGTCCAGTAGGCGCGTGATGTCGGGATCGCGGGTGATCATGCGCTCGCCCATCTCGGTGCAGGGTACGCCGTCCGGGCCGGCGCCGCGCAGGATGCGCAGGGCATTGTATTGCGTGCTGGTGAGCCCGAAATCCTTCAGTTTGGTCTCGACGCGGGACTGGAGGGCGTCGGCGGTGCGCAGCAAAGCAAGGTAGGCTTCCTGCTCACGACTGGTGAAAGGGACCTTCTGTTTCAACTCTGCTTGCAGACCCCGCGCCATGTCCCGAGATTATTCGTGATCACGAGCATATGTCAAACCCGTGTAAACAATTGATCACGCATTATTTACATGCGATCGGCAGGCGATGCATCTCGGGGCAGCCGTAAGGCATCTATTTAACTAACCGGTTAATAAACCGGTGTGGGGAACGGAGTTTTCCGGTGAGGATAGCAACCATGAAAACGAAGATATTCACTACCGTAGCGTTGCTGGTCCTGCTGAGCATGACCGCGCTGGCCGCGACGGGCCGATACGATCAGCAGATTCAGCAGGCGGTCAGCCAAAGAATTCAGGACGCAAAGCAACTGCAGAGTGTGCAATCAAGCGTCGAGGACGGAATCGTGACCCTGACGGGCGCGGTGAGCCTGTACCAGGACAAGCTCGATGCCGCGAAAAAAGTTAAGAAGCTCGCGAACGTCACCGGCGTTCGCAATCAGATCGCGGTCGCGGGCGAAACCATGCCCGATGGCCAGCTCCAGCAGAAACTGGCAAAGAAGCTGGCCTATGACCGCGTTGGTTACCGCGACAACGCGTTCAACCATCTCGCGATCGGCGTGAAAGACGGTGTAGTTACTCTGACGGGCGAGACCATGAACGATGTGGCGCGCGACTCGGCGCTGGCGATTGTGCAGCGCACGCCGGGCGTCAAGGACGTGGTGAGCGAAGTGAAAGTGCTGCCGGTCTCGATTTTCGACAACGACCTGCGCATTCGCACGGCGCGCGCGATCTATCGCGACTCGGTGCTGGGACGGTATGCGATCGATCCGGTGGACCCGATTCGCATCGTGGTGAACAACGGACACGTGACGCTCTACGGAACCGTCCAGAGCGAAATGGACAAGAACATTGCCGGACTGCGTGCCAGCGGAGTCTTCGGAGCATTCAGTGTCGAGAACAAGCTTGCGGTGAACTGAGCAGTTGCTTCTCTCTCCCCGGGCGCGGCGCAAGCCGCGCCCCTTTTTTGTCGCCGGCGAAGAAAACTCACGGCGTGAACTTGAATATCATGCCTTTGCGGCTCGTACCACCTGCGGGAGTCGCGCCGTAGAGATTGCCGGCCGCGTCGAACGTAAGCCCGTAGTTGGGGCTGTATCCGTCGAAGCCTTTGCCGAAGAAGTGAACGATCTTCTCCTTCCAGCTGCCGTTGGAGAGAGTCAGTCTGAACACGGTGCCGCAATCGCAGGAGGGGCGTCCGCCGGCTGAAGTTGTGCCGAACAAACGTCCGTTAGCGTCGAAAACGAGGGTGGAGGTGGGCAAGCTTCCGTCAATGCCGCCCTGGAAGTTATAGAGTACGTTCTCCTGCCACTTGCCGTTGGGGCCGGGCGTGAGCTGATAAACCGTACCCATTCCCGCGTTGCCCCCAAAGTAGGTGGTGCCATAGAGATTGCCGGCGGCGTCGAAATTCAGGCCACCAAAGGGAAAGCCGGCATCCGGCATACCTTGAAAGGCATACAGCGTGGTCAACGTCCATCGTCCCGTCGGCGTAGGAGAAAGCTTGTACACCGTACCAGCGGCGTTCGCGCCACCCTGTTCGGCGATGCCATAGATGTTTCCGGCGGCATCGAAGATGAGATCGCCGAGAGAACCGGTGGCCCCGTCCTTGCCCCCAGTAAAGCTGTGGATAGTCCTCTTGTGCCAGGTTCCGCTCGGGCTGGGAGTGAGCATGAAAATTGTCCCTGCGGAATGCCTGCCTCCGTTCGGGGTGGTGCCGAACAAATTGCCGGCAGCATCGAACACAACGCGGCCCCCCGGACCCCAGCCGTCGTTGTCGCCCTTGAAGTTATAGAGCGTGGTCTGGAACCATTGATCGCCTTCGGGGGTCAATCTGTAGACGACGCCGCAGCCGTCGCCGGCGCAGATTCCGGCGTTTCCGCCAGCGACCGCGGTGCCGTAGAGACTGCGGTCCGGGCCGAGAGTTACTCCGCCGTGGGGATCGAGTCCGTCGTTTCCTCCGGCGAAGCTGTAGATCACGGTTTGTACCCAGCCGTCGCCCGAGGGGGTGAGCTTGAAAACCGCGCCGAGGTCGAATTCGCCGCCCGCCGCCGTGGTGCCATAGGCGTTGCCGGCGCTGTCAAAGGTCAAGGCGGTGGCCGGATCTCGGCCGTCAGTGCCTCCCGTAAAGCTGTAGACCCTCTTATACCCCGTGGCCCAGGAGACGCTCGCGATCATCGCTACCACGGCGAAAACCGCACAAACCCTGAACATCAAAGACCATAGCTGTTTGCTTTTCATTTTCGGATACCTCACTGAGAGAGATTGTTGCGGGCCGGAGACCACGGTCGTCGCATCACGGCAGGTTTGGGCCAGAACTATAGCACCGAATGGTCTCCAAAGGCACGTCCCGCTTCGGTTTTGACGTAGTTTTTACAAATGGCTTTTCAGCCGGAAGAGTGACTCCCGGTCTCAACAGAAACAGAATTCCGGTTGAATTGGGGTGTGTAGTTCAGTTTGTCTTGCGGGCGTACACCAACTTCAGGCCGTCGGCCTGCAAGATGCGCTGGATCTGATGCTTGGCGTGCACGGCCCAGGGACCGGCGGTGTCGAGCTTGACGTAAGTACGCCAGTGTTGCAGGGCCTTGCGGGGCTCGCGGATTTTCTCGTAAGCCAGTGCCAGGTTGTAGTGCGCGTCCGCGTAGGTGGGAGCTAACTGAATAGCGGTCTTGTAGGTGGCGATGGCTTCCTGCACGCGTCCGGTTTCGTCGAGCACGTTGCCCAGGTCGAAGTAGGCGAGGGCGTAGCGCGGATCGATCTCGATGGCGGAGCGGTAGTGTTTCTCGGCGGCCGAATACTCCTGCCGGTTGTAATAGAGAGTCCCAAGGTTGATGTGGGCGGCGGCGTGATTAGGATCCATTTCCAGAACCTTTGTATAGACAGCGATGGCCTCGTCCTGCGTGCGAGGTTCTTCTTCGAGGGCGATCCCGCGCGCAAACAACGTGGCGACGTCGGTGACGACCAGTTCCGGACCGGTATGGGACGGGCTGGCTACTACTCTTTCCTGGGTGGAGAAATCGAACATGAACTGGCCGGCAATGGGCTCCAGCAACCGGCCCTGGTGGCGGAAGGCGACCCGGCGTCCGCTCTGGTAGGCGCCCGCTTCGAGCAGCGGGTTTTCCATGCCGGCGACCTGTTTCTGCATGGCTTCGAGCGACTGCCGGATTACCGCCGGACGCACGCGCTTGGCGCACAGGTCGCGGATTTTCTTGACTTGCAAGAGATCGAAGAACGAGTACCTCTCGGCGACGGTGACGAGGGCAGCCTTCTCCCAGGCTTGAAGCTGGCGAGGAGTGATCCGCAGAATACGGAGCAGATCGGCTCGGCTGTATCGGTGCACGGCTGTAAAAAGCGTTCCCTGACAATTATCCGGAACTCGCGGTCGAGAACGCAAGTAGCAAGGCGGTGGAAACTGTGGAGAACCGGGTACAAAATGGCACAAACGTGGTACACGCTACTTCAGCCATCCTGAAAATAGAGTTGAAGCGCGCGCCGGAAGGGAAGTTGTCTCCGCGCCGATTCTGATAGAAAAATAGGTGCATCCTCGCAAGTCGATCCTGCTACTCTAGGCGCCGGACGGTCACGCGCTTCCGCGGTTTCTCTTTGCACGAACGCAACACGGAGACGACAGAGATGCCACCACTTCAGGTCGGTCTGATCGGCTTCGGATTGGGCGGGCGAGTGTTTCACGCGCCCACCATCCGCGCTGTTCCTCGCATGCAATTGGCGGCCATCGTAGAGCGCCACGGCGACAGTGCACGCACGGCTTATCCGGAGGTGTGCGTCGTGCGCAGTGTGGACGAGTTGCTTGCCATTGAGTCGATCGAGTTGGTGGTCGTCACCACACCCAATCCCACCCATCTCGATCTCGCTCGACAGTGTTTGCTGGCGGGGCGTCACGTGGTGGTGGACAAACCCTTCGCTACCACTTCCGCGGAGGCGGCTGAACTGGTTCGCCTCGCACGGGAACGGGGGCGCCTGATCAGCGTCTATCAGAATCGCCGCTGGGATGGCGACTTCCTGACCGTGCGCCGCCTCCTGCACGAGGGATCACTCGGGCGTTTGGTGCTGTTCGAATCGCACCTGGAGCGGTATCGTCCGCTGCTCAAGGCGGAAGCGTGGCGGGAACTGCCCAAACCCGGCAGTGGCCTGTGGTTCGACCTGGGGCCGCATCTGCTGGACCAGGCGTTTGTGCTGTTCGGGCCGCCGGAAGCCATCACGGCCGAGTTGCGCGCCGAGCGCGACGGCGCCCTCGTTGACGATGCCTGCGATGTTGTGCTGCATTACCCGAAGCTGCGGGCGCTGCTGCGATCCAACCTGCTGACGTGCGCTCTGGGGCCGCGATTCCGGCTGCATGGCACGCGCGGATCGTTCGTGAAGTATGGATCCGATCCGCAAGAGGAAGCGCTCAAGCGTGGAGATACGCCCGAGCAACCCAACTGGGGCCAGGAGCCTGGCGAAAACTGGGGCACGCTCTCCGTGGCCGAAGGGGACAGAATCACTCAGACCCGGATTCCAACCGCCACCGGCGACTACCGCCGCTACTACGAGAACGTGCGGAACGCGATCGTTTCCGGAGCGGCGCTCGAGGTTTCTCCGGAACACGCCCTCAGCATCATGCGCGCGCTCGAGTTGGGAATGGAAAGCAGCCGCCGCCGATGCACGCTTCCCTTTACCGCAGTCTGAGGGGTGGTGGGAGCTGCTTCCGGGGCTTCCTCTTCTGCCTGATAACCAGGGGACATTTCTACGAAATGCGATCTCATCCGGCGGGAGCTTTTGCCCTGCGGATCTACAACGAGCAGCGGCATCGGGTCGGAGCGAAAGTCGCTTGATGGTTTTCCACATTGGAGAGGCAAGGCTGGAGCCGACGATCGGACTTGAACCGATGACCTGTCGATTACGAATCCGCCTCGTAGATTTTGCAATAGAGTGCACAAGGTTGCAGCGTACTGTAATTTCAGCTGGTTCTACGTTTCACGTGCCGAATGGCGCTGCATGGAAATGCAGCGAACCACACGACGAACAGGGCAAGTTCGGGGCAAGTCGAGGTGACGCATCGCTCAACTGGCAGAACAAATGACTCGTAATCTGAACCTTGCGCTCGCACCAAAGCGCACGCGACAGCATCGCGTAGCTGAATCATTGGGTGACAGGCCCGCGCTTGGAACAGTGCGGCGCACGAAAGCGCACGGAGTCTCGAAACCAACTGACACCAGAACTGACACCGGTTTTCCAATGCTCGGCAGCGGAAACGGCGAACGCTTCGCTGTTGGACACAGTCGAATCGTTTCATGCGGACAACGTGTGGCCAAATAGGTTGGGACGGCCATTTCGGCACAGGCAAGCGTAGCCATTCCCACCGGTTAGGCTCAGCCAATTTGATCGTGCGGAAACGGAATCTTTTCGGCTCAATTTCCGGTTGGCCGACCATCCGGGAGTCAAGTGACGGCAAGCGCGTTTGTCAGTACCGATCCCGGCAAACTTCCTGCAAGCGACTCACTACGTTGAATTTTCGGTCTGCTCGGTACCACTCTCCATGACTGTAATTGCTCGAACCTACCGGCAACCTCGACTCCCAGAGGGAAACGAGATCATGGCGCTATTCGATCGTCCCCACGCGGAGGGCAACACGATCGTGCTCGTTACCCACCAGCACGACATCGCCGAGTACGCGCACCGCATCATTCACATCAGGGACGGTGTGGTGACGAAGACGAAGCGAAGAGCCGGTAACATCAGTAGCCAGTCGTCAGTATTTTGCTGTCACGGCTTCGCAGATGTCCTTGCTCCTTTAAATCGAGCGTTATTTTCCCAAAATAGGCACGGACGTTGTAGTCCCCAGTTTAGCGCGCAGCGATGTGCGCGAACCTGGGGCACATCCTGTCGATCCGAACTTCTGTCTTGACAGGGACCTGCTGTCGTTCTAACCTTCCGCAATTCTAGTAACGTTCCTTCTCGTTTCGGCGAGCCTAAAGCCCGGAACGAAAATTTGGAGGCACACATGACCCGCTCCGGATCCGTTGCTGTGGCGTATTGCACGCCTTCGTGGAAGCGCATGACGAGTATGCTGGTGGTGATGCTGCTGACGACAAGCATGGCCTGGACGCAAGCGACCACTTCGCTTCGAGGGACGGTGACGGATCCCGACGGGAAGGCCGTCACGGATGCAAACGTTGTTCTCGCCAACGTGGAATCGCGGACCGAGCGCACGGTGACGACCGGAAATCAAGGCGAGTACCAGTTCCTTCTTGTCCCTTCCGGAAGCTACACCCTAACAGTAAAGGCAGCTGGCTTTCGCGGTTATGAACAGAGGGATCTCGTCCTGCTTGTGAATACGCCAGCGACGGCCAACGTTCAGCTGAAGGTTGGCGCGGCGACCGAAATTCTGACGGTGACGTCAGAGGCCCCGGCCATTAACTTGGTCGATGCGTCCCTCGGCAATTCCTTCAACGAAACCCAAGTGCAGGATATTCCTCTGGAGGGCCGGAATGTTCCCGATCTGCTGAGCCTGCAAGCCGGAGTTTCGTACACGGGCAATCGCATCGGGGACAAGGACCAGGACACGCGCAATGGCGCTGTGAATGGAGCACGAAGCGATCAGAGCAATGTCACACTCGACAACGTCGACGTGAACGATCAGTCCAATGGATATGCCTTTACGTCGGTGCTCCCCGTGACCCAGGATTCGGTTCAGGAATTCCGCGTAACCACGACGAATTATGGGGCTGACCAGGGGCAGGGTTCTGGCGCACAAGTCGCGCTGGTGACCAAGAGCGGCACAAACATGTTGCACGGAGCGCTCTATGAAGACATGCGGAATACAATCACCAGCGCCAATGACTATCTCGTCAAGCAATCACAACTGAATATAGGGTTGCCGAATAAGCCTCTGCAGCTCAATCGCAATATTTTCGGCGCAGCGGTCGGGGGGCCGATTCAAAAAGACCGGCTGTTCTTCTTTGCCAACTATGAGGGCACCCGCGAGCGGGAGGAGCAACGCGCCGAACGAGTGATTCCTACGCCGCAGCTCTGCCAGGGCATTTTTCGATATGCCGACGTCAACGGCGGCACCACAACGTTTGATCCCACAGCCTTGTTAAATCTCGATCCCAAACACATCGGGATTGATCCGGCGATGCTCGACCTAGCCAATCACACCGGTTATCTCGACCGGACTTTCTGCACTGGTCAGACGCCGACCAACGATCTTTCGGCGGGAGACGGCTTGAACTATGCCGGCTTCGTTTTCCGCGCACCCACCAAGCTCGACAACGATGTGTTCATTGCGCGTCTCGATTACCACCTCACCGCCGACGGCAAGCACAATCTGTTTTGGCGCGGCAATTTGAATGATCTGCGCAACCCCGGAGCTCCCTTTTTGCCGGGTAAGTACCAAACATTTCCTGGCGAATTGAACCCAGGTGCTCCGATGCAAACAACTAGCGACCACAGCAAAGGCTTTGCTTTGGGATACATCGTCGTTCTCAGCCCAACCATGGTCAACTCCTTCCA
Source organism: Terriglobales bacterium (assembly GCA_049273945.1). Lineage (GTDB taxonomy): Bacteria > Acidobacteriota > Terriglobia > Terriglobales > Acidobacteriaceae > Acidiflorens. Next base: position 16,611 of record JBASRS010000051.1, on the reverse strand, counting down.
TTGGGGATATACCCGCCAAAGCTTTGGGATTATCGGCAACACCGACCAGCAGTGGAACACGTTCCTGGGCTTGGACCAGGGCATTAACTTCAGTCACAGTTTCCAGTTGCCGCTGCACAACTTTGTCGACGACTTTACCTCGACCAAGGGGACACACTCGTTTCAGTTTGGAACCTCGATAAAAATTGCCCGGAACCCGCGTACCAGCTTCTTGCACTCCAATACTCTAGCCATTGGGACAACGAACTGGACCTCTCCGATTGGTTTTGCAGGCACCTCGAGCACGCTCGATCCGACCAATGTCGGCGCGCCTGAGCCTGTGAGCGCAACCCAGTACGATCGTCCTTTGTTGTCGTTGTATGGGATGATCTCGGACGTGGTTGCCAATTACAACCTGGATCGCGCCGGCAACGTGGTGCCGGGATTTGCGTGTCCTGGTGGAACTTGTGGCGCCCCAGTCAACCGGCGCTATGGCCTCAATTCGTACGAGTTTTACGGCCAGGATACCTGGCGCATCAAGCCGAATCTCACGCTGACTTACGGACTGCGCTGGTCATTCTTTCCTGCGCCATGGGAAACCAACGGCTTGCAAGCCTCCACGACATTCGGCCTGGGAACTCAGTTTGCCGAAAACGTCAGAAACATGAACCAGGGGATTGGCTATGGCGCTATGAAGTCGATCGATTTCAGTCCGAGTGGTCCGGCGAACAATGGCCCAGGTTTCTATCCGCTGGAAAAGACGGACTGGTCGCCGCGAATCTCGATCGCTTACTCTCCGAGATTCAATTCCGGGCCCTTCAAGAAAATCTTTGGCGACAATGACAGGACCGTGATCCGCGCCGGCTTCAGCCGAGTGTACGACCGCGCGGGATTCGCGCTGATCAATAGCTTCGACCAGATCGGCTCCGCCGGTTTCTCCACCACGCTCCAGAACACGTGCTGTACGTTTGGTGTAACCAGCGCGGAGAATCTGCCGAGAATCACAGGCATCAACGCGATTCCGGTAACCAACATCGATGGCGTTAAATTCCTGCAGGACCCGCCCCCGGCGGGCTTTCCGCAGAAAACCATAATTAACTCTCAGGCCAACCTGTGGGGAACGGACAACACACTCAAGACCCCGCATGCCTACACCGCGGATTTTTCCATCGGACGCGAGTTGCCGCACCGATTCTCGTTACAGGTATCGTATGTAGGGCGCTTCGGCCGCGATCTGCTCACCCAGCGCGATCTGACTCAGCCGTTGAATATTAAGGACCCGCAGTCGGGAATTGATTACTACACGGCGGCCTCGGCCTTGTCGAACCTGGCGAGAAAGTTCGCTTTGAACAATCGCGTGAAATGTGGATTAGGAGGCACCGCCAACTATTACCAAGCTGTGATAACCACTTCCTCTCCGACTAGCGGACCCTGTATGGGCAACCCGTCGGATATCTCCCAGGTGAGTGCCGCATCGCTCGTTTCCACGGCCCAATACTGGGTCGACATGTTGCCGGCGCTCCGCCCTGGTGCGACGCAATATGTGGACTCGTTCACCGGTTTCGTCCCTGCTGCCGGGACGAGTACAACGGATGGGTTGCTGCAGTCTGTCTTCGACCTGTACTACAACCCAGGGTTGTCGGTCATCGGAGATGAAATCGTCGGCTTGGCGGATATCGACCTGTATGGCGGGCTCGGCGATAATGCCGGTACGGGGGCCTATTACTTCAATGGCCCTTCGGGACCAGCCGGTCCCATTGGTCAGTTCCTGAACAACCAGGCTATTTCCATGTACGGATGGAGCTCGATTGGAAGTTCCAGCTATCACGCGCTGCAAGTCAACCTGAGGAAACAGGTCAGCCACGGACTTCAGTTTGACCTGAACTATACCTGGTCGAAGTCCATCGACATCACATCGGCGGCATCGCGCGTCGGATTTTCGGTGTATGGATATCAGAACATCGGGCTGGTGGGAAGCCGCCTGGCCAACGCTTTCTCCCCCAATCTGGCCCGGGCGGTGTCGGATTTTGATTCCACCCATCAGTTCAACCTCAATTGGGTTGCTGAGCTGCCCGTAGGCAGAGGTCGCGCCTTTGCCGGCAACGCCAGTGGCTGGTTGGACGCTTTCATCGGCGGCTGGTCGACTTCCGGAGTCGCTCGCTACACCAGCGGATTCCCCTTCAGCGTGGATGGTGGCCAGCGCTGGCCGACAGACTGGTTCCTGACAGCGGTAACACAGATGACTGCGAAACCCAAAACAGGCACCTTCAAGAAAGCCGGCAGCGTCAACCTTTTTGCCGATCCCGGCGCGGCACAGCAGGACTTCACCTTGCCGCTTCCCGGCCAGGTCGGCTCGCGCAACGTATTGCGTGGGAACGGCTACGCTGATTGGGACATGAGCTTATATAAGACCTGGAAAATGCCGTACCGCGAGACTCACAGCCTGCAATTTCGCTGGGATGTGTTTAACGTGACCAACCTCACACGCTTCAATGCCCAGTCGGTGGGATCGTCGGCTCTGCTGACGTCGCTGACGCAGTCACCGAACAATTTCGGAGCGTATACGAGCCTGTTGACGCAGCCGCGCGTGATGCAGTTTGCGTTGCGATATGAGTTCTAGGCAGATGGACAGGGTTTGCGGCGGGATTCCCACGAGGGTTTCCTCCCTAGCGGGACTCTGCGGCTTTAGTGCCATTACACTCATTGACCCGGACGAGTTGGCTTCGAGGGAGTTGGCCGGATTGGTACCGATAAGTCGGCTTGTCGGAAGCTTTGCTGGCGATTGCGAGTGGATCAGGGGCTAACCGGAAACTGGGCTTTGGCGTGTGCAAACCATGTAGTTTCGGCCGCCTCCCATCGTTCAGACTGCGTCGACTGAAACACAATGATTTAGGGGATTATGAATCCGATAGGTTTTTGGCGCAGAGGATCTCTTCTCTACCAAGGCTCTGCTGCGATCCTTCGGTGGGCCTTGCATTGCATTTTCCCCTACGCCACATGCGGCAGTATGAACCGCAGAGCTTTCCTGCTTCGCTTTGGAAACGTGTTTGATGTCCATCCCAATACTCCCCCGAGCTTTCTCCAGTAGCCTGTTTCCCCCTTTAATCAACAGCCATCCGAGGCGAGATCCCTTGTGCCGAAAGGCCTTCGGGTTCCGATCGGCTAAGTCATGGTACTTCAGCGGCATACTCTAAACGAGCACGGCGTGCCCAAACCACACGATTTTCACACGCCAGAGTCGAGTCTCCGGGTTGGCCGTTACTCGGGAACAATCATCAAAATGTCAGAAAATGGCACATCTCCGGGCTGCCGATTAACCGGCCAAGTGCACGAACGTGCAATTTACTTGCGAAACCAGAGACCCGACGCCCACTCGCTCACTTCTAGCCAAGAAGGATGAGCTAAGCATCTTCCTTTCGTTTCGCGGAAGAATCCGAGGACGTAGCGTCCGAGTCTCACGGCAATGCGAGTGGGACCCCAAAGCGCAACGAGAAATTTTCAGAGAATCAGAGAAATAGTCCGGAACTCAAAACTTGCGATACCAGATACTCACAATTCTCGCGAAGCACCCGGAAGTACAGGTGCAAAATTCTTCTGGAACTGGCAAGAGGCCTTCATTTCCGGCAGAAACTCTTGATGCTCGCCGGCAGTTGTTTGCCATTCGTGTACAACAGGGCACAAAGGGGAAAAACACGAGCGCGCGGAAAACCTATGCTTTCGATTGGCAGTTGCCCCGACCGCTGATGGTTTCCCGCTTACGCTCCCGGTAAGAGACAGAGACCAACCGGAGAAACTCGGGCGAGCGGCGGATTCAAAAACAACGCTGCCTGAAGCAGCGGGAATGTCTTGCCATTAGGCCTGGCAGCTGGAAAACGAGCAGGCGAGGCAGCCAAGGCTTGCCTCGCCCCGGTCGAGATGCTGCAGGCGACTACTTGTACACGCCGTAGTTGAAGTTGTAAGCCTGACTTTGAACGGTTCCGTCCGGTGAGTACACAACAGTCTGCACGGTATGGGTTCCAGGCACGACAACAAAACCCTTCGAAAAGGAGTACATAGAGTAGTGTCCGTTCGCGAGCGTGTCACCGAGGAAAGGGCAACCCTGAGGATCGGCGCCGTCTATAAGGAAACAAAGGGCAACCCTCTGGGGGCTGGTAGTACCACCTAGCTGGAGCCATAGGTCCGCGTGAATGAAGCAGGTTCCTACAGGGCAGGTGACCGAAGTGACTCCGTCCACGGCGCTAAAGCCGGCACCATAGGTGGCGGACGAGATTGAAATACTGTTGTACACGGCCTTGAGAACATGTTTCTGAAGGGCTGTGGGAGCAGCCGGCGCAGCGCCGGAACGCCCCGATGCATTGGTGGAAGCGCTTCTCGCGTCTTGTGCCCAGAGTGTGAAGCATGTCGCCAGCAGCAGCAGTAAGGTTACCGAGACTAATTTTTTCATCGACGTTTCTCCTGGAAAGTTAGGTTGTACTGACCGAAACAAATTTGAACTTTGCCATCGGGCTTGGGGAAAAGCCCATCCAAGTGAAGAGCATCATTCCTCCTCTAATGAAAGCCCGTCTCGGGCCACCGCTGGTATGGGTGGCCAGATCGGCAGACCTGCCTTGCCAGACGGGCTGTTTAGACCGCCTGAATTGGGGTAGAATGTTCGCCAAACGGGGTGGTCGCGCCTGTCTGATGTTGTGGGCGCGGCTGAGAGGTGTCCTTGCGGATTTCACAGCCCCGTGCCAACTCCCCCACTCTTCGGCAGCCCAGATGATTAGCAGAGGCTGCGACGATGCGTCTTCATGGCATTCTTAATTTTTTCTTAAGATTCTTTTAACCCGCTATGGCATTGGAGACAAAGCCGGTTTGGCAGTTCGGTCCCTTTCAACTGGATCCAGGGGAGCGGCTCCTGTTGCGAGACGGGAGCGGAGTGCGCCTGCCGCCAAAGGCCTTTGATCTGCTGGTGGCGCTGGTAATCGGCCGGGGACGCCTGCTCGAGAAGGACGAATTGCTGAAACAGGTCTGGCCCGATGCATTCGTCGAGGAATCGAGTCTGGCACAGCATGTGTTCGTGCTGCGCAAAGCTTTGCAGGACGGCGAAAGCGGGGTCAGCTACATCGAAACCGTCCCCAAGAGCGGCTATCGCTTTACGGCACCGGTGCGGGAGATTTCGGGACCGGGAAGCGCGGCGGCAAAGCCTGCCGATGAAATGTCGCCAGCTCCAGACGAGGTGAAGCGCTCCGGATCGTGGATCGCGCTGCTGGCCACCGCCGCGGTTCTCCTGGTGGCGGTAGCCGCGATCTGGCCCTTCGTCGGGGTGGGGCTCCGGCGCCGGAGCAGCCAGGCAGACCCGCCTGCGGGCAAGGTCATGGTAGTGGTTCTGCCATTCCAGAACCTGACCGGAGATTCGGGACAGGATTTCTTCAGCGACGGCTTTACGGAAGAAATGATCACGCAACTGGGGCATCTGGACCCTGTGCATATGGGAGTGATCGCGCGCACTTCGGCCATGCACTATCACGATACCAAGCTGGGAGTAGACGCCATCGCACGCGAACTCGGTGTGCAGTATGTTGTTGAAGGCAGCGTGCGCCGCGCTGCGAATCGTATTCGCATCAGCGCCCAGTTGATCCAGGTGCGCGACCAGACTCACTTGTGGGCGCAGAACTATGATCGCGAGGGGCGGGACGTGCTGGATGTTCAGAGCCAGGTGGCCAACGCCATCGCCGAACAGATCCAGTTGAAGCTCACACCTGAAGCGAGTTCCCGTTTCGCTCGTTCCACGCCCGTGGATATGGAAGCGTACGACGCTTATCTCCAGGGACGATATTTCTGGAACCGCCGCGACCGGCCGGGGCTGCAAGAGGCAGTCCAGTATCTAGAGCAGGCGGTTGCCAAGGATTCGAGTCAACCCAAGTTTTACGCGGGGCTGGCGGATGCGCTGGCCATCATGGGGTCGCTTCCGGACAGCCCCATCCCAAGGCCGGAGGCGATGGAACGGGCGCGGGCGGCTGCCATAAAGGCGATTTCGCTGGACGAGTCTTCGGCTGAGCCGCACGCTTCGCTCGGCTTCGTGGAAATGCACTACGACTGGAACTGGGCCGCCGCAGAAAAAGAATTTCACAGAGCCATCGAGCTCAATTCGAGCTATGCCACGGCCCATCACTGGTATGCGTATTACCTGATGGCCATGGGCCGCCAGGAGGAGTCGTTGGCTGAGATCCGGCGCGCCCAGGAACTGGACCCACTCTCGTTGATCATTCAGCGGGACGTTGCCGACCTGCTTTACTACGCCCGCCGCTATGATGAGGCGATTGCGCAGTGCCGGAAGACGCTCGAGCGGGATCCTCACTTTGCGCTCGCCAACTACTCGCTTTACCAGATCTATTCGCAAAAGAAGATGATTCCGGAGATGGACCAAGCGATTCGTGAGATGCAGGCCTCAGGGCATGAAGGTCTCCCGTTGATGGGTCCGGCGCCGGGGTACGCCATCATCGGCCGCGCCGCCAAGGCGCGGAAAGAGTTACTGGAATTGCAACGATTGCAGAGTCAGGGGAAGCATCTGGCCTATGTCATTTCCATCGTCTATGCGGGCCTGGGAGACCGCGACCAGGCATTTCACTGGCTTGATGTAGCCTACGAGGCACACGACGGAGTTCTCATCTTGCTGAAAACCGACCCCACCATGGATCCATTGCACAGTGATCCGCGATTCGCCGAACTGCTGCGGAGGATGAACCTGGCGTAGCCCGAGTACTTCACAGTGCCTGACAACGATCAAATACAATCTGCGGCAACCTCTCTCGGTCGTCCTGATCAGGGACTTATCACATCAACCCGGTTGACCCTCGTTTTGCTGGTTTGTCTTTACCTCCACCTGTCGAATCGCGGAAACAGGTACAAGCCCCTCAACGTTCACATGCACGTGCAACGGGTCTCTCGTAGAAGTGCTAGCCCCGCTTCCGCCGCATTCCGGACGAATGGTCGGCTACTCGGAGACTGAGCCGAAAAGATTTCCTTTCGGCACTGTTAAAATGCGCCAATGGTCTGGGCTCCTCGGGCTTATAAGCGCTGGTCGTCCAACTGCAGGTCGCATAGCGGTGTGACAATTCCGGTGAAGTCGATCCTTGGTTGGTGCGTCTGGTTGGTCTTTGCCTGGTTTCATTCTGCACAGTTCGCAAGCGCACAAGAGCCTGGGAGCTTCAGCCCTCCACTTGTCGCGCCGCTGACTACTGAGCAGGTCGTCCATAACCTGATTGAGATGAATTCGGCCCGTGCTGAGGCGTTGCTCGCATACGAGGGGACACGTACGTACCGATTGGTGTACCGCGGATTTCCTCGCAGAAGCAGCGCGGAGATGGTTGTGAAGGTGAGGTATCGGTCACCTGCAACGAAAGAGTTCACTATCGTCTCCCAAAACGGCTCGCGATGGGTTATCGATAAGGTCTTCAGTAGGCTGCTAGCTGGTGAAAAAGAAGCTCTTACGCCAGAAAACGCGAGGCGTACCGCTTTAGACCGCGAAAACTACAAATTCATATTGCAAAACTACGAAAACAAGCCCGGCGATCCACTGTACATTTTGTCGGTCCAACCTCGCTCAAACGCCAAGTTTCTATATCGAGGGCAGATCTGGGTTAACGGAACGCATTTTGCAGTGGTACGGATTGAGGCAGAGCCGGCCAAGAATCCTTCGTTTTGGATAAAACACACGGACATTGAACATGTTTATATAAAAGTTGGAGACTTCTGGTTGCCTTCGTACGATCATTCAGTGAGCCAAGGTCGCCTCGGAGGCGATGCCGATCTTACGATTGAATACAACGATTACAAGATCACCGATGCGACTCCGTTGAAGCGTTAAGGTGGGTGACTGCCGAAAGCGTTCCCTTTCGGCTCGGAGAAGAAGTAAGTAATAAAGAGGAGTCCCGGCCTTTCCTAAATATCTTTACACGAAGTGCGGTCGCTAGCTGCCAAGGTGCCGTCCGCGGAAACTGGCGTTTGGAATCCTTGCAAATTTCACGCTCGTCTTCTGAAATACGAACGTTCGTGCTATTATGCTGTTTCCCAGACTTTAATGGCCAGAAAACCGCCACAACCAGGATCGAAAGGCACCCAAACCCAGGCCGAAATCTTGTCCCAGGCGGTCAAGATCGCTTCGGTGGAAGGACTGGCAGGACTCACCATTGGGCGACTCGCAGAAGAACTGAAGATGAGCAAGAGCGGCCTCTTTGCGCACTTCCGCTCCAAACAACGGCTGGAGCTGGCCACCATTGACCGGGCGTGGGAGATCTTTGCGAACGAGGTGCTCGTACCTGCCAACGCCGCCCGAGAAGGCATCGAGCAACTCTGGGGTCTGTGTGATTTATGGATAAGGCGTATTGAGCGGCACGTCTTCCGGGGCAGCTATTTCTTCACTGGCGCTTTTTTCGAGTATGCCGGTCGATACGGACCCGTGCCCAACCGCGTTACTAAGGTTGTCCGAGAGTGGTTTGGGACGCTGAAGGACTCTGTCCGGGCCGCGCAGAAACAGGACGAGATCAAACCCGATGCTGATGCAGAGCGTATCAGCTACCAGCTGGACGGCCTACTGGTCGGAGCCTATTGGGCTCACCTGCAAGGGGGAAGTGAGGCGTTCCGGGAAGCTCGGTCCGCAATCCTCCGGCTGCTCGCCAGCGAGGCGACTGAGGAGCTGCCTTCCGGGGCATTTGCCTCGTTGCGCGCTTGGAGAAAGTTTCTGGCGCAGCGAGATCAATAGCTGTGCCGAAACTCTGCTGCAGGCTTTTGAACCAGGGCAGGCGGCCTTTCGGTAATGCGGTCACCCACTTGCTCCTACTGCCCGGAGCGCTGCCGGAGATAGTCAAGACGATTCTGACCTCTCTGTGTGAGGCGGTATGTCAGCCGTCCGCGTCGAGCATTAGAGCCTCTCTCCAGGAGACCCTGCCGTGCAAGCCGGAGGAGATAGCTGTAGAGGGAGCGACGGTCCGGCCGGGGGTGTAGCCGGTCCCAGATATCGTCCGGGGCCGCAAAGTCACGCTTTACTGCAAAGATTGTGAGGACTTCGAGTTTGGTCATTGGTCACCGCAGGATTTCCCGACCCAGCATCCATTTGTGGCAGAACATGCTAGTGTATGAGAGCCTCTTTCAACGCGTGAAATCGCCGAATGATTCGCAGCGCAAATTACAGTGAAAATTGTGTCCCGACCCTAACCAATGCAAAAATCCGCGCTCACGCGTAGCGTGCGGACCATGAGTTCTCTAAGGAATGGGATTTAGGTGCTCCCGACCCGGAATCCCCGAAAGAACGAGGAAAGGGCCAAGTAAAACCGCCGCCGCAACTGCTAGCCAGAAACCCCACCCGCCCCCTTGGCCTTCCTGACCGCCAGCACACTCATTACGCAAGGAGCGTGCTGCGGCTGCGTTCTTAGAACTTGGATGCGCCTGCTCTTTGCCTTCACGCAGTTGCCTGGCTTTCGCCAGCGCGGCGGCGGCTATTGGATGGGCTGATGCGGTGCGAGTCGCCCACCGTGAGCCTTTGACGAATGTGGGCCGAGTCGCCTGGTGGGAGTGGCGCTGCGCCTTGCGTCGTGCCGTTCGTTCCTGCCGGCGGGCCTGCTCCCACTGGCGCTTACGCTCTGGATCCTTATACGGCATGATCTAGCCTGCACCTTCCCGGGCGTCGCGCCCCTCAGGCACCGGCGCTATGCGGCCGTGGTCCCGGCTAGCGAAGCGTTTGAGTTCTTCAGGAGTAAAGAGCACCCGGCGCCCGAGGCGGCGCGGCTTCAACAGGCCGCGGCAGACCGCGTGATCCAGTGAGCGCAAAGATAGCGCCAGTAACTTCGCGGCCTCCCGCCGGCCGACTAGCAGCGGTTCCATGAGGGTTCCCCCTTCTGCAGGCTCTCTATGACAGCAGTTTACGCTTGACTTCGGCGCCGTCGACTCTAGAATGTCATTGGTTAGCATGCATTGGCACGAGTTTATAGGAAGGGGAGATGATGGGTAAGCGCGGACCCAAGCCGATAGATATGCGAACCCTAAACGTCTGGGAATTCGAGTGGTACAAGGCCTTGCATCTAGTGCGCGACGGAACGCAACTGCGTCCTGATCCCGTCTTTCTCCGGGTGAACCGGCGAGAAGCCGAGGCGCAGCTGGAATGGTGGAAGAAGGTTACGCCCAGGGAGATCATGGGCGATATGCGGCTTGATTCGGAGCCAGGTCGGCACCAACCGCTGAGTCGTGCCGACGTGGAATACGCGGAGTTACAAAGACAATCGGAAATTGCTCAGCTTAAACGGACGGTGAAACCAGCGCAAATCCAGGCGCTTGCTGAGCGCCGCAAAATCTGGGAGGCGCTCGTCCAGGCGCGTACCCTCACCACCCTCGAAGAAGCCTGCGGGAGATGGAAGGGATTGGTGGACGTTCGGGCCCTGGGATTCACCTGTTTTGCCGATCACGTTTTGACGAATGCACAGGAGTTCTTTCGCATGAAACGCAATCGGCGGTTCCCGCGCTCCTCTTATGCTGACGAATCGCGCCTGGAGTACCTGGCGCGCGGCATGGCGGGTGTCATGATGGAAGTCAGCCCGATGACGGCGATGGAACGACTGCGCAATATGAAGCACACGGTGGGTGCTCCAATGTGGAATGAAAGCGAGAAGTGGTGCGGCTGTTGGCGTTGCCGCTTACAGCGCTCGCATGCCCTATACAAGCACTTTGAGAGATTCCAGCTCGACCCAGCTAAATCCGGCAAAGACGAATGAACGAATGGAGGTTAGGTATGAAATCAGCGCTCGACCCTCAGACCGAAACTCAGCCCCGGTCGCGCCGTGGGCGCGGCGAAGGGCGCATCTGGCGAATAGGACGCATCTGGTGGGTTCAGTATTACGTGCACGGCCGCCAGGTTCGAGAGAGCTCGCACTCGGACAGAAAACCGGTCGCCGAACGCCTGCTGCGTCTGCGCCTGGGAGAAGCCGCGGCGGGAATTGTGGCATTTCCTCAGTCAGGACGTGTCACCTATGGACAGATGCGCGACGCGCTCTTGGCTGATTACGCCGCGAACAAGCGCAAATGGCTACGGCAGGGGAAGGACGGGCCGTACCTGCCCGGCGTGCCTGAACTCGACAGGTCCTTCGAGGGTTGTAGAGCCGTGGCTATCACCACGGACGCCATCCGAGCGTTCACACAGAAACGCCAAACGGATGGTGCTGCGAACGGCACCATCAACCGTTCAATCGCGCTGTTGCGTCGGATGTTCCGACTAGCTGTGCAGGATGGGAAATTGCGCGACATTCCCCATTTTCCGATGTTGAAGGAAGCGCCGCCGCGCAGAGGCTTCCTCGAATGGAACGATTTTCAGAAGTTGCGGGAGGAACTCCCCGAATATCTGCGATCGATCGCCACAATAGGCTACTACACAGGCATGCGCCTGGGCGAGATCCTGGGCCTGCGCTGGAAGAATGTCAACTTCCTCGACGCGGAGGTCCGGCTAGATGCAGGCTCGACGAAAAACGACGCGCCGCGCACGATTCCGCTCACAGGCGAAATCCTAGAGATGCTCACGATGGAGCGGCAGAAAAACCCCGAGGCGGAGTTCGTGTTCATGCACAACGGTGAGAAAATCCAAAGTTTCCGCAAGGCGTGGGATTCTGCCTGTCAACGGGCCAGCCTCAACGAGCTTCTCTTTCACGACCTGCGGCGGACAGGGGTGCGCAATTTGGTACGTGCCGGCGTTCCCGAGCGAGTGGCTATGGCGATCAGTGGCCACAAGACGCGGGCGGTGTTTGAGCGCTACAACATCGTTTCCGGGCGCGATCTCAAGGACGCAACTCGCAAATTGGAAACCTACCTTGCTGCGCAGAACGGGGCGAGAACGGGGCAAATCGCTAGTTTACGGCTAAGAGATCTTAAGCGGCGTCCAGCGGTAATGAATTGAGATTACTGAGAATAAACTGGAGCCGACGATCGGACTTGAACCGATGACCTGTCGATTACGAATCGACTGCTCTACCAACTGAGCTACGTCGGCTTGTCTCGATTCTAAGACCGGTGTGCGATTCCTGCAATCTGGCGCGCATGACGGTGGTGGTGTGATTTCTGCGGAGCAGGCCCCGCCCCAGAACCCCGTCCACCGCAGAGAACACAGAGAGACCCAGGGGAATGGGTTCCTTGAAAAAGTCCCAAACCCAACGCTCAGGGGTTAAAGCCCTCGATCAAAGGAATGACTTCCCGCAGCGCGCAAGGCGCTGCGCCACCCAAAGACTCTTTCAGCAGACTGTTACGCCGCCCTCGCCAATGCCTGGTATTCGTCGTCGGATTGCGTGGGGAGCAGAACCCAGAGCGTGTAGATGCCGAGGGCAGTGCCGAGTGGGACATTGAACAGCGAAATGAAACCGACTACGAGAGCCACAACGCGTGCCCATGGCTCCCGCTGCAGCAGGCCCCATCCGGCGATGAAACCGGCGGCGGCTTTGACCAAGACCAATCCACCGATGAAGGTCAGAAAAGGACGCAGCCAGCTGGTGACCTCGGGCGGCGGTCCGTCGGGAAATCGGAATACACCACCAAAGATTGTGTGCGCGACAACCACTAGCACCACGCCTCCCACGACGCTCAAAGCCGAGTAGGCCATCCAGAGAATGCCGACCAGCCGGACGTGTTCCTGCACGCGATTGCGTCGATATGCCACCGGCCCGAGCACAGGTTTGCCGCAGCGCGCACAGCTGGGCTGTCCCGCTTGCAGTTGCGTGCCACATTGATCGCAGAACATAGCCTCTCCTCTGTAATGCAGTACGCACGCGAGGGCCGTAGAGTTCCCAATTCAGTTCTCAGTTCCCCGTTCTCAGTTAACACCGAACCCGTCGTCGGCCGACTGAGAACTGGGAACCGAGAACTGCTCTCAAACGAAAAGGCCGCCCGGCAACGTGGGCAGCCTTTTCTTCAAGGGAGAATAGTTCCAACGGAGGGTTGGTCCATCAGAACTTTCTGCGGGAATCTTATGAGCCTCAAAAGCGGGGTGTCAAGCAAAATCTCGGAATTAAATAGCTTTATTTTCAGTTACTTACAAAGTACGTCCACAAGTCGGCAAACCGGCCGAAAATGAGATAAAGCCGCCCTTTTCCCAAGCTAAGAACATTTGATTGAGTGACTTACCGCCTGCGGGCCGCCCGCTCGAGGTTCTCGTCGAGGTGCAGGGAGATGAATTCCATGTCCTCGGGACGGTCGAAAACGCGGTTGGGGAGAATGCGTTTCATGAGGATGCGGATGCCGCCGAATGCGATACCGGCGACCAGCGCCAAGCCGATCACGATGCCGCAGAGGACGATCACGTTGAAGAGCAGATTCGCCAAATTATCTTTCTTCGTGAGATAGGTGTTCTCATTCCAGGTGACGTCGGCTTCGTAGCTGATGGAGGACAGCAACGACTTGGCTTCACTCAAAGAGAGCGGGCCGGCCGCGATCACGATGATGGGACCGGTGCGCTTGTCGAAGAAGGGACCGATGTCGAGAAGGGGCGCGGCGCCGGGCTGCGGCGGCGGACTTGCCTGGTGTGCGGCGTCGATCTGGCGCAGCTTCTCAGTGGCGATCTGCGGTGTCGGATACTCAATGAGCATCAGGGTGGAGTCGCCCGCATTGGCCGCATACTTCGCGATGACCACCTCCGCGCCGGACTTGAAATCCACCATGGGAGTGGGCAGGGGCGCACCCACGCGATCGAGCGTGACCGGACCCAGGATGTACTTGACGGTGTTCTTCTCGTACGACTGCTTCGGCAAGTACGTTGGTAGCGGCGGCAAGTTGCGAGCGTTGCCGGCGGGGGCGGGAAGCATTCCTGCAAGTTCGCGCAGTTCGGCGGCTGACATCGCGTTGAGCTTGTCGAAGACGGCGTCCACCAGGATGTTGCCCTGGTAGAACAGGGCGCGATTATTCAGGGAAGATGCCTGCCCGCCGATTTTCTCGTTCAGCATGACGGGCGTCTTGTAGTAGGTGAAGGCTCCGTAAGCGCCGCTGGCGTCGGCGAAGACGGCGGCCTTGATGGCCAGCTTGCGGCCGTCGTCGCGGGTGTAGGTGGCTTTTTCCAGGCGCTGGAAGCCGTACTCCTGCAGGACCGGAGCGTTGGCTTCGTCGGCGACGGCTGGGTCGGAGCTCTTGATGAAGGAATCTTTCACCTGCCATCCGGCGAACTGGGCAGGCAGGATGGGGGCCGGCGCGAGCGGCTCGGCGGCCAAGGCCGCAGCGCAGACGAAAAGCACGAGCAGAACAGCTATTGGCCGAGTGCGGTTCATTCCGGAGAAGAGCGCAAAAATCCTATGTACTTAGACTACTGGGAGGGCAGGAAAGTTTCCACTGCAGGGCTCGAAGATGGTTGGCGTGTACGATCTATTTCTTCACTAGGCTGCTATGGCTGGCCACGCACAGCCACTTGCCGTCCTGGAAGACCCAGGTGTCGGTGAAGCGTCCGAAATGCTCGTACGGCTTGCCAGCGTAAAGACCCTTGGTGTGGTAGTTGCCGGTCACGACCGCGGTGTTGGTATACGTGGCAACTTCCACGTTCTGGATGTTCATCAGGCTGGGCTTGAACTTGGGGTCTGCAAAATCCGCCAGGAACTTTCCCCGATTGCTGACTTCGCCGTCGTACTCGGTGTTTACGAAACGGTCGCCAATCATACTGGCGATGGCGGTCGCGTCGCGGCTGACCTGGGCCTGGTTCCACATCCGCTCGAGCGCAATCAGACTGGTTTCGGTGTAGGAAACAGCTTTCGGAGTCTGTGCGAATGCACACCCCGCAACTAGTAGGCAGCAAAATATCGGCTTGATCATGGTGCATCTCCGGCGCATGATGCAGCGCCTTTCCGGCAAGTTTGCAAGGCGATAGCCGGAGTTGCCATTCTGTGCCATCAAAACCACGGTCGCAATATTACGAATGTCACTGAGTACGCGCCATTCGAGACCGAATCGAGCGAGGGTGAGGACTCAGAACTGAGAACTGATTCTACTGGCCTTCGTTCTTGGATCCCTTGCTGGCGACCTTGACACCGCTCAGGCCGCCGGCGTATTTGGAGACGCCGCGGTAGAGCGATTCGGCAATGCGCTGGCGGTGTTCGGCGGTCTGCAGTCTGCGCTCGTCGGAAGGATTGGAGACAAACGAGATCTCGGCCAGGATGGAAGGCATGTTGGCGCCGATCAGCACGATGAAAGGCGCCTTCTTGATGCCGCGGTTGCGGACGCCGGCGTTGCGCAGCAACAGTCCGCCATAGAGCGATTCCTGCACGTCGCTGGCGAACTCGCGCGATTCTTCGATCTTATCTTTCAGAGCAATCTTCTTCACCAGATCTTGCAGTTCGTGGATGGATTTTTCCGAAACCGCATTTTCGCGAGCCGCCACCTCGAGGGCTTCCGGAGACGAGGTGAAATTCAGGTAGTAGGTTTCGACGCCGCGAGCGTCGGAGTCGCGGCTGGAATTGGCGTGGATTGAAATGAAGAGGTCAGCGCGTTCGCGATTGGCGACGGCCGTGCGGGTTTCGAGCGGGATGAAGGTGTCGTCCTGGCGCGTGTAGATGACTTCGGCGCCGAGGCGGGTTTCGAGCAATCGGCCGAGGCGCTTGGCGACGTCGAGCACCAAGTCTTTTTCGAGCAGTCCGTTGGGGCCGATGGTGCCGGTGTCGTGTCCGCCGTGACCGGCATCAATCACGATCTTGCCAATCTTGAGGCCGAGGGCGCGGATCAGGGAACGGTCGCCGGCGGCGGTGGGGCGGGCTTCGCGAATTTCCAGGTCGGCGGTATCGGCAGCGGCGGCGCTTCGGGATTTCTTCTTGCGCGAGGGACGCGCGTCCGCCTTCGACAGCTTGGACTGGTCTGCGACGGACGCTCTCGCTGGTTGCGGAGACGTAACCACGGGCTGAAGCTTGTTTGGTTGCAGCGTGGCCACGGCCGTGGGAACGCGATCGTCGGCTTCGACGATGGTTTTGGGGATCTTGCGGTTCGATCCCGGGACCGGGACGGTGGTCTTCACGACGCCGATTCCAGAGGCCGGTTGGGAAGGATCGGGCTTCCTGCTTACCGCCGCGGTATCTTCATCGGCATCCGCCGCTTCATTTTCAGCGGCTTCCGCTTGCGAAAATCCTACTGAGGCCGGCGACGATCTCGCCGGCTTGGTTGCAGCGGGCTTCGGGTCGTCATCCTGTTCCGAAGATTGTTCCCGAGCGTCACCGTCGCCGGGCGCATCGGCGGCTGTGCCAGGCGGCGCGTCCGACGCCGATTGAGCCTTCGCCATCGCCGTCGCGCGGCTTTGCTTGCCGTGGATGTCAATGATCAAGCGGTACGGGTTGGGCAGGAGGAAAGCGTCGTAGCTCGCCAGTTCATCCACTTCGAGGACGATGCGGGTGCGGCCGGGCTGAAATTCGGCGACGCGAATCTTCTTCAGGAAGCCGTCGTCCACGTCGAAAGTCTTGCCCACCAAGGTGGAAGCGAGCTTGGTATCGCGCAGGTCGAAGAAAATGCGGTCGGGATGCGCGATCCGTTGCGATTCGAACTTCACGTCCTTCTCGACGTCGATGGCAACCCGGGTATAGTCGGGAGCGGACCAGTGGCGTACGCCGGTCACGCGCGGGAGTTTGCTGCGGCGCGGCGGCGCGGCGGTGGCCGTTTCGT
>JBASRS010000039.1:0-10697 GCA_049273945.1 Terriglobales bacterium | reverse complement strand
GGTTTCCGACAACGGCGCTGGAATACCCCATTACGCCCTCCCCCATGTCTTCGAACGCTTTTACCGCGCCGACAAGGCGCGCTCCCGGGACTCCGGGGGAGCCGGGCTGGGCCTCGCTATCGTGAAGGCGATCTGCACCGCACATGGCGGCGAAATGAGCGTCTCCAGTAAAGAAGGGAGGGGCAGTGTTTTCAGCATTGACCTGCCCCTAATCGCCATCACCGAGAGCGATGACGCAAGGCCTGTGCTTCCAAAGTCCTCACTCTGAACACAATTTCACTTTTCTTTAAGAGCTTCTTAATGTGCTCCCTGTAACTCTGGTATGTCTGCTTCTATCGAAGCCCGGAGAGCATGTTGAATCTGGCAAGTACCTGTAAGTCAAGCTGGAGACCCGTCGTTGTTGCCAGTCTGTGCATACCGTCCCTCGTCTTTCTGACGGTCAGACGCACTTATGCTCAGGCCAGTGCACCTACCACAAGTGTTCAATTGTCATCTGCGCCTGAGAGTCCCCGGCCAAATACAACAGTGGGGGTGCCTCACACCATAACTTTCTCGGACGCTTTACAGAGAGCGAGAGCGAATAACCCTCAAATGCAAGCGGCTTTCACAGCACTCGGTCTCGCTCATGAGGATCTGGTGCAAAGCCGGGCCGCCCTGCTACCAACCCTCAGCTACAACATGCAGGCCATTTACACAGAGCCCACATCCCGGGGAAGCAACAACCAGATTTTCATCGCCAACAACGGAATTCGTGAGTACATTGCGCAGGGAAACATTCATCAGAACCTTTCGCTGCAAACTTTCGCGGATTACAGCCGCGCTGCTGCGGTCCAGGCGGTGGCGCGAGCCAAATCTGAAATTGCTTTGCGCGGGCTGGCTGTCACAGTCGCCCAGTTCTTTTACGGGTACCTCGCTGCCCAGCACAAATACGAGACGGCACAACGCGCCAATGAGGAAGCGCAGCGATTTCTTGGAATCAGCCAGAAACTTGAGCAGGGCGGTGAGGTAGCACACTCCGATGTCATCAAAGCCCAGCTCCAGGCTCAGCAGCAGCAGCGCGATCTGCGGGAATCGGAGCTAGGGAGAAACAAGAGCCGTCTCGATCTTGCCGTTCTACTATTTCGGGACTTCACCGAAAACTTCACGGTGGCGGACGACCTTACCTCACTCGATCCCCTCCCTTCGTTGGACGAGGTCACCGCACCGGGTACTCGAGACAATCCCGATCTCCGCGCCGCGCAGGCCGCTGTGCGGCAAGCCGGTCACGAAGTAACCAGCGCCTGGGGAGGTGTCCTGCCTTCGATCTCATTGGATTACTGGTACGGAATTGACGCGAACCGCCTGGCTACCAAGGTGGACGGTGTTAACACGGTGGGCAGTGCAGCCGCCGCCACTCTGCAACTTCCTCTCTGGTCCTGGGGAGCTAACCTCAGCAAGGTCAAGCAGGCGAACTTGCAGAAAAAACAGGCCTTGATCGAATTGAGCGCCGCGCAGCGCACACTGATGGCAAACCTGCGCTCCTTTTACGACGAAGCACAGGCCGCACGCGCTGAGCTCGACCTGCTTAACCAATCGGTGCAATTGGCAACCGAGAGCCTGCGGCTGATCACCCTGCGTTATCAAGGGGGCGAGTCCACCGTGCTGGAAGTCGTGGACGCACAGAATACGCTTACGCTCGCCAGCAATGCGTATAACGACGGGCTGGTGCGATTCCGCGTGGCGATCGCGAACATTCAGACCCTGACGGGAAAGTTCTGAGGCCGATGAACACTCAACCACTATTACCTTTCAAGGTGAGCGACGACAGCACCCTTCACGGACGAGCCGTTCTCCGTCCTGCGTTATTAACTCTTCTTGCAGGCACGATTGCGTTCCTGTTCGTCGCTTGCTCTCACGAAAAAGTCGAAGAGGCCGCTGTTCCTGTCAAAGCAGCCTCGGTTCAAAAGACAGCGATTCAACGAGTCGTCACTGCTGACGCGGTATTGTTCCCCCTGCAACAGGCCGCCCTGGTTCCGAAGATCAGTGCGCCGGTGAAGACATTTTACGTCAATCGAGGGAATAAGGTACGCAAGGGCCAGCTACTGGCAGTCCTGGAAAATCGCGACCTGGCGGCAGCCCAGGAAGAAAACAAGGGCAGCTTTGAACAGGCCGAAGCTGCATATGTCACCGGAACCGCCGCAGGGCTCCCGGAAGAATTGCAGAAGGCCACCAGCGATGCGCAGTCTGCTAAGGAGCAGTTCGATGCACAGCAGAAGCTCTATGACAGCCGGCAAGATTTGTTCAAGCAGGGCGCCTTGCCTCGCAAGGACCTGGACCAGGCCGCTGTCAACCTGACGCAGGCGCGAGCTCAATATGAACTTGCGAAAAGGCACCTGGATTCCCTCAACGCCGTCGTCAAACAGCAGGAACTCAAGGGGCTGCAAGGACAACTGTCTTCCGCAAAGGGGAAGTACCTCGGCGCCCAGGCCCAACTGAGTTATTCGGAGATTCGCAGTCCCATTGACGGCGTTGTTACGGATCGACCGCTTTACCCGGGCGAACTGGCCGGTGCGGGAGTACCTCTGATGACGGTTATGGACATTTCACGCGTAACCGCGCGGGCTCATATCCCGCAAAACGATGCCGCCTTACTCAAGGCCGGAAACAACGCCACCATCGACGTTCCCGGGCAGGAGCAACCAGTTGATGGGAAGGTGATTCTGGTGAGTCCGGCGTTGGATCCGAACAGCACCACGGTTGAGGTCTGGGTCCAGGCGAAGAATCCGAAAGAAACGCTGAAACCCGGCTCGAGTGTCCGCTTGTCCATGGTGTCCGAGGCAGTGCCGGATGCGCTGGTGGTCCCGGCCTCCGCGGTGCTGGCTGGTGCAGGGGGCGCTACCACCGTCATGGTTATCGCCGCCGATCAGCATGCTCATCAGCAGGCGGTCAAGCTGGGGATGCGTCAGGATGACAAGGTGCAGATCACAGACGGATTGAAAGAAGGCCAGCGCGTCGTCACCGACGGCGCTTACGGTTTGCCAGATAACGCGAAGGTTTCCGTGGAGGCGCCGGCCGAGGCAGAAAAGGAGAGCGACAAACCCGCAGCGGGGCAAAATCCAACCTCCAAAGATTCCACTAAAGATGAAAAACAATAGAGCGGCATCCCACACCGGGAAGTCTCCGTACTGGTTCGAGCGTCACGCGCGATCAGTCATTTTCATGATCGTCACCCTGGCGTTGGTTGGTGGGTATCTCGCCTTCACGGTCCCGGTTGCCGTTTTTCCTACGACTAACTTCCCCCGAATCCTCATCGCGGTGGATAACGGCGTGATGCCGATCGACCAGATGATGGTGACCATCACCCGGCCTCTCGAAGAAGCCGTGAACAGCGTACCCGGGCTGCAAAATGTTCGTTCGATTACCAGCCGTGGTTCGGCGGAAATCGATCTTTTCTTCAACTGGAACGTGGACATGTTCCAGACGCTGTTATACGTGAACGCTGCGTTATCACGGGTGCAAAGCGAACTTCCCACCAGCGCGAAAGTCGAGGCCCATCGCTTGACTTTCGCCAGCTTCCCCATCATGGGCTACAGCGTTACCGCCGCTAACGTGGAACAAACCAAGCTGTGGGAGATGGCGACCTACGAAATCAAACCCCGCTTGAATCGTCTGGACGGCGTTTCAACAGTGCTGATCCAGGGCGGGCAGGAGCCGGAGTTCCACATCGTCCCCGATCCCGCCAAACTGCTGGTGGCCGGTGTTACCGTGCCCGACATTCTGGAATCCGTGCGACGCACCAACCTGATCGATTCCCCCGGTCTGCTGGAAGAGAATCACCAGCTCGTTCTCGGCCTCATCAACGGGCAAGTGCGTACTCCGGAACAAATTGCGGGTGTCGTGATCAAGACGACTCAGACGGGAATCCCCGTGCATATCGGCGACGTGGCTACGGTCACGCCCGCCGTCAAGCCGGTTTATACCGTCGTCACGGCCAATGGAAAACCGTCGTTGCTGATCAACATCAACCGGCAGCCGGACAGCAATACTGTTCAGGTGGCCAACGAAGTGCACGCAGAGATCGACAGGATTCGACAAACGCTGCCCAAGGGCATCCAGATCCAGCCGTTTTACGACCAGTCTTTGATTGTCAATCAATCCATCAGTAGCGTTCGAGACGCCATTCTGCTCGGCCTCATTCTCGCCTCGATTATCCTGGTCGTCTTTCTCCGGGACTGGGGAACTTCGATCGTGGCGGGACTGGTAATTCCTGTCACAGTTGCCGTTACTTTCATTGCCTTGAAGCTGCTGGGAGAGAGTTTCAACCTCATGACACTGGGCGGACTCGCTGCCGCCGTGGGCCTGGTCATCGATGACGCCATCGTCGTGGTCGAAAACGTTGTTCTGCATCGTGACGCCGGGCAGAATCGCCTGCAAGCCATCCAGAGTGCGTTGGGCGAGATCACGACACCACTAATCGGTTCGACCATCACCCCCGTCGTCGTGTTCCTGCCGCTGATCTCGATCACGGGCGTAACCGGCACATTCTTCCGGGCCCTGGCAGTCACGATGACTGTGTCTCTCTTTACATCGCTGGTCCTGGCGGTGACGTGGACTCCAACTCTCAGCCAGTTCTTTATCAGGAGAAGTCCGCCGACAGAGGAGACTGCCCCGGAAGCAGGAGCCGAACACGAAGAGGACATTAATCCGCTGCTGGCTGTGGAAGATGCCTCCGTAAGCGGCTTCTTCCTGAAAGTAGTGAATTTCCATGAGAAGTGGTTGCGCCGCGCATTACAGCATCCCAGGAGGCTAGCTCTCATGAGCGTCGCTCTAATAGCACTCTCCTATGGCTGTTACTACTTCCTGGGCTCCGAC
Organism: Terriglobales bacterium; assembly: GCA_049273945.1. Taxonomy (GTDB): domain Bacteria; phylum Acidobacteriota; class Terriglobia; order Terriglobales; family Acidobacteriaceae; genus Acidiflorens. Next base: position 5,846 of record JBASRS010000039.1, on the reverse strand, counting down.
TTACTGCCGGAGATGGACGAAGGCGGGTTTGTGCTGGACTACATCATGCCGGCTGGCAGCTCGCTTGCCGAGACCAACCGCGTCATTACGCATGTCGAGAAGATGCTGCGCGAAACCCCTGAAGTGGAAAGCACGTCTCGTCGCACTGGCCTACAGCTGGGCTTGGCCGCTGTGACCGAGGCTAACACTGGAGATATCACGGTAAAGCTGAAGGATGATCGCAGCCGTGGCATTGACGAAGTAATCGAAGAGGTCCGCAGCAAGATCAAAGCCGAAGAACCCGCGCTGGACGTGGAGTTCATACAAGTCTTGCAGGATATGATCGGAGACCTCACGAGCGCGCCCGAGCCCGTCCAGATCAAGCTCTTTGCTCAGGATCCGGCCCTTCTCGCCGACTGGGCTCCTAAAGTGGCGGATTCGATCAGCAAGATCAAAGGCGTCGTGGACGTGCTGAACGGTATCGATAACACCATCAGTGGTCCCGCGGTTACGTTCCAGGTCAATCCCGGCATAGCGGCCCGCACAGGATTCACTTCGGAAGAGGTGGCGGTGGATGCTGCCGCGATGGTCGAGGGAGAGCCGGCGCCGTCACCGATCATAAGCAATGATCGAGCCTATACTCTGCGCGTGCGCTTCCCGGCCAGAAGCCGAGCCTCGATCGAAGCCCTGCGCAACACTCTTCTGACCAGCAGCACCGGACGCACCGCGACACTGGGCGCGCTGGCGGAGGTGATATCTATTCCCGGGCAGACGGAAATCCGACGCGAAAACCTGCAGCGTCAAGTAGCCGTTACTGCTCGCCTTGAAGGTACGGACCTTGGGACCGCCATGTCCGAAGTTCAAAATGCGATTGCCAAGCTGCGCCTGCCGGCTGCCATCCGGGTGGAATACGGCGGCACCTATAAAGAACAACAGAAGTCTTTCCGCGACCTGGTTTTTGTTCTGGTGCTCGCCATCGTGTTGGTGTTCTGCGTTCTGCTTTTTGAATTCGGCACCTTTGCGGCGCCGTTGGCGATATTGGCATCCGCACTGCTTTCCACGTCTGGTGTATTTATCGCCCTTCTGATTACCCGTACCACATTCAACATTTCCTCATTCATGGGAATGATCATGGTGATCGGAATCGTCGCCAAGAATGGTATCTTGCTGCTCGATGCCGATCAGAAGTTTCGGGATCTCGGATTTTCGCCGGAAGAAGCGATCTTGCAGTCCAGCCGCAGAAGGCTCAGGCCCATTGTCATGACCGCCCTGGCAACTCTGGCTGGGATGCTGCCGCTGTCTTTCGCCCTGGGAGCCGGTTCTCAAATGTTACAGCCGCTCGCGATCGCTGTGATCGGAGGAGTCGTTATTTCCATGATCCTTTCGCTCATCATCACCCCGGCGGTGCATTTCTTCGTCAGCCGTGACGTAAGTAAGAGCGCTACGGAAACCGAACCGGTGGCCGCTTAAGCGTGAAAGTCGGGATCGCCGCGGTAAAACAATTCCGGCTTGGAAACTAGTCCGAATCTTTAGAAATCTCGTGAACGCGCACGCACCCATGCGGAAAGCAATCATCGAACGCGGCCAACTGCAACCCCGCGCAACGTCAATACGCTGGGTGATGATGGGGTTGGTCACTGCTTCCGCGATCCTTACCTATCTGGACCGTTTGAACCTGGGCATCGCAGGGAATTATATCCAGGGCGAATTCGCGCTCCCACTTAAGACCATGGGCTGGATCCTCAGTTCGTTCCTGCTGGGCTACGCGCTCTCACAAATCCCAGGGGGCTATCTGGCCGATCGCTACGGTCCGAGAAAAGTCCTGATTGTGGCGATCTCGTGGTGGTCCCTTCTGACTGCGGCGACGGCGATCGCTCCGCGGCTTCCTTTCACGCACTGGCTGGGTCTGGCTTGGTCTTTTGCCATCGTCAGATTCTTGATCGGGATTGGGGAGGCGCCGAGTTCCCCAAGCTACACGAAGATCGTCGCGAATTGGATGGGGGATACTCGTCGCGGTCTGGGAAGCAGTTTCAACCTGCTCGGTATTGGCCTCGGAGGCGCGCTCACACCACCGCTGATCACGTTGATCATGCAGCACTGGGGCTGGCGCGCCGCTTTCTACTGTTGTGGCTTGGCGGGGATTTTCGTGGCGATGGCCTGGTATTTCTTTGCTACCGACCGGCCTGATCAGCATTCCGGAGTAAACCAGTCTGAACTCGACGTCGTGGGCTCGAATCGCTCCAATGACACAAAGTTTGCCTCCACGAGTTCTGCCCCCTGGCGCCGGATCTTCACCAATGCTTCGGTGATCGGACTGGTGTTGGGATATTTCTGCCAGGGTTTCCCAATCTACTTCTTTCATACCTGGTTGTTCATTTACCTCGTGCGGGTGCGGGGCTTCTCGCTGACGCAAGGCGGATTCTACGGGGCGACTCCTTATCTGGCCATCGCGATCGCTTCTCCCCTGGGCGGGTTGTTCTCGGACTTTGCCGTTCGCAAGTTTGGACGACGTCTGGGACAGCGCCTGGCGGTATGGGTTGGAATGTTCTCCTCGGCGATCTTACTGTGGGAAGGAGCCCACGCTTCCAACAAAGTCACAGCCATCCTGTTCCTGGCCGCGGCTGCCGGATTCAACATGTTTGCTTCGGTTACATTCTGGGCTGCGTGCATTGACATCGGCCAGGAGTACTCGGGTTCGGTTGCAGGACTGATGAACACGTTTGGGAATCTCGGCGGATGGCTCTCTCCCATCGTCACCGCCTATCTGGCTTCGGCGTTTGGCTGGACTGCTGCGTTGACGCTGGCAGCCCTGGTTACGGCCGCGAGCGGACTGTGCTGGCTGATGGTGGATACAACGAAAGGAATAGCAAACACGAGCGGCGGTTGCGAAGCGGGTGCATCGCCTGCCTCCTGAACGGCACAGCAGCCGGTCTGGCGACCTTGCGTAATCAAAGGTCCGGGGGGTATTGCAATGTCCAACCGGCAGTACCGAACTCACTGCGGCAGGCCGATACGTCGCTGAAGGCTGATGAAACGAGCATCGGAACGTATGGGGTCGAATCTGGGATCCATCTTGATATACGTCAGCAAGGTGGATCGCTCTTGGAAGGCTCTTTCGAGGGCTGCCAACGCCCTAGCCTTGTCACCAAGACCAGAGTAGATTAACGCGAACTGATAACCGGAGATGCTTTCTTGCTTTGCCCGAACCGCGAGATCCGCAAGGATCTTCTGTGCTTTCTCTTTCTGGCCGGCGATGGCGTATGCGTGACCTAAGGAAGCAAGGGTGTTCGGATCGGGGGAGAGAGCGGCTGCTTTTTCCATCTGCGCCACCGCCTCGGCTGGCATACCTTTCTGTTCATAAGCCAGGCCCAATCCCCAATAGGCAGTATCAAACTTTGGATCTTCCTTCAAAACGTCTTTTAGCTCGTCTATCGTCGAATCGTATTGGCGCGCAAAGTAATAAATCACTCCTACATTTGCTTTAATCAGCAGCGAAAGTGGGTCCAATTCCTCCGCGCGCTTGATTTCTCTGAGCGCCTCATCAGTTCGTCCCAGACTCGCAAGATATCGGCTATAGCGGTGCCGTACCGTGGCGTCGTTCGGATTAAGCTGCAATGCCCGTTGGAACTCTCGATCGGCATCGGCCCAGTCCCAATCGTAGTAGGTATAGACATAGGCAAGGGAGGCATGTGCCTCCGCGAGGGACTCGTCAAGCTCCAGCGCCCTGGCCACTGCAGCTTTCGCTTTAGGAAGCACCTCGTCCGGTCTCGCGCTCGTGTAGAACGGCAGAACACTGTAGTAATCTGCGAGTGCGGCATAAGCTGGAGCGTAGAGCGGGTCCTTCTCCAATGCCTGCTCGAAATACTCTCGCGCTTTTTCGAGATCGTCGCGGTTGCCCTTCCTCCGGTAATACCAGCCCCTCAGATAGGCATCATGGGCGTCCGGGTTCACCGGGCGTGATTTCTGCAGCCGTGATTCTTCCTGGGCAGTCAATTTGATCCGGATTTCTTCCGCTACCGACCGCGCCACTTCGCTCTGAATAGCCATAACGTCACGCAGGTCGCCGTCGTAGCTCTTTGCCCACAGGTGCCGCTCGGGTACGGCCTGAATCAATTGCGCCGTGATTCGCACTTTTTCTCCCGAGCGAAGCACGGAGCCTTCAATGACGCTATCCACGTGCAGTTCGTGGGCAATCTCAGGCAATGGTTTTTTGCCGCCTTTGTATTGCATCACCGAAGTGCGGGAAATCACGCGTAGTGCGCTGATCTGGGCGAGTTCTGTGATCATCGCTTCGGTCATCCCATCGGCGAAGTACTCTTGCGCGGGGTCACCCGAAAGATTTGCCAGAGGCAACACCGCTAACGATTGAATGCGTCCTGAGCCGGCTCTTCCCCAAAAGCGGTCGCGCAACCCTCCCACATTGGCCGCGACCAGCAGACCTAAGAGTGCTGCGAATGCCAGCGCCCCCAAAGACGCAGCCCTCTTGCGGGTAATTTGCCGCGACGGAGCAGCAAACAGCTTCTTGCCGGAATCATCACGGACTGAAGCGTGGGCCTCCGACAACGCCTCCAGCGCAAAGCCCACTTCCTTAGCTGACTGAAACCGTTCCTTGGGATCCTTTTCCAGACAACGCTGGACGATCCGGTCTAACGGAGGCGTTAGATTCGGGTTGGTTCCAAGCAATGAAGGTGGGTCCTGCGTCAGAATGGCCGTTAGAGTATCCGCGACCGTATTGCCCTGGAAGGCACGCTTGCCTGAAAGCATTTCGTAAAAGATCGCGCCCAGCGCAAAGATGTCGGACCGGTGATCTACTTGCTGTCCCCGCACCTGCTCCGGCGACATATAGCCAACGGTTCCCAGGATGATTCCAGACAATGTGCCGCTGCCCTGAGTCAACGCCGTTTCCGCTGGTCCGAGTTCCTCAGGATGGCGCAATTTCGCGAGCCCGAAGTCCAGGATCTTGAGCCACCCCGTGGTAGTAACGAAGAGATTTTCCGGCTTCAGGTCACGATGGACGATAGCTTTCTCGTGTGCAGCCGTTAAGCCATTCACTATTTGGAGCGTGTAGTCAACCGCCTTGTTGACCGGCACCTCTCCCCGCTGCAGTCGGACGCGCAGAGTCTCACCTTCCAAGAACTCTGAGACGATGTACGGGGCTCCGTCTTGTGTGCCGAGCTGATGTATGGAAAGAATGTTGGGGTGGTCGAGGGCTGCCGCGGCGCGTGCTTCCTGTTCGAAGCGGCGCAAGCGATCGGCGTCCCGCGAAAAGATTGGGGGCAGGATTTTGATCGCGACTTCGCGCCCGAGAACGGTGTCACGGGCGCGGTACACTTCTCCCATGCCTCCAGCGCCCAACTGCGACTGGATCTCGTAAGGACCGAGCATTGTGCCCGGCAGCAACGTCATAGGCCGACAAGATTATAGCCTTCAGCGCCTTCGAGGTCCCTCGCGCAGCTTGCAGGGGCTTTATGCCCACCGGAGATTCGGATTCAGGGCACGTGGAGCTGTAGGCCACCCCGCGGGATCATGTTTTGGATTGAGTGAATGTCTAGTGTCGAGTACTACTTAACCGTAGCGGCCAATTGCTCCTTCCTAACCCACGTAATGCCGTTAGGTTGAATTGTGGGTTGCATGCAGTTCCACGGCGGCGGCAGCAAAGGCCCATGGGGTGATTCTTTTCTATGTCGCGGACGACCGCTGTGTTCTTGAAGTGGAGTAACCCCACGGGATCACTGCGCAGGGCTGTCCGCGACAGTCGGAATCGGGGTCATGGCCTTCAACTGGTCCAGCTCGCTCAGTACGCTTTTCCAATCATCCTGGTCCTTTTTGGTCTCGATCAGAGCCGAGAGATCGGAATAAAAGTCGAG
>JBASRS010000005.1:0-83442 GCA_049273945.1 Terriglobales bacterium | reverse complement strand
GAGCAGGCGCTGGTGAGCCTGGGGCTCGCGGAAGCGCCGGAACCGCCGCCGCGCCGCGGGAATCCGAACGTTCAGGTGTGGGTGGACCCGCGGACCGCCTTGTACTACTGCGCCGATGAAGATGAGTACGGCAAGACGCCCGGCGGCCGCGTCACGACGCAACGCGAAGCTCAACTGGACCAGTTCGAACCGGCCGGCCGCGCCGCCTGCGACTAGCGCGCGCTGATCTGACTCCGCCTTGTACACCGCACCGCAAAAAGAAATGCAGGCAACTGGTTTGCAGTGCCTGCGTTGTTGGCTCGACTCAATTGTTGGTACTGACTATCTCTTAGGCTTGGTATGTCCGTTCATACTGCCGGGCTTCATACCAGAGCGCCAGCTCGACCCGGTTCCAGAGGCCGAGCTTGTCGTAGATTACGCGGAGATAATTCTTGATGACGTGTTCGGTAGTGCCGAGGGAATCCGCAATTTCCCGGTTCTTGCAGCCTTCGGCGACGAGCTGGATGATGGCGTGTTCGCGTTCGCTGGGTCCGCGGGGGGTGGCTGTTTCTCCGACCATAGCTGTCTCCTGTAGAGCATAGTGGCGAGCTTCACGCGCTTGATGCCGCCTTTGATACCAAAACGCAGAAACAAACGGTTGAAGTGCGCTTTCACGGTGCGCTCGGCGATGTTCAGATCCCGCGCAATTTCGGAGTTATCGCACCCTTGGAGAAGAAGATCAACGATCTGCCGCTCCCGGTGCCCTAGTCGGTTGAGCTGCTCGTCCATGCACTGCACCTCGCGGGCTGCGCAAGCGATGCCGCCCGTGCGCTGGGCAGCACTCAGGGTCCGATGCGCACCTGGAATTCGGGTCTTGAACTTGCTTCAGCATCCGCGCGGCCAAATCTACAAAAAGCCGTTAACTAAATGTGAAATTCCGTAGTCCGCATATTTTGCGGTGAAACAAGCGATTCCATCGAGTTGAACTGCGGGTTGGGGAGAGTTTTGCTCAGACCTAAGCGAAACACCTTAGGACAAAAGTGCCAAGAGCTCCCGGCAGACGGGGAATGATTACACAGACTGCCGTTGGGCGGGCGCGGATCGAGAATCTCCGCCGCGCCCCTATAATGCAGAAGTGGACTTCAAGCTAGCCAGCACCTACAAACCCCAGGGCGACCAAGGGAAGGCGATCGAGAGCCTCACCCGGGGCGTTTTCGACCGCGAACAGCACCAGGTTCTGCTGGGGGTGACCGGCTCGGGCAAGACCTACACCATGGCCAAGGTGATCGAGGCGGCGAACCGCCCTACCCTGGTGATGGCCCACAACAAGACCCTGGCGGCGCAGCTCTACCACGAGTTCAAGAGCTTCTTTCCGCAGAACGCGGTCGAGTACTTCGTCTCCTATTACGACTACTACCAGCCCGAAGCCTACGTCCCGGCCGCCGACCTTTATATCGAGAAAGAAGCCACTATTAATGACGAACTCGACAAACTGCGACTCTCGGCGACGCGATCGCTGTTTGAGCGCCGCGACTGCCTGATCGTCGCCTCGGTCAGTTGCATCTACGGTCTGGGATCGCCGGAAGCCTATTACGGCATGCTGCTCTTCCTTGAAAAAGGACAAAAAATTAAACGCCAGGACATCACCCGCAAGCTGGTCGAAATTCTCTACGAGCGGACCGAGGGCGAGTTTCGCCGTGGCACGTTTCGCGTGCGCGGCGATGTCATCGAAATCTATCCCACTTACGACGACATGGCGTATCGCATCGAGATGTTCGGCGACGAGGTCGAATCGCTGTCGCAGATCGATCCCCTGTTCGGCACGGTCAAGCAGCGCTACATGCGGCTGCCGATTTATCCCAAAACGCACTACGTGATGAAAGAAGAGACGCGCGCCTCCGCCGTCGCTTCCATCAAACAGGAACTGGCGTGGTGGGAAGTCGAACTGGAGAAGCAGGGACGCGCGGTGGAATCGCAACGCATTCATCAGCGCGTGATGTATGACCTGGAAATGATCAAGGCGATGGGCTACTGCCACGGCATCGAGAACTACTCGCGCCATTTCACCGGACGCATGCCGGGCGAACCGCCGCCCACGCTGCTCGACTATTTCCCGCGCGACTTCATGCTCTTCATCGACGAGTCGCACCAGACGGTGCCGCAACTGCACGGCATGTATCACGGCGACCGCTCCCGCAAGCAGACGCTGGTCGAGTACGGGTTTCGCATGCCGTCGGCGCTCGACAACCGCCCGCTCACGTTCGAGGAGTTCGAGCACCGCACCAACCAGATCGTGTACGTCTCCGCCACTCCGGGGCCATATGAACTGACCAAGGCAGCTGGCGTGGTGGTCGAGCAGATCATCCGGCCGACGGGGCTGGTTGATCCTCCGGTCGAGATGCGTCCCGTGAAGGGACAGATCGATGACCTGCTGCATGAAATCCGGCGCCGGGCCGAGATCAACGAGCGCGTACTCGTCACGACGCTCACCAAGCGCATGTCTGAGGATCTGGCTGAGTACTACAGCGAAGTGGGGGTAAAGTGCCGCTACATGCATTCTGAGATCGAGACGCTGGAGCGGGTGAAGATCCTGCGTGACCTGCGCCGCGGCGAATTCGACGTGCTGATCGGGATCAACCTGCTGCGTGAAGGACTCGATTTGCCTGAAGTTTCGCTGGTCGCAATTCTCGATGCCGACAAGGAAGGCTTTCTGCGCTCGGCGGGATCGCTGATCCAAACCATCGGCCGCTGCGCCCGAAATCTGAATGGACGCGCGATTCTCTATGCCGACGTGATGACCGCCTCGATGAAGAAAGCGCTCGACGAAACCAACCGCCGCCGCGCCATCCAGCAGGCTTACAACGAAGAGAACGGGATCACGCCCGAGTCGATCATTCGCCCGCTCGACATGACGCTAGCCGCGATCGTAGGCGCCGACTACACCGACCTGACCAGCTCCGAAGACGAGGGCGTCCCCGAATTCAAAACGCAGGAGGAACTCGACGCTTACCTGGCAAAACTCGAAAACGAGATGCGCGAGTGCGCCAAGCGCTTCGAATTCGAGAGAGCGGCGAAGCTACGGGATACGATCAAGGGGCTGCGGACGAAGGAATTGCTGTCTGCCTAGCGTTGTGTGGGGCGGACACTCTTGTCCGCCGCCTTTCGTCGATTCGCACAGGATTGGTGGTGTTTTTATAGAATGGTTAAGCCCGATAGGATATCCAGACAATTGTTTGTCGCCTACCGTGTCAAGTAGAATCGAGACGGGCACCCCACTGTTTTGACTTGCGGGCACGAGTAAGCTCGATCTCTCGTCTTTCTTGCACTGACGCTTGGGTTTTTCCTCAGAGCCGGGTCGATCAGTTCGCGAAACTCCGTCGCACCTTCTTCCAGACCAGCCGCGCCGGAAAGAAAAGGATCACGCCCCACAAGATCAGAGTTGGACCATTCTCGAGCAGGAATAACGCCAGGCTGACGACGCCATCCACCATGCTCTTATATCCCGCGACGGCCGCATTGCTGAGCCGGGTCGAGGTTGATGGCGGCACGACTTGCAGCTGGGCTTTGTAGTCTTCGGTGATGGTCGCGTTCAGCGTCGCGAAGCTGACCTGGTTCGACATATTCTTTCTTTCGGCTTCCATCTGCTCGATTTCACCGCGGACGCGATCGACTTCCTGCTCCACTTCCAGTACATCGGACAGCTTCCCGGTGCGCTGGCGAAGCAGGTCCGTGAGCCGCTGCTCAGTGTTCCGGGCGTTGGCAAGCCGTGCCTGAAGATCGACATATTGTGAGGTCACGTCCTGGCCGCTTTGCGACTCCGATTCGACCCGGCCGAGAGTCTTGAGCTCTGCAAGGCTGGCGTCCAACTGGTCTGCGGGCACTCGCAGAGTTGCGCTGAGCGTGCGGCCGCTGCCGGCGGAGCCACCGACCTTCAACTCCCCAACATAGCCGCGATGCCGCTTCAGAATGCTCTCCATAGCGGAGCGCGCGCTGTCGAACTCTTTGGTGATCAGGGTGAGTTGGGCCGTACGGATGATCATTGGTCCGCTGGAGGTTGGGACGTTCGCGTTCCCCCGGGGAGTCCGATTGGAATCCGCGCCGGCTTTTGCAGGTGGAGGAGGCGGGGGCGGCATGAGCCCGACCGACATCTTGTCTTCCAGTCGGGCACTAAGCTCCCCTTCCGGCTGTGAACCGGGCCTTGAACTGTACTCTCTAGCTGGTGCGCGCGGCGGTTCGACCGGACGGCTATCTTGCGAGACCGTCGAGAACGCATTGTTCGCGTCACGACCCATAAACCTCACCGTGCCGACCACAACCAGGAAGACGACCGCCAAGGCTCCTATCCACTCGGCGGTCTGCCAGCGGAGCCCCAGAATCTCTCGCCGAGTTAGCGTGTTGGCACCAGCAACTTTTCTCCGTTCCGGTTTGTCCTCACTGAGCGCGCTTGCGATTACCTGTGGGATCTGAGACTTCGGCTGCCCGACTTCCCAAGCCCTGAGTGTGTGAGAAATGCTCCGCAGGTCGGTAACTAGGCTCGTGCATTCCGCGCACTCATCCAGATGGGCCACCGTCGCCGCTTCCCGCTCGCTTGAGAGTTCCCCGTCCAGGTAGGCCATCAATTCTTCGGGTTCGATGGGATGAATGATCTCGTTCATATGGCATCGCCTTCTGTCCGGGTTAGTCTCAGCTTCTCCGGCGCCTCGCTCGCAGCCACCATGTCGTGGAGTTTTCGCTGTGGCTCCAGGTAGCCCTTCATCGCCATGCGCGCCCGAAACAACCGTGAGCGGACGGTATTCACCGGTAGCTTCAGCAGCTCTGCAATTTCCGCGTAGCTGAGTTGCTCGTACTCGCGCAGCATCAGAATCTCGCGTTCCGATTCGTCGAGTTTCTCCAAAGCCTGGCGGACCCACACCGCGGCGTCCGGGGCGTCAATGGTTGTGGGCTCCGGAGCGGGCTGCCCGGGGGGCGAGTCTCGGAATCGTTTGCGGCGCTCGGCGGCCAACAGGTTCATGGCAATGCCATAGAGATATGTACGGACAAGAGCGCGTGCCTCGTAACGAGCGGCCGCGCGGATCACTACCAGGAAAGTCTCCTGCGTCAGATCTTCGGCGCGCTGGTCGCCATTCAAGCGACGCCGGAAATATCCATAAAGTGGACCGCGATAGCGCGCAAACAACTGCTCAAACGCCTCGCGCGATCCACCCTGAAATTCCAGCATCAAGGCTTCGTCGCTGATTATCGTCGGCGCCACTTTCCTCCAGCCCTGCAGCCCCTGAAGGCTCTTTCATAACCTGTAATGTCGCAATCGGGCAAAAAGTTCCCCGGAACACCGATTGGTATCGAGGCAGGCAGGAGCGCTTCGTCGGATCACGGACCAACGAAGGGCAATCCAGCATGAACTCGAGTCGCCCTTCTTCCCCCACTCAAGGTGAAAGGCTGATCACATCTGTCGACCACGCGATCCTGCAATCCTGATTATCGTTTCGCCCGCTCTCGGCGACCGCCTTGCAACTAATTGATTGCACACCACTTCGAGACACTTGTTCCATTCAACACCGGGGCCCATTTTGGGAAGGGTTGGTATTGGGCGTGCACATATCGGGTCGTGAGAGTGCAAATCAGGTAATGGTTACTGCAAGTTGTGGTAACTCGTTGCCTCTGACATTCAACCGAAACGGCAGACTATGAGGGCCACTCGGGCGCACTGTTTTTCCCCGCTGATTTCGGCTTGATGAAGTTTCCATGTGGGAGGTGTTCCGTGAAAATCGTTCTTCGGACCGCAATGGCGGCAGCTTTGGTTCTTGCGATCTCGGTCCTGGTGAGCGCGCAAACTCCAGCGCAGATCGGCAACGTGTACGTGGGAACCTGCGATGGCGCCAACACGCAGCTCAACGAAACCGACGTCTACGATGCCCAGGGACAATTCGTCACGGCGATTCACGGTCCCAATCAGCCCTCTTGCCTGGCCGCCATGACGTTTAACGCGAACGACAACCTGCACATCATCAGCGCTCATTTCGGAACCCAGTCCTGGCATGTGCTCGAGTTCGACAATCTCGGCAACCTGCTCGCCAGCCGCGGGCCGTTCAATACGCCCACGTCCATCACGCATGACGCGCAAGGCAATCTCTATCTCGCCCAAGGAAACATTCTGAAAATCGATCACAACGGCAACACGACCACCTATGCCGTGGCCGGCGGCGCTCAGTCAGTGACCATGGCGGCGGACCAGCACACGATCTTCTACAGCGCGGCCAATGGCGACGTAAAAAGCTTCGACGTCGCCACCCAAACGCAAGGACCGGATATCGCGATCGACGCCCTCGCTCGAACTGTTCGCGCACTTCCTGACAACAGCATCCTGACCGACACTCTGGGTGCGATCCGGCATTGGGTTCCGACCTGCGCCGGGTGTGCTTACCGACAGGTCTTCGCCTACCAAATCCCCGCCAATGCCGACAGCTTCGCGCTCGATCCCGATGGCGTGAGCTTCTGGACCATTAACACGTACTACGACGCACGCAACCAACTCGGAAAGGCCGACGTCTATCGGACCAACATCAAGACCGGCGATCCCATGGGAGGTTTCTCCCCGCAGCCGCTGACCAACGGCCGCTATTATTCGATGAGCATCGGCGTGAACGGCGACGGCATGAGTTCAACTGTTACCGCCACTTCTTCCTTGAGTTTCCCGGCACGGACGGTCGGCACAACCAGTACTCCGAAGAGGGCGATTGTCACCAACACCGGGCTCGCGCAGGTCGTCGTGAGCAACCTTGCCATCACTGGTGACTTCGCGATCAAGAAAAGCAACTGCCTGAAGGGGATCGCTCCCGGCACCTCCTGCTATGTCGCGGTCACGTTCACTCCGACCCAGACTGGAACTCGCACTGGGACGTTGAAGATCTTCGATAACGCCAGCAACAGCCCGCAGACGGTCCAGCTCTCCGGGATCGGCAAATGAATTAGCGGAAAATGCGCTCGGACGCTGGAATTAGTCCGCCCGCGCGGCGATCACACCGTCGCCCAGTAGATCGCGTACGTCACGATCCAGAAGACGGCGTGGAGGACGGGCGCCAGCGAAGCGCGACCGAACTTGCGCAGCAACACTCCCGCTCCCGCGAAGCCCAGCCACACCACCAGCAGGCGCCACAACCGGGCCGGAATCGTAATCAGCAGGAACGGCCAAAGAGCGGAATAGGCTGGGGCCTCGACCGCGTACACCTTGTAGGGAATCCCGCGGAGCGGTCCCAGACTCGCGCCCCATACGCCGTACTGGCGGAAGTCGAGGCGGGCGCGCTCAAACATGGCTGCATGCACTGCCGGCACGCGAGCCACGGCAGTCCGCGCACCCGCGCTGTGGGCCGACCAGTGGAACATCACCGCCCCAGCCAGCACCGCACCGGCGACAATCGCCGCCATATGCAGCAGGCCGCGGCGCGGACGAAACAGCGCCACGTATGAGAGCAGCACATCCGGCAGAAGGAAGAAGAGTGTGCCTTCTGCAAAGCCCCAGAAGAGGGCCAGCGCGATGCCAGGCCAGCGTGTCAGCCACCCTGCCCATGGCGGAGCCAAGTCGGGACTTGTCGTCGAGATCACCATCACAGACAGGCAGTAGTCAACACTGGACCGCCATCGCTGTGGTGACCACTTGCAGCTTCACCGCTGGAGCAATCGCACTCAAGGCGGCCTCCGTAACGCTCTTCTGGCTGATGACCGCGCCGTCCAGTTCGACCAGAGCGACCTTCGCAATCGCCGAATAGGCTTCACCAGCGACAATCAGCGCGGCGACCGCGGTTTGAAACGGAGAAAGGCTTGGGTTGAAAGCAACGTTCTCGATGTACGAGCCTTTGTAGATGCGCCCGGATTGAGTACCGATCGCAATTCCCGAATGCGCCTTGGTGTAAGGAGCGTATGACCTGCGCGCGGCATCCAGCGCGGCGAGGATCAACTCATCAGAAATCCCTTTCGGCCGCGCCAGATTGACCTCTTTCACGGGGAGAGCGCCGTCCTTGAAACCGAGGTCCTTGGGGCCGAAAGACATGGGCAAAAGGGAAGCAAGTTTCGCAGCCGGACTTCCCGCGATCAGTACCTGGATATCGCCTCCGGGCGACATTTCATTCATAAACTGCCGGCAATGACCGCAAGGCGCAGCCGTCACCGCAATCGCCGCAACACCTTGCTCGGAGTGCATGTAGGCATTGGACAGAGCAAACTGTTCCCCGTGGACTGAGAAGCCGAGAGAGTGGCCGGGAAACTCAATGTTGGCGCCGAGGTAAAGGTTTCCGCTCAGGCCGCGCGCCACTGCGCCCACCAGGTAGTTTGAGATCGGCGGACGGGCGTACGTCCGCGCCAGCGGAAGCAACTCAACCATCAAGGCGTCAATGGTCTTGCCTTCGCCAGTGGCAAGCGAGGCAACTTCGGATGCGGACATTTGTCCGCTGAATCCGGGGTCCTGAAGCAAACGGAGCAACCGGTCCCGAGATTTTTCACTGACCTGCGGCAAGAGTTTGCTCAACTCGCCTTTGAGATCCATGGCATTAGCAGGTGTCCATTTCATTGCCCACAATCCTAAACCTGCGGATCCAAGAGTTACTAACGCGGACCTTCGATTGACAACCTTATTCGAGAACACACCGGTCATGATACCTCCCGCCGCAAAAGTGTGGGCCGGACACTCTTGTCCGGCGCCGTTGCTTTTGACTCTGCCGTTGCTTTGGACGTTGCTGTTGCTTTTGTTTGTGAAACTCGTCGAACCGCCTGTCCGGCGACGGGCAAAATCAACAGCAACAGCGGCGGACAAGAGTGTCCGCCCCACACGGGTTGTCAGGATGCGCTGGCAGCGGTGCGGGCCTGGCCGACTCTCTTGCCCGATTCGCGGGCGACCACGCTGAGTTCTTTCTCAATGGACGAAAAGCGCTGAAAGACTTCGTTCAGACGGAGCGCCATATTGCGGATGGTGTCGGCCTGGGCCATCACCGAGGCCGGAAGTCCGGGCTCGAGCAGGAGCAATTCCGCGTTGCCGAGTACTGACGTGAGCGCGTTATTGACGGTGTGCCGCATCTCGACCATGAATCGTCCGAGAGTGGCCTCGGCTTCGGCCGCGGCGCAGACTCGATCCGACTCCGAAGCGCCTGACTCGGCGTGCACGCGCCGAAGAATTTCGCGCCCGAGCAGAACGGGCATTGCCGGCCACAACGCTGACGCGCGGCGCAGTTCGAGAACGGGGCCGTGGAGGCTGCAGCCATCGGCAGACCCGCCGCAATGGATCACGAGCGCAGGTTTCCCGGCAGCGGCCAATGCTTGTTTCAGGCTGGCGCGCTTCTCGGGCGAGGACCCATCAGCAATGGCGAGGTCATAGGTATCGCGCTGCAGCTCGCGGCAAAGATCTTCTTCGAGCAGGACGAATTCCGGCGTGTCCGCGCCTTTGGGCCAGCTCTCGGTCAGTTCCCGGGAGAAAGCGGGTTCGCTCGAAAGGATCAACACGGTGGAGCGATTGAGTTTCATGAGCGCACTTCGCATGCGAGCTAGCTGTGTTTCCCACTGCCACTGCGCTTGGACGAAGCGGCAGCGGCACGAGCACTTTTGCGGGCTCCACCGCCTTGGAGAGCATCGTCCACCGCCGCCCGCAGATCGACCAGCATGCGCAGGGGCTGTCCCGAGGAGTACTCGGCGTGGAACATCACTTTCCAGGACTGGCAGATCATGCGCAGGCGGGTGGTGGGCTCGTCGGCGGAGAACTGGGCGCGGCGGCAGTCGAGGGTCATGGTGCCGCGTTTCTCCAGTGCGCGCAACCCGTCGAGGATGGCGTTCAGATCGTCATGCATGAGGCGGAAGAACACCCGGCGCATCATGAAGCTGAAGCGGGCAAAGGCCACCATCGCTGAAGGATCGAAATAACGGTCAGCGCCCTGCATTTTGAGCTTGCGCCCCTGCTCCAGAATTCCGCTGTGCAGCAGTTCACTGAGGCGGCGGCACTTGGCCGCGGACTGCATCAGCGTATCAAGCGAGTTCAACCAGATGGGTAGTTTCGGCTCCTGCGGGCCGAGTACCGGCTCCAGAACCTGGGCCACATAGTCCAGGTCAACATCCGTATCATCCAGGCCGGAAGGGGCGCACAGCGAGAAGTATTGAACGAGCAGGAAGTCAATCTTGT
Source organism: Terriglobales bacterium (assembly GCA_049273945.1). Lineage (GTDB taxonomy): Bacteria > Acidobacteriota > Terriglobia > Terriglobales > Acidobacteriaceae > Acidiflorens. The sequence continues at coordinate 73,307 of JBASRS010000005.1, read as the reverse complement.
CGCGGTCGCTCGAAGCCTTGACGGCCTTGTGCAGGTGATGGCCGAGCAGATCGCGAAGAACCGCTTCGTTGGCCAGGGTGGTGGTCTGCAGGAACTGGCGCAACTGATGCACCTGGATGTGGGCGTCCACTTGCTGGAACCAGGTCTGCGCCTGCTCGACCGCCTCCTGGGACGGCGACTGGGCATCCTCAATCAGCGGGCAGGCCGGCACTTCGATGACGAATTCCTTAACCAGGGCGGAGTAGATGGGCAGCAGCGCACACAGCAGCGGCCACTGCTCCGCCAACGTCGTAGTGTTGTTTTGGGTCATGGTTTCACAATCCAATTGGGCACATTCTTCAGGAAGCGGGCGGCAACCACCGTCCGGTTCGGATGATACTGAACAGCGACGACCGAAGCTTCCACCTGCAACGAGCCGTCTTTGCTTTCCAGCAGGACGCGGTCCGCAAATTCCAGAGGAAGATCGATGGCAAACAAAACTTCGCAGGGCGTTCCAAACTCGATCACCGTCTCCTCGCAGGGAGACTTCTCTTTGTCCTTGCCATTGGCGCGACTGAGCTTGATGGGGATGCGCACCGGCGTGGCCTGCGGAAAAAACTTGGCTAAACGGCCGACGAGATCCGGTTGCGGAGCGCGCGCAGTGGCAGTGGCCTGGTTGGGCACGGAAAACCTCAAACCCCGAGCATTGGAGCGGGCGAGTCTCCCCTCTTCCCGGTTAGGAAGAGCAGCGGGGAGACCCGTTCTGCTCTATCGGCAGGAAAGGGTGCACGGGCCACGCCAAAAACTGGGAGGTCATGGCCCGATGAGCAAGTGGAAGGATAAGAAGCACTTGGGGGCGTTAGAGAATGCATGCGGCCACGCTGATTCCCTGCAACGGGGATCGGCTGTCTCAGCATGAGACAGCTGTCTCACAAGTCATCAAACGTGCGGGGCAACTGACACGGGAGGGTATTGCGGTACACCCACCTGGCGCAGCAGGTTTTCAAAACGAGGATCTCCTCGGAGAGGATTCAACAAGGGATCGATCCCAACAAAAGGCATCATCGTTGCCCGTTCCTTGTCGGCGCGGAGGAGCCACTGCAGGGCGGTGTCTTTGTCGCCGAGGCCGGCATAAATTGAGGCGATGTCGTAGGGCGAGGCAAATTCGCCTCTCGGAGGATTCTTAAATTCATTCAGCAACTCTCGCGCTTTCTCCCCTTTGCCGGTGACGGCATAGAGATGGGCGAGATGCATCTTGGCATCGAATCCGCCGCCGCTCAGCGCAGAATATTTCTCGAACTCGGCGAGCGCTTCCGGATACATCCCTTTCTGCTCGTAAGCCATGGCCTGGAGGTCGTGCGCGGGCGCGAAATCCGGATTAATTTCAAGTATTTTTCGGGTTTGCTCGATGGTCTGGTCGAAGCGGCCGGAATAGAAGTAAACCTGTCCCAAGTCGGCACTGGTCATCAGCGAAAGCGGGTCAATTTCGAGAGCAGTACGGAATTCCCGCGCCGCTTCATCGAAACGGCGCTCCGCCATCAGGAGCAGCCCGTACCACTGGTGGGCGGTGGCGTAGTTCGGACTCAGATCAAGGGCGCGACGGAACTGTTGTTCGGAGCCGCGAAAGTCCCAATCATAAAAGAACTGCATATGGGCGAGCGTTCCATATGCTTCGCCCAATCCTCCATCCAATTCCAGAGCTTTCTGTGCCGCTTGTTTGGCCAGGGGCACCATTTTTTCGGGTGTCGCGAGGTTGTTGCCCGCCATGGTCGCGTACGCCTCGGCCAGCGCAAGATAGGCCAGCGCATAGCGAGGATCTTTCTGGACCGCCTGCTCCAGGTAAGCCACGCTCTTTTTCGTACTTTCGGCGTGCGCTCGTTCCACAAGTACCGGCCCTTGAGATAAGCTTCATGCGCTTCGGGAGTGATCACCTGCACGGCCGCCAGCCGCTCCTGCTCTTCAGGAGTCAGGGTGACGCGAATTTCGCGGATCACGGCCTCGGCGACCATGCTTTGCAGACCCAGGAGATCACTTGGCTGTCCCTCGTAAGTATTGGCCCAAAGGTGCCGGTCCTTTCTTGCCTCGATCAGTTGGACTGTGATTCGCAGACGTCCGCTCGACTGCAGAACCGAGCCCTCCACGACTGCGTCGACTTTCAACTCGTTGGCTATTTGCGGCAGTGGCTTGGTTGTGTGTTTGTACTGCATCACCGACGTCCGCGAGACAACCCGAAGAGCATGGATCTGGGCGAGGTCGGTAATCAGAGCCTCAGTCAGTCCGTCAGAGAAGTAGTCCTGAGCCGGATCGCCCGAGAGATTCTGCAATGGCAAGACAGCAACCGAATGGATTGGCGCCCCAGCGGGCAAAATGTTGGCTTGCCTTTTGCGGACTGCAAGCCCCAAAAACAGAATGAGTGCCAACGACACAGCGACCATCAGCGCCAAGCGGATGGTTGGCCAGCGAGGAACCGGGGGCGCCGGTTCAGCCACCGGAGCCTTCGCTGGTTCAGAACCTGCCTCATGGCGCTCTACGGCGGCTGCGACGAACCGGTAACCTCGGCGCGGAACGGTTTCGACGTAGGGTCCTCCGTCGGCTTCGTGAAATATCTTTCGCAGGGCCGAGATATGAACGGTCAGGTTGGCCTCTTCGCCAAACGTGTCGGGCCAAACCGCCTTCATCAGCTTGTCTTTTTCTACCAGGCGGCCGAAGTTCTCCGCCAGAACGGTCAGGATTTCGGCCGCTTTGGGAGCCAGCGGGACTAAGCGGCCATCTTGAAAGAGCAAGTGTTGGTCAAGGTCCAGGCGAAAGGGACCGAATTCATAGCAGCCTTTTGCCGACCTTGACATCGCCAAAACCCGGCACTTTTTGGAATTTCTTAAGAGTTTCTTAAGGACATGTCGCTGTTTCCGGCTTAGCTTGAGCTGCCGTGCAATCGGGCTACTGGCATGCGGCTATGAGATGCCCGTCCCGGAAACGCGGGCGGATCATACCACATTCGACCAGAGGCTGCACGGCGAAGCCGGAGCGGGTCGAGAGTGCTCCGCTCCAGGCTTGAACTCCAATCCGCACCGCAAGGAGCATCCCCAATGAGAAAGGTGCAGACTTTTGCACTCGCCCTGCTCGTCTTGACCGTTGCCTCGGTTGCCAGCCTCCACGCCCAAACGTTCTCTGTGCTCTATAACTTCGGAAGCGCCGGTGGCGACCCAATCCAGCCCCTCGCCGCGGGAACTGTGGCGCAGGGCCAAGACGGCAGCCTGTACAGCACGACGCCTAATGGGGGAGCGAATAACCAGGGCGCGGTGTTTAGGATCTCACCCGACGGAACGCTTAGTGTCGTTTACAGCTTCGTTTGTTGTTGGGTGCCACTGGGCGGGCTCACGCTCGGCACCGATGGTAAATTCTATGGCGCCTCCCAGGGCGGTGGAGCCCTTGGCGATGGAACTGTATACACAGTAACTCCGGCTGGCGTTCTTACTGTGCTGCACGACTTCACCGGATTGGCCGACGGGGACAACCCGAAATCACAGCCAATTGAGGGAACGGACAGGAACTTTTATGGAACGACGTGGAGGGGAGCTAACAACGCCTGCGGTAATGGCTGCGGCACGGTGTATAGGATCACGCCCGCTGGAGACTTCACCACCTTGTACTCGTTTGACTTCACGCATGGCTTCCAACCTTGGGGCCCATTGGTTCTAGGTACGAATGGCAACTTCTACGGAACCACCTCGAAAGGAGGCACCAGCGGCGGGTCAGGTGGTGGTGTGGTATTCAAGATTACCCCTGCGGGCAAGCTGACCGTTCTTCACAACTTCTGTTCTCAGCCCGGCTGCACAGATGGCCAAGATCCCACTAGTCCTCTGGTTCAGGGCACCGACGGCAGTTTCTATGGGACGACAGGCCAGGGCGGAGCTAACGGGTTTGGTGAGGTCTTCAAGATCACAGCCGGCGGAACGCTCACGGTGCTGCACAGCTTCAACGGAACCAGCGACGGGTACATTCCTTTCGAAGGTAACGCAGGTCTGGTACAAGCGACGGATGGCAATTTTTACGGGGCGAATACTTACGGCGGTAGTCTTGGCTTTGGCACTTTCTTCCAGATCACCCCGAAAGGCGCATTTTCCGTCCTCTACAATTTTGACGGTACCACCGGTTGGAACCCCTATGTCACTCCATTTCAGCACACCAATGGGGTCATCTATGGAGACACTCAGCTAGGAGGGACCGGCAATGTCAGCCCCTGCATTGCAGGTAGTCCCAACGCTAGTTGTGGCGTCTTCTATAGCTGGACCGCCCCTGGGCTACGGCCCTTCGTCAGGTTGCTTCCCTACTCCGGCAACGTCGGAGACACCATCGAATTCCTAGGACAAGGGTTCACCGCGACAACCACCGTATCCTTTAACGGAACTACCGCGAACCGCACAATAGTATCTGGGACCTACCTGACCGCTACTGTTCCCAGTGGCGCAAGAACGGGCCTCGTGACTGTGACAACATCCGGCGGAAAGCTGAAGAGCAACAAAAAATTCCGCGTGACGCCGCAGATTACGAGTTTTAGTCCGGCGAGCGGCCCAGTGGGAACAGTCGTGACCATCACGGGTGTCAGTCTGACCCAGACGACGAAAGTGACATTTGGCGGTGTCGTGGCTACCAGCTTTACGGTGAATTCCGACACGCAGGTGACGGCGACCGTTCCGAGTGGCGCAAAGACAGGCAAGATTGTTATCACGACACCAGGTGGAATGGCCACGAGTACCACAAACTTTACGGTGACACCGTGACATGAAGATCTCTCAATAAGGACATTGGGTCAGATATCTGGTGGTGAAGCACAGCCCTCACTGCAGCGTAGGTGGTGCCGCAGACTCTTCCCGCAACCCAATGTTATACCGCTTCAGCTTGCGGAAGAGCGTGGACCGGGTGATGCCGAGCATCTTGCGGGCCAGCGCCCTTGTCTCCGTTGACCTGAATAAACACGCGCTGGATCGTCGCCCGTTCGATGTCTTCTAAGCCGGTAGCAGGATCAGGCGGGTGGCCTATGTAACTCGAGGGCACCCGCCGGTTATCTGGGACACCACGGCCGTATTGGAGGTTGGGAGATTCAGTTGACCACAAAGATACCTTTCGATGCCGTTCCTCCCGTAGTGGTGACTGCGATCTTCCCGGTAACAGCTCCTGTGGGCACGATGGCAGTGATCTGCGTACCGGAGTCCACCGTGTACGTGGTTGCTTTGACTCCGCCGAACGTCACTTTGCTGGCGCCCGTAAATCCGCTGCCGGTGATTGTCACTTGAGTTCCCACCGGTCCGCTGGTCGGGCTGAAGCTCTTGACCATGGGGACAACTTTGAAGACCTGTTTGCTCTTCAGAGTGCCTCCCGGAGTAGTCACGGTGACTGTCCCGGTCGTGCCTGAAGCCGGGACGACGGCGGTCATGTAGGTGTCGCTTACTACGTTGAAGGTGGCGGACCCCGATCCGAACCTGACGCTAGTTGTGCCCGTCAGCCCCTGGCCAAGAATTTGAACAGTCTTACCCGCTGTAGCCGCTGGGAATCCGACCAGCGACAGGAAAGGCGACATCCCGACATCGAAGTTGTAGAAGACACCATTGAATGAGACGCCGCCTGATACAGTTGCTCCGTAAATGATGCCGTTGGTGTTCTGCATCTGGGTAGTTGCAGGCCCCGAACCGTGAGTTCCATCGAACGCATACAGCACGGTGTATGTGCCGCTCTTGGTGATTTTGAAAATCACGCCATGCACTTTTCCTGTCCACGTTGTTCCGTAGAAATTTCCATCCGTGCCCTCAACCAAGCCTCCGAGCGGTTCGTAGCCATCGGCGGCGTTGGTGCTATCGAATTCGTGGAGCACCGTAATGGCGCCCTTGGTGCTGAGCTTGAACACAACGCCAAAAGCGTTGGGTATAGAGCCCCCAGTTGAGGCAGTTCCGTACAAAAAGCCATCGCTGCCTTGGACCACCGGTCCAATTGGCTTTGCTCCGTGGGTGTTGTCGAAGTTATAAATAATCTTGATCTTCCCGGCTGTTGACATCTGGAAGACTGTTCCATTGCCGGTTCCGCCGTTGATTGTTGTTCCGTAGAGGTTGCCATCGCTGGCTGCAGTCAGCGGCGCGCGGCTTTCGCCGGGGGTTGGATTCGGCAGCAACTTAAAAGTTCCTGACTGAGTAAGCGACCACGCTTTGCCGTAGCGGGTCACGCCGTAAAAGGTACCGTTCTTGCCCGCCACAGGCGGACCGTAAGGGAACCCCGCCTCAGTGGACGTGAAATCGTGCAGCGTGGTCAGCACTCCTGCCGGAGTTATCTTGAATAGCGTTCCAAAGCCGTTCGCCCCGCCGGTTGCGGTGCCGCCGTAGAAATTGCCATCGGTGCCCAGAGTCAGGCCGGTGGTGGGGGAAAATCCGTCAGTTCCGGCGTTGTTGAAGGTGAAGATTACGTTGAATGCACCCGACGGCGTGATCGTATAAATCGTGCCGCCGCCGCTCGTACCTGGCTGTGTCGTGCCGTACAGATTTCCATCTCTACCTTGCCCCACTATCCCTGCATAAGTCGGACCGCAGCCGTCAACCTTACAGTTGAAGTCGTGCATGTCGGTATAGGTTTGTGCTTGCAGGTTGCTCGTTACAGCGCTCACGACCAACAACAGCAGGCAAGAAAATAGGTTCGCGAATGTCGGACATTCGGAAACGAAGCGTTCGGGAATATGCGAGTGCCGCAAAGACTTCATGAAGCCTCCGGGTCAAATCCGCTTAGAGTCTTGTCTGCTGCGAACGCACCGGCTGGGGGACGGTTCGGAACTCGGCGCGCAAGGAGTATACAGACAACGACGGCCGTTTCCACGTCTTTTCGGGGCCGCTTGCTTTGTATGAAGCAAAACTGAAAAGGATTGCGGAAATGTACAAGTAATTTACGGTTGGGCATTGCTTCTGGAGGAAACTCGGGGACAGACGAAACGTTTCCCGATCATTCTCCAGCCGCCTACTGCAAGGTCGCCGGACTTGACGACTCTTCCCGCAACCCAATGTTGTACCGCTTCAGCTTGCGGTAGAGCGTGGCCCGGCTGATTCCCAGCATCTTCCCCGCCAGCGCTTTGTCTCCTCTGACCTGGGCAAAGACGCGCTCAATCGTAGCTCGCTCAATGTCCTCAAGATCGGTGGTAGTGGGGTCGGCGGACGCTGACAATTCAACGGCCTCAGCTTTCTCGGGCGCTTCCGCGCGGGCAATGGACGGAGGCAGATCGCTGAGATCAATGCGGCGCTGGTCGCCGAGAGCGACGGCGCGCTCCAGACAGTTCTCCAGTTCGCGGACATTGCCCGGCCAGTCGTAGGCGAGCAGCGCTTTCATGGCGGCGCCCGAGACCGAGGCGTCGCGTCCGGGCGCCAGCCGTTCCAGAAACCAGGTCGTGAGGATGGGGATATCCGAGCGGCGCTCCCGCAAGGCCGGCAGATGGATGGTCACCACGTTCAGCCGGAAATAAAGATCCTTGCGGAAGGTCCCCTTCTTGTATTCGGTTTCGAGATCGCGGTTGGTGGCGGCCATGATGCGCACGTCCACTTTCACTTTTTGATTGCTGCCCACCGGGCGCACTTCCTTCTCCTGCAGGAAGCGCAAAATCTTGGCCTGCATTTCGAGCGGGAGTTCGCCCACTTCGTCGAGGAAGATGGTGCCCGTGTCGGCCGATTGCAGCAGGCCTTGCTTGGAACGGAGCGCGCCGGTGAACGCGCCCTTTTCGTAGCCAAACAGCTCGCTTTCGATCAGGGTGGGGACGAGCGAACCGCAATCCACGGCGACGAACGGACGATTGGCAAGGGTTCCGCGATAGTGCAGGGCACGCGCCACCAGTTCCTTGCCGGTTCCGCTCTCGCCGGAAATCAGCACGGGAGTGCGCGTGTCTTTGAGGCGAGAGATCAAACGCAGCACGTGCTGGATGCCGGCGGAATTTCCGATGATGCCGTGCACCGCGGTCTCGGTTTCGGAACGCTCGCGCAGGTACTGATTTTCTTCTTCCAGGCGGACCTTGTCGGCCATGCGGCGCAGAAAGAGCTTCAGTTCATCAAGCGGCGCGAAGGGCTTCGAAATGTAGTCGTAGGCGCCCAGCTTCATGGCCTGGACGGCGGTCTCGATGGAGCCGTGCCCGGTCATGACGGCGACTTCGATGCGCGGATGCAACTGCTTGACCTGCTCGAGAAATTCCAGCCCCGACATGCGCGGCATGACCATGTCGGTGAGCACCATGTGGGCGGGCTGTTCTTCGAGTAGCGCCAGGGCGGCCTCGCCGCTCTCGGCTTCGAGGCAGGTAAATCCCAGCGACTCGCCGACCGTCATGCAAAGCTTGCGAATGCTCTGCTCGTCATCCACCACCAGCAGCCGGATTCGAAAATCCTCACTCATGAGGCGCGACCCATCGTCTTCTCGACCACGGAAATAAACTGCTGCACGCGAAACGGCTTTTCGACGCAGGGGGCACCGGTACGCTGCAGGGTGGCGACGGTTTCTTCGTTAGCAATGTCGCCGGTGATGAAAACGAGCCTGGAAGCAAGTTCGGGGCGGTGAAGGGCGATCCAGGCATGGACTTGGGCGCCATCCACGCCGCCGGGAGTGCGCATGTCGGAAACCACTCCCTGAAACTCGTCACTCGCCAGCCGACGCAAGGCCTCGGCACCGGATTCGGCGGTCACCACACGGTAGCCATTGCGTTCCAGGGCGGCTCGAACATAAGCCATGACCCCCGGCTCGTCTTCAATCAGAAGCACTGGCGCGGAAGTGGATTTGGTTCCCGTCTGCGTCATTTTGGATGCACTCCTGCCACGGCTCCAAAGGAGGCCGCTTCCGAGGCCACGGGGAGGCGCACGATGAAGGTCGCTCCTTCGGAGTCCAGGTTGTTGTGGCATGCGATTTCGCCGCCATGTTCGTGGACGATCCCGTAACAGATACTCAGGCCTAGTCCCGTTCCTTTCCCCACTTCCTTGGTGGTGAAGAAGGGATCAAAAATTCGGTCCGGATAGGCAATCCCGGCGCCGTTGTCGCGGAACGAGACTTCGACCCAAGAGCCATTGCGGGCGCTCATGATCTCGATGCGGGCGGGCCGCCCGCTTTCGCGGACCGCGTCGTGAGCGTTGTTGAGGATATTGAGGAACACCTGCTGCAACTGGTGCGGGTCGCCGACGACTTCCGGCAGCGACTCATCCAGGCGTTCAATGATCTCGACGCCGTGAGAATGGAAGTCGTAGGCGCGCAACTGCACGGTGCGGCGCAAAATGACATTCAACTGTACGGCGCGGCGCTGCGCCGGCATCTGGCGGGCGAAACTGAGCAGGTTCTGAACGATTTGCTTGGTGCGCTGCGCCTCCTGCAGGATCACGCGCAGATCGCGGCGCGCACTCTCGGGCAAGTCGGGAGCCTCGACCAGAAGATCGGCAAACCCGAGGATGGCGGTGAGGGGATTGTTAACTTCATGGGCCACGCCGGAAACCAACTGTCCGACGGCGGCCATTCTCTCGGCATGGACCAGCTTGGCTTGCAGCATGGCGGAGTCGGTGACGTCGGTCATAACCACTACGATACTGGTGACGCGGCCGTCGTCTCCGCTGATGGGGCTGAGATTGACGGAGAAATGTCCGCTGGTGCCATCGCCTCGAAGCAGTTGCAGATCGAAGTTGTCCACCTGTTGCCCGCGGGCGACGGACGTCAGCGCAGCGCGTAGCGCGGCCTGGCGCGCGGGAGTGGCTAGTTCCGGCAAGGGATGTCCGAGCAGTTGGCCCTGGGTGAAACCGAGACCGCTCCAGCGGCGGTTGGCATAGCTGATGACGCCCTCGGTGTCGGTCACCAGAATCAGGCTCTGCGTATGGTTCAAAACCTTGTCCGAGAAGTCGCGCTCACGCTGCAACTCGGTTTGGGAATGGTGAAGACCGGAGACGTCGAGCAGGAGTCCACGATATTGCAAAATCGCGCCCTGTGCATCGCGCAAGGCAAAACTGTTAATCAGCACGTGTACCGGTGATCCATCTTTGCGCCGCAGGACTTCTTCGTGATTGCGCACGCCGCCTTGGCGATCGATAATGGCGGCCAGTTCCTCGCGCCGTTCTGGCGAGAAGTAGACGGCGCTGGGGATGTCCACCTGCAGCAACTCCTCGCGATTGCGATAGCCGAGAATGCGCACCAGGGCGTCGTTCACTTCAATAAATCGCCCCTGCGGCGTGGAGAAGAAAATGCCTTCCTGAATGTTGTCGAACAACTCGCGATAACGTTGCTCGGCTTCGCGCCGGTCGGTGATGTCCTTGAGAACATGCACGGTCTGCATTTGCGCACTGGCGGCGGCGTGAATGCGGGAGGTCGAAACCAGGTAAGTGCGCTCAATCACGGGGTGCACGTATTCGTCGAGGCCGTCGCCGGTGCGGCAGAACGGGCAGCCGTGGGGAGGCGCGCCGCTGGAGAGGGCCTCGAGAGCGCGCATGTTGACGCCGATCAACTGGTCCGGGGCAATACCCACGAAATCAGCGAGCGAGCGGTTGACGCGCAGGATGTTGTGCACTTCATCGTGCACGACGATCAAGTCGCTGATGGCGTCAAAGACTTCGACCCAGTGGCGGTTGGCCTGCTCCATGCGAGTGAACAGGCACGCATTTTCGAGAGCGACGCTGGCGTGGCTGGCGACGGCGCGCAGCAACTGTTGATCTTCGGTGGTGGGCACGACTTCGCGATCCGCAAGACACAAAACGCCGATCAGCTCTCCGGAAGCGCCGGCCAGCCGCACCAGGGTGCAATCGGCCCATCCGAGGCTGGAGGCCAGCGCAGACCCCAGCAACTCGCTGGCCGGGGCGAGGACAACGTCCGCTTCGTTCTTCGAGAGCGCCCCGCCGAGCGCCAGGTTGAAGCGGCGAAGCAACGCTTTGTCTTCCACCTCGGCGGCGCCCTGCAGAAGGACGGTTTCTTGCGCCGCACCCTGAAAAAGACTGAGCGCCACGGCGCGCGCGCCCAGAAGATCGGCGGCGCGGCGGGCGAAATTCCGCGTGAACTCGGGCAGATGCAGGACGGTGTTCAGCTCCAGCGCGAGCGCCACCAGCGCCTCGGCGCGGCGGCGATGCTGGTCGGAGTGATGCAGATTGTGGGTCAGCTCGAGCGCGATCGCAGCTTGCGCCGCGAGCGCGCGGGCGCGGCGGACGTCCTCTTCCGGGATGTGCCCCGGCTGCAGCCGGTCAAGCATGCCGAACATCCCCAACACTTCGCCCGTGGAACCTAGCAATGGCACGGCGAGAAGCTGGCGGATCTTGAAGGAATTGACGAACTCCATGTTGGCGCCGGGGACAGCAGCGGCGTCCTCGGTGAGAAATACCTGCTTCTGCTTGAGGGTGCGGATGGCCACGCCGTCCGGGAGCAGGATCTCCATCGGGCGCGTCCGCCCGTCTTCAACTCCCCAACGAATGCGGAAGACGTCGTTCTCCAGCAGTCCGATGAAACAACGCCGGAAGCCCAGAAAACCGGAGGCGCGCACCACGAAGGTCTGCATGAACTGGTCGAGCTTGCCGGCCGAGCCCAGTTCCGAGGAGATCTCCAGGATGGCGTGCAGATCCTGCGCTTGCGACCGCGCCATGCCGTAGAGTTCGGCGTTGGCGATGGCGACCGCGCCGAATCCGGCGAGGGCGGAAACCAGCATCTTTTCTTCCTGCGTGAAGGGATTTGACCGTCGCGGGTACACGAGAATTGCGCCGTGCGAGCGCGAGCTGCGAAACGGGGCCGCGATGAGAACTCCCGCGGGCGAGTCTTCTCCCAGGTGCGACGCGGCATCAATGCTGACCGTGATGCGCTCGCCGGCGGCCACGGCCCGGGTGGCAATCTCGAGCGAAGAGCGCAGATCGTGCTCCTGATAACGAGACCGGACGGAGCGCGCCAGCCGGGGGGTATCCGCCGAGACCGCCTCCAGCCGGAAGGAAGCCTCTTCGTGAACAAAGATGATGACGACCGGAGAGTGCAGCAGGACGCGCAGGCGGTCGGCGATCCCCTCCATCACCGAAGAAGTGTCGGGTAAGCCGTGCAGCGCGGTGGCCACCTCGGCCAGAATCATCGCGCGACGGTGTTCTTCCCGCGAAAGCACACTCAGCCGTAACGCTTCCAGGGCGGTGCCGAGCTGGGCGGCCAGAATCGTGGCCTTGGCCGCTGAATCTTCATCAAAGCGGCCCCCAGCCTCGTCCTGCAGAAATGCGATGGCGCCGATGACCTCGCCGGAAACGAGCAAGGGAGCGGCCATCGCGGCTTGGGCCCGGAATTCCGCCAGCCGGGGATAGCGCGTCATCTCCACATCGTTGAGAAAGACAGTGCGCCGGCCTTGCACCGCTTCCAGGGCAACGGACGAGTCTCCGGGTTGCAAGCGCAAGCCTCGGAAGCGTTCCGCTTCGAAGCCGTCCGCTTGAGCTCCGACTAGTCCACCCTCGGGAGTACGGCTCCAAAAGTAGGCACCACTCGCATGAAAGAACTCACGCGCGAGACGGCAAAAGAACTCGATGACATGACTGGCATCGCTGCTTTGGAAAGCGGCGTGGGAGAGCTCGAGGAGCAGCTTCTGGAAGGTCTCATCAGAGTGAGACGCTGCGCCCGACGCCAAGGCCGAATTTCCGGTAACCCTAGTCAGGTCGTCACCATTAACAAGCTAAGCGATTGAAAACAATTGGATTACATATAGAACGTACGCTTGATTCTCAAATTGAGTCAAGCGAATACGAGGACGGGTGTCAAAGTGTGAAACGCCACCAGAAAACCGGGGCTGTTGTCTCATTCTGCAACTGGCTATTGGGCAATCCCCAGTCTCGGCGCCCGGATGGGCCCCGAGCCCGCCCACTCCGAGCACCTAAGCATCGCTTCTTCAGCAGCTTACAGCCATCACTAAAGTAATCGTTTGGAAGAACTTTTGGGTACTGGCTGGTAAGGTCCGTGCAAAACTTAGGCTTCGTTGCGAAACGACTTTGGGAGGAACCGTGTCTTTACGAGCCCTAACTCATTGGGTGGCGGTGGGTCTGCTGATCCTAGGATGCGTCGCTACAAATCCTCCGGTTGCCTGGGGGCAACAGGAGCAAGACCAGATCACGCGCAAGCTGAAAACCAAAGTCGCGCCGGTCTACCCGGAACTGGCGCGGCGTATGAACATCACCGGGGTGGTGAAGGTCCAGGTCACTGTGGATAAGAACGGGGGGATCAAGAACCCGAAGCTTGTCGGAGGCCACCCGATCCTGGCCAACGCCGCACTGGATGCAGTGAAGAAGTGGCGTTATGAGGCCGGCCCCGAGGAAACGACCGGCGTCGTGGAATTTCATTTCGACCCGGTGCAATGAGAAAACCAGTCCCTGCCCGGCGAGCCGGGCAGAGGAAGGTAAGCGTATGAACATCGGAAAAAAGCTTTATCTGAGTTTCGGCGGCATCCTGGGGACGGTTGTGCTTCTCGCGGCCGTGATCCTGTTCGCGGTATGGCGGGAACACGAGACCAAGGCGGCGGCCCAGCGGTCCATGGACATGACTCAGGCCACCTCGATGGTGCGGTTCGAAATGATGCAGAACCGGCTCCACCTGCAAAACTACCTGCTCAGCGGCGACACCCGCGATGTCGAGAAGATGAACGACGGCGTGCGCCGTTTGGCGGATGCGTTGCAACGAGCGCAGGCACTGGCCAACAGTGAGCAGCAACGTTCCAGCCTGGAAAAAGTACAGCAGTTCGAGCAGAGCTGGAGCGTGGAATTCGCCAGCCCACTGGCGGAAAAGCGCCGCCAGGTGGACAGTGGCAACGCTACCGTCGCAGAACTCCAGATCTTCTACCTGCAGAAAGATCCGAACTCCTGGGTATCGCGTTCCAGCGATGTGCTGGACCAGGTGGACCAACTGAATCTTAAGCTGCTGGAAGAGCGCCGCCGGTCCGATGAAGTGGCCGCCACCTTTACCATCGCGATCACCCTCATCATTTCCTTGTTAGCGCTCGCCGTGGGAGCGGTGATCGCTTATCGCACATCCAAAGCAATCACGGAGCCGCTGAATCGGCTCATCCATGTCGCGCAGCAAATCGGCGACTCCGGCGACCTCGATCACACGATCGATATTCAGGGGAAGGACGAGGTCGGGCAACTGGCACGCACATTCGATTCGATGGTTAAGTACCTAAAGGAAATGGCCTCGGTCTCCGAAGCTATCGCCGGCGGAAACCTGACGGTCGAAGTGCGGCCGCGTTCTCCCAATGACACGCTGGGCAACGCCTTCACCCGTATGGTCGAGGGCCTACGCGGACTGGTCCGCAACGTGCGCGACGCGGCCTCGCAAGTGGCCAGCGCCTCCACCCAGGTGGCGGGGGCGTCCGACGAAACGGCCAAGAACAGCCTGCAAACCTCTTCCGCCATCGATGAAGTCACCAGCACCATGCACGAGATGAGCGTCAACGTGCAGAACATGGTGAAGAGCACCCAGACACAGGCCTCGAGCGTCAGCGAAACTTCGGCTTCGATTGACCAGATGGTGACCTCGATCCAGCGCGTGGCCGACACGGCCAAGGTGCTGCTCGACATTTCCAACCGTTCCCGGGAAGAAGTGCACAGCGGCATCGGGACCATGGAAAAGGCCACCGACGGCCTCAACCGGATCAACACCACCATTCACTCCTCGGGCGAGATCATCGACGCGCTCGGCTCGCGGGCGGACAATATCGGCAAGATCATCGAAGTCATTGACGACCTGGCCGAGCAGACCAACCTGCTGGCTTTGAACGCCGCCATCGAGGCGGCGCGCGCCGGTGAGCACGGCTTGGGATTCGCGGTGGTCGCGGATGAAGTCCGCAAGCTCGCCGAAAAATCAGCACAATCCACGAAAGAGATTTCCGAACTGATCCAGAGCATCCAGAAGGAAGCCCGCCGCGCGGTCGAGAACATGGAGAAGAGCACCTCGATCGTGAACGAGGGCTTGAACCTTGGACAAGAACTCAACTCCGCGCTGCGTAAGATCTCGAATGTGGTCACGGAGGTCTACAAGTTCGCGCAGGAAATCGGCGCCGCCACCAACGAACAGTCGCATGGCTCGTCGCAGATCGCGCGCGCGACCACGCGGCTGAACGAAATCACCCACGAAATCAACTCGGCGGTCGAAGAGCAGGCTTCCGGAGCGCAGGCCGTCGTCAAGGCCATGGAACGCATGCGCGAACTGGTGCAGAACTCGACCTCGGGCTCGACCGAACTGGCGGCTTCTGCGGAGCAGATGTCGAAGATGTCGCGGAACCTGCTGGGTTCGATGGACACCTTCACGCTGCGGCCGAGCGAGACGCCAACCGCTCCAACAACGTCCCGGGGCGCCGCCCGCCAGGCGGCTGCCGGAGGACGGTAAGAGCCGACATGAGCCGCGAAACCCAGGTGGTGGGCTTCCAGGTGGGGCGCGAGACCTACGGCGTGCCCATCACGTCACTGCACGAAATCGTGCGCGTGCCGGAAATCACGGCCGTGCCCGATGCGCCCAGCTACATGGAGGGCGTCATCAACCTGCGCGGCAAGATCGTCTCGGTGCTGGACCTGCGCAAGCGTTTCGGAAAACCGGCCGGGGCGTTTCACCGCCGCAGCCGGATTCTGGTGGTCGAGCATAAAGGCCGGCTGGCCGGAATGATCGTGGACGCGGCCTCGGAGGTCCTGAAGATTCCCGAGAGCGAGATTGAGCCCGCGCCCGGCATGATGCTGGAGGGCGGACTGGACTGCGTTACGGGCCTGGGGAAATACAAAGGCCGGCTGATCATTCTGCTCGATGTGGGGAAAGTATTGGAGTTCCGGCAGGGCACGAATCCGGCAACAGCAACCGAGCCATCGGCAACGGGAAACGACAAAGCGGCGGCGCAGAGCGCTTCCGCCGGCAAGAAATAACAGCAACATCTGACCGACCATGAATACAAGCGAAGCGCCCCTGCTCACCGAAGCGGAACTGAAACTGCTGCAGGCGCTGGTGTACCAGGAGTGCGGCATGCACTTCGATGAGCGGCGCACGCACTTCCTCCAGGACCGCCTGCAGCGGCGGCTGAAGGAGTGCCAACTTGACTCGTTCTATAGCTACTACCGCTTGCTCATCAGCCAGCAGGGGAAGGTTGAACTCGCGAAGCTGCTGGAAAACCTGACCGTCAATGAGACCAGCTTCTTCCGCAACAAAGCGCAGCTCGATCTGTTTCAGCGGGATGCGCTGGAAGATATTCTGCGGCGCAAGCACGAGCGCCGCGACTACAGCGTGCGCATCTGGAGCGCCGGCTGCTCCACCGGACAGGAACCCTACACCCTGGCCATGCTGATCGCCGACGCGCTGGCCTACTATCAGCTGCGCAACCCGCTGCCTTATGAATCCCCGCTGCCCAAGCCCCTGATTCCGCCGCCGTGGCGGCTGGAAATCCTGGCCAGTGACATCAGCTATTCGGTGCTGCGCGCGGCCCAGGAAGGCTTCTACAACGAGCACCAGATGGCGTCCGTGGATTACGGCTGCCGCCTGCGCTACTTCGACAAAGTCGGAGACCGTTACGCCGCCAAGAAAGCGGTCAAGGAGCTGATCCATTTCGACTTCCACAATCTCAAGACCGAATATCTGCCGCAGCGTAACGACGTGATTTTTTGCCGCAACGTGATGATGTACTTCGACGAGGCCGAGCAGAAACGGCTGATCGAGAAGTTCTACCGCTGCCTGAACCCCCGCGGATATCTGTTTGTCGGCCACGCGGAGAGCCTTTTGGGCCTGACCGACAAGTTCCAGATGGTGCATCACAACAGCGGCACCGCCTATCAGCGAGTCGAGGTGAGAGTGTGACGTCTCCCCCCGAAGACCGGATGACCGAACTGCGCCAGCTGTTTTTCGAAAGCGCCGGGGAACTGGTCCAGACCCTGAACGAACAGGCAATGCAGTTGGAGAAATCGCCAGGTGACGGGGAGACCGTCCGCAGCCTGCGGCGAACGGTCCACACTCTCAAGGGAGACGCGGCGGCGTGCGGCTTCCGCGAACTCAGTGAGCTGGCGCATGAATTCGAAGACGTGTTGACGCTCGAAAACCCAGCGGCAACGCCTCTCGTTCCTGACGTCGCCTTGCGCGCGGCCGACGTGTTTACGGCGCTGCTCGAAGGCTATCGCCGCAAAAAGAAGCTTCCGGACATCGAGCCGCTGCGCCAGGAAATCGCCCGGCTGGCGCACCCCGGAGCTGGCAGCACAGGAAAGAAAAAGACAGGCAAGAGCGCCCTGCTGGTGGCGCACTGGTCGGAGTATGAGGAGAGGGCGATCGCCCAAGCCCTCGAGCAGGGCCAGCGCGTATTCCACGTGCGTGTGCAATTGGATCCGCAGTGCGCCATGCCCATCGCTGCGCGCCAGATGATCAAGGTCGCGCTTTCGGCGCTGGGCGAGGTCCTGGCCGTCTATCCGAGTGAAGGGGACCGCGCGCCCGTGACCCGGGTGGAGGTCGCGCTCGCATCCGAAAAGTCGGCGGAGCAGATCCGCATCAAGTGCCGAATTCCGACCGTGGCGCAGAGCGCCCGGGTTTCGGTATTGCACGGCAAAACATCGGCGGGTACCACGCCTGCGGCAGCCGGTTCTGGGCGCACCGGTGAGATTCCGGCAGCGGCGGCGGCACCCAGCCGCAATGCGGCTTCCAGCCCGGCCGCCGAGGAATTGGCGGCCCCGGTGGCGGGTACGGACAACATTCTTCGCGTGGACGCGGAGAAGATCGACAACGTACTCAACCTGGTGGGCGAGCTGATTCTGGCCAAGTCCATGTTCCAGCAGACGATGAACGAGTTCGGGCAGCGTTTTCCTAAAGATGCGCTGCGAGGCAAGTTCTCCGACGTCATTGCGTTCCAGGCACGTGTCCTGAACGATTTGCAGCGCTCGGTCATGAAGATCCGCATGGTGCCGGTCGAACAGCTCTTCCGCCGCTTTCCGCGCGTGGTGCGGGATGTGGCCCGCCAGTGCGGAAAAGACATTGCATTGACCATGAAAGGCGCGGACACCGATCTGGACAAGCGCATCCTGGATGCGATTGCTGAACCCCTCACTCATCTGGTGCGCAACGCGGTCGGCCACGGGATCGAGCCAGGCGAGGAACGAGCCCAGGCCGGCAAGCGCGCGCAGGGCACCTTGCGCTTGAACGCCTATCACCAGGGAAACCAGGTCGTGATCGAAATCTCCGACGACGGACACGGCATTGACGTCCAGAAAGTCCGGCAGCGCGCCCTCTCGCAGGGTCTGCTGACGGACGAGGAAGCGGGCCGGCTCACCGACGCGGAAACTCTGGACCTGATCTTCCGTCCGGGATTCAGCACCGCGGAGGAGATCACCGAGCTTTCCGGACGAGGCGTGGGGCTCGACGTGGTGCAAAGCGTATTGGAACGCCTGAAGGGTACGGTGCAGATCGAAACCGAGGCCGGGCGCGGAACCACCTTCCGTCTCCGGCTCCCGCTGACGCTCGCCATTATCAAGGCCCTTTTGTTCGGCGTCGAGCACCGGCTCTATGCCATTCCTCTGAACGCGGTGGCCGAGATTGCGCGCACCGTCGAGGATGAAGTCCACCAGGTCGAACACTATGAAGTGCTGCAACTCCGGAACCAGGTGCTGCCTCTCCTGCGCCTGGGAATGGCCCCGCAATCTGGAGAGCAGCCAGGCGGGCGCAAGATTTTCGTGCTCGTCACCAACATCGGCGACCGGAAATTCGGCCTGCTCGTGGACACGCTGGTCGGCGAAGAAGAGTTGGTCATCAAGGCGCTGGACGACCAGTCCATCTCGACCGATCTGGTGAGTGGCGCCTCGATTCTCGGAGACGGACGGGTGGTGCTGATCCTGAACTTGACCGCGCTGGTGGAGCGCTTCACCCAGGCGCGGGCTAACCCTTCCGACGCCCGTCTGGCGGGTTTGCTGCGCACCGGGGCGGACCTCGCAATGCGGACGCGCACCATGGCGGGAGGCCAGGCATGAGCAAGTCTCTGCGCGTCCTGGTGATAGATGACTCCGCGCTCATGCGGAAGCTGATTCCCAAAATCCTCGAAGGGGACGATTCGATCGAGGTGGTCGGAACCGCCATGGACGGCAATTTCGGCCTGAAAAAGATTGCGGATCTGGCGCCGCAGGTGATCACGCTGGATCTGGAAATGCCCGGTCTGAACGGGATCGATACCCTGAAAGAAATTATGCGGCGGTGGCAGCTGCCGGTGATCGTCGTCAGTTCCCACAGCACGGCCGGAGCTAATATCACGCTCAAAGCACTGGGGTTGGGCGCATTTGACTTTGTGGCCAAGCCGCAGGACGTTTCGGCGCGCATGCCGGAGATTGCCCAGGAACTGATCAGCAAGATCAAGGCGGCGGCCCAAAGCAAGGGGGTGCGCCCGCAGCCGATGCCGGAAGGCACCCGCGCGGTCAAGCCCTGTAAGCAGACAGCGGCCGCCCCGACGCGCGTCATCGCCATCGGTGTCTCCACCGGTGGACCGAATGCGCTGCAGTACCTGCTTTCGCAGCTGCCCGCGGAATTTCCTGGCTGCATCCTGGTGGTGCAGCACATGCCTGTGGGGTTTACCGAGATGTTTGCCAAGCGGCTGGATGAAGCTTGCGCGGTCCGGGTGAAAGAAGCGCAATCGGGCGATCTGCTGCTGGCAGGAAGGGTACTGGTCTGTCCTGGCAACCGGCATCTCAAGGTCAAGAAGTTGCCTTTGGGAAACGTGGCTGTGCTCGCCGAGGAGGCGCCGGTGCACGGGCACCGTCCTTCGGTGGATGTGCTGTTCCGAAGCGTGGCCGAGGAATTTGGAGGGCAGTCCATCGCCGTTCTGATGACGGGGATGGGCGACGACGGGGCGTCGGGCATGGGAGCGGTCCGGGCGGCGGGGGGAATGACCATCGCGCAGAGCGAGGCGTCCTGCGTGGTATTTGGCATGCCCAAGGCGGCGATTGACCGCGGCTACGTCACCCGGGTCGTGGATCTGGAGGACTTGCCCAACACTTTACAGGCGCAATGTGCGTCGGACCGGACTGCGAGGGACCCGGCAAGCCGGGCGACCAGCGCCGGAGGTAACTAGAGTTATCTACCGAAAGGTAGGGATCCCATGGTATTGGGATAGGAGGGGAGGAGTGTCATGGAACAGTTTGCGCCCGTAAAACGGAGCGAAGATGGCCAACCCGTGCGCTACCTGATCGTGGACGACTCCGTTTTCGCTCGCAAGAACCTCGCCCGGATGGTGGAATCGTTCGGTGGGCAGGTGGCCGGCGAGGCGGGAGACGGAGTCACCGCCATCAGCGAATACGACCGGGTTTCGCCTGACATCGTTCTCATGGATATCACCATGCCGCAGATGGAAGGCATCGAAGCGGCGGAGAAGATCGTTCGCGAGCATCCCAATGCCCGCATCGTGATGGTTTCGTCGGTCGGCTACCAGGAAAACATCGTGGCGGCGTTGCAGCGGGGCGCCCGTCATTTTGTGCAGAAACCGGTCAAGCCGGAAGTGCTCTACGAAGTCATCAAGTATGTAATGCGTGAGGATGGAGTGTCGGCGCGCGGCGCCGGAGCGGGAGCCTAGTCTGATGCGCATGGAGTTGATTCAGCCGTTCATCAACTCGGCGGATGCGGTCCTGGCTCAGGGACTGCAAGGTCCCACTTCCGTCGAGAACCTGAGCATGGAAGAAGAGGCCTACCGGCGTCGGGGGATTGCCGCCGAGGTTTGTCTCACGGGTGAAATCGAGGGGCGCATCATTTTTGATCTCGACCCGGACACGGCCGTGAAAGTCGCCAATCGGATGGCGGGCGCCGAATTGCCCCAGTCCGACGACCTGGTCCGGGAGACGGTCTGCGAACTTGCCAACCAGATTATCGGCAACGCCGTCACCACCCTCAACGACCAGGGATTCCATTTCCGCGTTCATCCTCCCACCCTGCATACCTCCGAACACGGCACGAAAAGCAGTGAAGACACCGAGGCCCTGGTGATGTGCTTCAACACTGCAAGCGGGAACGTCTTCATGAACGTGGCCTTGCGCTATCACCCTAGCCGGGTAGCGGACCACGCGGTCGCGGGGTAGGAGCCAGTCGTTGGTCATTAGTCGTTGGTCGCTGAAGCCGGATCAAATCAGAGATGGGTGTGGGAAGGGCACGGATTCTAGCTGCGCCGTAACAGCGGCATATGGGAAGGGCACGGCTTCTAGCCGTGCCGTAAGAGCAGCCTGAGAGAGTGGGCTTCAGCCCCTGCGGATCGCTTTTTTGGCCTCCAAGACAACTTCGGAATACTTCTTCAACGCAACAACGCAGCTCATCCTCACGGACCGGCAATCAGAAAAACTGGATTCTGCGGCGGGGGCTGCGTGCTGGGTGGAATCGGAGCGCGCACACTGGCCGGGGCGGGCAGGATAGCCAGGTAAGTGTCGTTTGCCGTATCGATGATGTTGACGCCGCCGGCATCGCAACTGGACAGGTAAACGCGGGAACTGTCACCCCCGGCGGCCATGTTGAAGCGGAAGCGGGTGGCGGCGCAGACCGGAACGAAATACGGGGAACCCAGGATGGTCGCGTCCGGAAAGCCAGGAAAGCCAGCTGTAGTCCGGATTGTGTTTCCCGACGTGTTGATCACGGTCACCTGCGGGAACAGGTGGTCGATGGTACTCGAACCCGAACCGGCAACCGAGGCTTGGTTAGCAACCGTCGTGTTGGCAGCCTGGAATGTGCACACCTGCAGAGGTTGATCACACGATGCGCCGGAAACGGCGTTGATGGTGAATGTTCCGTTGAAGCCGTCGGGCGCAATGATGCCAGAGACGGCAATCGTTATTCCCGGAGTGAGATCATGCCCACCCGTCAACGTATAGGTGTAGGTAGCGGTTGTGCCGTCCCCTTGTACCGCCGAGATGCTAACTTGGCTGGGCTGCGGGTCCTTTGAAACCGACGCAACATAAGCGCGGCTTCCATCCGGCAAAGCCGCTACTCCAACCGCAAACGCATCCACCGGAGGGACGCCTGGGATCTGCGGTATTGGGACGGTCTTCAGAAGTTGCGGCGCTGATGGTGCAACATCCACGACCGCCAGCTGGCTTCCCCCCGGGATGTATAGCCGGTTGAGATGCCCGTCGTAAAGCATCGAAAGAGCGCCGGGCACACTGATAGCTGTCTCGGTCACGGTATCCGGGCCGGCGGTCGAGGTGGTATCGAGTACGGCCAAGGTACCATCCGACTCCAGCACATAGACACGCTGGCTGTCCGAGCGAGCCGCCAACCAGAGCGGCGACGAACTGAGCGGGATCGGGGTTACATTTCTGGGCAACCGGTCAATGGTGTTGAAGTTGCTGATCGAGTTGTCGCCCCGGTTGGCGACATAAAGCTTGTTCTTGTCAGGTGTCACGGCGATCGCAACTGGGTTGTTTCCAACCGGGATGGTGGCTACGAGGGCATTGCTGGTCGTGCTAACTGCTCCCACCGCGTTGTCGGTGGGAAAGTTTGGGTCCGGCACCAGATTCGGCAACGTCACATATGCGGTCGTATCCGAGGGAGCAACCGCTACAAAGTTCGGCCCTGAGCCGGGCGGCAGGCTGATGGTGGTGGTGTTCGAGATCTGCGTGCCGGAGAAACTGATCTTGGTGAGCGAGTCGTCGGGCGCGCCGGGCGCGCCCTGGTTTGCGACCAGAACCTGGGTCGCCGTTTGCTGGACAGCATGCACGGGGCCGATGCCCATATCGGCGACCCCGATATTGCTGTCACCCGTGACATTGATCACCATGTTGCTTCCGCGAGAGGTACCGTTGTCGTTAACGGACATCACCGTATGGCTGGCCCGTGGATCGGGAAATGCGGGAGGATTCGGGATAATCACCGGACGGAAGACGTCCCCACATCCTGTACAGATCGCAAACAGAAACAGCACTAACCCCAGCCACAGAAACCGCTTCATTCGAACTCCGTTCAAAAGGGTCGCTTGGACACGGAAACGAATATTGTAGCGGGAAGGGCGGGGAAGGGGAAATTGAGGTTGCAGGTCGTTGGTCGTTAGTCTTTGGCCTCCCAGGTGGGACGCAGCCCCGTTGCGTGAACGACTAACGACCAGCGACTAACGACGGTTTTCTACGCCCGCCCCCGGCGCGACTTGGCCCGGGCCTCACTCTGCGCTTCAGCGGCTGTCTCAGACGCCGACGGCTTCTTCGTCTGCGCCAGGCTTTCCTTCAGCGCCGCCATCAGGTCAATGACCGGCGCCAGTTTCTTCGGCTTTTCGACCTCTTGGACCTCGCCGCCTTCGAGCTTGGTCTCGATGAGCTTCTTCAGGTTGTCCTGGAAAGTGTCGTGGTATTTTTCCGGGTCCCAATCTCCGGCGAGCGCTTCGATGAGTTGATGGGCGACTTTCAGTTCGGCGTCCTTGATCTCCACGTCGGGCGCGCCAAATGATTCGACCTCCTTCACTTCGTCCTTGTAGTACATGGTGTGGAGCATCATCCCGCCCTTGTGGGGGCGCAGGAACACGGTGTACTCCCGGTTGTGCATGGTGAGCTTGGCGATGGCGACGAATTCGCTCTCTTCGAGCGCCTTCGTTAGCAGCGCGTACGGACGGCGGCCCGCCTCTTCCGGCATCATGTAATACGACGACTCGAAGTAGACCGGGTCCACTTCGCTCGACTTCACGAATTCCAGAATCTCCATCGTCTTGGCGGTCTTGGGCTCGATCTTCTTGATCTCTTCCGGATCGATAATGACGTACTCGTCTTTGCGATACTCGTAGCCCTTAACGATTTCGCTGCGGTCCAGAACCTGGTTGTCCAGCGGGCAAATGAGCTGCTGTTTGACCCGATGGTGGTCCGTGCGATGAAGCTGGTTGAAAGAGATGCCGTTGCTGCGCGCGCCCGAAAACAGGCGAACCGGCATGGAAATGAGTCCGAACGTAAGATAGCCAGACCAGACGGAGGCCGCCATTGTTTAGCTCCCAGAATCGAAATTGCCTGTGTGGGTCGGACACTCTTGTCCGACGCCTTTGACTTTTCTCCCGCGAAAGCAAAGGCAACATCAACATGAACTTCAACAGCGACGGACAAGAGTGTCCGTCCCACACCAAAACAGAATTCCGCCAAGCGTACAGAAGTGTAGCCTACTGTGGTGGGGCGGCTGCCGCCAGATTACGGGGCGAATCCAAGGTCCAAGCCCAACAGAAAGCGGTGTGCCGCACCCAGGCCCGAAATATAGTATGGCGGAGGCGCGGAAACCGCAACCGCCCGGGCGTCACATCGAGGTTTTGGATGCTGCAGTTGTTCCTCGCGTATGGCTGGGCATCGTCTCCGGGACGGCTGGTGATCGCCGTGGCGGTGACGGTCGGCTTCGCTCTGCTGGCGCGCGCCCTGCGGGGCGTTAGCCGGTCTGGGATGCTGGCCGGCGGCGTGTCCTGTTTCTTACTGTTTGCCGGTGCCGGGCCTTCGGCCTTCGCCGCCCTGGCTGCCCTCTTTCTGTTGACCTGGGCCGCTACTCGCCTGGGGTATCGCCGCAAGCAGGAATTGGGAATCGCTGAGCACGGTGAGGGACGCAACGCCTGGCAAGTCTTCGCGAACCTGGCGGTAGCGGCAATCTGCTCGCTGGCGTTCGGCATCACAGGAAATCGCCTCTGGCTGGTAGCAACGGCCGCCGCGCTGGCCGAAGCCGCCACGGATACGGTAGCCAGCGAAGTCGGCCAGTCCGGCAGCCGGACCGCGCTTCTGATCACCACCTGGAAGCCGGTAACAGCGGGCACCGATGGCGGGATCACGATTGTAGGCACGATCGCGGGGGCCATTGCTGGCCTGCTGATTGCAGCGGTCGTGGCGCTGGGCGGAATGATTCCCCACGCCCAACTCTGGATTCCAGCGGTTGCGGGATTCGCCGGCATGCTGCTGGACAGCGTTCTCGGCGCGACCCTTCAACGCCGCGCTTGGATGAATAACGAAGCGGTGAATCTTTTCGGCACGCTCGCGGCCGCCGCGTTCGGGTACGCGATCTCGGTAGCGGTTGGCACTTAGCACTTAGCACTTAGCACTTGGCACTTGGCACTTGGCACTTGGCACTTGGCACTTGGCACTTGGCACTTGGCACTTAGCATTTAGCATTTGGCCAAGTCTTTTCGTGCTTTCGGCCCGCGACTGCTTTGTCTAAATGCTAAGTGCTAATTGCTAAGTGCCAATTGCTAAGTGCCATCAGGTTCTCTGCTTGAGCCGGTCCAGCAGCGCGTAAAGCAAGACTCCCAGCAAAGCGTTCGCTACCGCCGATCCCAGCTCGTGCTGCCAGCTCCACGCCACGTGCAAGCTGACCAGGCCGCGGGCGATCGTAAAATAAACCACCTCGTGCACGACGTAGAAGAACAAGGTGAGCAGCAGGCGGGCGCCGGCATTTTCCACGTCCAGCTTGATGCCCAGCGAAGAAGCGACAAATCCGACCACCGTCTTGGAGATCCCGTACAACCCGATGGGCTGGTGGGTGAGCGCGTCCTGGAACAGGCCGATCAGCGCACCGGTGAACAGGCCGGCAATCTGGCTGCGCCGCGCCATCGCGAAGCTGATGGTGACCAGCAGAGGAAGATCGAAGATCGAGAAAAAATGCAGGCGCAGCGGCAGCCACGCTTGCAGAAAGACGGCAACCAGAGGAACCAGGATAGTCGTAGGAATACTAAAGCGGTAAACCTCGACCTGCTCCCCCGAAGTGTAGGTAATGGCCACGTTATTGTGGATTGTCCAGCGCCGGGGGCTGGGGTTTGGGTTGGTCGGCGGGCTTCACGGATTGCTGAGACACCTTCACGGCAGCGGTCCCGGCGGCGGTCGTCTCTGCAGAAGGCGCGGACGTAGCCGGCTTCCGGGCGACAGGTGTGCCGCCGGCGCCAGCGGTCGCAGGACTTGGAGTCTTTGGCTTGGGCGCCACCGGCTTAGCTCCTGCTCCGGCTCCGGACGGCGGCGCAGCCCCCGAAGCAGGTCCGCCAGCAGCAGCATCGGGCGGCTTGGGCGGCACGCTGGGCAGGCGCTCGGCCAGAACATCGGCGGCGCGCACGGGTCCGGTTTGGTCGGGCGTGGCCTGCCGCTCGTCAATCCTGGTCACCACCAACACTTCTTCGAGCTTGCTGAGGTTGGCGGAAGGCTTCACGTGGATGTTGAGAAAAAGGTCGCTGCCGGGGAAGACCTTCGTGACTCTTCCGATCGCCAAGCCCTTGGGGAAAATTCGGTCTCCGCCGCTGGTCAGCACCAGTTCGCCCGCTGGCACCTGCTCGTCGCTCATCACCTTCTCGATCGCAATCTCCCCGGACGGCATGCCACGCAAAATGCCCTGCAGGCGAGACTCTTCCAGGATCGCGCCCACGCCGCTAGTCTGGTCATTGATCAGCAACACGAGGCAAGTGGAGTGATACACGTGCAGCACTTTGCCGACAATGCCGTCGGCGGTGATCACCGCCATGTCGGGCTTGATCCCGTCTTTCTCGCCCTTATCGATGTAGATGGCGCGCGACTGCTCGCTGCCGCTGGAGCCGATGACCTGCGCCGCCTTGGTCTGCGAAATGAACTGTTCCTTGAAGGCCAGCAGAGCCTGTAGCCGGCGGGCCTGATCGGCGTCCTGACTCATGCGCACTTGCTCGATGCGCATCTGTTCGATTTGCTGCTTGAGCTCGCGGTTTTCGGCGCGTACGCCGCGCAGGTAGAAGTAGTTGTGCCAGAGATTGCCCGTGGCAGTCTGCACCCAGACCAGGGCCTTTTCCAGCGGAGAAACGGTGCCTACGGCCCAGACCCGGATCAGGCGGGAGGAATCGGTGTCGGTCGTACGCTTGACCTGCACCGCGAGTCCGACCACCTGGACGAACAAAACGCCCACCAGCACAATCAGGTTCCGGTAGCGGCCGAGGACGGATTCCATAACGGCAGTTCTCAGTTCTCAGTTGTTAGTTCTCAGTGAACCCGTCATCCCTAAAGATTGTCATCCCGAGACTATGATTGTCATTCCGAGCGGCGCGAGGAATCTGCATCTCTCGCTCGACGCTCGTAGCCCGCGACTGCTACTCGATCGAAATCTTCCGCAGCAGCTTGAAGTCTGAGAGCATCTTGCCCGTGCCCAGCACCACACTGCAGAGCGGATCGTCGGCGATCGAAACCGGGAGGCCCGTTTCCTCGCGGATACGCTTGTCCAGGTTCTTAAGCAGCGCGCCGCCACCCGTCAGCACGATGCCGCGGTCGCTGATGTCGGCGGAAAGTTCCGGGGGCGTGCGTTCGAGCGCCACGCGGATCGCGTTCATGATCGTCGAAACGCACTCGCTGAGCGCCTCGCGGATTTCGCTGTCATCCACGGTGATGGTTTTGGGCACGCCTTCGATCAGGTTGCGGCCTTTGATCTCCATGGTCAGCGGCTTGTCGAGCGGATATGCGGACCCGATCTCCATCTTGATCTGCTCGGCGGTGCGCTCGCCGACCAGCAGGTTATATTTCCGCTTCAGGTAGTTCATGATGGCCTCGTCCATCTGGTTGCCGGCCATGCGCACAGACCGTGAATAGACGATGCCGCTGAGAGAGATGACGGCAATGTCGGTGGTGCCGCCGCCGATGTCCACGACCATGTTGCCGCTCGGCTCGGTAATCGGCAGGCCGGCGCCGATGGCAGCGACCATCGCCTGCTCGACCAGGTAAACCTCGCTCGCCTTGGCGCGGTACGCCGAGTCCATGACCGCGCGCTTTTCCACCTGCGTGATCTCCGATGGCACTCCGATCACGATACGCGGATGCACCAGCATCTTGCGGTTGTGCGCTTTCTGGATGAAGTAGTTCAGCATCTTCTCGGTGACCTTGAAGTCGGCGATGACGCCGTCCTTCATGGGCTTGATGGCCACGATATTGCCCGGCGTGCGCCCCAGCATCTCTTTGGCTTCTTTGCCGACCGCTTCCACTTCGTTGGTGTTCTTGTTCAGCGCCACGATGGAGGGTTCGTTGACCACGATGCCTTTGCCGCGCGCGTACACCAGCGTGTTGGCGGTGCCGAGATCGATCGCCAGGTCGCTCGAAAACATGCTGAACAGCGAACGTAGGTTATGGAAGCGCGAAGCGCCGTTATGAAACCCGTTCTTTGACATGGGAATACTTCTCTCTCTTGGGCCTGTCCTTATTTTATTGGATGTTCAGGCAACCTGCGCGCCACAGTTGCCACTCGCTTGTGCTGAACATCAAATCTCTACTGAATCACGACTTTTTCCTGGCGGGTATTGACACCGCCCTTGGAATTCTGTGCCGTCACCGTAATCATACTTTCGCCGTTGGGCAAGGGCGGCGTGAAATAGTGAAACGACCCGTCGTCGGCCACGATCGGCACTTCCCGGCCGTTCACCATCACGCGCGCGCCCGCCTCGGTCTTGCCCGTCACTTCGATCACGTGCCCGTGCTGGATGAAGGGATCGAGATCGAGCGACAGTTCCACCTTCTCCTTCGCCCTCTGGATGATGGTAAAGCGGTTCTTCTCGCTCTCCACCGATTCTTTGCCGGCGGCATCATAGGACTGGATGTCCCAGTAAAAAGCGCCCTGTCCCAGGCCGGTCACCACTACATTGGGGCTCTCCACCTTGCGATCCAGCAGCAGCGAGGAAAAGTACGGGTTGTGCGAAATGCGCAGCCGGTAACCGGCGGCATTGGCCATCGGCGTCCAGCCAAACTCGACCTCCTTCGATTTCTCGCCCGCGGCGATGAAGATCGGCATCATGTTGCCCGGCGAAATAGGCGTCGGAGGTCCGATTTCTTTGCCCCGCTCCATGCTCTTGGACTGGTTCTGGAAGCTCACCTTTTCCCAGTTCGACAGGCGGACCACTTCGCCGTTGCGCTCAATCTCGCCGCTGCCCTTCTTCACCAGGATCTCATGCTGGTCGGCGCGGGGATCGTTGTGCACCATGGCCGACGATTCCGGCGCTAGCGAGGCCTTGGCGCCCGCGACAATCACCTGCGACTTCGAACCCTGCACATACGTCGCCGTGGTCAGGTCCACGGTGCCGGTCGTAACCGCGACCGCGACGTTGGTCTGTTGCTGGTCGTTAGCCGAGTTCTCTTCGATCACGATCAGCGAATCCTGTTTGACGGTGTAGTTGGTGCCGTCGTTGAAAACAACTTTTGCCATGCCTTCGGCGCCGGTCTGGACCACGTCTCCCTTTTCCAGCGGGACGTTGTAGTCAGCGTTAATCCAGCTGTTGCCGTTCGCCTTGCGAACACGAATAGTGCCGTCGAGCGCGGTGAAGTGCGCCTGCTGTGACACTGCGGCCGAAGTTCTCTGAATCGGAGGCGCCAGGCCCGCAACTTTCTCCAGCAGTTTGGAGGTGAAGTTGCCTGCGGCTTTCACGCTCGAGTTGGTGAACTGCGGAAAGGCCACGTGCATGACGCCGGCGAAAATAATGGCAACCCCGAGCAGCATCAGCACGACGCTGCGATACGTCACCGTCTTCCAGGCGACGTAAATCCCCGGCTTGGGTTTATTCGACACGAGCCCCGCGAACCTTTTTCAAAGTTCTGAGAATATGGGTAATTTTCAACTAATGACAATCATATCCCTGCTGGGACGGGTATTAAACTTGGGTCGGGGTGGGGTGGGGTTACGAAAGTGAGTTGGTGAACGTGTGGGACCCGGTCTCTGACCCGGTCAGGCCCGGAGGGCCATCGGTTCTTGGGGTTGGGGGGGAAACTGCTGCCGAGCTTCGCTCGGCCTGGCCGGGTCAGAGACCGGGCCCTACATAAGCCCTCCTTGCCCGCCTTCCACCCCGGTTGTTAGCATGGAGGATCTGCACTGTTCCCAGGAGGCTTTATGGCGACCGATACCCTGACCGGCCCGGCAATACTGGGCGGCACCACCAGAACCCGCGTTTTCAAGAACTTCATTGACGGCGCGTGGGTCGAGTCGCAGAGCGGACAGACTTTCGAAGACCGCAACCCGGCCGACAACCGCGAAGTGGTCGCGATCTTCCAGCGCTCGAATAAGGCCGACGTGGACGGCGCCGTGGACGCCGCCAAGCGTGCCTTCGCCAAATGGCGTCTGGTGCCGGCCCCGAGACGCGCCGAGATGGTCTTCCGGGCAGCCGAGATCCTGATCGAGCGCAAGGAAGATCACGCCCGCGACATGACCCGCGAAATGGGCAAAGTGCTAAAAGAGACGCGCGGCGACGTCCAGGAAGCGATTGACGCCGCTTACTACAACGCTGGCGAGGGCCGGCGCATGTTCGGCCCCACTGTGCCCTCGGAACTCCCCAACAAGTTCGCCATGGCCGTCCGGCAGCCAATTGGTGTCTGCGGCATGATCACACCCTGGAATTTCCCGATGGCGATTCCCTCCTGGAAGCTGCTGCCGGCGATCGTCTGCGGCAACGCCTGCGTGATCAAACCCGCACAGGATACTCCGCTCTCGACCTTCAACCTGGTACAGGCGCTGACCGACGCTGGCGTGCCCAAGGGCGTCATCAACATCGTGACCGGATTTGGTTCCGAGGTTGGCACACCGCTGACAGAACATCCGACCGTGCGCGCCATCTCACTGACTGGTTCGTCTGCCGTGGGCAAGATCGTCGGCGCGACCGCCGCAAAGAGCTTCAAACATTGCTCGCTCGAACTGGGCGGCAAGAATCCCATGATCGTCCTCGACGACGCCAACCTCGACCTGGCCATCGAAGGCGGACTGTGGGGCGCATTCGGCACCACTGGACAGCGCTGCACCGCCACCAGCCGCATCATTGTGCAAAAGGGCGTGTACCGCGAGTTCGTCGATCAGTTTGTGGGGCGTGCGAAGAAACTCAGGATCGGCAACGGGCTCGACGAAACCGTCGAGATGGGCCCGGCGGTCAACGAGAATCAGCTCAAGACCGATCTGAACTACATTGAGATCGCGAACGCGGAAGGCGCGAAGATGGTCTGCGGCGGCAATCGTCTCGACAAAGGCGAGTACCAGTACGGCTGGTTCCTCGAGCCGACCGTCTTCATCGACGTCGATCCCAAGATGCGCATCGCGCAGGAAGAAGTCTTTGGCCCGGTAGTTGCGATCATCCCGTGTGACGACCTCGAAGATGCCATCGAAATCGCCAACAATATCGAGTACGGCCTGTCGTCGGCGCTCTACACCAAAGACGTGAACCGGGCATTCAGCGCTATCCGCGATCTCGATGCCGGCATCACGTACATCAACGCTCCCACCATCGGCGCGGAAGTCCACCTGCCCTTCGGCGGCGTGAAGGCTACCGGCAACGGCCATCGCGAAGGCGGTATCGGCGCGATCGACTTCTATACCCAGTGGAAGGCGGTGTACGTGGATTATTCGGACACGCTGCAGAAAGCACAGATCGACCGGGTGGATTAAAGGCCAGCGCTAGCTACTAGCCATCAGCTTTCAGCCGTCAGGTTCGACCCCGAGGCGGCCGACTTTAGCAAAATGATGTGTTTCTAATGACATCCGTAATCTTGCCGGGGGTCTCACCGGACACCTATGTTGTCCCCTACTGCCGTTTTCAGATTTGGGGGGACACAGTGGCACAAGAAGTCGTCCGCGATTGCTCCTTCCGCGAGAAATGGAGCACTGCAATCGTCGGTTCCCTGGCCGCTCTTGCTCTCTTCCTTGCTCCTGCGCTACTTCCCGCAGCGCATGCACAGAAGGCCGAGAAACCCCCGCGCCGAGTGGTGCAGAAGGTGAAGCCCGATTATCCCATGACCATGCGGGCCGCCCATCTGGGAGGGCTGGTTCGCTTGAGAGTAACCGTGTCTCCAAGCGGGAACGTGACCAGGATCGAACTGCTCGGCGGTAACGCAATTTTTTCCGAGAGCGCGACCAAGGCGGTGGCGAAGTGGACGTTTGCACCGGCCGCCGTGGAAACAACCGAGGAAATCCAGGTCCGCTTCAATCAGGACTCACCAAACACCCCCTAACTGCTGGAAGGACGCCGTTGGCCGCCGCCGGCTCCTGTACAATCTGAGCGAAAAGGGAGCGACTGGCATGTCCCTGACGCAGATCCGCGAAATTACCCCGGCTTCCCGCCTGGAAAATGTCCGCTACGCCATCCGTGACTTGGCTGGTGTCGCCGATGAAGTCGCCAAGCTGGGACACAAGATCCTGCCGCTGAACATCGGCGACCCTATCACTTTCGACTTCGCCACCCCCGCGCACCTGATCGAAGCCGTCCACAAAGCCATGCGCGACGGCAAGAACGGCTACGCTCCGTCGTCCGGTGTCAAAGAAGCCCTGGACGCAATTCGCGGCGAAGCCGCCCGCAAGGGCATCACCAGCATTCAAGACGTTTTCGTCACCTCCGGCGTAAGCGAAACGGTCGATATCTGCCTGGCCGCGCTCCTCAACCCCGGTGACAACCTGCTGACCCCCTGCCCCGACTATCCGCTTTACTCCGCCGTTCTGGCCAAGCTCGGAGTCGGCCTCAACACCTATTACCTGAACGAAGAAGATGGCTGGCAGCCCGATCTCGACGATCTGAAAAAGAAGATCACGCCGCGTACCCGCGGGATCGTGCTCATCAATCCCAACAATCCCACCGGCTCAGTCTGCACCCGGAAAATGCTCGAGCAGATTGCCGACCTCGCGCGCCAGCACAACCTCGTCATCTTCGCCGATGAAATCTACGACAAGCTCATCATCGACGACGACCCCCATGTCGCGATGGCCGCCGCCGCGCCCGACGTTCCCGTCATCACCTTCGGCGGCCTGTCGAAAAATTATCTCGCCCCGGGATGGCGCATCGGATGGGGCATTGCCAGCGGCGAAGCGGCCGTGATCAAGCCCTACCTGGAAGGCGTCAACAAACTTCTGCGCGCCCGGCTGTGCGCCAATCATCCTGAGCAGTACGCCATCAAGCCCGCGCTCGAAGGCCCACAGGACCACCTGCTCGAAGTCAAGCGCAAGCTGCGCTCGCGCCGCGATCTGACCATGAAGTGGTGCGCCGAGACTGCGCGCGTCAGCTGCGTGGCCCCGCGCGGCGCCTTCTATGCGTATCCATCGCTCGACATCCCGGAAGGCGATGATGTCTTCGTCACGGAGCTCATCCGCCAGAAGCATGTGATGGTGGTGCATGGCTCCGGTTTCGGCCAGCGTCCGGGAACACAGCACTTTCGGATCGTGTTCTTGCCGGATGAAAAAACGCTGACGAGCGCTTACAGCGCGATTGGCGACTTCCTGCGCGAACGGTACCCGTAGGGACAGCCGCCCCTCGGCTGTCCAGTCCCGCGAAGCGCGACAGCAATCCAAAGTGCGCCAAGAACCAACAAAAGGAGGCGAAATACCCGCCCCTCCCATATTGTCCGCAAGGTCAGCAAGTGGCCATCGGCTTTTGACACACTTCGCCACCGAACCTTCGTAACTGACCCGGCAGCATCATGCTTTCTTATACTTGTCGTGGAGCATCCACCATGCGTCGAACCATTCTCGCAGTCTTCGTCCTTCTGATCAGCGCGCTCACGTTCGCCCAGAGCACTTCTCCCGAAGCGCTCTACGAACGCGGCATGGACGCTATTTCCGGCGCTGGCCTGTCGCGCAACGACCGTGACGCCATCGAGTACTTCCGCCGCTCGGCCGAACTCGGCTATGGTCCGGCTCAGGTCGCTCTGGGTTACTTCTACGAGACCGGGACGATAACCGCTGGCAGCCAAAGCCAGGCCGTCGACTGGTATCGCAAGGCTGCCAATCAGGGTGACGTGCTGGCGCAATGGATGCTCGGCCGGAGTTACTTCAATGGTGGGGGCATCCAGCAAGACTTAAGCGCCGCCCAAAAATGGCTGAAGCAGGCAACCGATCAAGGCAACCCTTTCGCAGCCTATTACCTGGCGCGTATCCTGGCCGACCGCGACTACGCGAAAGCCCCGGCGATGTTCAAGATCGCCGCTGATCAGGGCCTGCCGCCGGCGCAGTACTACTACGCGAAGGCTTTGAAGGACGGCCGCGGGATTGAACTCGACCGCTTCAATGCTTATGTCTGGTTCGTGGTGGCGCTCGACGCCGGCTATTCGGTTGCCCAGCGCGCCTTGGCTGAACTCGATGGAGGAGGCTTTCTCTCCACCGCCCAAGTTGCCGAAGCCAAGGGTAAAGCACGTGAACTGGAACAGACCGTCATCCGTGCCGTCACTTCCCGCGGATGCACCGGCTGGGAGGGCGAACTCAACGAGTTCCCGACTCCGCCTCCGCCGAAACTGCAGCGTTTCTGCCGGTAACCGGCGGGCTATTGACGATTCTCCAAATACGTAATATATTACTTCCATGTTTGGAGAAGCTGCCCTGGGCGCCTCGAGTGTGCGCATCCCTGGAACCGCCTGGGACCGGCCCGTTGACCTTTCCAGCAAAGCGGTTCAGGAAAAGCTCAGTCCGGCGGCCAGCCGCGCCTTCTTCAGCCTGGCCGCCCACTGGAAACTCCGCGACGAGGACGCCCGCAGCCTGCTCGGCGGCATCTCAAACGGTTCGTTCTACCAGCTCAAACGCAGCATCTCGAAGACCCTGGACCAGGACAAACTCACCCGCATTTCCCTGCTGGTCGGCATCTTCAAGGCGCTGAATATTCTCTACAGTACCCGGCTGGCGGATGCCTGGGTGCAATTGCCGAACGCGAATCCGATTTTCGCCGGTGAGTCTCCGCTGGCCTACATGCGCAAGGGCGGAGTGCCCTCGATGCTGCGGGTGCGCCAGTTGCTGGACGCGCGGCGGGGTGGGTCGTAGCGGTCAAACAGCATTGAACCGCAGAGCTCGCAGAAGCAGCCGAGAAAAAAACGATCAGAAAATCTCTGCGAACTCCGCGATCTCTGCGGTTAAACGCTTTTGAAGAATGCCAGTGCCGCCCAAGACCACCCATCTCGAGCAAGACGACACGCGCCGGCTCATCCCGAATCGTTTCTTCGAAGAGGGCGAAAGTGTGCTATCGCGGCTCGGCCTCCCTCCTGCGCAAATGGCGCACTTGTACCAGCTCGACGACGCCACCAACGAACGACTGGCGGGCGAAGCTAACCTCCTGCCTGGAATTACGGTCCACGAGCTGGTGTTTGGCGTGCCCCATTACCACATCATCAATGCCGCTTTCACTCATGCGCAGCCGCACGGCAGCCGCTTCAACGCGTCCGACCGGGGCGTCTGGTATGCGAGTTTTTCTATGAAGACCGCGCAGGCGGAAGTTGCCTTTCACTATTCCGAATGGCTGCGTGAGATTAATTGGCAGGAGCAAGAAAGGGTCACCTACCGCGAGTATCTGGCCGACTTCCGGGCCGACTTCCACGATCTGCGTGGCGATGCCGCCCACAAAAAGTATCTGCAGCCCGACAGCTATCGCGCTTCGCAACGCCTGGGCCGCCAATTACTGAATCGAGGGTCGGCGGGCGTGGTCTATCCCAGCGTTCGCCACGGGGGCGGCACCTGCATCGCGTGCTTCCGTCCCGCGCTGGTCGGCAACGTGCGCGAATCCGCGCTGGTCACGCTCACGTTCCCGGACGCGTCGCATTCCCCCAAAGTGCGTGTTTCCCGTTAGCTGGGAAGTTTCCGCGCGAAGCTCGCAACTCTCACGCTACCTAGGAAAGGGCTCCCCGGCCTTCAAAACCCACGCGCTCGGATGCTGCGTGAATCCAACCCGTGGATAGTACTCGACTGCCTGGGGTGCCGAGAGCAGCACCAGCATGGAACGCGGCCCCATCTTTTCCCGCGTCTTCTGGATCAGTTCGATTCCGACACCGAGTTTCTGGTGCGAGCGGCGAACCGCCAGGTCCGAAAGATATCCGACATAAGAAAAATCGGTCAGCGTTCGCGCGATGCCGATGAGCAGGTTTCCGTCCCAAGCAGTGACCGTGAGGTTGGCGTGCCGCAGCATGTCCGCGAAGATTTTTGGATCATCGACTGGAACGGCGCTCTCCTAAGCCGGAGGCGTTGTAGAGTTCGATGACACTTTGCACATCGAGATTGCCGGCATAGCGGTGGTCAATGCTGTTCATGGGATCCACGCAAGTAGCCAAAAAGTAACTGGAATTGGTCCCAAAAGTCGGCTCTAGATGGACGGCTTCGGAGGTGCCGTGGACGGGGGTAAAGACTCCCGGCTAACCACGAACCAGCTACTGCTTTTCCCTCTTCTTCAACTCTTCCGGCTGATCCGGCTTCTGTTGGGCCTCTTTCGCGTCCGGTTTCCAGGCAAAGGCATTGGCCGGCGCCGAGGGATTCACGCCGAAGTCCCAGACGTAAAGGTTCATACCTTCTTTGCCGAGCATTTCGGCGATGGCATACTCGCCCGCGGGAAGAGGCTCCCGGGGCGTGACTTTGACCCAGCCTCCGCTCAACTCCTGCACAGTGGCAGGGACAAATCTTTCGTCCGCCTTGACCTTGCCGTAAGGCGCGATCTTGATTGCCCCAGCGATGCGCTTGCCATTCTTTACCTCGGCGCGAATGATCTTGAAGCGCTCGGCGGGCGGGAGAGGCGGCGGCTCGCCCTGGGCTCCGGTGGTGCCGCCACTCGCTTCCAGGCTGGCGTCGATGTTCACGTAGATCGCAGGCACGCCGGTGTGGGACTGAATCTTCGCGCGTACCCCAGGGAGCTCGATGGTCTGCTTGGCGCTGGCCAGGGGATTGATGGCGGCGCGCAGGATGTTCGCCTTGGTGTTCTTGTTCAGCTTGCCGCCCGACTGCTGGAGTTCGTCAAGTTGCGGCTGGTTCTGAAAGGTATCGAGCAGAAAGACTCCGCCTTCGGGCGGCAGGCGCAGGCCCGGCGAGACCTGGGGCGAGCGGGCCTCTTCAGCCTTGAGTTCCGCTTCCATCTCTTTGTCGAGCGCGACCGCCTCGGGCGAAGGCGCGCCCTGCAACCGGCCTTGCTCGTACTTCTCGGTGGCGTCCCAGTCGATGAGCGATTTCGGCACCTCCTCCCATTCACCGCGTTCGGCACTGTAGTAGCGGACGCGGTCTCCCTTGATTTCGTACTGGCTGGCGAGCTGATAGGAGCCGTCTTTGAGGATGAGGCGCTTGGCCAGGGTTTGGGCAGAGGATGTCCCGGAGAATGCGGCGACAAACAGTCCCAGCAGGAACGCAATCGTCAGGCGGAGGTGGAACTGTGCTGACATGGAGGCAACAGGATTATATTTCGCTGCCACGGGATTAGATGCTATTTTCAAGTCGGAAGCGACCCGTTCTACGATCCCGGGGGGATGGCCTCTGGGATGACGGGCTCGAGCGGATCGAATTAAGGACCATCGCACAGGTAATCGGATGCGGAATAGCTCACTACGCTAATCGCGACTGTAAGATAACACTGTGGACAACAGTCCAGAGGTGTTCAATGGGGCGTGACAAAGCAAAGGAAGTTTCCCGACTCCGCGGCGTTAACCGCCGGGAAGTGCTCGGTCTCATTGGGGCAACGGCCGCCGCTTCGCTGGTTGGGGGCGCAAGCGAACAGTCCGCCTTAGCGGAACAGATGGCTGCGCCAATCCAGAGCGCGAAAGGCCGGACCATCAACGTCGATGCGACACCGCAGTCGTTCGCGATGGACACCGCCCGGAGCGCGGTGATCGTCGTCGACATGCAAAACGACTTCGGCACCAAGGGCGGCATGTTCGATCGCGCTGGAATCGATATCTCGATGATTCAAAGCGTCGTCCCTGCCGTTGCCAGAGTGCTGGCGTCGGCTCGGCATGCGGGCGTTAAGATTGTCTATCTGAAGATGGGCTTTCGTCCCGATCTCTCCGATCTGGGGGCCGCCGATTCTCCGAATCGTGAGCGACATGTGCGATTGGGAGTAGGTAAGACCGTCCGTGCCCCGAACGGGACCGAAAGTAGAATACTGATCCGAGACACCTGGAATACTGAGATTATTCCGGATCTCACGCCGCAGGCTGACGACATTATCTTGTACAAACACCGATTCAGCGGGTTTTATCAAACCGAGCTCGATGCCATCCTCAAGAAACTGGACGTCACGCGGCTCCTCATCACCGGATGCACCACCAGCGTTTGTGTGGAATCGACGGTCAGAGATGCGATGTTTAGGGACTATCGCTGTTTGCTGCTGAGGGATTGTATGGCCGAACCGATGGGATATGGTTTACCAAGAAGCAATCACGAAGCGTCGTTGCTCGTTATGCAAACACTGTTCGCCTGGGTTTCAGATTCGGGGGAGTTCATTAAGGCTCTGGACGCACAGGTAGCGGGATAGTAATCGATGTACCGATGACTGGCCAGTCATTGGTGTCGTCGTCCGGCTGATTTTCCACTATTCCCATCCCACCCATTCTCTGGCATAATTGATCGTGCACCCCAGTCTGCACAATTTTCCAATCAAAATCAGAGCGAGGAACAGATGTCGGCAAAGTACATCTTTGTGACGGGCGGAGTTGTGTCTTCTTTGGGCAAGGGACTGGCGGCGGCTTCGATCGGATGCCTGCTGGAGAGCCGTGGCCTCAAAGTCAACCTGATGAAGTTCGATCCGTACTTGAACGTCGATCCGGGGACGATGTCTCCGTTCCAGCACGGCGAAGTCTTCGTGACCGACGACGGCGCCGAAACCGATCTCGACCTCGGCCACTACGAGCGCTTCACCCACGCCAAGCTTTCTCGCGACAACAACTGGACCACCGGCAAGATCTATGAACAGATCATCGCCAAAGAGCGCCGCGGCGACTACCTGGGCAAAACGGTGCAGGTCATTCCCCACGTCACCAACGAAATCAAAGCGGCGATGAAGAAAGTCGCACAGGACGTGGACGTGTGCATCATCGAGATCGGCGGGACGGTCGGCGATATCGAATCGCTGCCGTTTATCGAAGCCATCCGCCAGATGCGGCAGGAGTTGGGGCGCGAGCATACGTTGTTTGTCCACGTGACGCTGGTGCCGTTCATAGCGGCCGCGCAGGAGCTCAAGACCAAGCCGACGCAGCACTCGGTGAAGGAACTGCTCAGCGTTGGAATTCAGCCCGACATACTGCTTTGCCGCACCGACCGCTTCCTGTCGAAGGACATCAAGGGGAAGATTGCGCTCTTCTGCAACGTGGAAGAAGAAGCGGTAATTACCGCCAAAGACGTGGCTTCCGTGTATGAAGTGCCGCTGGTGTTCGCGCATGAAGGAGTGGACACGCTGGCGCTGCGTTACCTGCACTTGCAGGCCAAAGATCGCGATCTGTCACAGTGGGAAGACATCGTGCATCGCGTTTACAACCCGAAGGATGTGGTCAAGATCGGCATCGTCGGGAAGTACGTTGAGTATGAGGATTCCTACAAGTCGCTGAAGGAAGCGCTGGTGCACGGCGCGCTCGCCCACAATCTGAAGCTCGAGTTGAACTGGATGGAAGCCGAGGGCCTCGAGCCCGCTGACAAAGGCGACAAGAGCTACGAGGCGCAACTCGAGGGCTACGACGGAATCCTGGTGCCGGGCGGGTTCGGCAAGCGCGGCATCGAAGGCATGCTGAAAGCGATTCAGTACGCGCGCGAGAAGCAGGTGCCATTTTTTGGGATTTGTCTCGGCATGCAGACGGCTTGCATCGAGTTCGCGCGCAACGCGTGCGGGTTGGCCGACGCCAATTCCAGCGAGT
Organism: Terriglobales bacterium; assembly: GCA_049273945.1. Taxonomy (GTDB): domain Bacteria; phylum Acidobacteriota; class Terriglobia; order Terriglobales; family Acidobacteriaceae; genus Acidiflorens. The sequence goes on along the minus strand of JBASRS010000005.1, from coordinate 33,852 downwards.
TCGATCCGGCGACGCCGCATCGCGTGATTTACAAACTGCGCGAGTTGCGTGGCGTGGAAGAACTGGGAGGAACGATGCGTCTGGGAGCGTGGCCTTGCAAGATCGAGCCCGGCACTCTGGCACACAAGGTCTATGGCCAGACTGAGATCAGCGAGCGCCATCGTCATCGTTACGAGTTCAACCGCGAGTATGAAGAGACGATGACTGCCGGCGGTATGAAAATTTCGGGCTCGACTCCCGACGGCACCTATGTCGAGATGGTCGAGATTCCGGGGCATCCGCATTTCATCGGTTGCCAGTTCCATCCCGAGTTCAAGTCGAAGCCGCTTGAGCCGCATCCGCTGTTCAGGTCGTTTATTGGCGCGGCGTACGAGCATGGCAAGAGCCGCAAGGCGCAGAAAGAAGCGGCTGAAGTAGAGATGTTCCTGCGGCCCGAGAAGGTGGGGCGGAGATAATCGACCGCCGAGACGCCGGGAACTGCAGATCCCTCCCCTTCGACTTCGCTCAGGGTCGGGATGACAAACGCCAAAGGGGTTCTCGGCGATTTCGGCGTCTCGGCGGTAAAAGGATTTTGACTTCCTCATTCCAAATCGATAACGTTCGCGTCGGCTCGGGAGACCTGTTCCTGATCGCCGGGCCATGCGTGATCGAGAGCGAAGAACATGCGCTGTTCATGGCGGAAGTGATCAAGGGCGTCGCCCGCTCGCTGAACTTTCCGTTCATCTTCAAAGCTTCATACGACAAGGCCAACCGCACGTCGATGCGCAGCTTTCGCGGGCCCGGGATCAAAGAGGGATTGCGGATTCTGAAGAGGGTCAAAGACGAAATCCACATTCCCGTGCTGACCGACGTTCATCAGGCTGCCGATGTGGGCGCCGTGGCCCAAGTGGTAGATGTCCTGCAGATTCCCGCGTTTCTCTGTCGGCAGACTGACCTCATCCTGGCGGCGGCGCTCAGCGGCCGGCCGGTGAACATCAAGAAGGGCCAGTTCGTCTCGCCCTGGGACATGAAGCATGCGGTCGAAAAATGCCGTGACGCCGGCAACAGCCAGGTTTTCGTGACCGAGCGCGGCTCGAGCTTTGGCTATAACAATCTGGTTGTGGATATGCGCTCGCTGGCCATCATGCGCAAGTTCGCGCCGGTTGTGTTCGACGCGACGCACTCGGTGCAGCTACCGTCGTCTTCGCACGGTGACGAGGACCAGCCCGCCACCAGCGGCGGCCAGCCGGAGTTCATTCCCGTGCTCTCTCGCGCCGCGGTCGCTGCCGGGGTGGACGGCGTGTTCATGGAAGTCCACGACAATCCCCAGGAAGCGAAGAGCGACGGCGCCAACGCGCTCGACTCGCGCAACCTGCGCGGCGTGTTGAAGGAATTGTTAGCCGTGAGGAAGGCGATCGACGCGGCGCATGCGACGCCGTAGCGTCCGTGTTTCCTGAATCTGTTACCATTCCCGCCACATCGTAATCACAACCTATGCACCTGTGGGCAACGATCCTCGGCGCGGTCATCATCCTCACCATCCTGCTGGATGCCTTTGAGACCATCGTGCTGCCGCGGCGGGTGCAGCGCGGATTCCGGCTGACCGCTCTGTTTTACCGGAACACGTGGAGGCCGTGGGCGCGCGCGGCCCAACACATCCGCAAGGCTTCCCGGCGGGAGAATTTTCTTGGCTATTTCGGGCCGCTGTCGCTGATTGTGCTGCTGGGGTTCTGGGCCGCCGGGCTGATTGTCGGCTTTGCGTTCGTACAACACGGACTCGGCGAACATCTGCAAACCACTGGTGAAAAGATCACGCTCTGGACTCTGCTCTATCACAGCGGCGAGACTTTTTTTACGCTGGGTTACGGCGACGTCACGCCCAACAACACCGCTGCGCGCGCGCTGGCGGTGATGGAAGCGGGCATGGGATTCGCGTTTCTGGGCGTGGTGATCGGATATCTGCCGGTGGTGTACTCGTCGTTCACGACCCGCGAGATTGAAATCTCGCTGCTGGATGCACGCGCCGGTTCTCCTCCCAGCGCCAACGAATTTCTGGGAAGGCTTGGTTGTTGCCCGGAACAAACCGTACTGGACGATATCTTTCGCGACTGGGAGCGCTGGTGCGCCGATCTTCTGTCCACGCACATTTCCTATCCCGTGCTGGTGTTCTTTCGTTCGCAGCACAGCAATCAGTCCTGGCTGAGCGCCCTTACGACGATGCTGGACGTGACCTCGCTGGTCATGACCGGGGTGAACGGCATCCACCCGGACCAGGCGAAACTGACCTTCGCCATGGCGCGTCACGCGGTGGTGGATCTGGCCCAGGTAATCAACGCGAAGTACCGCCCGCACGAGGCGGATCGGCTCACGCCCGCCGACGCGCAGCGCTTGCGTGCCGACCTTGCCCGGCATGGAGTAACTCTCTCCGACGGCGCCAACGCGCCGGCGCGGCTCGCGCAACTGCGGGCCCTCTATGAGCCTTACGCGCAAGCGCTCGCGCAGCGGCTGTATATGACTTTGCCGCCGTGGATTCACTCCGAGTCCAGGAAGGACAACTGGCAGGGTGGTCCGTGGGATCGAGCGATCCAAGCGCGGGCGCTGGAACGTCCGGGCCGGGCGGCCGACGATCATTTCTAACCACAGGGGACACGGAGGTACACGGGGGAAATGAGAGGATGTCCTCTGTGTTCCCCTGTGTCCTCCGTGGTTATTCTTTTTTCTCTGCGCGGCTCTGCTAACATTCTCCCTTCCATGAAGCACGTAGGCGAAAACGTGGTGCGCATCGAGGCCGAAGCCCTGCGCGCTTTGGCCGACCGGCTGGCAGGGCCGATGGCGGCTGATTTTCATCGGGCCGTCGATCTTATGTTCAGTTGCCAGGGCCGGGTGGTCGTGACCGGCATGGGCAAGAGCGGCATCATCGCGCGCAAGATTGCGGCAACTTTGAGTTCTACTGGATCGCCCGCGCTTTACCTGCATCCGGTGGACGCGGTGCATGGCGACCTCGGGATGATCGTCCACGGGGACGTAACACTGGCTCTGTCAGCCAGCGGCGAGACCGAGGAAATTCTGCGCTTGCTGGCGACCATCAAACGGCTGCAGGTGCCGCTCATCAGCATGACCTGTGATGAATGGCCGCAAAAGGCAGCGGGCGAGGGCGCCCGCTCCACACCGGCATCTACGCTTGCCGGGGCCGCGGATACTGCCCTGGACTGCTCGATCTCAAAAGAAGCGTGTGCGCTCGGCCTTGCTCCGACGGCTTCGACGACTACCATGCTTGCGCTCGGCGATGCTCTGGCGGTGGCGTTGTCGGAGAAACGCGGCTTCAAGGAAGAAGATTTCGCCAATCTGCATCCCGGCGGAAAACTCGGCAAGCGGCTGGCGCGGGTCGAGTCGCTGATGCATTCCGGCGATGCCCTTCCGCGCGTAACCGCCAATACCAAGATGCCCGACGTGATCTACGAGATGTCGCGCAAGAAGCTGGGTGTGACCGCGGTGGTGGATGGCGACAAACTTCTGGGAGTGATCAGCGACGGCGATCTGCGGCGGCTGCTCGAGCGTCGCGGCAAAGACGCACTCGACCTCGCCGCCCAGGACTGCATGAACCGCTCGCCGAAGACGATCGCTCCTCAGGAATTCGCGGCGAGCGCCCTGGCACGCATGGAAGAGATGAAAATCACGTCGCTAATGGTAGTGGACGGCGATCAGCGCGTGCGCGGCATCGTGCACCTGCACGATCTGTGGGGAACCGAGATGATTTAGGGCTTGGACCACTGGCGGCCACTAGAACTGGTTTCAAGAATGCCGTTGGACGCTCGAAACGCGGGCCCTCAGGAGCTAAAGCCCAGTCTTTCCAGGGCTCTTGCGGCACGGCTACAAGCCGTGCCCTCCCCAAAACCGATTCTTGAAACCAGTTCTAAGCGCTCGTCACTCCTCCAGCATTCCTCGCGACGCAACCCCGATATTGTCCCGCGTCGTGTTCTTCACCACGTACATCATCTCGTCGGCCTGGCGAATGATGTCGTGGGGCGTGTGGGCGTCGTGCGGGAAAGTGGCTAGGCCCATGCTCGCCCGAACATCCAGTTCCAGGCCCTGCTCGGTGCAGAAGTGGCCCTGTCGGAGCGAGTCCTGCAGGCGTTTCGCGACCACTACGGCCTGGTCCTTTCCAGTTTGTGGCAGCAGCACCACAAATTCGTCTCCGCCATAGCGAAAGGCGAAATCAATCAAGCGCAACTGGGCCTTGATCAGGTATCCGACTTCCGCGAGCAGGCGGCTTCCCACCAGGTGTCCGTTGGTGTCGTTGACCTGCTTGAAGTGGTCGAGGTCAATGAAGATCACGCTGAATTCGTAGCCGAAGCGCGCCGAGCGGTAGACCTCGGTTTCGAGCGTCTTGTAGAGATGGCGGGCATTGAACAGGCCGGTGCAGTCGTCGGTGATGGTGAGTTCCTGAATCTTCTCGACCGCCTTGGCGTTCTCGATGGAAATGGCGGCGTAATCGCACAAGGCGTGCAGGAAGAACATCTCCTGTTCGCTCAGGCCCTTCACGTCCAGGTTGACCAATTGGATGACTCCCAGCACGCGGTGCCGCGAGCGCAGCGGCACGCAGATGATCGACTGCGTCTGCCAGCGCGTCATCTCGTCGAGCCGGGGTGAGAACCGAGGTTCGCTGGCCACGTCGGGCACGATGAGCGGCTGCCCGTTCTTCGCCACCCAGCCGGCGACACCCTCTCCCATCTTGACGCGGGCATTCGCTAGCACCTCGGCAGCGGCCCCCACCACGATGGCAAAGTACAGCTCATTTTTCTGCTCATCCACCATCAGCAGCGACCAGGTTTCCGGGCGGAAGTACTCCGCCATCTTTTCCATGATGGTCTGCAGGATGGAATCCAGGTCCAGGGACGAGGTCAGAGCTTTCGCCACATCGTGGAAGATGCTGAGCTCTTGCGACAAGCGAGTTGGGGATGTGCCCGCTGCCTCCGGCATGCACTCCTCGTCCTGGTGGGAAGATACCGGATTATAGTTTTGGCTGCACACGTCGGGCAATGTACGTTGGTAACCAGAACCTGTGATGCCAACCCGCTCTCCCGCCCTGTTTCCCGCGGCCCGGCGGCCCGGGAATGGCCTATCATGGTGCCGCCTTTAAGAGTAAAATTCCGGTCGCCGTCCGGTTCGGGCGGGAGAATCGCGTGCCTTCCTTTGGGGAAAAACTGAAGCTCGAGCGCGAAAAGCGCGCCATCACACTGGAGCAGATTTCGCTCTCTACCAAGATCGGCACGCGCATGCTGCAGGCGCTGGAAGAGGAGAAATTCAACCAGTTGCCAGGCGGCATTTTCAACCGGGGCTTCGTCCGCGCCTATGCCCGCCACGTGGGGCTGGATGAGGAGCAAACGATCGCCGATTACCTGGAAGCTTCGGGAGAGGGTCCCCCGCCGAAACCAGACGCGGTCATGGACATCGCCCCCCCTCCCGCGGAAACCCCGGTGCCCAGCTCTTCCCGCCAGCTGCCCTGGGGTATGTTGGCGGCGATCCTGTTGCTGGTGGCGCTGGCGCTCTCCCTCTGGAGCCGTCGCCAGCACCGGCACGAAGGACAACCGGTTCAGTCGCCCGCGGCGCCCACAGCCACCCCGAAACCGAGGACGGAGACCAGCTCGCCAGCCGGCTCTCAGGCTTCCCCTTCCGACCGCGGAACTCTGCGGGCATCAGCACCGGCGAAACAAGCGGAGGTCAGCGCCTTTTCCGCTCCCGCATCCGGAACCGGAAGGAATGCTGCGTCAATTGCTGCGGCGGTGACCCAGGCGGCGGCCTCGCCTGGCGAGTTTACGGTTGTCATCTTGGCCCGCGAAGACTCCTGGCTCTCGATCACAGCCGACGGCCAGGCCATCTTCGCCGACACTCTGGTGGAGGGCTACCAACGCGCGGTTCACGGCCGAAAAGAGGTGGTCATAAGGGCTGGAAACACGGGCGCGCTCGACTTTGTCTTCAACGGCAAGAAGCTGGATCCGCAGGGCGATTATGGCGAGGTGAAGACCCTTACTTTTGGCTCAGGCGGGCTGCGGCCAAACCCTCCCATTCCTCCAGTTACGCAATAGCTTGTGTCTTTCTTTTCTTCCGTTTACGATCTCCCGGAACCCGTTTGCTGCAGCCTGGAGCCACTCGCTGTTCGGCCCGTGCCGTTACGCCAATTTCATTGCGCCCGGCGGCCATCTCTGGTACCGTTTTTGTGAGAACGAGTGAGACCTCGGCCCAGAGCCATTTGGTGTCATAAGCCCCCCTCAGTGAACGCGAAGACACACCTTTAGGAGATACTAGCTTGCCAACGAATCGTTTCCTGTTTACCTCGGAATCAGTTACCGAGGGGCATCCGGACAAGATTGCCGATCAGATTTCCGATGCCATTCTCGACGCCTGCCTGCGTGAAGATCCCGCCAGCCGCGTTGCTTGCGAAACCCTGACCTGCACCGGCCTGGTCGTGATTGCCGGCGAAATCACCACCAAAGCTTATGTAGATTTCCAAACCGTAGTCCGCGGCGTGGTGCAATCCATCGGCTATGACAACGCCGTGTACGGTTTCGACTCCAACACCTGCGCCGTGATTTCCAGCATCAACAAGCAGTCCGGCGATATCGCCATGGGCGTGGATATCGGTGGCGCCGGCGACCAAGGAATGATGTTTGGCTTTGCTTGCAACGAGACGCCGGAGCTGATGCCGATGCCGATCGCGCTGGCCCACAAGTTGTGTCAACGCCTCACCGAAGTCCGCAAGACTGGTATCTGCCCTTACCTCCGGCCCGATGGAAAATCTCAAGTCACAGTCGAATACTCAGCGCCGGGCAAAGTGAAGCGCGTGGATGCGGTGGTCGTCTCTACCCAGCACTCCGAGACAATCGGCAATGACGAACTGCGCTCCGACATTCTGAAGCACGTTATCCAGGCCGTGATCCCGGCCAATCTGCTCGATGAAGACACCAAGTACCACATCAATCCCACCGGACGCTTCGTCATCGGCGGCCCCATGGGCGATAGCGGTCTGACCGGACGCAAGATCATCGTGGACTCCTACGGCGGTATGGGACGTCACGGCGGCGGCGCATTCAGCGGCAAGGATCCGACCAAGGTGGATCGTTCGGCCGCCTATGTGGCGCGCTACATTGCGAAGAACGTGGTCGCGGCAGGGCTGGCCGACCGTTGCGAAGTGCAGCTTGCCTACGCGATCGGCGTGGCCGAGCCGGTCAGCGTGCTGGTAGATACCTTCGGTACCGAGAAAGTCGATCCGGCCATCATTCCCGGCCTGATCCGCGCGAACTTCAAGCTGACGCCGCGCGGCATCATTGAGTCGCTGAACCTGCGCCGCCCGATTTACCGCAAGAACGCCGCCTACGGGCACTTCGGCCGCAGCGACCCCGACTTCACCTGGGAAGCGACCGACAAAGCCGCAAAACTGGCAGCCGACGCCGGTCTGAAGCGCGAACCAGTCGGCGCGAGAAAATAAGATTTCTTCCGTGACCTCTGTGTCCTCTGTGGTTAAGACTAACTTCTTTACCACAGAGGTCACGGAGGTCACGGAGGAATGCAACTTCTGCAGTCTGACTTCAAACTTAGTTAGTCATCATCCGGGGATAGGGAGCAAATGTCTACGACAACAACAATTGCCTGCGATGTAAAGAATTTTGAACTGGCCGATTTAGGCAAGAAGCGCATCGAGTGGGCGAACCAGTCCATGAAGGTGCTGCAGATTATCCGCAAGGAATTCATCAAGAACCAGCCGCTCAAGGGGATTCGGGTTTCGGCTTGTCTGCATGTGACGGCGGAAACCGCGAACCTGATGATCGCGCTGCGCGATGGCGGCGCCGATGTCGCCCTCTGCGCTTCGAATCCTCTCTCTACGCAGGACGACGTCGCCGCCAGCCTGGTGCGCGACTACAGCATTCCTGTGTTCGCCATCAAGGGCGAGGACAGCGATTCGTATTATTCACACATTATGGCGGCGGTTGATCATCGGCCGCAGCTCACCATGGACGACGGCGCCGACCTGGTCTCGGTGCTGCACACCAAGCGGACGGCTGAGCTTGCCGGCGTGATCGGCGGCACGGAAGAGACGACTACCGGCGTGATCCGCCTGCGCGCGATGGCGAAAGAAGGCGTGCTGCGCTATCCGATCGTCGCGGTGAACGACGCCGACACCAAGCATCTGTTCGACAACCGCTACGGCACCGGACAATCAACGATTGACGGCATCATCCGCGCGACTAATTTCCTGCTTGCGGGAGCGAAGTTCGTGGTCGCCGGCTACGGCTGGTGCGGACGCGGCCTAGCCAGCCGTGCCCGCGGCGCCGGCGCGGAAGTGATCGTCACCGAAGTCGATCCGACGAAGGCGCTCGAAGCGGTGATGGACGGCTTCCGTGTCATGTCCATGGAAGAGGCGGCCAAGATCGGCGACGTCTTCTGCACCGTCACGGGCAACAAGAACGTCCTCGGCAAGCAGCATTTCGAGCACATGAAAGACGGCGCGATCATCTCGAACTCGGGACACTTTAACGTCGAGATCGACATCCCGTCGCTCGAGAAGCTGTCTTCGTCGAAGCGCACCACGCGCACTTTCGTGGACGAGTACTCGCTGAAAGACGGCCGCCGCATCAACCTGCTGGGCGAAGGCCGCCTCATCAACCTGGCCGCGGCCGAGGGACACCCCGCGTCCGTGATGGATATGAGCTTCGCCGACCAGGCGCTGTGCTGCGAGTACATGGTGAAGAACCACGCCTCGCTCGAAAAAAAGGTCTACACCGTTCCCGTGGACCTCGACAAGCGCGTCGCCAAACTGAAACTCGAATCCATGGGCATCAAGATCGACCGCCTGACGCCGGAGCAGGAAGAGTATCTGGCGAGCTGGAACGAGGGGACTTAGAAGAGCAGGTCTCAGGTCTTGGGTGTCAGGTCACAGGGGCGGCGCGAGCCGCCCCGCTTTGTTTTAAGCGCGCACTTGACGACAGGTGAACCAGAGGAGACTATCTCGTCTATTATCGCGGAGGACTCGCCGAGTGGTGGCGTCTGGGCGGGTGGCCCACTTCTCCTTCATCACAAATAATCGGGGTGCCCCATTTCTCGCGTTCTTTGCGAGAAGTGGGGCCTTTTCGCTGCGGGTCTTATTCATCACTTCTGCACGGTGTGCGCCGTCACAGCGCGAACTTCTCAACGCCGCTACGCTGGTTGGAATGCCGTGGAATCTGACACGCTACTACGGAAGTGGCGACCTGCATTTCATCACCTGCAGTTGTTACCGCCGTCAGCCACTGCTCGGCAGTGCGCGGCGGCGCAACCTGTTTCTAACCGTTCTGGAGCAGGTACGACAGCGGTATCAGTTCGTCGTCCTCGGCTACGTAATCATGCCCGAGCACTTTCATCTGCTGATCAGCGAGCCGCAAGAGCGTACTCCCTCGACGGTCATGCAGGCTTTGAAGCTGGGCTTTGCGCGCCGCGTCCTGGTCCAGATGCGCCGTCGTCGCAATGCCGCCCAACCCGAGCTCTTCGAGCGCACTCCGCAGCATATCGGGCAGAAACGCTTCTACGACTTCAATGTATGGACAAGCCGCAAACGCGTCGAGAAGTTGCGCTACATGCACCGCAACCCTGTAAAGCGCGGACTGGTGGAGTCTCCGGAACTGTGGCGGTGGAGCAGTTACCGTGCTTACGCTTTGGGCGAGGCCGGTCTGGTGAAAGTGAACGAGTGGCAAGTTCTCAAGATGAAGATTCGATCGCCGGCTGCGTGAAAAGCAACCCCACTCCGCTGCCGACTGCCTTGCTTCCCACTTCTCGCAAAGGACGCGAGAAATGGGGCACCCCGAGCGTTGCCTCTGCTAACACTAAGAACTAAGTGCGATATACTTCCCGCCGAGATGGGGGCCACCCGCCCGGAGACCTGGTCCCCCCGCCATCCTCAACTCCAAAAAAAGGACAAATACAGCAACATTCCTATTGACAGAGTGTCGCTACAGGATCAGTATTCACACGTTTTATTGAAACCATTTAACAAGGAGGAACCATGACCGGAAAATCTGGGGGTTTTCCTTCGACCCGCGCGGCACGCAAGTGCGCCGTAGTCGTGGCGGGCCTCATGTTGTCCTGCGCTAACGCCTACGCTCAGAGTGCGTTTGTGAGGGTCAATCAACTTGGTTATCTCTCGAGCTCATCCAAACGCGCCTATCTTATGGCCTCCGCTGTCGAGACCGGCGCCACATTCAGCGTTAAGAATTCCAGCGGCGCAACGGTTTATTCCGCCGCAATCGGCGCCAACCTGGGTTCGTGGAGCACCGCTTACCCCGATGTCTACGCGCTCGATTTTTCCACCGTCACCTTGCCTGGAACGTACACGATCACCGTCAGCGGACCGATAGCAGCAGCCTCGCCAGGTTTTAAGATCGATACGGGGGCCAATGTTTACTCGGTGGCGCTGGCGAACTCCCTCTATTTTTATGAAAACGAGCGTGATGGTCCGAACTTTATCGCGACCTCGCTGCGCACTGCTCCCGGACACGTGAATGATCAAAGCGCCAAGGTCTATCTCACCCCGAACGTGAACAACAATGGCCGATTTTCCGGGGACCTCACCGCAACGGGAGCTGTGATCGACGCCTCGGGTGGCTGGTGGGACGCTGGTGACTACCTCAAGTTCGTTCAAACGACGAGCTATACCGTAGCGCTCCTTCAGATTGGCGTTCGTGATTTTCCCAACCAGATGGGGGCCGGCTCAACGACCTCGAACTTTACCGCCGAGGCGACGTTCGGCGTCGACTGGCTGCTCAAAATGTGGGACGACAACAATAAGACCTTCTACTACCAGGTGGGAATCGGTAATGGAAACTCGCAAACCGTGAGCGACCATGACATCTGGCGCTTGCCCCAGGCCGACGACACCTATCAGGGGTGCACCTCCAGGTACCGTTATATTTGCCATCGCCCGGTGTTCATCAATACTGCAGGCGGAGCCGGCGCCAAGGTCAGTCCGAATCTTGCCGGGCGCATGGCGGCGGTATTCGCGCTTTGCTATCACACGTATCAGAGCAGCAACCCTACTCTTGCGAACCAGTGCCTGCTCTCGGCGGAGCACATCTTCGATCTTGCCAATACCGCGCCCAGCGGGAACCTGCTCACAGTGATCCCGTTTAGTTTCTATCCCGAGTCGGAATGGCGGGATGATTTAGAGCTGGGCGCAACCGAGCTTTACTTTGCGCTGCAGGCCGCCAGCAACCTGCCTACGGGGCTACCACATACCGACCCGACGTACTATCTGCAGCAGGCAGCTACTTGGGCTAACGCCTACATCACGGGTCCGAACGACGCGGCCGATACTCTCAACTTGTATGACGTCACGGGTCTCGCGCACTTCGAACTGTACCGGGCGATGACCCTGGCAGGAAATCCCACTGGCCTGGCGACAACCAAGGCGGCCCTGCTCGCCGATCTCAAGAAGCAATTGGATAAGGCGGTCACTCAGGGCAATACGGAGCCGTTCGGATTCGGTTTTCCATGGAACACGTACGACACCACTTCGCATGGCGCCGGATTGTCGGTGATGGCCGCGGAGTACACCAATATATCCGGAAGCAATGCCTATGCCGATTACGCGAATCGTTGGCTGGGGAACATTTTGGGAGCAAACGCTTGGGGCACTTCGCTGATCGTGAACGATGGGAGCACGTTCCCGCTCTGCATGCAGCACCAGGTGACGAACCTTGTCCCCGTACCGCCGAACGGTCCGCCGTTTCTCTCGGGTGCCGCCGTGGAAGGCCCCAACTCGATTACCGCCAAAGGAACTTTGACGGGAATGGTCGCCTGTCCGCCGAATGGCGTCGACGTCTTCGCGCAGTTCAATGGCAAGGCCGTGTATAAGGATTTCGTGCAGTCCTTCTCCACGGTTGAGCCGGCCATCGACCTTACCGCATCCTCGCCCCTGGCCTTCGCTTGGCAGATAGCCGGCGCGCCGTCAGGGACTCCTTAATCGGGCCGTGCATATAAGAGTAGAGGGGACGTCCTCGCCCTCCTTACGCTCGCATCAATCACGTTCGGCGGGCGGCCCAAGTAGTGTCGGGGTGCGACGCTTCCCGCGGTTTTCGAGAAGTGGGGCCTTTCCCCGACGAGGGCCTCAGTCCTTCCGACGGTCGTTGGTCGTTAGTCGTTGGTCGTTTGCGGGCAGGCGGCCCTCGATAAGGGCGAACCCTTTCAGATCGGAACTCGCTCCAGTGGCACGATGAACTGAATGCCGTCGACGTGCTTGCCTTGGAGTCGCTCATCGTTGGTGACGAAGAGATCCACGCTGGCGTTGGCGGCGCAGGCCAACTGAATGGCGTCGGGACCCCGGAGCGATGTTTCGGATCGCAGTCCTGGGGGGTGCCCCACTCATTCGCGTACTGAGGGGGTGATGGGGATCATCTTTGCACTCTCGGGACAAGCAGCACTTCCTGAGCCGACATCGCACTCATCGCAAGGAACGCGAGGAGTTGGGGCACCCGGCCCTTGAGCGATTCCTTAAGAATCGTAGCCGGGGCCGCCCGGCGACCCGCACTCTTTCCACAGCTTTTCCCAATTCCAGAGCCCGTACGCCACCTCGTTCGGCAACGGGAATCCGAGCTGATGCGCGAGCATACACACCTGCCCGCGATGGTGGGCTTCGTGAGAAAGCATGTAGCACAGCATTTCCAGGCCAACCGGCCAAGGCCGAGCCCAGCCGTCTCTAAGAAACTTCTCGACGCGGCCCCCACCACCGCCGAGCGCTTCCGCCAGCATCTCCGCGCAGCGAGCGGCGCTGTCGGCCAATCCCGCGCGGGCCTGCTGCGGCGTGCAGTGCGCGCGGTTGAGCTGTGGTGGAACCTTCAGGTGCGGAGCTGTAAGCCTGACCCACTTGCAGCGGACATTGTGCATGTGCGTGAAGATCGCCGCAATGGGGCGGACCTTATTTTTGCCGGGCGGTTTGGCTCTCCAGGCGGCAGGGTCCAAATGTTCGATAAGAATCTGGTTCATGCGATCATTGGCGGCAAAGATCTGGACTGCGGCTCGGCCGAGTTGAGTGTGAACCTTGGGTTGACGCGTGGTCACGGCTCCCTGCTCCTTGACCTATAATACGTCCGGGCCGTCGGCCAAACCTTACCTTAGGGATTACTTCAAAAAGGAAATGCCGGCTAAGACATTCGCAAGGAGGAAATGCAATGCGCCAGAGCGTGCTCTCGTTGCTACTGATTGTCGCATCTGCGGTACTGATGCAAGCGCAAGCGGGGCCGTGTACGGAAAGCCTCATAAAACAGGGGAAGGTACCCGTGGCCGAGGATGCCTTCTCGTACATGCCTCCCTACGGAAAGCCAGTTGTTGGCAAATCCGAAATACAAGCTACCAACCAAGAGAAATTTGGAGAGCGCACGAATATCAAGAGTTCCTACGTGGGCGAGCATCGGATCGTTTCCTCGTCATCGGGCGACATGGCTTTCGAACACGGTACGCTTCAGGTCAGCTACGATGACAAGGGCAATGGGAAGCACCATGAATTCAAGGCCGTGATTCTCAATGTGTACAAGGCTAAGGACGGCGTCTGCCAGAAGGTAGCCGGAACGATGCAGCCTTTAGAGGAGTAAAGCCAGGCCTTTGAAGAATCCCTTCCTTTCCAAGGCCTGGCTTAAGAACAGGTCTCCAGTTGTTGGTTTGCGTAGGGCGGGCCCTCTTGCCCGCCGCTCTTTTGTGTGGCACCGGGGCCCTCGCCTCCGGAGCCTGACGGCTGATGGCTGACAGCTAGCTTCAAATCGCGCATACAATATCGGTATGTACCACTACAATCCCTCGACCGCCCTGGAAGAACTGAACGAAGAAGCGACCCTGCCGAATCCAGTCCACGTCCGCGACATGCTCCTGCGCCATAACCTAACACCGGACCAGTCGCTCCAACTGAACCGGATGTTTGTCGAATACCAGAAGTTTTTTGGGGAGACGCAGAAGCTGGGGAAAGAAATCCTGAAGCGGCTGGCGGCGTAGATGGTGTCGCCCTTCGGGCGACGGACAGCCGAGGGCGGCTGTCCCTACGTGAGCCTTGCCGCTGCCATCATTTACAATCAACAATTCCCTTCTGATCGGGAACTCTAACCATGCACCGCTGGTCCGAACTGTTTATCCCTACTCTCCGCGAGGCCCCGGCTGATGCCGAGGTCGCCAGCCACAAGCTGCTCGTCCGCTCGGGATACATCCGCCAACTAGGCGCTGGGATCTATTCGTTTTTGTTCCTCGGCAATCGCACGACCCAGAAAATCATGGGCATCGTCCGCCAGGAGATGGACAAGATTGGCCAGGAGTTCTACCTGCCCACGCTGCATCCGCGCGATCTCTGGGAGGAGAGCGGACGCTGGACGGTCATGGGCGACAACATGTTTCGCCTGAAGGATCGCAAGGGCGCCGAGCTCTGCCTGGGCATGACCCACGAAGAGGTCATGACCGACATCGCGCGCAAGGAACTGCGCACCTACAAGCAGCTTCCCCAGATCTGGTACCAGATTCAGACCAAGTTTCGCGATGAGCCCCGTCCCAAGTCGGGCCTGCTGCGCGTGCGCCAGTTCATCATGAAGGACTCTTACTCCTTCGACATGGATGCCGCCGGGCTCGACGTTTCCTATCTCAAGCATTACGACGCCTATTGCCGCATCTTCGACCGCTGCGGGCTCAAGTACATGGTGGTCGAGGCGCACTCGGGCGCGATGGGAGGATCGCAGTCGCACGAGTTCATGGTGCGCACGCCCGCCGGCGAAGACCTGATTGTGAGCTGCGAGAAGTGCAACTACGCCGCGAACCTGGAGAAGGCCACTTCGAAGCTGGATCCAGTCGAAGACCTGAAGCCTGAAGGTGACGGCAAGCCGCTCCAGGTTCACACACCCGGCCAGAAGACGATCGAAGACGTCGCGCGCTTCCTCGGCGTATCTCCGAAAAACAAGATGAAGACGCTCGCACTGATGATCACCGAGAACGACGAGAAGACAGGCAAGCCCCGGCCGCGCCCCGTCATCGCACTGATGCGCGGCGATCACCAACTGAACGAAGCTAAGCTCTCGACTGCGACCGCGGGCAAAGAAGCGCGTCCCATGCAGGAAGAAGAAATCCGCGACCTTTTCAAGTCCCCCGCCGGATACCTGGGCCCACTGAGCATTGAATGGGCCAAGGACATGAAAGACTCCGGCAAGCCGATCTTGCTCGTGGACAAAGCTCTTGAAGGCCGCACGAACTTGATCGGCGGCGCGAACAAAGAGGGCTACCACGTCAAGAACCTGACGCCCGGCAAGGATTTCCATCCTACGGCTTACGCCGACTTGCGAAGCGTGACCGCGGGCGAAGACTGTCCCAATTGCGGCGCCTCACTCCGCATCGACACCGCGGTCGAGGTCGGACACATCTTCAAACTCGGCTACAAGTATTCCGAGTCCATGGGCGCGCGTGTGCTCGACCGCAACGGCAAGGAGGTGGCGCCAATTATGGGCAGCTACGGCATCGGCATCGAGCGCATCCTGACCGCTGCCATCGAGCAGTCGAACGACGAGAACGGCTTCTGGCTGCCCCCTTCGATTGCGCCTTTTGAAGTGGTGATCGTCGCCACCAACGCTGCCGACGACAAGATCAGCAGCACCGCCGAGGAAATCACGCGCACCCTCGAAGGAGCCGGCTTTGACGTGCTCCTCGACGACCGCGACGAACGCCCCGGGGTCAAATTCAAAGACGCTGACCTGGTTGGTATCCCTTTTAGAATCAACGTGGGAAAGAAAGTTACCGACGATACTGTGGAAGTCGTTCAGCGCTCGACTCGCCAATCCACTGACGTTAAGATTCCTGCTATAAGGGAGCACTTTCAAGGGCTGCTGCCGCGTTAGACGCTGATGCGGACAGCCCACGGCTCATAGCCTCAACGGGCAACTGGCGGCTGGCAACTGACGTTATGGGAACAGCGAAAGCGATTTTCGGTGTGTTCGTGATGGTGGCGGTCGTCATCGTTGGGATCAAGGTCATCCCGCCCTATTTCTCGAACTATGAGTTCGAGGACTTCATCAAGAACGAAGCGCTGCAATCGACTTACGGCAACCGCAGCGAAGACGATATCCGTGATTCGGTGATCAAGCACGCCCGCGACTACGACATTCAACTCACCGCCCGCCAAGTCAAGGTTTCCCGCAGCGGACTCAGCGGCACGGGCAGCCTGTCGATCGAAGCTGATTACAGCGTGCCGGTCAACTTGCCGGGTTACACGACCACGCTCGAGTTTCACCCCTCGAGCAAGAACAAGGGCATTTACTAAGAACAGCTCGCAGCTGTCAGTTCTCAGCCTTTGACTTCTCACGGCCTCTTGTTTCCCGGAAATTGTCAGTCCTGGAACGACCAGCGAGTTGCTGTTCCCTGGATATCTTTTTCCGACCAGGCGAACGCAGTGCTCGGTTCAACCGCGATCACGACATGTTTCTGAGGATGGGGCGGCATCCACATCCCGTATTTTTTCTCGGAAACGGGACGGAGGGCAGCGATCACCTCGGGAGTTTTGACTTCGCGGGCGACTCCTTCCACGACCACGACCTCATCGTCGCTCTCCAGGTGAACGATCACATGCGGGTTGGATTCCAGATTGCGCCACTTGCGGGAGTCTCGCGCCGTCCCAAAGTAAATGGTGCCGTCGACGTAGAAGCCCCAGACGGGCATGGCGTGCGGCCGGCCATCCGGCCGGACCGTCACGATCCAATAGTTGCGCGCGCGTTCCAGTTGCGTGCAAGCATGGCTCCAGGGCAGGTATTTCGTGCGGGGCTTCAGGCCGAATTTGGGCGCCATGCGGGGCAGACTGGCAACCGGCTCCGGGACCGATCTTTTGATGTTTCTGCCCGGGCTTTGGGGCGTGCGTGCTCTTGGCCATGGGACGATTCACCCTCTAATCTTGGTTTGCCGCACAGTGTAGTACCTCGCCAATCACAGGCACAACCTTGCTGCGAGGGTCGGGCTGATGAGTTCGCACACCGACACGCCTGTCTATCCTTTGACACGCATCTAATAACGGTAGCCGCCTGCTTCTGGTTTAGAATCAAGCCGGTGATTCACTTCAGCCAGACAAGAGTTTGGGATGAAAAATTGCTTCCGTAGATCGTGAAGCGGTCCCTGTGGCCATTAGACTGAAAATCCCGAACCCGGCGCGGGGCGCCAGAGGCCGGAAAGGCTTGCTGCCGCGCGATCCTATCATCCGCGCTGCGCTCCTGGCTTTCTTGACGGTTTCCCTGCTGGTCGTCGGCCTTTTTTCCTACTGGTATGTAAAGTACGACCACATTATTGAACAGCGCTTCCGCGACCCAGTCTTCACGAACTCGGCCAAGATTTACGCCGGCCCGCGCGTGGTGCGGGTGGGATCTTCCTCCGCCATCCGCGACGTCGCCCGGGAGTTGCGCCGCGCCGGTTACGGCGAAAGAGAGGGCGACTCCCTGCTCGGTACTTACCATGTCCACGGCAGCTCAATTGAAGTTCTGCCCGGGCCGGAGTCCTATCACAGTCCTGAGCCGGCGACTATTTTCGTCGCGGACGGCAAAGTTTCCGAAATCCGCAGCCGTTCCGCCGGCGATCTTGCCGCCTACGAACTGGAGCCGCAACTCGTCACTTCGCTCTTTGACGCCGAGCAGCGTTCCAAGCGCTCGCTGGTGAAATACGAAGACCTCCCCAAGGTCATGGTGGACGCGGTCATATCCATTGAAGACCGCCGCTTTTTCCAGCATGGCGGGGTCAACTTTCTCCGGCTGGCCGAGGCGGCCTGGGTGGATTTCACGCACCAGCGCCATCAGCAGGGCGGTTCGACCATCACCATGCAGCTCTCGCGCGCCTTTTTCCTCACGCCCGAGAAGACGCTCAAGCGCAAGTTGATCGAGATGCTGATTGCCGTACAACTCGAGCAGAAGTTTTCCAAGCAACAAATTCTGGAGTTTTACGCTAACCGTGTTGACCTGGGACAGCGCGGCTCGTTCACCATCTCGGGCTTTGCCGAAGGGGCGCGCTCGTATTTCAACAAGGATCTCAAGGACATCACACTCCCCGAAGCCGCGCTGCTGGCGGGGCTGATCCAAGCGCCCAGTTATCTGTCGCCTTACCGGCATCCCGAGCGCGCCCTGGAGCGCCGGAACACGGTGCTCGAGTCCATGGTCGAAACGCACACCATCACGCGCGAACAGGCCGACAAAGCCAAGGCCACGGCGCTCAAGCTCGCCCCGCCCAACGTCGAGGCTAGCGACGCCCCCTACTTCGTGGACATGGTGCGCGACGCCGTCATCAGCAAGCTGAACGAACGCGAGATGAACGATCAGTCTTACCATATCTATACGGCGCTTGACCCGGACCTACAGAAGGCCGCCGCCCAGGCGGTCGAGACCGGCATCAAGCTGGTGGACGACCAGGTCACGAAGATGCGGACCAAGAAGGTCAAGGTGGGCAAGAACAAGTATGAGATCACGGTGGCGCCCGGCCCACAGGCTCAGGTCGCGCTGGTGGCGATGGACCCGCACACCGGGGAAATCAAAGCTCTGGTCGGCGGACGCAACTACGGCATGAGCCAGTTGAATCACGCCCTCGCCAAACGGCCCACCGGCTCCATCTTCAAACCCTTTGTGTATGCAGCCGCCGTCAATACCGCGCTCGACGGTTCACCCGCGGTGCTGACCCCAGCTTCGACGGTTCCCGATCAGCCTTCTACTTTTTCCTACGGCGATCAGATTTACGAACCCCGTAATTACAAAGAGGAGTACCACGGCGACGTGACGCTGCGCTACGCGCTGGCACTCTCGCTCAACAACGCAACCGTGAAAGTTGCTGAAGAGGTTGGCTACGACAAAGTCGCCGACCTGGCCAAGAACGCCGGCATCGCCTCTGTCAAGGCCACGCCCGCCATGGCGCTCGGCGCCTACGACGCCACGCCCGTGGATATGACCGCCGCGTACACGTCTTTCGCTAACGGCGGCGTACGGCTATCCCCGATATTGGTCAACTCGGTGCGCAACGCCCAGGGCGATGTGGTCATGAATTTTGGCACCGACAGAAAGCAGGTGCTCGATCCCCGCGTGGCCTACATCATGACCAACATGATGGAGGGCGTAATGAACTTCGGCACGGCCTTCCCCGTGCGGGCCCGCGGTTTCACCGCTCCGGCGGCCGGCAAGACGGGCAGTTCTCACGACGGATGGTTCGCCGGCTACACCTCCAACCTGCTTTGCATCGTCTGGGTGGGATACGACGACTACAGCGACCTGCGTCTGAGCGGAGCTCAGACCGCAGCGCCCATCTGGGCCGAGTTCATGAAGAAGGCCGTCATGCTGCCGCAGTATGCCGATGTCCGGGCCTTCAATCAGCCGGAAGGCGTGGTCGATGTGCAACTCGACAAGGTCACCAACCGGCTGGCAACGCCTTCCTGTCCGGACACTTACACCATTGCCTTCTTGGCCGGAACGGAGCCGCACGACACCTGCGACCAGAGCGGCGGCGTGCAGGGGTTCTTCTCCCGCATTTTTGGCGGCAATTCAGAAAAGCCGCTTCCTCCACCTCCCAACGGCGGGAACCCACAGGCCGCGGGCGGTGTCCAACCAGAGGGAGATCCTGCGAAGAAAAAGAAAAGCTTTTTCGGCAAGATTGCGGACGCCTTCAAGGGAGACAGTAGCACCCATGACAAAAACACGCCTCCGCCGTCTAAGCCTGAAGACAACGGCGCGAAACCGCAGTAAGGGCAAGGTTTCAAAGTTTCAAGCTCTCAGAGTTTCAAGCTTGCGGGGTTCCCTTTGAAGCCTCGCATCTGAAACCTTCCTGGGGAGGTTCCCATGCTTTCCCGCAATCGTCTGACATCGCTTCCCATCCTGTTGCTATTAGCCTTACCTGCGTTTTCCCAGAATACCGAGATCGTGCAAGTGGGCCCTCCGCCCATTCGGCGAGCCGAGCCGCCCGCTCCGAGCGCGTCCGCCGTGGAGTTAGAGGGGCGCGGAGATCAGCTGCGCGCCGAAAAGAACTACCTGGACGCCATTGACTACTACCAGGCCGCGCTGCAGAAAACAGCCGCCAGCGGCGCTTTGCTAAACAAGATGGGGATCTGCGACCTCATGCTGCAACGGTACAGACAGGCCAGGAAGAACTTCGAGCGCGCCATCAAAGCCGACCGCACCCATGCCGACGCCTACAACAATCTGGGCGTGGTCTATTACGAGCTGCGTGATTACGGCAGGGCCATCAAGAATTATGAGAAGGCGGTGGCGCTGAACGCCGGGGCCGCTTCCTACTACAGCAACCTGGGGGCCGCCTACTTCAGCAAGAAGCAATTCGACAAGGCCGCGCTGAGCTACTCCAAGGCGCTGGAACTGGATCCGGACGTCTTCGAGCGCACCTCGCGCGCGGGAGTGCAGGCCCAGCTTCCCTCACCCGAGGACCGCGCCCGCTACGATTATGTACTGGCCAAACTGTACGCCAAGATGGGCGTTGCCGACCGCTCCCTGCGCTACCTCCGGAAGGCCATGGAGGAAGGGTATAAAGACATCGGCAATGTGTACAAAGACAGCGAGTTCACCGAATTGCGCAAGGATCCCCGCTTCGCCGAACTGATGGCGGCCAGGCCGATGCCCATCCCGGAGTAGGCCACACGCACGCAAGTCATTCAAACTAAAATACTTGAGGCTGTAGGACTTTTCTTGACCGCGGGCCGAAACTTTCCCGCGCAGCGCGGGTTCAAACCGGGAACAACTCCTGAAAACAACAGGGTGAGTAAGGAGAAAAGCAGCCCACCGATGGCTAACCCGAGCACGCCCCAAGCAAGCGATCGGTGGGCGTTTTTTCAGCACTTGGCAGTTGGCACTTAGCAGTTAGCTCAACCCTTCCGCTCTCGGACCGTTCCTTCTCTTATTTCACGCACTTCTGAGCATCTCTCTACCATAGAGAAGTCTGCAATCCGAAGGGTTAAGCTAAGTGCTAAATGCCAAGTGCCAATTGCTGATCCCTAACTGCTTCTCTCCAAAATGTATTCCCCCACCACCTTCTTCCATTTTCCCTGCGCCTTCAGGATGTACTCGACCGCGTCGCGAGCGGCACCGTCGCCGCCGGCATGGGGCGTGACCCAGTGCGCTTCGGCTTTGACCTCAGCGCGAGCATTCTTTACTGCAATCGCCAGTCCGCAGCGGCGCATCACTGGCAGGTCAATGACGTCGTCGCCCACAAATGCCACCTCGGCCGGGGTGATTCCATCTTCTTCCAGAATCTGCCGGAGGACGCCCGCCTTGTCCTGAATGCCCTGGTGAACATGGTCCATCTTCAGGTCGCGGGCGCGCAGGGTCACGGTTTCAGAGAGACGTTTGGTGATCAGCCCGGTTTTCAATCCCGCCAACCGGGCCAACGAGATGGCCGTGCCATCGTGCGCGTGGAAACCTTTGGCTTCGATCAGGCTGGCGCTGTTGAAACCGAACCCGCCCTCGCCCCGGTGCTGATTTGCCTGCTGCAGGACGCTCTGCTGCGCCCCGGCCGAAGCGGGAAAAATCCAGATTTTGCCGTCGGTGAGGACGCCGTCCACGTCGAACAGGATGAGTTTGATTTTTTTCGCGCGCAGTTTGGACATTGCGTGGCGATTCTAGCACTCGCGAGCGTTCTTCCAATCCATTGTCCGTTCGCCAGAGGATTGCCACGCAAGGCGAGGTTGCATTACCGTTCTTGAGTTCAGGAGCGCCCCATGAAATCGCCCATCTGGTCAGCGGTCTTCGTTCTTGCCTCTTTGACGGCGTTTGCTCAGACTCCCGAGCTGAAGTTTATCGCCGACACCCTGGTGGTACAGGCGGACGGCACCTACGATGCCGACCCCGATCTGGCCACATTGACCTTCCAGATCTTTGCGCAGGATAAGGACATCAAGCGGGCTTACGATACGGCGACGCGATCCATGCAGCACATCGTCGACATCGCACAGCGCAATGGGTTAGGCAGAGACGACATCCGCAGCGGGGTGCTGACCGTGTCGCCAATCTACGAAGGGGATCGCAAGAAGCGGGCGCGGTCCTACTACGTGCAAGGACAGGAAGTCCTGAAGGTGCACGACTTCGCCAAGATTGGGCCGATTCTCGATGCGTCGGTGGAAGATGGAGTCACCGACTTCCGGTCGCTCACCTATTCTCTGGCGGATGAAGAATCCGCTAAGAAGAAGGCGGTGGCAGAGGCAATGCAACGCGCGATCGGCCGAGCGGCGACCGCTTTGGAACAAAAGGGGCAGAAACTCGGCGCACTTCGCTACATGAGCCTCGACGTAAAGCAAGTCTACGGGGTGGCCAGGTTGGAGACTTTTCCAACAACAACGGAAACGGTGGAGGTAAGCGGCGCCTTCAGTGAGCGGAAGGCGATTTCCCCACCACCGCCTCCGCCGCCACCACAAAAGATCACGATCAGCGCTTCGGTGCAGTGCGCATTCCAGATTCAGTAACAGTTGGCTACCATCTTCGATGGCATGCTCCGATCGCGAGCTCCTGGCTTGACTTGACTAACACATCAATATGTGTAATACTTTACACATGCCAACCAACCTCGCCCTGGACGACCGACTCATCGAAGAGGCTCGCCGGGCCGGCGGCCACAAGACCAAAAAAGAGGCGGTTAACGCCGCGCTCGCTGAGTACGTTCGTCGGCGCAAGCAGTTGCAGATTCTGAACGCCTTCGGCACCATCGATTTCGATCCCAGCTACGATTACAAAGCCGAGCGTCGCCGCCGCCCTGCTGGTGGCAATCAGCGCCCATGATTGTGATCGTGGATACGCCCGTCTGGTCGCTGGTATTGCGGCGGCGTTCCGGGCATCTTAGCGGGTCAGAGCAAAATCTGAGCAAAGCGCTGGCGGAGTTGATTCGAGAAGGACGTGTAGAAATGATGGGTCCGATCCGGCAGGAACTGCTCTCTGGCATTCGCGAGGAGGCTCAGTCCGAAAAAATCCGTCGCTACCTCCAGGCGTTCCAAGAGCCATTGCTGGAAGTGGCGGATTACGAAGAAGGGGCTCGCATGAGCAATCAGTGCCGAGCCCGAGGCATTTCCGGATCGGCAGTTGATTTCCTGATCTGTGCGGCCGCGCATCGCCACGAATGGGCGATTTTCACCACGGATCGGGACTTCCAGAGCTACGCGGCGGTGTTGCCGCTGCGCTTCTATCCCGGATAAAAGGCGAACAATTTACGAAATCTCTATTTCCGGCTAGAATGCCTGAATGTCCGTCATGGTTTCGTCCTCTCTGGCCTGGGCACACCCTCTCGTTGCGGAGTGGTTTGTGTCACGTTTCGCAACGCCCACCGAACCCCAGGAGCAAGGTTGGCCGCACATTCTGGCCGGGCATACGACGCTAATCTCCGCCCCCACCGGATCGGGCAAGACGCTCGCAGCATTCCTGGCCTGCATTGACCGCCTGGTCCGCAAAGCTGTGGCGGGAGAACTGACCGACCGCACCGAAGTTCTCTATGTCTCACCCCTGAAAGCTCTGGGCAATGACATCCAGAAAAACCTCGAGGTCCCACTCGGCGAGATTCTTCAGATGGCCGGCGAGCACGGCCTGTTGATGCCCGAGATTCGCACCGCTGTCCGCACCGGCGACACGCTGACGAAAGACCGGCAGGCCATGCTGCGGCGCCCGCCGCACATCCTCGTCACCACCCCGGAGTCGCTCTACATTCTCCTCACAGCCGAGAAGAGTCGAGCCATCTTGCGGGACGTCGAGACCGTGATCGTGGACGAGATTCACGCCGTCGCCGACGACAAACGGGGCGTGCACCTGTCGCTCTCGCTCGAACGGCTGGAGGCGCTGACACATCGCCCGCCGGTGCGCATCGGGCTTTCGGCCACGCAGAAGCCGATCGAGGAAGTCGCGCACTTTCTCACCGGAAATGGGCGGCCCGATCCGGTCATCGTCAACATCGGGCACAAGCGTACGCTCGATCTCGGCGTGGAGGTTCCTTCTTCCGAACTGGGACCCATCGCCACGAACGAGATGTGGGACGAGATTTACGAGCGCATCGTGCAACTGGTGAACGAACATCGCTCGACGCTCGTGTTCGTAAACACGCGGCGTCTAGCCGAACGGATCGCTCACCAACTGGGCTCACGCCTGGGCGAAGGCAACGTTGCCGCGCATCACGGAAGTCTCTCGCGCAAGCTCCGCCTGGCCGCCGAGAAGAAGCTGAAAGACGGCGAAGTGAAAGTCCTGGTCGCGACCGCATCGCTCGAACTCGGCATTGACGTTGGCACGATTGACTTGGTCTGTCACATCAGTTCACCGCGTTCCATAGCTGTGGCCCTGCAGCGGGTCGGCCGCAGCGGGCACTGGCGGGGAGCGGTTCCCAAAGGGCGCTTCTTCGCCACCACCCGCGACGATCTTGCCGAGTGCGCGGTCCTGGTGCGAGGAATCCGCTCGGGCGAACTCGACCGGCTGATCTTTCCCGAGTCTTCCTTGGACGTGCTGGCACAGCAGATCGTCGCTTGTTGCGCCGTTTCCGCGAGTGCGGCCGACGGCACAACGGACGGCTGGGACGAAGACGAACTGTTTGCGCTCATCAAGCAGGCATATCCCTATCGCAATCTCTCGCGGGAATCCTACAACGCGGTTCTCGAGATGCTCTCGGAAGGCATAGCCTCCCAACGTGGACGCTATGGCGCGTACTTGCATCACGACCGCGTCAATCGCAAGCTGCGGCCACGGCGGGGAGCGCGCCTGGCCGCGATTACGAGCGGCGGCGCGATTCCAGACAACGCGCTCTTCACGGTGGTTGCCGAGCCCGACGGCACCACCGTCGGAACCATCGACGAAGACTTCGCGGTCGAGAGTATGGCGGGCGACGTCATGCTCTTGGGAAACACCTCGTGGCGCATCCGGCGGGTGGAGGGCAAGTCGTCGCGCATGCTGGTGGAAGACGCGAAGGGCGCCGCACCGACTGTTCCCTTCTGGCGCGGCGAGGCGCCGGCGCGCACCGCGGAGCTTTCGGCGCAGCTGGGCGAGTTGCGCAAAGAGATCAGCGATCGCTTGCCGGGAGTGGTTCCGGTCGAAGGCTGGCGCAACCTGCCCGTGGTAGCAGAAACCGTAAGTTGGATGGGAGAAGAGTGCGGACTCGATACCGCCGGCGCGGAGCAATTGATCCAATACTTGCTGGAAGGCCGGGTGGTGCTGGGCGATGTGCCCACTCAGTCCACGATCATCGCCGAGCGCTTCTTCGACGAGGGCGGAGGCATGCAGCTGGTGATCCACGCCCCTTTCGGCGGCCGCATCAACAAAGCCTGGGGGCTCGCGCTCCGCAAGCGTTTCTGCCGCGGCTTCAACTTCGAACTCCAGGCAGCTGCAACCGACAACGGCCTCAACATCGCGCTCGCCGAGCAGCACAGTTTTCCGCTGGCCGATGTTTTTCATTTCCTGCACTCCGAAAGCATGCCACCGATTCTGGAGCAGGCGGCGCTGGCGGCCCCCATCTTTCAGACGCGTTGGCGGTGGGATGCAACACGCGCCCTCGCTCTGTTGCGCTTCCAGGGAGGCAAGAAAGTCCCTCCGCAGATTCAGCGTATGCGTTCCGACGATCTGCTGGCCTCCGTATTCCCTGATGTAGCCGCGTGCCAGGAGAACGTCGAAGGCGATATCAAGATCCCCGACCATCCGCTGGTCTCCGAAGTGATGAAGGATGTCCTCACCGAAGCTATGGACATCGAAGGCTTTGGCGATGTTTTACGTGGAATTGAAGAAGGACGAATCCGCTGCGTAGCGGTGGACACGCCGGTGCCGTCGCAGTTCTCGCACGAAATCCTGAATGCGAACCCGTATGCCTATCTTGACGACACCCCTCTCGAGGAACGGCGGGCACGCGCGGTCGAGATGCGGCGCGTGCTGCCGGCTGCGGTGCTAGAAGAAGTGGGTGCGTTGGACCCGGCCGCCATCGAGCAAGTGCAGGCGGAAGCCTGGCCCGACATCCGCGACGCCGATGAACTGCACGATGCGCTGCATACGTTGGTGATGGTGCCGGAGAACGGTAGGTCTCTGGTCTCAGGTGTCAGGTCTCAGGCGGAAAGCTCTCAGCTCTCGGCTCTCGGCTTTCAGCTTGCTGATTTGCAGCGCACAGCAGCATGGTCCGCTTTCTTTGAGCGGCTGGAGTCGGAGGGGCGTGCATTTGTGGCAGAGGTGCCGACAGAATCAGGAACGCGTCGGTTCTGGGTGGCGGCGGAGCGGGCGGAAATGTTCGCGGCTTTGCATCCGACCGACGCGAGCGTGGGCGAGGGCGCCCACGCTACTGCAGGCGGGGCGGCGGCGCTACCGTCGAACGCGGTGGATCGCAATGAGGCCCTGCTGGCGGCGGTACGCGGATGGATGGAGCACCTCGGGCCCACGACCGCTTCGGAATTAGGAGAGTTGCTTGGGCTGCCGGTGTCTGAGATCGACAAGGCTCTGCTCCGGATCGAAGCGAGCGGAGCCGTCTTGCGCGGGAGATTCCGGCCGGAGAGCAGCCGAGCTGCGCTCGGCACGGACGGGTCGGAGACCCGCCCCCACACAAGCCCACCCGAGACCGAGTGGTGCGAGCGGCGCTTGTTGGCACGCATTCATCGGCTGACGGTTGCCACCTTGCGCAAGCAGATCGAACCGGTCACAGCGGCGCAGTTCATGAACTGGCTGCTGCGTTGGCAGCACCTCGCTCCCGGCACGCAGGTGCGCGGCGAGCACGGAACGCTTGAAGTGCTCCGCCAGTTGCAGGGCTTCGAAATACCCGCCAGCGCATGGGAGCGCTATGTGCTCGGGCGGAGGATTACGAGCTATGATCCCGCGCATCTGGATCAACTCTGTCTCGCGGGTGCAGTCGGCTGGGGACGGCTCTCGCCCCATCCGGCCACCATCGACACGGGAGGAAACAACGGCGAACTCGGCCGGGCGAAGCGGCGCGTGATCCCAACGCGGGTTGCGCCGATTGCGTTCTTTGTGCGCGAAGACGCCGACTGGATGCAGCCACGCCATCCGGGGGCAGATGATTCCGCAGCTTCGGTGTTGAGTCCGGTGGCGCGGGCGCTGCTGGAACTGTTGCAGCAGCGTGGCGCGCTCTTCTTCCCAGACATGGTTCGCGCCACCGGCAAACTCAAGGCGGAAGTAGAGACCGGCCTGTGGGAACTGGTTGCCGCCGGCCTCGTCACCGCCGACGGGTTCGAGAACCTGCGCGCGCTGGTCACGCCCAAAAACGCGTACGGGAGCGGCTTGGGCAAAGTGCGGCGGCCGCGGCATGCGGCGGGCCGCTGGTCGCTCTTGCACAGCGAAGGCGCGGACCGCGACCGCAGTGTCGAGTCCTGCTGCTGGATGCTGTTGCGGCGCTATGGGGTGGTGTTCCGCGACCTGCTGGCGCGCGAAAGCAACTTGCCGCGCTGGCGCGAATTGCAGATCGCTTTTCGTCGGCTTGAAGACCGCGGCGAAGTCCGCGGCGGCCGCTTCGTGGATGGATTTCTGGGAGAGCAGTTCGCACTTCCCGTCGCCGTGGAATCGCTGCGCGCCAATCGCAAGCTGCCGCTCGCCGGCGAACGCATCACCATCGCCGCCGCTGACCCGCTGAACCTCGTCGGGATCATCGTTTCCGGCGAACGCATTCCGGCAATCTCGGGCAGGAACGTCACCTTTCGCGATGGCGTGTGGATGGAAGAAGCAGTAGTCGGTAGTCAGGAGTCAGTAGTCAGCGATCAAGAATCTGCGCGGACGAGTCGGGTTTCCTGAGACCTGACACCTGAGACCTAGAAACCGGGAACCCGATGAGGGGGCCCCTCGGGTTCCCGGACAACTTCTGGCCGACGGACTCGGTTAAAGGGCTTCCCCCGAATCGCCTCTGCCGCCGGGCAGCCTGAAAAATATAAGCGGCCTCAAGGGAAATCGCAACAATAGATTTCATTTGTTGCGCTGGGCTGTCCCACCCGGGCTCTGGGAAAGCTGGCTTGCGAGCTCTGCAAACCTCTGCGCCCTCTGCGGCCTAGATTCTTATGTTGGCCCGATCAATCACGGAAGCCGCAGGTCAAGCAGTCCCGCCGGATTCAGGTAAACCCCCTGCCAGCGCACCGCGAGATGCAGATGCGGGCCGGTGGCGCGCCCGGTGCCCCCGCTGAGACCGATCTGCTGGCCTTTGGCGACGCGTTCCCCTTCCTTCACGCGCATCTCTGAGAGATGTAGGTAGAGCGTCAGCAGCCCTTGGCCATGGTCAATCACCACGCAGTTCCCTTCAAAGTAGAGTGACCGAGCGAGGAGCACCGTGCCGCTGTTAACTGCTGCGACCGGTGTGCCCGGCGGAACGCGGAAGTCGAGTCCCTGATGCGTGCTCTGCACCGCTCCGTTGAAGACACGCTGCACACCGAACACGTCAGAAATCTCCGCCGTTACCGGACGCTGGAATGAGCCCTTCCACTCGCGCTCGAAGGTGAGAGTCTTGAACGCCTCAGCCTTCACCTCTTTGTCGTGCTCAATCACCCGCAACTGTTCGGGATCGGGCGCAGTGTAGCGGCCCGGGACGGTCAGCGTCACCTTGGGATAGCGCTGGCGCTGCAGCTTGATTCCCTGCTTGTACGTAAGCGCGGTTGCCGAACTGGTTTGCGCGCGCAGTTCCACTGGGTAAATGCCGGGCTTGGTTTCGAGACTCGCGCCCGCCAGACCGAACCAGGCCTTCTGGACGGCGTCGAAGGTGAAGGAGATCTCGTGATCGAGCCATTTGCCGGAGAGCGTACGCACCGCTTTGGGAGTCGTCACCCGGAACAGGACCGGTGTTCCATTGACGACGCGGGCGGGCTGGTAGCGGACAGTCCAGTGGACAGGAGTTTTCGCGGGAGTCGCGGCCGCCGCCAAGACGGGAACGAGCAGTACCAGAACTGCTGGGATGTATCGCGCGATGCGCATCACGATTCAGGCTAGCATTCTCAACTGCGAACATACATACTCGCGCAGTGCTGATGATGTTGCTGCTTGGGATGCTGGCAGCAGGATTCGCCGATTTGCGAGGCAAACATGGGAGCTAATCGACCAGTGCTTCTTTCAGATTTGCTGAGACGCCCCCGGATCGGAGCCTGGTGCGGGATCACCAAATCAACTTCAGCGCAAACTGGATCTGGCGTGACGCCGTTTGAGTTGAAGTAATGAACCCGGCATCGGCGATCGGCGCACCACTTGAGTCGAAAATGTTTCTGTGGTCCAACGGCGGAGAGAAATTTGTGTGATTCACAACGTTGAAAAATTCGGCTCGGAATTGCGCGTTGAAGCGATCCGAGATTGTCTTGATGTAATTGTTCTTGAACACGGAAAAATCGAAGTTCACCAACCCGGGTCCGATGAGTGTGTTTCGACCCAGGTTCCCGCGCAGTGTAATGGGATTGGGGACCGCGAAGCACTGCGTCTTGATATAAGTGACTGGATTACCCGGATTCACCGGCGTACTGCAACCTGGGCCGGCAATCAGGTTCGGGACATCGATGTTCGGGTCTGAACTCTTCACTCCAAGCGCGTCTCCCCCAATGCCGGGAGTAAAAGGCGCTCCCGTGCTGGCCTCGACCACTCCTCCGATTTGCCATCCCCCCAGCGCCCACGCTTCGATACCGGACGCCCACTTCGGCGTGGCGAGTTCCCACGTGTAGTTGATCTCCAGGTTCTGCGCAATGTTGAAGTCCGAGAGTCCACGATTCAGCCTCGGATTAAAGAATAATGGACTGGAAATAGAATTGGTGTATTCGTCCCCCACCAGGCTGCCCGAAGAGGTGTCGATGGACTTGCCCCATGTGTAAGATCCTTCCAGAGAACCCCGTGCGATCTTCTTCTTGATCTGGACTTCCAACGCGTGGTAATACGAGTCGGCGGACCAAAATCCGGCGGTAATTCGCCCAGCATTCTGATTCAGCCGCGTACCGCTGCCTGCCGGTGATGGCCAGAGATAGCCCTGTGACGTTAGGACCGGGGGCACGATGTCGACGTCTTCCACACGAAACGGTTGATGTATTCCGCGTGAGCCCACATAGCCGGCCATCACGCTCAAGTCCTTGCCCAGTTCGCGCTGTATCGTGAGATTCCACTGCGTGACATAGTTCCGGTGCGGATGGGGATCGAAATATGCCTGGCGAAAAGTGTCGGCAGAGTTTACGTATGCAAAAGCGCCGCTCGGAAAAGAGCCGGCCGGCAGGCTCGTGGAGTTTCCTCCCTTATAAAACGGCGCCGAAAAGAGTGCGTTGAACTGGATGAGGTAGGGGAGCGGCAGAACGTCGAACATGCCGAATCCCGCTCTGATCGCAGTTTTGCCGTTGCCGAACGGGTCCCAGGATAGTCCCAATCGCGGCTCAAAATTGCGCAGCGTGGGGTTGGAAAACAACGGATCACCCAGGTGGGGGGTTGGGTCAGTAATGTGCCGAAACGTGCTTAGTTTACCGTGCACCTCGGTCGGCACCGTCGCCATTTCATAACGTAACCCAAGGTTAACGGTCAGGTTCGGCCGCCAGCGCCAATCGTCCTGAATGTAAGCGCCCACGATGGTCTGGCGGATTCCGCGCCCAGAGATGGCGCTGGGAATCGCCGCGCTCAAGAAAAACGGAACGTTGGTCAAGAAATCAGACAGGGGATTACCAGACGGTGAACCAAAGGAAAACACACCTCCGGGGTCGGATACCCCGAGCATGTTGTCGCGAATCCGCTCCACTCCAACGCCAAACTTCAGAGAGTGCTTCCCTCGAGTAGACGAAAGATCTTCATAGGCCTGGAAAGAGGTCCAGTGAAAGTTGAAGTTGGATTGCGTTCCCAATCCCCCTGAAAACGAGGTGAGTCCAGGAACATCCACTCCGGGTGCGTTCTTCCCCGGCACCGTGGCGAAAGACCCATCCGACGCGTGCGGGTTTCCACTTGGGAAAGTCAGACCGGTTACGGCGACCACCCGGTTAATGCCGAAACGGAAAGA
This sequence comes from Terriglobales bacterium, assembly GCA_049273945.1. Taxonomy (GTDB): domain Bacteria; phylum Acidobacteriota; class Terriglobia; order Terriglobales; family Acidobacteriaceae; genus Acidiflorens. The sequence goes on along the minus strand of JBASRS010000005.1, from coordinate 2,937 downwards.
GCTAATAAAGTGGGGATTGAAGGTGTGCATCTCCTTGATGGTGAACATCTGCCGTCGCGAGTCGTATCCAGTCCGCTTGTCGTTAAGCTCGTCGGGCTGCCTCACCGTTCCAGTGTCGAACATGTAGGTGCCAGAAACAGCGTCTTCTTCCGACACCTTATGATCCACTTTAGCCGTGAAGTAGTTCTCGGGAGTGACCTGCTGCCCCGAAAAGGTGAAGATCCCCGTATCCCCGGCACCCAGAAGAGGACCGTTGGGCAAAGGATAAAAAGCGTTCACAAAACTGAAGACAGTCGGATCAACCTGGATCTGCCCCGAGGACAGGTTACCAGCCAGTGCAGCCGGCGACAGTACGGTATCCACCTGCGTCACGCCTGTGGATGCCCGCAGGCCCTCGTAATCACCAAAAATGAAAGTGCGATCCTTTAGAATCGGCCCGCCGAGAGAAACTCCAAATTGGTTACGGTGGAAGGGCGGCTTCTTCATATCAAAGAAAGTCCGCGCATCCAGCGCACTGTTCCGAAAGAACTCGTAGACTGAGCCGTGAAATTCGTTCGTCCCCGAACGCGTGGACGCACCAATGATGCCGCCCGAGGAACGGCCGTTTTGCGCGGGGTAGTTGCTCGTAAGCACGGTAAATTGTTCGACTGCATCCACACCCAGGTTGACACCCAGGGCGCTGCCGGGTGGGCCATTTGAGTAGTCGTTGACGCTGACACCGTCAAGTCGGGAATCGTTCTGCCTCGGACGCCCGCCGGAGATCGTCATTTCGGTCCCAAAGCCTCGCTGCGCCTGACCCGAAGTCTGTGTGCGCGCGGTTGCCACTCCCGGCTCCAGTGCCGCAACGTCGGAGGCGGAACGCCCATTTAACGGGAGGTCACGTACGTTTGTGACGTCTCCCTTCATGGTTGAAGAGCCGGCCTGTCCTGGTCCCGCCGCGCTCGCGGCCAGCATTACAAGATTCACCACCGGCTTGCCGTGGGCGCTTATGACCACCGTGGTATGGGCATCCGCAAACCCCGGTGCTGAAATGGTGATTTCGTAGGTACCCGGCACCAGGTCGGCTACAAGGTAGGTGCCATCGCCGTTCACCGTTACCGATCTTACGTCAGAACTTGCGCCGTTCTTGAGGACCAGCCGCGCGTCGCCAACCGGGGTGCCGGACGGAGAAGTAATTCTCCCGGAGAGAGTTCTGTCTCGAAGTTGCGCCTGGAGTTGGATGCATCCCAGAATGCCGATCAGGAAAGCAAGGAAGACCGAGATGGAGACTGAATTTCGCCTCCAATCCAACCGAGGAACTCGCGGGGTGCTAGCTCCGCTTGCTCGGACCTTTTCGAATGAATCGGCTGGCCTCACGTGACCTCCGTCAATCTCCCTCGAACTGCGCCATAACGCCCTATTGCATCGCGACTTTCCTGGGGAGAGCGTTTCTATCGAGCACCTTCGTAGCAATATTGAGTCGAGCTGCGAAGTCTTAAGCTGGGATGAATCGAGAGTAAATTCTTGTTCATGGAACCGTACTCACCAAGTCAGTTCTTTGGTGCAGCCGCCTCTAAATCGCCGTCCTCGGACAATGGAATCTGAACTCGAAAGACGGACCCTTCACCAACCTTGCTGGCGGCTGAAATCTTGCACTGATGAGCTTCGGCCATCCATTTCGCAAGCGGCGTCCCTGGCATCCAGTACAAATGAAATGCGCTTCGCGCGGCGTATACTTCACAGCCTTGTCAATCAAAATCGGAAACAATCCTCGCAGTGGGGCTTTGGTCAACATAGCACTTGCAGGATAAAAGGAGCAGTTTATGGAGAAACTCAGAATCGCCCAGTGGTTTGCTTTGCTCCTTGCAGTGGCAGGTCTCCTCGCGTGTACCGACACTGATAGAGAACAAAAGAAAACGGGCAGTGTCACGGTTGCCACCGCAGGCCAGTCGACGCAGTCAAGCCAACCAAAACCGCAAGAGCAAGAGAAGGACGCTGACGAGGACGACGAAGGTGCAGCGAACCCCGTGTCCGCACCGGCCGAAAAACCAGCGCCTCAACGGGCTTCGGGTCAGCAGTTGATTTACATCTTCGACAGCGATTCAGTCGGACAATTGCCCGCCAAGTTCCACTCTCCCCGAACGGGCCAAGGCTCTGAGAGCACGTGGGCGGTAATAACCGATCCTACCGCCCCCTCAAAACCGAACGTGGTCGCCCAGACTTCAACGGACAAGACTGACTATCGTTTTCCCCTTCTCATTGCAGACGAAGGATCGTTCCGGGATCTAGACCTAAGCGTCAAGTCCAGGGCGGTGTCCGGAAGTGTCGATCAGGCAGGCGGGCTTGTCTTTCGTTTGAAGGATCCGAACAATTACTACATCGTCCGTGCCAACGCGCTGGAGGACAACTACCGCCTGTACCACGTTGTCGACGGACGCCGCCGCCAGTTTGCGGGCGCAAATTTCAAAGTGACTTCCGGTGTCTGGCACGAGCTTCGCGTGGAGGCGGTAGGCAACAAATTCTCTTGCTATTACGACGGGGCCAAGAAGATCGACGCCACCGACGACACCTTTAACGATGCGGGCAAGGTGGGCCTTTGGACAAAAGCCGACTCCGTCACCCATTTCGATGACCTGAAGATCGCAGCCAAGTAACCGTTGGGATCATCAACCGTTCCTTGCTGAAATACTGTTGGTGTGAGCACTCGCCCCGTCCAAAGTCGTTGGGAGATTTGGTGGACCTGGTCGGGATCGAACCGACGACCTCTTCCATGCCATGGAAGCGCGCTCCCAGCTGCGCCACAGGCCCACTACTGGAAAAACCAAAGGAATCGAACCTTTCAATTTTCGCCCACCTTCCCCGGCGAGTCAAACTCAACTAGGATAATGGGCGTCTAAAATAAGGACGTATCGGAGCCCCATGTCGAAATCCCGAACCCTTCTTCGCCTGTGCCTGGTT
>JBASRS010000071.1:0-51762 GCA_049273945.1 Terriglobales bacterium | reverse complement strand
TTGGCCGACAGCGCCGCTCGCTGCGCGGAGATGCTGGCGGAAGCGCTCGGCGGTTGTGGGGGCCGCGTCGAAAAGTTTCGCAGAGACGGCTGGGCTCGGCCTTGGCCGGTTTGGCCTGGAAATGCTGTACATGCTTTCTCACGAAGCCCACCATCGCGGGCAGGTGTATGCTCGACGCATCAGCTCGGATTCCCGTTGCCGAACGAGGTGGCGTACGGGATCTGGAATTGGGAAAAGCTGTGGAAACGGTGCGGGGCGTCCGGCGGCCCCGGCTACGATTCTTAAGGAATACACAACCAGGATCGCCGCTGCGATACTCCCGAGTTGCCGACAAACCGTCCGGAACTCATTCCCACTACTTCCCACAGCCCTACTTCCAATACCTCGCAAGTTAGAGTCGGAGCGGGACTTAGGTGCAAAGCGCTGATCAGTCCAGACTTGCGGGACGCTATGCGGAGCCGAGAAGTTTGATTCTGGTTGCCGTGATCAGCGCTGAAATGCGGGAACGTTAAATGGCGATGGGCCTGGGCACGAAAGTTAGTATAATAGTTGTCTTCCCCCGGGGTTACCCGGTCCTTCCAGGTAAGCTCAACTCTCTATCGCGCGGAAGCAGTCATGCCGGCAGTGCCACAAAAGGTCCGCACGGGTCTCGTAGAGTTACGCACGCATAGCGGCTCGGTGTACGTGAGTCCGTCATTTTGGGAACGCATCTACTTGCTCTGGACGTTCCGCAATTTTAGGAGCCTGCCCAAGCAGGTGCTGAATCGCCACCAGCAGCAACTGATCGATAAATTGTGCCGGGCAGCAATCGTCAGTCGGAATGGGCCGATTGCCAGGACCTCCATTATCGGCGCAGTTGAAAACGTGCACCTGACGGCAGATTGCAAAACGGAAGCTGCAGCGCCCACAAGCAAGCTAGTGGAGATGAGGACAACCAGCGCGGACGTCGCTGCGTCACGAGTGGTGGGTTCCGAAGGGATTGCGATCCGATTGAATCGTGCAGCGTATAACCGAATTGATGTCGGGCGGTTCCCCAGACAGAGTGGCAACGTCCAATACATTTCAGCACCCAAACAAGATTCTGCAGAGCAAAGCGAAACCAAAGAAGCGAGCCCGGCATCAGTGGATTCGGATGCAAGGAGAACACGGAGTCGAAATAGGGTGGGATGGGCGCTTGTTGCCGCGTGTGGTGCGGTGCTGCTAGGGATTTTGTTTTATTTTCGGGAAGGTCGGCTTGCGCCGCCCATAACCGTTCCGCAGGTTGCGATCGAGACGCACGAACCCGCTTCGGGGAGCATTCCCTCGGCCGGTGCCGCGCAGCCAGAAAAAGTTCAGCAGTCCATGTCCGCGGAGCGCAGACAGCCAACCACGATCATTGCCCTCAAACCGCCATCCCCGGCGGTTTCCTCCAGACAACATGAGAGCAGGCACCGCAAGGCGGTGATCCTCTCCCAGCCACCAGTTGCGACCATGGACTCAACTCCTCGGGAACGCCTGCAAGTTGCAGAAGCGCCCGAGAGCGGCTTTAGCTACCCGGTTGCACCGAATCCAACCCTGACCGGAAAAGTCAGCCTGAAAGCAGTGATCGGCACCGACGGAACTGTAACGGAAGTCGACGTCCTTAGCGGCAACCACGCGCTCGCAGGTGCCGCAGTGCGGGCGGTGCGGCATTGGCGATATCGTCCCCACGAACTAAAGGGCCATGCGTTCGAGGCGGAGACACGCATAGTGATCAGCTTCGTCAGCGCTGATGCAGTCTCCATCAGTTTCCCGGCAGCGCACTAGGTCTGGTACATACACTCTTCCTCCTCCTCTCTGATGATTATGCTTTCCTCGAATTGCGGAAGAGAGGGGCTGTTTCACGCGGAAAAGCGGAGAATGGTGCCCGAGGAAAACCTGAAAATGCGATGCTCCCTCGGGGCTCGCCACCGATTGTGGGCGGATGACGGGCTAGCCGGAAGTAACCGAATTACTTCTTGTTTGCCGACAACCATCGAAGAACTTCGGACCGGCCGCAAGGCTATTGGTAGGGACTATAATGCGGGCACGCATGGCGCTCCCCTCTGGCACGAAACTCCGCCCCTACGAAATCCAGGCGAAGTGTACCGAGCAAGAGACACGCGCCTAGACCGCGAGGTCGCGATCAAGGTCCTGGCGGCGAACCTTTCGGGCCGTCAGAGCGTCACGAGGAGTTCCCCATGAACAATCGAGAAGAAACCAAAATTCCACGAACCGGGAAAACGAAATCTGCCCTGACGCGGCGTGATTTACTCAAGGGCGGCGCAACATTGGGTGCTGCGAGCGCACTGTCGAGCGGCTGCGGTAGCCCGAAAGCAGTTCCCGAGCCGTTGTCGGAAACGAATTTGATTGGCGCTTCCGAACTGTCTGGCGAAACCTTAAGTCCGGAGCGCATCAGAGGAATGAGATCGATCTTTGAATTTAACATGAAACAGTTGCAGCTGTTGCGCGAATTCGATCCGGACGAGGAAGAACCCCTCACGATGTTTCGCGCGTAGTCAAGAAACGGAGAGCCCCATGGCGGCAAGTAACCCGTGTTACCTGACGATTGGCGAGGCGGGGCCGCTTTTGCGCGCGAAGAGTCTTTCTCCCGTTGAGCTGACAAAGGCATATCTCGATCGAATCGAGGCGCTCAATCCCGCAGTCAATGCGTTCATCACTGTGCTCAAGGGCGAAGCGCTTACGCAGGCACAAGTCACGGAAAAAGAAATTATCGCTGGGCATTACCGCGGGCCGCTGCATGGAATTCCCATCGCGGTGAAGGACATCTTCGCCGCCAACGGGCATCTCACGACATGCGGCTCGAAAATCCTCAAAGACAACGTGACGCGATATGACGCTACGGCCGTGGCGCGCCTGAAGCAGGCCGGTTGCATCTTGCTTGGAAAACTGACGATGTCGGAGTTTGCCTTCGGCGACGATGTGAATCCGCTGACCGGAAAACGCCCGACGCGCAATCCGTGGAATCTGGAACGTTCGGTTTCTGGTTCGAGCAGCGGGTCTGGCGCTGCGGTCTGCGCTTCGTTTTGCGCGGGCGCGCTCGGAACCGATACGGGCGGATCGATACGCCTGCCATCAGGCTACTGCGGCATCGTTGGCATGAAGCCAACGTACGGACGAGTCAGCCGGTACGGCGTGACGCCGCTGGCGTGGTCCCTCGACAACGCCGGGCCGATGACCAAGTCGGTCGAGGACAACGCGCTGATGCTGGGAGTAATTGCCGGAGCCGATCCGGCGGACCGCATGTGCTCCGAGAGACCGGTGCCGGATTACCGCAAAGGCTTGCGCGGGGGAGTGAAGGGGTTGCGGATCGGCCTGCCCAAGAATTATTTCCTGGAATATTCCACACGCGAGGTGGCGGACTCGGTACGCGAGGCCGCAAAGACGCTGGAACGCCAGGGAGCAACTGTGAGCGAAGTGGATCTGCCGCACTTGAAATACGCGGTGGGGGCGGAAATTGCCATAATTTTTGGCGAGCCGCTTGCCTACCACTCGAAATACATTCGCCAGGGAAAATTTGATTTGTACACAGATACCAACAAGGCCCAGTGGGACGCGGCACGCTACGTAAGTGCCGCCGACTACGTGCAGGCGCAACGCGTGAGACGCTACATCATCCGCGACTTCGAGAAAGCCTACGAGCAGGTAGATGTAATTTTTGCGCCCTCAACCGGAGTGGAAGCCAATCCCATTGAGGAAGATGTGTTAACCGACCGGGCTCCTATGAGGGAAGTGCCGGCGGGCAACATCACGCTCTGGGAAATTCTTTGGCGCATGCCTTCGCCCGGGAATCTCGCAGGCGTGCCGGCGCTGGCCCTGCCTTGCGGATTTTCTGCGGCGGGGCTGCCGCTGGGTTTGCAAATCATGGGGCGGCATTGGGATGAAGCGATGGTCTATCGCGTGGGCGCCGCCTACGAGCAAGCAACAGACTGGCACACGCGTCGGCCAGAGATTTCCCCGAAGGCGTGAAAGTTCATTTAGCCAGAGGAGGAAAATCCAGAACCAGAAAAACGGGCTTAGGCCTCCAGGTGTCACCTAACATCTTCTGAGACACAGTCGCGAGGCCCTCTAATGGGCAATAGTCGTCTTCGACGCTGTTTACCAGAGGTTGTCCCGGTACCTGCGGCGGCTGAATGCCAATTCTGGGCGGGAAGGGGCCGATAGTTCGACAGCCTAGCGGTCGGATTACATGCGCTCCTTGCCGGCGCCTAGGCGATTGTGCCCGGATCACCGGCAAACCGGAAGTTAAAGGTGAGTTGTGGATTGGTACCGAGAAACGCGCTTGTGTCCATGAATACAGTAGTTCCCGCTGGTCGGCTATCCGAAGGTTGATTTGTAGGGCGATCCGTTTAACGGGTGGGCTGCATACGTAGGAATTTGACTGGCCGGTAAAGCAAACTGCTTATCCACCAAACACCATGATCCAGTGAAGCCGTTCCTGCCATATGGGCGGATAGTTAGGCTGGCCAACTCGCAATGCACTCACGGGAAGTGAGCGGGGTTCGTCGTACGATCAAGGTGGAGCGCCGGAGGCAGATACAAAACAATTTGCCAGCCGAGAATGGCCGGCTTTTGAGATTTGGAGAGCTTGAGCGGCGTGGGGTACTTTTCTACCGCGGGAAAAAGGCGAGGATAAAAACGACCCCATCAGTCGCGGTCCATTGTTGGGTGAGGAATCCGATGGGGCTGCTATCGGGTCGTCTTGGGCTGAAGAAGCTTGCGTTTCTTCAGGAACGCGATGATTGGCTTTCCGCAGCGTCCGCAAAATGAGAACTGAGGCCAGGTGAATCCGGCGATGATCTCTTTGTCTCGGCCCTTGATCTCCTTTTTGCAGTTGTCGCATTTATGGACGACCATAGGCGAAAAAGAATTATGCTGGTGCGGTCTCGAGCTTTGCGATGCGGTCCTCGTGCCTACGGAGCTGCTCGGCACCAATGGTGTTCTCCTGTTGGAGCGCCCCGACTCCTTTCATGATGCCGTCTAGTTTAGTTATGACGGGATCGAATTTTTCATCTAGCTTCTTCTCCATAAGCTCGCCAACGGCTTCCAGAATGACATTGGCCTGATCGGCCAGGAGCTGCTCCGTAGCCTTGGTCTGCTCGGAGACGCGTTCATCCAGCTTCTTGTCAAGCGTTTCTCCGAACTTGCCAAATTCCGCTTTTAAGTCGGCTTTAGTGACAGGAGTGTTTGCATTGTTTGGGATATTTTCCATACACATTGGCTTACACCTTAAGCATAGGCGCACGGTGGAAGCTGTCAATGGAGAGTTGTGGATTTAGAGTTCGAAAGAGGAAACTTGAAAGCCGCAGCAATAATCCACGAACGCCATGTTCTATGGACAACTCCATACGGGCGCCCCGGTCAGCCCTCCCAAATGGACAACCTTTCCAATCGCTTCCACCAAGATGTTCTGGGACGGCGCTTCGGCCATTGCCGCCGGCATTGGGATTACCGCGCTGCGGGTTGAGCCGTAAGAACATCCTTCGTGCACTTGACGGGTCGCTGCAGCGCCTGCGAACCGACTACGTCGATCTCTATATCATGCACACATGGGATCGTGTGACGCCGGTCGAGGAGGTCGCGGCGACGCTAAATGATCTCGTGCACTGCGGCAAGATCCGCCACCTCGGCCTCAGTGACGTGCCAGCATGGTACGCCTCGCGCTTTGCGACGATTGCAGACCTTCGGCGGTTGGGAACGACCGGTGACCCTTCAGCTCGAATCATAGCTCCTAACGCGAGCGGCGACACCTTTAGGCCCGTACGTCCTAATGTGCGAAAAGTAGTCGCGCTGAAAACATTCATCGCCATTCCTCCAATCGGCTCACTAGTCGGCCGAATGACTTCAAAATATATCGAGGCAGAGCTAACTCCAGCCAACGCAACCTCGTTGAACGCTTGCGATCTGGCTTAGCCGGCCAGCAGACGGCTGAAAAAACAGTCGGAACTGAACAATATGGTGATCGTGGTGGTGACCTTCCACATTCCGGGTGCCTTAGGCGTGAACTCAGACTCGTGATTTAGATAGATAAACGCCGTAGGTCAAGGACATCGCAGCTAACAGCGGCAAGAATGTGGGAACCGTGTATTCCATCCCGCTCACCCAAAACGTGCTCAGTGCAATGCCGAACAAGGCCAGCAATGCGAATAGCGTGGGCCAGGGATGGGCAGGTAATTTCAGCGGAAGCGCCGAGAGTGTTGCCGAACTGATCGTCTGGCGAAAGCGCAAATGCGTGACCAGGATCACACCCCAGACGTAGAACATGCCTGAAACGGCAGTTCCATACAGCAGAAGGAAAGCGTTCTTCGGCGCAAACACGGCCAGCAGAATCGCGGCAATCATGCCTGCGCTGGAGACTGCCAGGGCACGATGCGGAACTCCCTTTGTACTGAGACGGCCTAGCCATCCCGGGGCATATCCTCCCCGTGATAGCGAAAACAACATTCGCGTCGAGAGATACAGATTCGTGTTCGCACTGGAAAGGGCGGCCGTAATCACCACCAGGTTCATGATTCCAGCCGCGAATGGAATTCCAACCGTTTCGAAGGCTCGCACAAACGGGCTGCCGGTGACGCTCGCGCTTCCAGTGCGATTCCAGGGCGTCATCGCCAGCATTACCGTGATGGCCAGCACATAGAAGATGATGAGCCGGTAAACGATCTTGCGCATTGCGCGGGGAATACTGGTGGACGGATTCTCGGCTTCACCCGCGGTCACCGCGATCACTTCCACTCCCATATAACTTGTGATCACGAGGGTCAGCGCCAGCCAGACTCCGTGCCACCCATGAGGCAGAAAGCCGCCATGCTGGGTGAGATTTGCTAGCCCGACGCCTGGCCACGGGCCCAGTCCTGTGATGAGCAGCAGACCAACCACGATAAAAGCGACGATGGCCACAACCTTGATAAGTGCAAACCAATACTCGAATTCGCCAAAGTTGCCAACCTGCAGGGCATTGATGGTGACGAGGCCCGCCGAGACCAGCATTACCCATATCCAACCTGGTACGTGAGGGAACCAGAACCCAAAGTAAATGGCGACTGCGGTCACTTCCGCCCCAATAGCAATGATCTGAACCAGTCCGTAGGTCGCGCGCACGGTGAAGCCAGCCCAAGGGCTGAGATAGGTCTCGGCGTAGATGCCAAACGAGCCAGCAACCGGATGGACAACTGCCATTTCGGCAATCGAGTACGCCATCACAATCGCAATCAAGGCACCGAGCAGATAAGTAATGATGACGCCCGGTCCTGCAAGTTCAATAGTGACGCTACTTCCGAGGAAAAGGCCGACACCGATGGCTCCTCCCATGGCGATCATGGTTAGCTGACGTGAGTTCAGCCGGCGCTGTAGCCCATCGTGGATCTGCGGCGCGGGAGCGGTGCTCGCGTTTGGCTGCGATTCCAAATCCGTTGAAGACTTGTCCAAGCTTGGCACCCGGTCTTTACCACTCGTTTGCGGTTCCGGTTAGTTGTGGGCGATCTGCCGCAGCACATCGACGAACTTGCCGATCTCTTCGACTGTGTTGTAGTGGACGAGTGAAGCTCGAACGGCGCCCGTTTCTGGGGGGATGCCCATACGGCGGAGCAGGCGTGGCGAGTACATGTTTCCGTCTCGCACACCGATTCCGTTTTCCGCGCAGTGCGCGGCCACTCGGGGGGCGGGTATTCCCTTCAGATTGAAGCAAATCGTCGGCACCCTGCGATCGAGCTGACTCTTTTCCTTGATTCCGTACACCGTGACCGCGTTAAGTTCTGCCAGGGCCCGCAGGGTTTCGGTGGACAACGTTGCTTCGTATGCACGAATGGCTGCCATCGCCGCCACCAAACGATCGCGTGGCGACGCTGTAGGCGAATTGTTGAGCAGGCTGCGGCCAAGTTCTTCAAGATAACTGAGGGCGGCATCCATTCCAGCTACGTTTTCGTAAACGAAGGTGCCAACTTCGATCTTGGTCGGGACCTCGTCGGGAATGAAATCTTCGCGGAATGTAGGCAATGCTTCCAGCAATTCGCGCTTGCCCCAGAGAAAACCCATGTGAGGCGCGAAGATCTTGTAGCCGGAACAGACCAGGTAATCGCAGCCCCAGTCTTGTACGTCGACGACTCCGTGCGGGGCGTAATGGACTGCATCCAGAAAAACCTCTGCCCCTGCCGTGTGCGCCATTCGCGCGACTTCTTTGACGTCGACTATTGTTCCCAGGGCGTTCGATGCAACCGCGCATGCCATCAGTCGAGTACGGGAACTGAGTAACGGTTCCAGGTCTTCCACATGGAGTGTCCCGTCGTCGCGTATTTTCCACCAGCGGATCTCCACTCCCTTGCTCTCCAACGCAAGCCAGGTGGCGATGTTCGCTTCATGGTCGAGATCGGATACGATGATTTCTTTTCGTGCTCCCAGGATGTCCGCGATTGCCAGGCTGACCAGGCGGATAAAAGAAGTGGCATTCATACCGAACGCCACCTCGGCCGGCTCGCGCGCATTCAAGAACGTGGCCACGCTTTGTCGGGCTCGCTGGATGGCCGCATCGACTTCCTGGCTGTGGCGGTAGCGTCCGCCTCGTTGCACGTTTCGGAACACAAGGTGATGGCGCACCGCATCGAGTGCCACCTGCGGTATCTGCGCTCCGGCCCCGTTATCGAAAAAAATGAAGTTGTCTCCGATGTTCAAGGCGGGAAACGACTGCCGCACCCAACCGATCGGAAAACTCGAAGTTGTCATGTCTAATGTGCTTGCAATTGCTGGTAGATGGTGGCCGCGTTGTCGCCAAACGTGGCTCCGTACTTCGGGTACTGGCGAAAGTCGGAGTATTTCTCCATGTGAACGTCTTGCCGGACCTGCTCGAGAGTTTCGTTCTTCTGCTTGAGGGCTTTGACCTGCTGGTACAGATCGTGCAAGTAATCGCGAAATCGTTTCAGATCGGATTTTGTGGCCAGTTCGAAATGGCCCGGGACAACATTTTCCAAAGGCAGCTCTAGACCGCGGTCGAGGGCTTGAATCCAGTTCTCAACACTGCCATTGTCCATCGCGGGAGACGACCGGTTAAGGAACAGATCACCCATCGAAATCGCACGCTGTTGGGGAAAATAAACCAGCGCGTCCCCAGACGTATGCGCCCTTCCAGGAAAATAGATTTGCACGGAATATGGATCGAGGTGTAGGGTCACTTGCTGCTGGAAAGTGAGATCGGCGGGGTGAAAGTGGAAACCTTCCATGCCCGGCGCCCTCTGCAGTGCCAAAGTGCGTTCCCGAGTGAAATCCGTGCCGATCACCGTCGCCGATGGGCCGACAACTAAATTTCCGCCTTGATGGTCTGGATGATAGTGAGTATTCACGATGAACTTCACCGGCAAGTTTGAGACTTGCCTGATCGCGATGAGCAATTTGGCCGCTTCGGTCTCGTTGAGTCCAGTGTCGACAACCAGAATTCCTGCGTCGCCCACCAGAAAGGTGGAATTCGCGCTGGCATCGTTGTCGGAAATGTAGGCGTAGAGCCCCGTCCCGATCTGCTTGACCGCCGGTTCAGCTACTGCCAGCATCGAGCAGATCAAGACGAGAAGTACGACGCCCGGAATGTTGGAGTTTCGCAAATGCATCCTCGTTAGAAACTGAATTTCAACGCGAACTGAATCAACCTGGGGCCACCCGATCCCAGGCCTACGTTGTTCTGCGCGGCATCCGGAGTGGTGAACAGCGCTCCAAAATTGGGTGCCGCAAGGATGCTGCTGGGCAAGGCAAAGCTGGGATGATTGGTGAGGTTGAAAAACTCCGCCCGGAACTGGGCGTTGAACCTCTCGCCAAACTTCATGTTCTTCAGGATGGAAAAATCAAAATCACGGTATCCGGGTCCAAGGACGATATTTCGTCCTGCGGAGCCGAAGGTTAGCGGCTGGTTGATAACGAATGCGCTCGTGTTGAACCACTTTTGGACGGTGTGAGAGCCGGCGTTGGGATCGCCCACCAGGTCCGGCCGGTCGTTGCCAAGCCCCGTCCCGCTGTTGCCACTCCCGGTCAAAACCGAGAACGGCTGGCCGGTTTGCAGAGTCAGGATACCCCCCACCTGCCAGCCCTCACCCAACAGCTTCGGAACGCTGTGGAGGATCGGTAGCTCATACGTGAAGCTCCAACTCAGGCGCTGCCGAATATCAAAGTCTGAATTTCCACGTTCTGCCCGCAGGTTGTAGTTGTCCTGCGGAAAGATGGTAGTACCGTTCGCGCCGGACCCAAAAAAGACTGAAGCACCATCGATCGAATGGGACCAGGTGTACGAAGCCAGGAAGGAGAGCCCGTTGCTGAAGCGTTTGTCGAGCTTGGCTTGCAGGCTGTTGTAATGCGAACTCACAACGTTTTCCGCCTGAAACAGTTGCGCATAGCCGAAGAACGGGGTTCGCACAACGCTCGGTATGGCGCCCCAAAGCTGGTTGTCGTACAGGAACTGTGCGACGTCGGGAGGGATTCCGATCAATTCCATGCGATCCACAACAGTCGGCGTCAGTTGATCGATCTGCTCTTTGGTGATGAAGGCCTGGTTGACTTGCCGAAACCGCGGCAGCTTGGTGCCCGATGTGCCCACGTAAGCGATGTCTAATAACATTCGTCCCGGAAGTTGGCGTTGGATCCCCAGGTTGTAGTGTTGCGCGTAGGGAGTCCGCAGCTTCTGCTGGGTGATGGTCAGCACCGGAAATCCGGAAGGGCCAAATGCATTGGGCCAGCTGGCAAACGGAAAGGGAGTGAAGAAGTCAGGCAAGAATGGCGGGTTGAGCATCACATTGCCCGGAATGTTTCCAATAATGGTCTCGTAGAACAGGCCGTAGCCCGCCCGGAAGACTGTCTTCCCGTTGCTGAAGACGTCCCAGGCGAGCCCCACCCGGGGAGCGAAGTTATTGTGGTCTCCATCGTAGATGCCGCCCACCTGATCCTGCGTAACTACGCCAGCTGCTTGCAGAGCGGGTAGGTTGCTCTGAATGGTTGGGTCGGTGGGATCCAGAAAAGTAGTGAAGTTCTGCGGCCGCCAGGAACTGAGCTTCCCGTCGTTCTCGTGTAACACGGTGTTGAGCTCATATCGCAAACCGTAGTTCAACGTCAGATTGGGCCGTAGTTTGAAAGTGTCCTGCGCAAAGAGTCCATAACTGCTGCTGTGGAAATGGCGCTCCGAGTCGCCGACAAATTGAAGCGCGCCATCAGGTAAGCCCTGCGCAAAATCGATCAAGGCATTCGGGATATTGGCCGGATTCCCGTCGGAATCTGTTCCGGCGACGTTATCCAATCCACTGAAGGTAATCTGTCCACTGAAAGCCAGATCATACAACCGGTTCAGTTGCAGATAGCGGATATCGCCACCGATCTTGAATGAATGCCGGGCGGTAGTGTGTGAAAAATTGTCGATCCACTGAAAAGTATTGGCCCCCGTGCGGTTGGGCTGATCGATTGCGCCGCCAAGGTTTGTTACCGAGGAACTTCCGGAGACAAATCCTCCCGCAAACGCCAGTTGCGGAATGTTGCCAAGGCTCAGGGGAGAATCAGCTGCCCACCCGGTATTGAACCCAAAATCTTCCGCCTTCGGTCCCGATTCAGTGACCAAAGAGATGTTGGAGCGTGTAAAGCCGAAACGAGCCTCGTTCAACGTCCGGGGGCCGAGCACCCGGGTGTAGGACACCGCGACCAGGTGATTGCTGCCGTTGTCTTTCACTCCATATCCGGGGACGTTGGTTCCACTTTGTCCCGGAGTGAAGGGGAAGAAAATATCGGCCCGCGTCCTGCTGTAGCGCGCCGAGAGCGTATCGGAACCGCGCAGGTGGTGGTCCACTTTCACCAGGATTTGGTCCGTGCCATCGCTCTGCTCAGGGGATGAAATAAAGTTGCCCGAGGAGTTGCCCAGATTCGGTTGCGGAAACAAGTTGAAAAGCTGGGCGCTCACCGGATTCACTTCGATGGTAATCGGGCTGCCATCGTTGTTAATGAAATTGCCCGCACGCTCTGCCAGTGTCGGAACGTTGGTGATTCGAGTGATTCCCGCCCGACGGCGAAAGCCCTCGTAGGTCAAGAAATAGAATGTCTTGTTCTTGACGATCGGCCCTCCTAACGTCCCGCCAAACTGGTTGAGCCTCAGTGAAGACTTGGGGAAAGACGAGTCGTTGAAGAAGTTCCGGGCATCGAGCACATCGTTGCGGAAGAATTCATAGGCCGATCCGTGCATCTGGTTGGTCCCGGACTTGGTAACCAGGTTCACCACGGACCCGGTGTTTCTTCCGTATTCCGCCGAGAAGGTGTTGGTCTGGACTTCAAATTCCTGAATAGAATCGATCGATGGGATCTGCGCGGCCTGTCCGGCAAAGGAATCGTTGTTATCGACGCCGTCGACCAGGAAGTTATTGGAAGTCGACCGCTGCCCGTTGGAAGAGAAGCCCGATACTCCGCCCTCTCCGCCTTGCTGTCCGCCTCCACCGCCGGAGGAGGCAACGCCCGGGTTCAAGCGCGCCAGTTGAGCAAAGTCACGGCCGTTGAGCGGCAAATCTTCGACTTTGCGATGGTCGATGATTTCTCCGAGCTTCGAGGTTTCGGCTTGAGTTAGCGCTGCGTCGGCCTGCACTTCGACAACTTCGGCTTTGGCGCCGACGTGCAGCACGATATCAACGGTGCGGATTTGATCGACGCCAACCTCAATGCCAGTGGTGGTGAGAGCCGCGAATCCCGCCGCTTCCGCTTTGATTTGGTAGACCCCGGTGGGCAGGGCCATGATGCGGAAGATGCCATTTTCCGCCGCAGTCGTCTCCCGCTGGAGACCGGTGGAAGGGTTGTTGACGGTCACTTTCGCACCAGCAATGTTGGCGCCCTTTTGATCTCGAATTGCGCCGACCATCCCACCTTGAGTCGTTTGCGCAAAAAGCTGGCTGACCAGAAGCACTGCTACGACACTGCAGAACACCATGCGGTTCAATATCGACGGCCACATAAGTTACCCCCTCGTTGATATCCTTGAGTCGACCTCAGTTCCAGCGATCATCTTTGTCCTCAACGTGCCTGCGCGGCTAAGGACTGTCCTGAAATCTCATTCTTGTACACGACGCCATCTTTCATCACGAACTGGACATGCTGAAGCAAGCGAACGTCGCCAAGCGGATCGCCTTTCACCGCCACCAGGTCGGCGAGCATGCCGGCGCGAATCGTCCCAATCCGATCGGACCATCCCATCAGTTCAGCAGCATTCACGGTGCCGCTTTGCAGCGCTTGCATCGGAGTCAGTCCCAGCTCGACCATGGACCAGAACTCGCCCCCATTCTGTCCGTGAGGATAGACGCCGGCATCGGTTCCGAGTGCGACGCGGACCCCGCTGTGAAACGCTTTTGCCATGTTCTTTTTAGCCGCCGGAATGATGATGGCTGATTTTTCCCGTACCCAGGGCGGAAGGTTCATCTGCGGCGCGTGTTCTTCAAACCAGAAGAGCGGATACGAAGTCGGCACAAGAAAGGTGTTGTGCTCTTTCATGAGCGCGATACCTTCGTCATCCAGGAAAATTGCATGTTCGATTGAGTCCACGCCCGCTCGTACCGCATCCTTGATGGAAAGGGCGGAGTGCGCATGGGTCGCGACTTTCCGGCCCAGCCGATGCGACTCCGCTACCAGGATTTTCATTTCCTCCAGGCTGTACTGCTCCAGCAGCGGATTGTCGCCTTTCGAGAAGACGCCTCCCGACGCGCAGAACTTGATGACGTCGGCGCCGTACTTGATCACCTCGCGCACGCGGTGCATCACCGCCTCCGGGCCGTCGGCAACACCTTCCGCGGAATAGTGGAATTCGAACGGGAGCAGGTTGCTGTCGCAGTGCCCGCCGGTGATTCCCAGCGGAGGACCGGAGACCTGCATGCGCGGTCCAATTACGTCGCCGGCATTGATGGCGTCCCGGAGGGCCACATCCGCATAGCCTTCCGCCCCGACATTGCGTACCGTGGTGAAGCCCGCCAGCAGGGTGAGCCGCGCATTTTTGGCCCCGATCAGCGCCGCGCGAGGCGCGGAAATCCCCAAGGCTTCATAACCGCCGCCACCCGCGTCAGACGTAAGGTGGGTATGCACGTCGATGAAACCAGGCAGGAGCGTTGCGTCTCCCAGATCAATGAGCGTTGCGCCTGATATGGAAGGCAGGTTGCCACTCGAAACCGAATCGATCTTGTTACCGATGATGACAATGACAGGACGATCGAGCATGCGTCCCGCCACCGGGTCAAACAGCTTGCCTGCTCGAACCACTACCGTCTGCGCCCCCTTTGCATCTTGCGCGTAAAGATTCGCCACCACGAGCCAGACGATGCAGGCCGCCAATGTGATTCGGCGAAGGAAGTTACAACCGCCGAGTTTGAAGCCCATGCGCTCTCCCTGCCGCTATGGCTCGCTGACAGCACTGGTCGCGGCCGCTGACGTCACCAGCATTTCAAGATTTTCCTGCAACAACTGGAGCACATAATTCACGTCGTCGAGATTGTTGTAGGCGTGAAAAGAGATCCTCAACCCATCGTGACGGCTGGAACAAATTACGCTTTGCCTGGTGAACAGCCGAACCAGTCCTTCGGCGTCCTTGGACCGCAGGACGACCAGCGGCCCCACACTGTCGAGGGGCGTTTTGATCTCAATTCCTAAATCCAATGCACCGCCGATCAGAGCCTTGGTGAGCGTGCGAATCTGGTCGGCGACATTTTGCATTCCGAACTCCTGGAGGAGTTTCACGCCCGCAAGTGCACCGTAAATGGTTGGGATGGGGGGAGTACCCGATTCGAAGCGGCGAGTGCCGGGCGCCGGATCGAACAACTTCACATCGAAAGCAAAAGGATTCTTCTGGCCGAACCAACCGGTGACCGTCGGCACCAACGATTCAGCAATTGATTTTCGGACATACATGAACGCCAGGCCGGGCGGCCCCAGCAAATACTTCAACGTCCCGCTCACATACGCGTCTATCTGCATTGCTTTCACGTCGATCGGTCGAGTCCCGCAGTCCTGGTAGTCATCCAGCAGCACCAGCGCGCCGCGATCGTGTGCGATCTTCGTGATCTCGGCGACCGGGCTCCGGAATCCGTTCATGAAACACATGTGAGTCAGAGGGACAATTAACGTGTTGCGATCCACGAGTGCGTCGTAGGCTTCCACGCTCAGCCGATTATTCGCCGCCTCCACAAAAACCACGTCCGCCCCGCGAGGACGTTGCGCCAGCCAGATATGCCCCATGGTGGGAAATTCGAATTCCCCAAGGATCACTTTGCTCCGCGGCTGGAACGATAAACCGCTAGCTAGAGCATTCACGCCCGCTGAAGCGCTGGCAACCAGTGCGACCTCTTCCGGTTCGGCGCCGATCAGTTCTGCGAAGCGACGGCGACCGGCTTCGTACTGCTCGACCCATAGGTCCCAGGGAGAACCGTGTTCGTGCCAGGTGCGCAGGTATTCGAGCATACCTCCCTCCACATCCAGAGAGAGAGCTCCTTGCGAGCAACTGTTGAGGTAGATCTTCTTCCCAAGAACCGGAAATCGCTTGCGCAATTCAGCAATGCTTTGTGTCAAACGGCCTCGTTTCGCACTCGCACCGATAGCAGCGCAAAGTCACCGGTGGTGGCCAACGCCGAGTGCGCGCAAAAGTACCTCTGGGGGCTGGCAGGTGTCAAGATGAATTTTTGACGATATACACTCGGTATGCATTATAAAAGAGCCTGTATTCAACCAGGGAAACACTTTCTAGACAGCATTAACATTTGGGTAATTGGTGTAGGAGTGTGGAAGGAATGGCAAAGTCATCGCGCCCTAGCGAAGGCACAATGTGGCCCATTGTAAGAGATTTCCAGTCACAACGGTATATCATCACAATTCTCTTGACATAGCAGACGGATGGGAGGTAACGTCTGGCCGCGTTTGAGTGGGAGGGGGATGCCATGACCTGTAGCAGGAATGTGTTTCTTCGGTTCGCGCCGCTGGTTCTCGTATGGATTTCTTTCGCCGCCACAGTTTCCATGGCGCAATTCTTTCCTGGCCGCGTGACCGGCCGCGTCCGTGATACCCAAGGAGCCGCAGTTTCGGGCGCGACCGCCAAGCTAACCAGCCCATCGACGGGATTCGAGCGAAGTGTAACCACCGACGAGAATGGTGAGTTCAACTTTCCCGAACTGGCCCTGGGCTCATTCGACCTGACGGTGATCAAGTCCGGGTTTCAGACGACTGTGCTCAAGGATATCCGGACCTCGCAGGGGCAGGTGAACACCCTCACCCTAGTCCTGAAGATTGGGACCGTGAATACCGAGATCGAGGTGACCTCGACTCCGCCGCTGATTCAGACGGAGACAAACTCAGGTGGAGGTCTGCTCTCCGAAGAGCAGGTCCAGGCGCTTCCGATTGGAAACAGCGACTTCACGCGTCTGGCGCTGACTTTGCCGGGAGTGGTACAGAACAGCAATTTCGCATTTGCGCAGTACACCATCAACGGGTCGCGCGCCCGTTCCAATGGGTTCAATATCGATGGTGCATCGAATACAGATCCGTCGACTTATTTGCCTTCAATCAACGAGGGTGGTAATTCCGCAACCGCTGCCACTCGTCTGCCGCTCGATGCGGTCCAGGAAGTCACTGTGACCAGCAGCGGCTCGGGAGCCGACCTTGGCCAGAACTCCGGCAGCGTGATGAATGCCACCATCAAGAGCGGAACCAATCAGTTTCATGGATCGCTCTACGAGATCCATCGCGACGCGGCACTCGATGCCGCGAACTATTTCGAAAACCTGGCGGGCAAGCCGAAGGCGCCCTTCGTATGGAATGAATTTGGCGGTTCTGCGGGTGGTCCCTTGTATATTCCCCATGTCTACGACGGCAGGAACCGCACGTTCCTCTTTGGAGCGTACGACGCAAGCCGGCTCCGTCTGGGGACTACGCTACGAGGCAATGCCCCAACTGAAGCGGACATCCAAACTGCGGAAGATTTCCTCGTCTCCCAGGATATCCCGGTCAACCAACTCGGACTGAACATCCTGGGTCTTTACTCGAACCTGGGCCTGTCGGGGCCGTTCGTGGCTGACAACCGTGGACAACAGTCGCCCAACAGCTTCGTCGTCAAGCTCGATCACAAGCTGTCGCTGAAAGATTCTCTTTCCACACGTTTCCTGTATGGCAAGGGAGAGGATGAGTTTCCTGGAGGAGGCCCCGGGCCGGGCGGCGGTTCGCAATTGAACCCGTGGTTCGGAGTTACGCCCACGCACGTGGCCAACTACGCCATCAGCGAAGTCCACATCTTTTCGCCGAACTTTCTCAATACGATTCGTCTGGGCTACAACCGGTTCAGCCAGTTTCAAAAAGGTCGCGATGCCAGCTTGGACCCTGCCTCCATCGGGCTCAATACCGGCGTAGGCCCAGAAAGTTTTGGGATCCCAGAGATCGACATTGGTTCGGGTGTTCGGAGCGTTACCGACCCCGGCCGCTTCGCAAACCTGGGCTTGCAGGCCGGAGCCGGCGGCCGCGTGGCAACTTCCTACCAGGTTGCAGATGACGTGAGCTTTACTCACGGCCCGCACGCGATGAAGTTCGGCTTTAACTTCCTCCACAATTATTCGGATTACACGACTTCGGGTAGCCGCGGCTTGTTCACGTTCGATGGTTCTCAGCTAGGGGATTCCCAATTCGCGGATCAAGGTGCCTTGGCTGGCCTAGTTGACCTGTTGGCCGGGCTCCCAACTCCCGGCAACACGAACATTACCCGTGTTCTGAGCGATCGCTCCAACATCGACCAAAACGTAATCAGCGGTTTCTTCATGGATACGTACAAAGTCACCAACAGCCTCACGCTGATCGGTGGTCTTCGCTACGACTTCTTGAGTACCGTGCATGAATCACGCGGACGGTTCTCGGCTTTCGATCCCAATGCTGGGCTCGCCTTTGCATCGCAACTGCCGGGCCACAGTATTTACGACGCTCCCAAGGGAAGTTTCGGCCCCAGAATCGGGTTGGCCTGGAAGGCTCCGGTTTCGCTCCTCCCGGGCCTCCAAACAGTCGTGCGCGCGGGGTATGGAATCTACTACGACACTTCGCCGTTGACCAATTTCCTGGGATTGTCACAAAACCCGATTGGGACAACGGGAGGATTCACGATCACGCCTGCGGCACCCATTCCGTTTGATGTAGGTGTGCCGATCTTTGGGACTGGGGCCCCGCAACCGCCGTTCGATGTCAACAGCATCGCCCGGCATCAAAGAACGCCGAACACTCAAACCTGGAATCTCAACTTGCAACAGGAACTCAGCAGCAAGTTTGTCCTGCAGGTGGGGTACGTCGGGAACCGGAGCACTCACCAGCTACAGGTGCTCGATATCAATCAGCCGACGCCAGGCGATCCGGATACTTCACAATCGCGACGCCCGTTCAATGCGCAGTTTCCAACTCTGCGGCAGATCAATACCATCTCTTCTGTAGGATGGGCATCCTATCACTCCTTGCAGACTTCCTTGCGGTCCACCGATTTCCACGGTCTGACAACCCAGATCTCTTTCACGTGGTCGCACAACATTGATACCGCTTCCGAGGTGAACGATTTCTTCGGCACCAGCGGTTATGTGCCGCAGGATTCGCGCAACCTCAAAGGCAGCGTCGGCAATTCAGAATTCGACCAACGGCGAGCGCTGATCATCACCTACATCTATGCGATTCCTGCACTATCCCAAGGCAAGATGTTTGGCGCAGTGTCGCGGAACTGGCAGATTTCGGGAACAACAACGCTTCGCGATGGCCTGTCCACCCCGGTACTGACGTTTGGCGGCGAGAGCGGAACTCTCAGCTTCCATGAGCGCCCAAATTGCATTGGCCCGATTCACTATCAGTTGAGAGATTTGACGCAATCGTACGTGTTGCCAGGAGCGTTCGCTCCACCCGACCCAGGAACGTTTGGAAATTGCCCGCGCAATCCGATCGTCGCGCCCGGTCTCAATGCCTGGGACGTCAATATTCAACGCACGTTCAGGCTCACGGAACGGTTTTCTTTCGAGTTCCGTACTGGCTTCTTTAACGCATTCAATCACCCCAACTTCGGCGAGCCCTCACCTGACCTAAGCACGACCATCACGGCCACCGCGGATGACGGCAGCTTTGATTCGCATTTTGGCGTCGGTGGGCCGCGGAACATCCAGTTCTCCGGAAAACTCACATGGTGAAGCACGCTCCACGTTGAACGGAAAGGTGTCAACTCATGCCTGGACTGCGAGGAGTCATGGTCGCACGACGCGCGAAGGGATCGCGGCGATGGATCTTGGGAACCGTGTTCATCGCGGGTGTCTTTGCCTCGGGACAAACTGCGAGCCAACCTCCGGGGCCAATCAGCATTTCCGTGGATGCAACGCAGGTCGTGCAGAAGGTCTTGCATGCCGAACTATCGATACCCGCGCGGCCCGGGCTTCTCACGCTTTACTACCCGAAGTGGATGCCTGCCGATCACTCTCCCGACGGTCCGATCTGGAACGTCGTGGGTCTGAAGTTTTCCGGTAGCGGGAAATCAATACCCTGGAGCCAAGACCCTCTGGATATGTACACATTCCACCTCGAAGTCCCCCCGGGCGTGAACACAGTGAACGCGAAGCTCGATTTCCTGCTATCGGCACCCGGTCCGACCATTGATTTCAGCGCGTCGGGTTCGGCAAAACTGTTCGTTCTAATGTGGAATCAAGTCGTGCTCTACCCAGGAGGCTGGCCCGCCGACCAGATCACGTTTCAGCCCAAACTCACGGTCCCAAAGGGATGGAAGTTCGGTACCGCGTTGCCGGTCGCGCAACAGTCGTCGGGCACGATCACGTTCAAACCAGTGGCGCTTGACCTGTTGATCGACTCCCCGGTGCAGTCGGGCGCTTACATGAAAGTGATTCCACTTACTCCCGGCGAAACTCCTTCCCACGAAATCGACGTGGCTGCGGATAGTCCCGCGGCCCTCGATGTTTCGCCGGCAATGATCGACAGCTACAAGCGCTTGGTTCGCGAGGCTCAGGCTCTCTACCAGTCTCGTCACTACCGTGAATATCACTTTCTTCTGACGCTCAGTGACAATGTCATGGGGTTGGGCCAGGAGCATCATGAGAGCAGCGACGACCGGGTGCCTGCGAATGCTCTCTCCGACCCGAACCAGCGCTTGCTGGGAGCCGACTTGCTCCCGCACGAATTCACGCATTCCTGGAACGGGCAGTATCGCCGTCCAGAGGGCCTCGCCACGCCCGACTTTCAACAGCCAATGAAGGGCGACCTGCTGTGGGTTTATGAAGGGCTGACCACATACCTGGGCACAGTGCTGGCGGCGCGGAGCGGCTTGTGGAATCCGGAGCAGGCACGTGAGCACCTGGCGTTGTTGGCGTCAACCCTCGATCATCGCCCGGGAAGAACCTGGCGCTCGCTGGAGAATACTTCCAGGGCGGCGCAAATTCTTTACTTTGCGCCCTCAGAGTGGGTCTCCTATCGTCGGGGAACCGATTTCTACCCGGAAAGCGTGCTGATTTGGCTCGAGGCAGACGTGACCCTGCGCAAACTGACGCAAGGCCGTCGGTCGATGGACGATTTTTGTAGAGTCTTCTTCGGCGGGCCCGAAGTCATGCCGGTTGTCAAAACGTTCAGCTTCGATGACCTGGTGGCGGCCATGAACGAAATCGCCGCTTACGACTGGCGCACTTTCTTCCGTGAGCGTCTGCTGTCGACCGACGACCATGCTCCGGTCGGCGGACTTAGCAGCGGAGGATGGAACCTCACTTATAGTGACGAACCGAATCAGATGATTGCAGCTTCCCAAGCTGCCCTTGGACTTGCCGACTATACTTCCTCGATCGGTATGTTGATCAAAGCGGACGGCACCGTGCAGGACGTGCTACCCGGCATGCCGGCGTTTCAACAAGGCGTCAGTCCTTATACGCGAGTCGTGGCCGTTAACGGTCGCCAATTCTCGATAGACGAATTGAACAGAGCGGTCACCGACTCCAAAGCCCAAGCAGGGCCGATTGTCTTGCTGCTCTCAAATGCCGGTTTCCTTGAAAACCACGAGATGGACTATCACGGCGGACTCCGATATCCGCACTTGGTGCGGAACGAAGGCGCAACCGACTATCTGGATGGCATACTAAAGCCTAGGGTAACAAAGTGATCCTTACGACGCTGTGCAATGCGACCTGCTCACCTGATGAGACGCGCGCAGCTACGTGGTCGATTTATTTGCCGGCATCACCCTGAAGAAAATACGGAGGCAGAGTGGCAAAAGTTGTTAGTCAAAAACGCAACCGGACCGCCTACGTAGGCGCCGTCCGCGACAAGCTCAGTGAGAAAGTTTACAAGGCTTTCAAGCGGGATATCATCCGCGGCGTCCACCCTGCTGGTGAACCTCTCACGGAGAAGGAACTCGCAAAAAGATACAGGGCGAGCCGGACACCCGTGCGGGAGGCCGCGTTGCGACTGCAAGAGGATCGCCTGCTGCGTGTTGTGCCCAATCGCGGCTACTTTGTCAGCCAGATTACCTTGCAGGAACTCAATGATATCTACGAATACCGGGCGGCAGTTGAGTGCGCGGCGGCTGAACTCGCCGCCAGGAAGGCGACCGACTCGGAACTGCTCCAAAAATTGGTTGCTCTGGCCGAGACTTCCTACCGGGCTGACAGCATTGAAAGCTACATGGAGTTCATTGAAGCGGATACTGTTTTCCACGTGGGGATTGCCCGCCTGTCGCGCAATCAGATGCTGGTCAGGGCAGTGAGTGAAGCGCGCTGCCAGATGGAGCGCATCATGTACGCGGCCATCGATATTCATTACTTCGGAGAGGTGCCGGCGCGGGAACACCGAGAAATTATGACAGCCATCCTCGAGCACAATCCCGACGCCGCCCGCAGGCACATGCACAACCACATCATTCAGTCCAAGAGCAAGGTCCTTCGACTGACCGACTATTCCGCAATACGGCCATAAACCCGTCTCTCTTCGAACAAAGCCTACTTTGTCGAGTATCGGAAAAATGGCCCAACTTCCAGATGCTTTCCCTGTCGGAGAACGTGTTCCAACTTGCGGACCCTCAAGCTACGCCGATCCAGAGAAGAGAAGCTGCAAGATGCGCACGCCCGTAGGGCGTGGCCCTTCAGCGGGTCAGAGTGAACGTGCTCCGTAGTTAGATGTTGTCGGAAACGTTGAGGGTAGTTTGTCCCCCAGATTCGTGCACCACGTCGGAGATTGATTGAGTTGGACGATGTCAAAGGTCCGGGGAAGTTCGCGCCCGTGATCTGGGAATTAAAGGTACGAGTGCTCGGGCAAAGGGACGTTGCCGCCGCCGCGTATCTATCTGTTCAGCGAATTTCCGGTGGCCTGCAAGATTATGCACAATACCTCAATTGAATTGAGGTATTGTGCAGAACCATGCTGGATCAGCGAGACCATGATCAACGAGGTGCTATCCCAATCAGAAGCGACAGCCTCCCAGTTTTCGACGGAGTCTGCAATCAAAAGATAGTCCTTGAGCTGTGTTCTTGACAGAGTCCAATCTAATAAGTCGATAAAGAGAAGCTCAAGACGCACTTAAGCATTGGCCTCATAGTTCGAGATGAGGAGTGACGGTGAGAGTGACCAGCGAGCAAAATGAATGAAAACTGAATGAAAGATTCGCCGTTGTCGCCGTTTTAGCGTTTTGGGCCAGTTGGAGAATCAATAAGTTACGTGGAATCAATGCGGGCCTGGAGAACAAATCCCCCACAACCACACGACGTTTCTGACCTGATCGGTCGGCGGCCCTTTCAGTCATATCGAGGAAGTGAACCCAGGCAGTCTGTACAGCAATCGTATTGATCCTTAGACAACGCATGCAGGGCTCGTCGCAACGGTGAGTGGTAGCAGCCAGACCGGAGGCATTTCCCATCCCTTTACTCCCCACTCTTCATCTTTGGTCTCTTCGTTTGTAAACGCCCTGGAGCGGATAGAACTCGAAATAGTCGCGCTCATCGAACCAGCCACACTTGAAGAATTTGAGTGGAAGGCCAGTTCGTCGCGCCAAGGCAAGCGCGTAGATCGTGAGTTGCACGTGCGCGTGCGTTTCTTTTCTCGCTTCCGGCTTGTAGTCGAGGATGTGGATGTGACCGTTGCGGATCTGCAGGAAATCGATATGGCCGGTAATGCTGTCGCTTTCGAAATCGAGATCGAAACCTTGCTCCCGGTAGTAGCGGAGATCCTCTCGGGTGAGGAACACCGGAACTTCCACTGCGACGGTGACAGAATCATTGACTAGCATGAACCGTTGAAGTGTTTCGTGTCGCTTCCTGTTGTTCGGTGCTGCTGGCACGGCGAGAGCCGCAGTCCGCGTGGCATGGTTCTCTTTGCGTGCGATCGACGGACAAAGCTCTGCCGGGAACTTCGACGATCGATGCTGAGCTGCCTGGAAGAGATGGTTCGGGAAGTTCGTTTCGAGACCTTCGAGATATTTGGTCAGCGCTGCAAAAGTGCTGTGCAAGGGAGCTTCGAAAAGAAGTTTAAGCTTCGCCTGGTGGATCTGATGGCGATAAACCTGCTGGTGATCGAAGTTGATGGTCCGGATGATCGTCTCCGGAGCAAAGAGTCTCTTCCCATCGGTTCGCAGACGCGAATAGGTTGCGAGCGGCCGATATTCAGTCAGCCAGGAACTGATCGTGCGCTCGGGGATGTTCCGGTGGAAACGTGTGTGCAGCAGTCGCTGGGTTTCGGTCATCGAGTAGCCGAGGTTGAACGTCGAGATAGTCTCGAGGATCAGCCGGAGAGGATAGGTTTTGTTCTTGCCTGGCTCGCCGGTGAAACGGTGCAGGCATTCGGCGCACTTGAAAACTTGATGGATTTGCAGACGGTTGCGGCGCTTGCCTTTCTTGACGGTGTATTTGCAGCCGCACTCCGGGCACGCCGGGTTTTGTTGTGCTGTGATGGTTGACATTTCGGAGGAAAGTTAGCGAGAAAAGTGATGACTATCGTTGTAATTTCAGTGAACAGGACGGGGCGTGTTGTGTCAATCGTAGGTCACGGATTTTGCGTTGTCAGGTCTCGGATTTTTCGGGAGATGTGGGTCACGGATTTTGCGTGGTTTTGAAGAGAAGAAAATAAGAAAGGCGAGCGGTTTAGGCTCGCCGTGTTAGCTAGAGTTTGGGTTCCTTCAGGCGGCTTCGTCCCGAACGGCGCCCCGGAGCTTTTCCGCAACGTCCGGTGGAATCTCGGTCATGTTGTGGACTGTGCGCGCGTGTTCCGCGGCCTGCTGCAGGATGTCCTCTGTGGTTTCACCCCGCATTACAAAGTCGCAGTCGACGCCAACGTCTTTGCAGCTGACTACTTTTGCCATGTTAACCTCCGTCACCTTACCTATTCTTGGCCGGGAACTCGAGCCGAAGTATAGCACCACCAGAGACAGGCCACGGATTCTGCGTGGTTGGATCGCGCGCGGATGGGTGGGATGGGCGTTAACTACTTCAGCCGGTGCAGTTTCCGATTGACCTCATCCGCATCGAACGCCTCGGGGTCGAAGCTGTCTCCAATCCATTCCATGTATTCTTGGTGCTCCGGATGGCGGGGATTGTTGATGGCCTCTAGGAAGTTTTCGTATCCGGTTATTCCGCCTACGTCTTCGGGCGGGCAGGCGCGGGTGCCCATCAGGCAGACTGGATAACGCACGCCTTCTTGCGGGGCAAGAATGTTTTCGACGAGGAGCTCGTGCTTCCACCCGTCCCCGAAGTCGTACTCGTAGGTAAAAGGCGAGGCTTGAACCGGGACGACGTCTCTCAGCCTGTGTTTGTGTTCATCCATCGTTTTGTGCAGACCCACGGCGCCCTCAGGCGTCCCGTATTGCTTGCCCCGGATGAGGAACTGGTGGAGGTGTGCGTCCGTCCAACCCATGACAGCTTGCAGAATCCGGTGGAGTTTGCCGAGGGTGATGTCGCCTCGTACCTGGAACTGACGCCAGATGGGTTTGTGTGCGCCACGAAGCGTGACCTTGAGCTGGTAAATCTGAATTAGTTCTGTGCTTCTGGGCATCGCGGTTTCAGCAGAGCAATTATAAAAGACCGCTCAATGGCGGTCTTGGTGGGGGCGGTTCGTGATGACGAAGTTTGGGTTGGTGAGAGCTTGGTAAAGCACGTCCCGGTTGAAACCTCGCTCGGCGTTTTCCTGCAGTTGCTCTTTCAGTTGGCGGGCCTG
This sequence comes from Terriglobales bacterium, assembly GCA_049273945.1. Taxonomy (GTDB): domain Bacteria; phylum Acidobacteriota; class Terriglobia; order Terriglobales; family Acidobacteriaceae; genus Acidiflorens. Next base: position 26,586 of record JBASRS010000071.1, on the reverse strand, counting down.
CTCTCGATGCCACTCCGCCCTTCGATTGAGTTTCTCGCAGTACTGCTCTTCGCGGGTGCCGCCGAAGAGTCGGTCAGCTATTCGGCAATAGCGCCGGCGCATGGCGAAACCGATGCCTTTTGCCTTGATCGTCACGGCGGACTTCACGAACGAAGCAGCCGTGCATCTGAAGTGAGCGCGAAGCACGGATCTACTGGCAGGTGGATGCCTTCTCCGCGGCCGCGAGCCCCTGTTTCGCGAAATTCCCGTCGCCAGCCGAGACAGACGAATCACGCAGCGCTTGCCATGACCTTTTCTTGCTCGGCCAAAACTGCGGGAATGACGTACAGAGACGTATTTCTCCGCACCGTGTGGTAGATGAATACAGGAAGCCCAGCGAACCGCCTCGACGGGGTCTCCCGCAGAAGAGTGAAGCCGTATTCCTTGTAATAGCGTCGGAGTTGGCTTTGAGACTGGTAGGTGGTGTCGCCGAAAAATCCCGGCAGAACGCGATTGGTCACCGCGAAGAACCACGTGTTGATGAGTGTCCGGAGCCCATAAAGCCGGTGTCGTAACCAGCCATCCGGGCCCAGCAGCAGATACCGCAAATAGAATCCGCTGCTCAGGTAGCAGAACTGGGCGACCGCTCCTGGCTTGAGAACGCGCGCGATCTCGCGGAAGGCGGCTGCTGGCGCAGTGAATGGAATTACACCTTTGCAAATGATACCGTCGAACGTAGCGTTTGCGAATGGCAACATCTCCGCCTGTCCCACGATTGCAGATACGCCGCGTTGCTTGCAGATGTTCACTCGGTTGCGATCCGGCTCGATGCCGATAGCGCGACAGCCGCGAGCCCTGAGTTTTTCCAGTTGCTTGCCCTTCGCGCATCCGACGTCGAGAACCACCATGTCCCGGTCGAATGTTGTGAAGATGTAGTCGGAGAGACTGTAAAGATTGAGGTACTTATCCATAGGACCTCCAATTCATTCATGTGGCGGATGGGTGGGTTCCGACCTGACTCCGCAGCAAGGCGCAGAGCGGTACTCTCAAGTCAAGGAATCCGCTTCCTGCAGAAACATTCAATTTTTCCACTGGGTTCGCTCGGCCCGGGGGAAGCGCCTTTAAGATTCCGCTTGGATTCGTACCGTGACAGATAGTCCGGCATCGCCTCAGGGAGTGTGCGGTTCCTGCCCCCTCGGTGGGAATTGCTCTTTCGGAGAGGCGAATTCGGGCGAATTTTGATCCTGTACTGGCGAGAAGTCAAGAGGAAAATTTCGGAGTTCGTTGTGAAAACAGAAGAAAACAGAGATCACTGATTGGCAGTCTGGGTGGAAGCGGGTTCTTGGGAGTTCGGGTCTCGGATTCTGCGTGGCTGGGTCACGCATTTCTGGGTCTCGGATTTTGCGTCCAAGAGGATGGGAAAAGCCGCGCGGGACGCGGCTTTTTTGGGTGGTTCTCCTTCGAAGACAATGTGTGCCTTATTGAGCAGATCGGTTAGGGTCCGGTTTGGTAAAGTCGCGCAAACGCGGGTGGCGAAGTGACTATGACTTCTGAAGTAGTGAGCCTACAGGTGACCGCTAGCATACCGATTGACTGCGATTTCTGGTCGGAAGAGGATGGCTGGAAGGGGCTTTGTAAAAGTCAGGCGGTAACGGTCCATGGCAGTAGTTTCGAAGATGCCAAGAAGAACATGGCAACTGAACTCCAAGTGCATATCGAAAGAATCCTACGTGAGCATTCTCAGAGAAGTGCGCGGCGAATTGCCTGAACCAAGCGCGCAACATTTCTGGACTTTCTTCAACCACGAAACCAACATGACTGTCGGTTGCGGCCCCCCTGGTTGTGCAGGCCCGCAAAAAAGACCGCTCATTGGCGGTCTTGGTCGGACGGGTCTTAGGGAGTCCGGGGCGCGGATTCTGCGTGGTTGGGTCACGCATTTCTCGTGAGATTTGGGTCGCGGATTTTGCGTGCGCGAGGAGCATAAAAAGGCTCGTGGGAAAGCCGTTTTTGGTGCGGGGTGGCGTCTCGTCGATACAGTGAGCCAGATGGCTTGCGTTAGCCCGACAACATGCAAATCTCCCAAGCTTTGCGCGAAAGGCGTGACGGGTGTAGCATTCTCCCGCTTGAAGAGGAGACCATATGAGACGTCTGTTGTGTGTGGCGGTTGCAGTCCTGCTACTCGCGGGAGTTGGACTCGCGCAGGACCCGGTAAAAGTGGATCCCAGGCATCACAAGGTGGAATTCGAAGACGATCAGGTCCGGGTGCTGCGTATCACGTTCCCGCCTGGCGAGAAGTCGGTGACGCATAGTCACCCCAACGCTGTTGCAGTATTTCTGACCGACAGCACGTTAAAGCAGAATGTGTCTGCAGGTAATGTGCCCCAGGGGCCCCGCAAGGCCGGCGATGTCGTGTGGGCGGAGCCGTTTACGCACACGCCGGAAAATGTTGGCAGCAAGCCGACCGAGGTGATCCTGATCGAGTTCAAGGAGAGGCCGGCCGTAATAAAGGCGGCGGAAAAAGAGAACCTGGACGACTCGACCAGGCTCGATCCGAAACACTACAAGGTGGAAATGGAAAACGACCGGGCGCGGGTGATACGCGTGCGCTACGGTCCGGGCGAAAAGTCCGTGATGCACAGCCATCCGCGACTGATCGCCATCACTCTGAGCGGGGGGAACTTTGCCTTCACGCTGCCCGATGGAACGACGCGGGAGAATCCGGGCAAGCCCGGCGACGTGAACGTCGTGCCTGGAGAGAGCCACCTGCCGCAGAACCATAGCGACTCACCATCGGAGGTCATCCTGGTGGAGCCGAAGTAGGATCGAATTCAACTTCGAAGTAAAGGAGCCGCTCGATGCGGCTCCTTTGTTTTTGCCCTTTGTTTGCCGCTCACAGGCGCGTCGGCTGATTCATACTTCTTGCTCCAACACTGGGGAGCATGAATGCGAGAGTCGATTTCTTGGCCTGTTTGGGCTTACTTGGTGGCGACCCGGACTCGTTGGCTCCATCGTTCCGTCCCCCGTCGGCCTAGTTCTGCGAGTGTCGCCCCCTCGGAAGCTATCGCAACGGCCACGCTGGTTGTGTAGGCGGCTTACCGGAGAACTGCGGTGCCCGCAAAGAAAGACCGCTCATGGGCGGTCTTGGTGGGGGCGGTTTATAACGGTGGTAGTGGCAGGTCATCGAGTTTGCGCATTTCCAGTAGGCGGAACGTATCGCCCACTTCTGTGGCGCGGACTTGAACCCGCAGATTGACGGATGAGATGAGATGTTCGGGCCGGCAAGGTGTGCCATCTTGCGCCACGATCTTGAGACCTGGTTTGCCTGGGACAAAAAGAACAAAACTGGCAGGTTCGCGCTCTGGATCAGCTTTGCCGAGCCAACCGTAGCGCAATGAACCACGAAGTGTTATCACCGTGAGCCTCCTCGGTGGGTTGGAGTGATCCGCAAGCGTTCTACGGACCCCAGTAAACCCGCCGAGAGTGTTGGCAAGGGACTACCTATTCAGCAAAGCATATGGGTGGGGATTGTCAAGGGCGGTTGTGCCTTGCTTTTAAGCAGGGCCGATTCATCCTGGAATCAGGATCACTATTAATGATTACTGTATGAATCGCAATAGTCTTGTTCCCTTGTGGGCGGTGTTGAGCGTTGGTGTAGTTCTCGTGGGTGGCATTTATATCTATGGCCGTCAGACGGCTACCAGGCCGGTGGCGGGCATTATCGCCACGCAGCCAAGTCCAATGAGGCCGCAAGTCAGCGGTAACATATCGAACGCTGCTCCGGTTGACGGCCAGAACACTGCAACATCAGCCGCCGTCGATATGACCGACTGGCAGACGTATCGCAATACCAAATATGGATTCACACTAATGTATCCGCCCGAGTGGGCGGTGTCTGCACCAAGCGAAGGTGCGGCACGACCTGCAGAGCCGACTGATTCTGATATCTCAGTTGCGCCGACTATTGGAGAGCTGGGACTTTCGGTTTCGGTACGGGAGTTGGGTCCAGACCTGGTCGCAGGTTATTGGAGCCACCCACTTAAGACTCTAGACGAGTACCTACGGATCGAGACATCAAACGTCAGCACGTCTTCCTTGGCGTTCTCCCGCCAGGAAATCGTTGACGGCCACAGAGCTATGCGGTACATCACATGTTGGGGCGCCGGCGAATTTCACCAATGTGGGCCGAGAATTTACATTCAGGACGGCAAAAACATATACATTATCGATGACACTGACCCCGAAAGTGCCTTACCTTCTCCGTCGTTCGACGCAATCATGTCTCTCTTCCACTTCGGCCTCTAGCGGATAATAAGCTATTTCCAGAGGTTCACATTGATAGCACGAGGTGAATAAGGATCGCCATCAAAACCCTGCCAGCCGTAAGGATCAACCGGGACACCCGCGGGATTTGAAGGCAGGCCAAGCAGCTGAATTTCGAAGTGAAGATGGGGTCTTGGTGTACCAGCATTACCGACTGTACCTATTGGGTCACCTGGGTTGACGTGCTGTCCTTCGCTGACGACGGCGGGTTGGGTTGCACAGGAGCATGATGGACAATACTTTGTAGGGTAAGTTGAGAGATGAAGGTATATAACTCTATACGATTGATTGGGTGAGTCTGGAATTATCTCAAGAATATGGTATTTCTTTCCACCGTTAACTCCGAGCCCAGGAATCGAAGAAGGATAGTGAATGGTACCCGGGACAGCGGCCAGTACCGGATCATGGCATGAGGCCTGATAATCATATCCAGGATGACCGTCGTAAAAGAGAAACTGCGGTGTCCCCGCACCCAGGTATTGCCCATGCAGGCTGAAGGACCCACCTCCTGCTTGCGTCAAACCGTACAGATCATTGTCATCCTGGGTTGTGGAACAAAAAGCCGAAAGAACGAATGACGAGCGTGGTTGATCTCCTTTTTCTCCTGTATAGGCCATGACCTTGTTGTCGGCACAGTAAGGATACTGTGGCGTGTGATCGAACACGGAGTTCATCTTCGCGTTGCACGCGTTTTGGTTTACTAAAGGGAAGACACTCAGAAACCCCGGAAGGTAATTTCCATTGAAGTTGATGGTCGTGCCGGCTTGCAAGCTTTTCGTTTCCATTGGAGGTAGGTCAGACCTGCAATCCGGCCCGTAAGTGATTTTGTAGGTTCCCGCGGGAGCGTTTGGAAAGGTAGCGGCCTGACCACTGCCAAAGTACGTAATAGGCCCCATCACAGTGAAAGTGGCGCTGGGCGTATTCGTGTTTACGTTGATCGTACCTGTCGTTATCACTGTCCCTTGCAACGGGATTGTTGTAGGGGAACTTGGTGCGTTGCTCGTAATACTGACCGCTCCAGAGTAGGGCCCCGCCCCGGTCGGCGAGAAGACGACGTCGAATGTGCCAGAGGTATTTGGTGCAATGTTTCCGATGTTGGACGACGGATTGATGATGAAAAATGGGTTCTGTGTGGAGATATCCGAGATCAAAAGTGCTGCGGTTCCCGGATTATTAACCACCACAGTCACAGGGGCGCTCGTCGTATTCAGCGGAGTTGGAAGAAAATTGATCTGGGTGGGTGAGACCGTAATTGCGGGAGTGCCGGTTCCGGGCGGAGGCTCCGTTCCTTGCCAGTTCTGTCCCCCGTTTGTGCTCTTGAAGACACCCGCTCCTAGGGTTGCGGCGTAGATAGTGGAGGGACTTGCTGGGTCGACTACGAGGCGCAGGATTCGCAGATTAGGAAGGCCGGTATTGATCGCACTCCAACTCTGTCCGCCGTCGACACTCTTGAAGACACCTGCACCAAAGGTCCCAGCGTAGATGGTGGTGGGAATAGCTGGGTCCATGGCCAGGGTTCGCACCGTGACAGGATTTCCGGACGCGTCAGTGATACCGGTCTGAACGAGCGTCCAGGTTTGGCCCGAGTCGGCAGTCTTATAGATATCGCCCGTAGCACTTCCCGCGTACACGACCCCAGTAGTGAGAGGATTGACAGTAACCGACATGATGCTGCTCGACAGGGCTTGTGCCCATGACTGCGCTCCATCAGTCGTCTTGTATACTCCTCCGCCTATGCCGAAAGAGCCCGCGTACAAGGTCGCCGGAGTGCTCGGATCGAGTGCGAGAGACGTAACGGTCTTCCCTTGGGAGAACGTAAGGGGGGTTAGAGCCCAAGTCTGTCCGCCATCGGGGCTCTTGAGAACGCCGTTCACCGTCGACCCTGCGTACACAGTGGAAGGAAGGGTCGGGTCAACCACTACAGCGGAGACGTTTACCAGAAAGGGCTCATTCAAAGGCGCCCAGAATTGGCCGGCATTCGCGCTCTTAAGCAGAGTCGTTGGAATAGTTCCTCCGGCATAGACATTGTTGCTGTCTGTCGGATCGACGGTGAGAGCAAGGAAGCCGAAGGTAGTGCTTAACTTCAGCGCTGGATCAATGCCATTGTCGATCACGCTCCATGTCGCTCCGCCGTCAGTCGTCTTAAACAATGACATCACGGAGCCTGCGTAGAGCGTCGCAGAGTTGGAAGGATCCACGGCGAGCGCACCTACCGACCTCGCCGTTATTCCGGTGTTCGCCATGGACCACGATTGTCCTCCATCAATGCTCTTGAATGCTCCATCACTGGAGGTTCCAAGGTACAGGGTAGATGGGCTCGCAGGATTCAAAACGAGAGCCTGGATCCCGGTGTCCGTGAGGCCGGCGTTCGTGGCGACCCATGAAGCACCGCCGTCAGTACTTTTGAAGGAACCAAAAATGCCTGCCGCGTAGAGAGTCGCAGGTCGCGACGGATCAACCAATATTGAACTGCCAAGTCGAAGGGCGATGAGAGTCCACGACTGACCACTATCAATGCTCTTGAAGGCACTGCCAGCAGCGCCACCAGCGACATAGAGAACAGTGGGGTTCGTCGGGTCGACCGCGATTCCTGTAATGACGACGCCTCTGCCAAGAGGTGGCTCGATAAGGCCTGCGTTTGTAAGAATCCAAGACTGTCCGCCATCTGTGCTTTTGAATAAGCCGGTGGTAGCGGAGTCGATTGTTGTGGTGCCGGCATAGATGATTTTGGCATTGGTAGGGTCGAACGTGAGCGATGTTACTCTTATGCCAGGGAATCCCAAATTGACGGGAGCCCAACTCTGACCCGCGTTCGTGCTCTTAAAGAATCCTGCCGCGCCAGTGGTTCCTGCATACAGGGTTGAGGGATTGCTCGGGTCAAGGGCGATGACAAATATGAAATTGTCGCTAAGACCCGTATTCGCGCTGTTCCAGCTTTGCCCGCCATCGACGGTCTTGAAAATGCCTTGATCCATCGTGCCTGCATAGGCGGTTCCAGGATTATTCGGGTCAACTGCGAGCGCCTGCACCGGATCATCCGGCAGGCCGTTGCTTGCAGCGGTCCAGCTCTGACCGCCATCTGTGGTCTTGAAAACGCCGCCTCCATTCTTATTATGCTCAAAGTAGTTCTCGAATACCGCTGTTCCTGCATAGATCACACTGGGGTTCGAAGGATCAATCGCTAGGGTCCGAATATTTCCTCCGGCAGGACCACCACCAAACGCAGACGTTGCGCCGTGGAGTGGCAACGCCATGATAAGAAGAGTGCAAAAAACACCAACCCATCGAGCTCTCATACCACCTCCAGAAACCCTGCTAAAGTGGCTGCCCAACTATTGATTTTTTCCGATAGGGTTCGTTCGTCCCGAGACTAGGGCCGTGGGGGAAGCGCCTTTAAGATTCCACTTGGGTTCGACACGAGGGGCAAGCTGCCGCACGACTGCGCGGCGGCTGCCCATATCGTCCGCCCCGCCTCGGAGCACCTGCGCCTCACCGGCTTCAAATCCGGCAAGAACGTCTCGTTTCCGGGTAGGGCCGGTAGTGTCGCTAACCTACAACACAGAATCGAGCTGCCCACCCACCGACGTTGCGGGCCGCTTTGCCGCCCGTGCTGCTAAAAAACTCGAACGAGCCAGCCATCATTTGCCGAAATTCGCCTCCTTGACAAAATGTGGCTCCGGGATCGAACAGATAGCCCGTGAATACTTGGAATGTCGACGGATTACCCAGCGTTCGGACGAAGGTGATCCTTTTCCCGTCTTCATCCCAATAACCCTGAATTTGGCTTGTTTGGGTTCCTTCAACCCATGTTCCAGAGAGATTTCCCTGCGCATCGACAGATGTAATGTTGAGGCGGCCCTGGAAACCGTTAGCAATGATGTCCCAGTTGCCTGTTCGCAGAGTTGCAGCAGAGCAGACGCTGACGATCAACAGCAGGGCTACTGAAATGGCACTTAGTTTTCGAGGGGTCATGTGATTTCCTCCACTTGAGAGCCAGCCCGCGTACGGCATTTTCGCCTCCGCGCAGAGCGCACGGCGCGCGTCAGGCGACGCACACGCGTCTTTGGCTCTTACCATGTGTGTCTTTGGTCTTTCGTCCCAGGAACTGGGCCCGATCGCCTCAGGGAGTGTGCGGTTCCTGCCCCCTCGGTGGGAATTGCTCTTCGGAGAGGCGAGTCGGGGGGATTGTGTGCCTCGGGCTAGGCAAAGTCAAGAGAAATAGAAAAAGCCCTGAGCGGCGTCTCGGGCTTTCCTGCCTTTCAGGATTTGGCGCTTTTGGGCGCCCTTGCGTTTGGGCTACGCGCGGCGGCTGCCAATAGCGACTGCTTGGACCAAGCAAGAGTCCACGAAAGGAAACGTCGCAGTGAAGACTTGACCGAGACAAGCAAATTCCCTCTTGACATCAGAATGCCGCTCGACTAATCTGCCGCCCTAATCCCAGCAGGGAAGATTTTGATCTCCGTACCCTCCGAGACCTCTCCCGCCGGGGTTCTTCCCTAAACCTTGAGAGCCACTATGCCTTCACGGCGCCACTTGCGGCTGCTCAGAAGGGGAAGATCCGATGCCGGCTACTTCTCGCACCTTAAATTGCATTTTGTCCGTCGCTTCCTGCTGCTTTCTTATCATCTCTGGGGCTCACGCCCAAGTTATTGTAACTGAAGAAATGGGCCTAAAGCCCTATGCGTCTTTGGCAGGCGGGAAGATTGATAACGTCAATATGAAAGATGGGAATCTCTTCGTTCGAATTCCCCTGTACTCACTGCCACAGCGCGGAAGACTAAAATTCAGTTTCTCACTAGTGATGAATGATCACGGCTATAGCTTTGTCAGAACGGCCGATAACCAATTCACCCTTTACCAGTACAGCCGCTATTCGGTGTACCAACCAACACCGATCGGCCCGACGTTGGTTGCGGATCAAGCCCTCTTCTTGCAAGGTACCAATGCCGGCTATCAGGATGGATCAACCTACAAGTACCATGTTCTGTGGAAGATCCGGGATTCAAGTGCCGCGCTTCATTCCATGGGATTCGACAACGCTAATCTGTCCAGGCTTCGATCGACCGACGGCACTGGGTATATGGCTACAGTCACAGGTGGGGTTGCATATGATTCTATTAGCCCTGGAAACCTCTCTTTCAATGTCTACACGCCCGAAGGGCTGAAGTACGCCTTTCCAAGCGGCGGCAATTGGGGGATATCACCAGGAAGTATCTCCGATGCCGACGGCAACGCAATAACTTATTCTGGCGGAATTGCAACTGATAGTCTTGGACGAATAGTGCCCGCATTGCCAAACAGCCCAACCTCGACCTCCACTGCAGGCTGTCCATCCCTTAACTTGCCGTATCAACCGCTGGTCGGCAGTGCGACCTGGGTTGTGCCCGCGGTCAATGGCTCAACGCAGACGTTCTTGTTCTGCTACGCCAGTCTTTACGTTCAGACAAACTTTTGGGGGCATGGCGGGCACGATTACCAGCAGGGAGTGAACGGAGTAGACCTCCACTTTCTCGAATCTAGAGGTACGAACACTGTTCTGCAGAGTGTCGTTTTGCCCAACCAGACCTATTGGTCGTTTGCCTACGAGGCAGCGGATCCTAACAACAGTGACACGGTTGGTTTCGGAAGCCTGTTGAAAGTTTCATTTCCGCCGGGGGGCAATCTCGCATACACCTATGGTTTGGGAGCTAGTATCGACGACTATTCCTATTACGACCCGTCCTTGATGATGTTCCTTACTCCACTCCATCGGGGAGTCGTCACTCGAACTTCCTCCCCGGGTGACGGCACAAATCAGACCTGGCAGTATGCACGCGCGGCAAACGGCCAGGCCCAGCGAATCGTAACCGATCCACTCCAAAACGACACGGTCTACACGTTTTCACGACTGCCGGCCGATCCCCTGCCTTATGCGTCAAATCTCACATCGTGGATGGAAACCAGCAAGCAAACCTATGCGGGTTCCTCTGCGTCAGGAGGGACCCTCCTTCAGACGACAGCCACGTCATACCAAGAAAATCTCGATCCGCAGTTATCCAATATAGGCGGCGAGGGTACTTTTATCGGCTATGGCACATATCTTCCCACCTCTGTGCAAACGACCCTCGAAAACGGCCTTTCGACCACTACCACCACCACGTACAACGATGGCGGATTTCCTAATACGGACATGTCGTGCTACTGGACGGGGCAGAACACTCACACCTGCGTGCCCACCTATACGTTCCTTCCCATCCAGACTCCACTCGGTCGGCGAACCTCAATATTGACAACGGATTACACCAGCAACACGTTGAATACTGTTCAAACCCAATACCTCTACCAGCAAAACGCAGCTTACAAGTCGGCTAATGATCTAGACGCGGTTGCGTCGACGACTCTTCTAGACGGTGCCAACGCTCAAGCCGCGAAGACCACCTACGGATACGACGAAAACAACGGCAGCCCACAGGGGATTTATGGCCACCAGACTTCTGTTTCTCGGTGGTTGAACACCACGGGAACCTATTTGACATCCAGCAGTGTTTTCAATGCGCAGGGGATGGTCACGAAGACGATCGATCCCAACACGAATGCAACGAACTACACGTATGACGCCACTGGAGCATTCCTGAGTCAGATTAAGTATCCGGACACGAACAATCAAGGCGTAACTATACAGCACATCGTTAACTTGGTCGCCGACGCGAACACTGGCCTTCAGCTCTCCAGCACCGATCAGAATGGGAATGCTACTACCAGCCAGTACGACATCATGGGCCGTCTCAAACAGGTCGGTTATCCAGACGGCGGCCAGACGACTTGGTGTTATACGGATATGGGTGGGCCAACCTGCTCGCAGAGCGGCTATCCATATAAAGTCGTGATCACGCAGAAGGTTACTTCTAGCGTCAACAAGACTTTAACACTAGTCGTGGACGGCTTCGGACGGCTCACCCAAACCCAGCTCAATTCCGACCCAGACGGCACTACTTTTGTAGACACTGCATATGATGCCCTGGGACGGAAGTTCTCAGTAAGCAACCCCCACCGAAGCACAAGTTCGCCAACCGATGGCGTGACGGCCTACCAGTACGACGCTCTGGATCGTGTGACCCAGGTTGCGCCGCCTGATGGCACCGTTCCCACGGCAGGCAGCACCTGTCTCGCGAACAATGTCTGCACCACTTACACCGGTAACTGTACGACGGTCACCGATCAGGCGGGAAAAGCACGGAAGACCTGCTCCGATGCGCTCGGGCGACTGACAAAGGTGTTCGAAGATCCCGGCGGTCTGAACTACGAAACCGACTACCAGTACAACGCATTGGATAACCTTCTCGGTGTCACCCAAAAGGGCGGCGCACAAACCAACTGGCGCACTCGCACCTTTCAGTATGATTCGCTGTCGCGCCTAACCAGCGCCGCGAACCCGGAATCTGGAACGATTACCTACTTTTACGACAACAACGGAAACCTGTCGAGCAAAGTCGCTCCGCTTCCCAATGTCTCCAGTGGGACGGTTACGACGACCTACCAATACGATGCGCTCAATCGGCTCAGCGGCAAAACCTATACCGGCATGACGATGCCCAGTCTTCTCTACGGCTACGACGCAGTTGCTCCAACCGGCTGTTCACCACCGAGCCTGGCCGACAGCTATCCCGTTGGACGCCGCACTTCGATGTGCGACGGATCGGGCGCGACTTCCTGGAGCCACGACAAAATGGGGCGCGTGCTGTCGCAAAACCAAACCCAAGCTATCAGTGGCGGCACCAGTGTCACCAAGAGCGCCAGCTACCAGTACAATCTGGACGGCTCAGTGAAAACCCTCACCTACCCAAGCCTAAATGTTATGACGTACGCGGTTGGCGGCGCTGGGCGTATGACTCAGGTGAACGATTCCAACAACAACTACGTGGGCTATTCGGGAAATTACGCAACATACACACCTGGCGGAGCCCTCGCGTCCATGACAAACGGTCACACCAGTTCGTTTGCGGGTATCGTCACCACGAACAGCTACAACAACCGCTTGCAGCCTGCCTTTCTGTCCGCTGCCAGTCCGGCACAAACCCTCTTCAGCTTGAGCTACGGTTTTAATCCCGGCCACGACAACGGCAACGTGCAACAGATCGTGAACAACCTCGACGCGACCCGCAGCATGGTCTTCACCTACGATTCTCTGAATCGCATCTCCCAGGCAAACACAACCACCACGACCGGCGCGAACTGCTGGGGTGAAACCTACACCATCGATGCCTGGGGCAATCTGACCAACATCGCGGGAGTGTCCAGCATGACCGGTTGCAACACCGAGAGTCAGAACGTTCCGGTGAGCGCGAACAACCAGATTACCGGATGGTGTTATGACGGCGCGGGCAATCTTCTCGACATGGGATCGTGCGCCTCGCAGGCTCACTCGTTCGTCTACGACGCCGAGGGCCACCTGCAATCTCCTCCGGCTGTGGGCGCGGGTTCCGCTGCTCTTACCTACACGTATTACTATGATGGAGATGGAAATCGCGTGCAGAAGTGCAACGCGAATCCCTGTACGAGCGGAGGTACGGCTGGCACGTTGTATTGGCTAGGTGCGGGAGGCGAGGTGCTCGACGAAAGCGGCCGCACCGGCACCATGCTGGAAGAATACGTCTACTTCAACGGGGAGCGAATTGCCCGTCGCGACACAGGAACGGGGAACGTCCACTATTATTTTTCCAATCATCTTGGCTCCGCCAGCGTGATTACCGATAGCAGCGGCAACGTCCAGCAGCAGACCGATTATTACCCTTATGGAGGCATCGCATACACTGCTGGGCTCGACTCCAACCGCTACAAGTTCACCGGCAAAGAACGAGACTCCGAATCAGGGCTGGATAACTTCGGAGCACGCTACAACACTTCCAGCCTTGGGCGGTTCATGACGCCGGACCCGGTTTTCATAACAAAACACCGTGTCGTTGATCCTCAACAGTGGAACATGTATGTGTACGTCCGGAACAATCCACTGAACCTTACCGATCCGACGGGAAAGGATCTCTGGGAAAAAGGGTGTGGAAAGGAATCTGCTACGTGCCACAAAGACTATGTCGGATCATGGGATAAGGACCACAAGAACTTCACCCCAACAACCATCCAATCGGACAAAAATGGAAACTTCAAGGACCATACAGTGACGATGGATACCTCTGGAGTCAAGATTGACGGGAAATATCAGGGCGTGTTTGCGTCGGGAACCTCGTCAACTGTCGTGAATGGAACGGGAAACTTGTCAGGGTTTCAGGCTGCATTTAGTGGAAACTGCTTGGGTCACTGCGAAGCGACAGGAACTCTTAGCGCTCTCCCTGGCCACTCCTTCAGCCAATTGCTCCCGAATCTGAGAGGGCCGAACGAGAAATTGGACGTATTCTCCGGACATGAAGGCGATCAGTACAGGGGTGGGAACAAGGAGGGGCCGGACATTCATATTAGCTACCTCTCCGACCGCGATTCCCAGTCAATGCACTTTGACTGGCGATTTCCTTTCGGATCGGCTGGCGGCTTCGCACAGCACTCCGCGGACTTCGTGGAAATAGGACTAGACAAGATGTTGGGCCAAAAGAATGATCCGCCTTACGACGAGGTGGGTCCGTAGAGGAGTATTCGCAATGGAGAAATGGAAAGCTGTCTCTTTGATCATAAGGTGCCTGGTTCTGGCGAATCTAGCGCTTATTGCTGGAGTGCTCTTCCTCCATGGCTCAAGACCGATAGCAATCAAGGTGTTCTTGGCGTTTAGGGTCTCTGCTTTAGCACTTCTGTTGTTGGTGCCGATGGAATACATCCTCAGACGAACCCGAGGGGCAAAGTGGCACGGACTGATACTCGACGCGTTGCTTTCCGTGTTGATGTTTGGTGTTTGGTTCACAATCAGTGCTGCCTCCTTCTGAAGCCCCGGTCGAGGTTGAGACCGATGCGCTTACGATGCAAAGATCTACTGCTATGACGCCCTCCGACGCGTGCTTACTCAGCGTAGCGTCTCGCGACACCTACAAGTTTACGGGCAAATAACGCGATGCCGAATCTAAATTGGACAATTTCGACGCTCGCTACCTCGGTTCTTCGATGGAGGAGGGGGGTGCATATTCCCTCCCGTCACGTTCTCACCCCCCTAACTGTTTGACCCCGTTCCAAGCGCACCCCTAGAATGCAGCTGTTGCGTTCACTTGTGCCGAGGATAAAGGCTGTAGAAGAATGAAAAAACTCCGAAAGGCGTGCCTTTCCTCCTCTCGGGGTGTCGAAGGCGGCACTCCTAAGTCCAGACGTTCTTATGGGAGGATAGATGCACCTTTTGGGTGTGCCATGCCCGCGAACTCCCGACCGTTCGTCGTAGCGCGCAACAAGCGCATCGTGCCGAAACAACGTCGCATTGAGCGGTTGAAGTCGGGGTATTCCATCCGCGAGTTCCAGAACACCTCCCAAGGCAGATACTGGTATGTGGTCACGGCTCTGGAAGTGAAGCCGACGAACAAGTGCCCACGCTGACCTACGCCAGCGCGGCGACCCGCGAATTACTCACCTGCAGGCATTCTCGGATTTCCTGGATCGGCGAGGTAACAATCGGAGTTCGATACTTCGGGTGAGAAAATTCGAGATGCATGCCACGGCCGACGAAGCGCAACTTCAGCATGGAGCCGCCCCAGGTCGAACCTGCAATGACTACCCGGACCGGTCGCGGGCAGTATTCGGGGTGGCCGCAGATCAGCGCTTGGCTGCCACCCAGGACTACTGCGGTGTAGCAATGGTGTTTGGTCTCGATCTGCAGCACAGTGGACGGTGACAGCTCTTCTAGGAACACGCCTCCCTCGACTTGAGACTGCACAATGTGACGGTTTACCTCGTCGCTGAGGTTGGGGTGGGAGGTGAACAATGCCGATCGTCGATCCAAACTGGGTGCTCTCTCGGTAGACCCATAGACTCTACCACGCTGGGTTGGCGAGCGATCACGCTCTTGATTGCGCGGGTCGCTCTATTCGCCTCACTCGAAGTCGGATTTCTGGCGCCCGAAGCGAGAGATGCCACTCAATGGTGCCAACTCCAGACGGGATTGCCTTTCCCGTCGCAGAAGACGAGGCTCTCACTTGTACTCGGTCATTTTCTCGCCAGCCGGAATCCTTGATAGGCGAAGTACGCCGCGATGGCGAGCCCTATCCAGCTGATCCAAATTGGCACGACGGCGCCTTCAATAGTGACCTGCCATCCACGAAGGAGGCGAACGGCGTGAAGCAGAGCTATCAGAAAGAAGAGCACTGCCGTGACTAGAGAAAAGATTCGTTGGGTCATTTCAACCTCCGAAGACCTTATGCTCAAACTTCAAGGCCGAGGTACTGTGGGACGCTTGTTATCGCGTCTCTTCCTTATCAACCAGTTCATTGCTTTCTCCAGTGTGTTGAACCTAGGGGGATTCACCGAGTCCATTCTAGCGCTTGGATCATTCGGTCAAGATCGTCCCGCATGACCGAGACTTCATTTCGCATCGCTTGGGGAAACACGATCGGGTCATAGCGAGCGCCGGGTGCAGTCAGTCTGAGAGCGTCTTCCAGTTCGTCACGCGCCCCGATCAATTTGGCGACTACCTCTTGCTTCGCTTCAGGAGCGAGCATAGGGTGACTCCTTGAGGTACATAGTTGACGCCACGGCAGTCACGGATTCAAGAGAAAACTCCCTTCGGAGCGTTTCGGGGCCTGGCTGTTCTGCAAACAGCTTGGCAGCGCGGCTGCCTTCTGGCGATGGGGTTTTGCGTGGTTGGGCGTTTAGTTTTGGCTTAAGGATGCGGGATTTGGATTTGAGGGCGGGGTGATTCTGCATGGTTCTGGGTCCTAGAGCTGGGTATTCGTGCCTGGCGGGAAAGCGGGGGTTTTGCGTGGACAGGCGGGGCGTTCTGGATAGAATGTGTATATATCTAGATGGATTGTTCTTATAGTCATTCTGCCGCAGGGACGGTATCGGATAAACAATACTTTTTCTTCCAGAGGCAAGTCTTCTCTAATGATCCCTGCTTCCTACAAGCCGAAACAGAGGTTCATGCAGCTGGCCATCGCGGAGGCCAAGCGCGCCCGTGACCGAGGCGACTATCCCATTGGCGCGGTCATCACCCGCCTCACGGGCAGGCGCGAAGTGGTCATTGCCAGCGCCGGTAACCGCGTAAAAACATCAGGGTCAAGCATCAAGCACGTAGAGTTGGAAACGCTTAAATACGTATCCAGCGGTTATGGCCGGTACCTGCCCGACTTCGTGCTCTACTCCACGCACGAGCCCTGCGCCATGTGCGCCGGCGCCTGCGTGTGGGCTAGAATTGGCGCGGTTGTCTACGGCGTCTCCCAAGAAGACATTGCCGCTTATGGCCGCAAGCGCGGTACGGAAGACTACAAGTGGCGAGCTTGCCTCATCCCCTGTCGGCTCGTGTTTGAGAAGGGCAATCACCCCATCCCCATCACAGGCGGTTTTCTCCGACAAGAATGCCAAAGACTGTTCAGTTACGGGGCTGCATAGTGGCCGCTGCTTTTATGTATATAAATCGGAAGTAGAGTCGGACCCGGCCGGGCCAGGCTAGCCAAGGCGGATTAAATTCGTCTCGGCTTGTGCTGCTCCATGGAACTGCCGACCTTTGTTGCGGCAGTAATGAGACCTGATAATGGCCATTTGCTCACCGGAAGTGAACTAGCGTGTTGGGCTCGGCGGGATTTTCCATGATATTTTCAGTTCACTAGTTCACTCTCGCTAGAAAACATCGTTCGACTCTGGCCGAGAATATTTAACGACGCTCATTAGCTGCGCGAGGCCCGATGAGAATGACCTCAAGACTACTCAAGCGAATCTTTCGATGGCTCTGCCCGCATAGGTTGTCATGGCCCCACAGCGGTACTCATGGTCAGGACTATCAGGTATGCCTCCTTTGTGGAACCGCCTATGAATATGACTGGACCACGATGCGCCGGACTGGGCGCTTGATTGCGTCTGCGGACGCGATCGGCCAACGGCAACCGCCGGAAAGGACACAGCCGGGATTTTGACGTCGCCGGAGTTGATCCCGGGCACGCATTGGAAGCCAACGAGAAGTTGGTCAGAGGGCCGTATTGTAGAAACTCGATCGATGCGAAATGAGGGTGGGTGTTTTTATTGGTGTCCGGGATTGACACTGCGCGGGGTTTTTGCGTGGACGGGACCTCGGTTTTGGGTATCCTTATATATAGAGGATGCGCTTGGTCTTTTGGCCTGCCTTTGAACGGCTGCAACCTTCTTACTCTTACCTCACCCAGGTTTTGCGTAGCTTCTAACTCCTTCGTCGTATGTCCCTGCCCTCGGCGGAATCCCCTGAACAGAATCAAAACAAATTCGGCCGCGCGAAGGCGCGGGTTCTTTTCGTGTTTTTTCTTGGCCTCGCTCTTGCAGAGGCTTTTGGCGTCGGGACGTTGGCGAAATACGAGTAACTACTATGTGCGTTTGAGCGTCCGGCCAGTTAACCAACTTTTAATCGCCTTTCCTTGATGCACGTCAACACGATTCCCACACTTAAAGAGTGCCGCAGCCGGCATCAGGTTCTACTGACGGTTGCGCTCGTTTCTATGACGCTTGGCCTAAGCGGTCTGTTCGCGCCCCCAGCTTGGGCCGGATTTGCTCATGTTCAAGGCTCGGGAAATGGGTTGGGCGGGACCGGAACTACTTTCAACATCGTTCTGGGTGCTGCGCCTACCACTGGCAACGTGGTCTTGGTCGGGGTCGAGACTGGCTCTGCAGCTAATAGTCTGACGGTAATAGATGGAAACGGTAACCATTACACCCTCAGCACGAACTCGGGAACCACGGAGGGCAGTAATAAGCTATGGTTCGCCTATCTTCTGAGCGCACCGAGCAACGCTTCTACCACGATCACCATCTCGTGGACCACAGCGGCGAGCAGCTGGGGATTCGCTGACGAGTTTACATCTAGCGATACGGCTAGCTATGACACCGATGCATATAATGCTGGCACCGGCACGAACTTCAATTCACCTACGATCTCGCCTGCTCGAGACGGTGAGCTACTTTATAGTGTGGTAGTTGGAACTTTCTCGACCATAACCGCGCCGACCTCTGGAGGAACTCAGGGAGTCTGGACAGGGTCAGCTGGCGCCCTTCAGGCACGTAGGATGGCAGAATACGATCTGAATTCCAGCGGATCCGTTGCGATCAATTATGTGAACAGCGCGAGTGCTAATTGGTCGGCGGGTGCTATGGCAATAATGCTTCCCTCAGGCGGAGCGGGAGGTGGCGGGGGAGTGCAAGTAAGTTCGCGGTCAGACACCTTGTCCGATTCTCGGCCGTCGGCGACGTCCAATCACACGGTAGCATTTACAGTGAACAACGCGATTTATGGCAGTTCTGTGTCTGGCTCCAGCACGCTGACCTTGACGTTGCCTTCCGGTTTTTCCATTCCTGTAGGCATGGATTGCGGCGATGTGGACTCGGCAACAAGCGTGCAATTCAGTTTCAACTATCCCGGGTGCGTGGCGACGGCCACCGCTTGGGGTTTTTCCGCGACGGGGTCCAGCATCACGCTTGTGCCGCCTTCGGGGACGGGTGTGTATGTGCCAACTTCTACGCAGGTGACGATCAAGATTGGCTCGAATGCGACGGTGGGCCAGCAAGGCGGGCATTGGATCACGAATCCTTCGACTGGCGGCGTTTATACGATTTCGGTAGGCGGGACGTTTGGCGGGTCGGGCAATATACTTGTCTCCATCAATTCTGGTGTTTCGGTGCAGGCGACCGTGGCGGAGAGTTTGGCGTTTACGGTGTCGAGTGTCGCCGCCAGTTTTCCTACGACTGGCATCTTGGATAACTTCAATCGGGCGGACGAAACCCCTCTCGGCAATGGCAATTGGACGTGTCCTGCACAAGTTGGGGCTCACAACCTACAAATTGTAGGTAATGTGGTCGTTGTCACCAATAACCTTAGCAATAACGATTGTTATTGGAGTTCTGCCTCTTACGGGTCTGATTCGGAATCGTATGTCACGATTACCGCGTTACCAGCATCGACTCAATGCGCCGCTGTCTTCGCGCGGGGTTCGAATTTAAACACCTCAAACTTTGCGGCGTACTGGGCAGAATATTGTGCTGTTAGCGGTGCGAGCAATGACACCTTCACTCTTTATCGCTTCGTTAGCGGAAGGTCAACTGCTATAGCCTCCGGGACACAAGAAGTGTCTGCCGGAGACAGCATTGGCTTAGAGGTCATTGGCACTAGAGTCAGAATGTTGTACAAGCCTGGCTCGGGAGCATGGACGCAGATTTTGAGTGTTACCGACTCCAATATTTCTGGGAGCGGAAGAATAGGGATGCATGAAGAAGACACATCCGCCACACTAGATAATTTCGGCGGTGGGACGGTAAATAGCTGCTCCGCCGATGATGGTGCGACCGTGAATGGCGTTGCAGCGACAGCGACGACGGTGCCCTTCGGCATCATCTTGCCCAACACGTTCTACCAGGGCTGTCAGGATCTTATTGTGTCTACCAATGCGGGTAACGGGTATTCGGTGACGGTGCAGGAGAGTTCCGCAATGCGGACGCCGGATGGGAGGTTTGTGATTCCCGATACGACGTGCGACGGGGGAGGATGCACTGAATCAGCGGCGGCAGCCTGGACCAATGCGACGAAGAACGGGTTTGGGCATACCTGTTTCAACCAGTCAATGCACGATTGCAATGCCGTCTATTCCAGCGGCATTAACTTTCGGCAGACGGCGGACCTGTCGGCGGGCGAGACGGCGCAGGCGGTGATGTCGAGTTCCACGCCCGCCACGGCGACGGGACTGGTGAAGTACCGTTTGAGCACGTCCGCGGCGCAGCCGGCGGGGACGTATACGACCATTATCTCGTATACGATCTATGCAACCTATTAAGGGTTGCGGCGCGCCGAAAATCGAAGCGCATCTGATGCCGGAATCAGAATTCAAGCCTTGGTTGACAAATAGCTAATTACATTCTGTGATATGGAAACTTCCAAACAAACACCTGCCTTTGGCCTGCCTTCTTGTAGGCTGTTTTGCTTCTCTCCCGTACCTCGTTTCTGCCGCCCCCTTGCCGGTGGCGACACGGCCCGCGCATTTTGACCTTGTGGCAAATCCCGGTGACCGGCTCACGGCCACCCTCTATTTCTGGAACGGCACGGATGCGGAGCTGCCGGTGCACATGGAGGCGGAGGATATCCGGCCGCAAGACGAGGAAGGGCACGTGGCGGGCGAAAGCGAGGAGGCGGTCAACTCCTTGAAAAGCTGGGTGAAGCCGGTCTATCCCGACGTCACGGTCTTCCCGAAGCAAGAGATCGCCCTCAATTTCACGATCGACGTCCCGGCGAACGCCGATCCGGGGACCCATTGGGGCGGCGTGGTGGTGCGTACCGTTCCCGTCCCGGCCGGCGGCGGCGCGGCGGTACAGGTGAGGCTCGGAACGATCGTTCTCTTGCGCGTTTCCGGCGAGGCAAAGGAGAAATTGGCGCTGGAGAGCGTGTCTGTCCCGGGCTTTCTCGAATCTCCGCCGATTTTGCTGGAGGTCCGATTCCGCAACGAAGGCACGGTGCATGAGGCGCCTGCGGGCGAAATTGAAGTGCGGAATATGTTCGGCTGGCTTGTGGCGACCTCAACGCTACCGGTGCGCAACGTCCTGCCCGGCGACGTGCGCAAGGTGGAGGCGTCGCTCGGCGATGGGTTGTGGCTGGGGCGGTATGCGGTGACGCTTCGCGCGACGTACGGAGAAGGCGGAGAGGAGCTCGCTTCCCGCCGGGTCATCTGGGTGGTGCCGTGGCGGACGCAGGGATGGAAGTTTCTTGTCGCAATTCTCTTTATCGCTTTTGTGATTTGGAAACGGCGGAACTTTGGGCGGGCCTGGTACGCCCTGCGAACGGGGAAGCCGCCACCCGAGGATTATTAGTAATTTTGAACGCGTATGACTTTTTATATCGTGGGAGGGGCGTTTGTCCTTGCAGCCGGGATTGTTGAGGCGACCAGCCGCTCGAAGAGGGTGCGTAGGGCCTGGTACGTGCTCCGAACCGGAGACAAATATCCCGATTTTGCAAAGCTCGCGGCGGACTATTTCGGGGTGGAGCAGAGGGGGGAGAAGTAGAACAACGACTGCAAAACCCGCCCGAGAAGCGGGCGGGCTGGAGACCGGAGGGGCGGTTACAACTAACTCACCATCGTATGTACACAATCATCGTCATTTTGGGGATCGTCGGGCTCGTGGGATATTTCCTGCGGTGGAATTTCCGCCGGGCATGGTACGTTTTGCGCACGGGGGACGAGAACCCGGATTGGGAGAAACTGGGCGGCGACTACTTCATTGCGCCTTGGGAGAAGAAGCGTTTTGAGAAAAAGAAGGCAGGGAAGACACCGGAGCGCTAGGGCGAGTGTTTGTAAAACTGCTCCGCGCCCGGCGCCACCGACACCCTCAGCTCTACCCACATCAGCTCTAGGAAAGCATTCTGGAAGCGGTTCTCGAGAAGTGGCCTTTCCCCGATCCGCGCCGCTTCATTCTCTCAGGAATGCAGGTGGATCGGGCCCTTGTTTTCGTGCGGTCACCGGGTCCTTAATACAAGGTGCGATATGTCATTGCCGCGCGGAAAAGTGGGGCATGCTGCGAAGTTACTGCACTCTTCGCACCCGGGCACTTTGATCCAAGAAATACAGTCGGCCGAGCTTGTCGACGGTCACTGACTCAGGGAATTGCACAAGAGAGTTCAGTGGCGTCACACCGTCACCTCCGAATATCCCTCCACCGGCATACGTGTTGATGATGCCATTGGAAATTGAGCGGATCCGAGTATTAGAAAAATCGGCGACAAAGATGGTACCTGCGGAAGTTACCGCCACATCTTCGAGCTGACACAGCTCAGCAGAGGTTGCTGCGCCACCGTCGCCGCTGGAGCCGCAGTTCCCATCTCCAGCTACGGTGCTGATGATGCCGTTGGTGTCTACCTCCCGAATACGGTTGTTCCGGGAATCCGCAATTAGGACATTCCCGTTCTTATCCACAGCCACACCCCAAGGAAAACTGAGCAAAGCGGATGTAGCAGGGATGTTGTCGCCGTTAAAGCCACAATTGGATTTCACGCCAGCGAAGACGCTGACGATAGCAGCCGGAGTAACCTTCCACACCACACAAGCCCCAAAATCAGCCACGTACAAATTGCCAGCAGGATCGATGTCCATCTGTCTTAGACTGAAAAAGTTGCCACTCGCGAATGTGGAGATTGTACCGGTTGTGTCTACTTTGCGAATGACTCGATTACCGGTATCGGCAACGAAAAGATTGCCGGTTGAATCAACCGCCATTCCCCAGGGAAACGACAAAGTTGCAGAAGTGGCCGGACCTCCGTCTCCGGTGTACCCCGTAATACCGTTGCCCGCTACCGTACTAATCTGACCGCTCGTGTTGACTTTCCGGATGCGATTGTCTTTCAAGTCCGCGATGTAGTAATTCCCCGCGTGATCAAAGCGAATGCTGCCGAAGGAGTCGAGACGGGCGGACTTCGCTGGGCCACCGTCTCCCACGTTGCCACCAGCTATCGTGGTCATGATTCCGCCCGCAGCCTTACGCAAGCGACCATTCCCGCTATCCACGACGACGAGATTACCGGCTGTGTCGAAAACCAATGCTAAAGGATTACTGAACTGAGTCGAGAGCAACGCGTGGCCATCGCCGTCATAGCCAGACTTTGAGCCCGCATAGAGATTAATGATGCCCGCGTTGACAACGCGCACACGCGATCCTGCAGATATGTACAGGCCGTTGTTCTGGAAGACGACAGCAACGGGGTGACCCACTTGAGCCTGATTAGCCGGGCCGCCATCGCCGCCGTTGCCGAAGTCGCCGTTCCCCGCGAACGTGTTGATGATCCCAGCCGGATTTACGTAGCGCACGCGGTTGTTAGCCGCGTCGGCAATGTACAGATTCCCGGCGGGATCAAACGCGATTCCGAAGGGACTGTTTAGACTTGCAGCAGTGGCGGGTCCCCCATCGCCGCTGAAGTCCGAGATGCCATTTCCGGCGTATGTGGTGATAATGCCTGACGTATCAATCTTCCGAATGACACTGTTGCTGCTGTCCGAGAAGAAGAGATTGCCCGCGGAATCCAGAGCAAGGCCCCCAGACACGCTGATGGCGGCGTTGACCGCTGGCCCGCCGTCTCCAGTGTAGCCAAAGACTCCCGTACCGGCGATTGTTGTAATATTTCCCGCCTTATCAATCTTGCGAATACGACTATTGCCAAGTTCGGCAACGATCAGGTTCCCGGCAGAATCAACAGCCACGCCGCCCGGATAGCTCAGCATCGCGTGGTTCGCTTTAATGTTATCGCCGTTGTATCCTCCGAAGCCCGGGCCGCTGGTCCCAGCGATCGTTGTGATCACACCTGCCGGAGTGACCTTGCGGAGCCGGTTCGCGGGAACGTCGCAAATATACATATTCCCCCCTTTATCGATTGCGGCAGAATAGGGGTACTGCAGTGAGGCTTGAGTGGCCTGCAACTTGTCTCCGACGAATCCCCCGGCCAAGGTTAAAGTCTTGTGCGTGCCCATCACAGCTACCCCGAGGGGAGCCGTCCCCACGGTGATCGTGTCCACGACCGTGTGGGTCAGCGTATTGATGACGGAAACATCGTTGGAAGTGTCATTGGTTACATAGGCAAAGGCGCTGTCCTGCGTGAAAGCTATGTAGTCGGGGCCGGTTCCGACGACGATCGTTGCGGCTATCGTCTGGGTGGTAGTGTCAATCACCGTTACGAGGTTGCCGCTGTTCCCGTCATTGCTGTCGGCCACGTACAGCCAGCGCCCGTCCGCGCTAACCGCTGCCCCAGCCGGCCCGGGCGAGCCGACGTTGATTGTATTCACAACGGTATTGTTGACCGTCTGAATCACGGATACGCTGTTAGAACCCGAATTGGTGACATAGGCCGTGGTTCCGTCGGGCGAGATCGCCACCAGTACGGGATTGCTGCCCACTGGGATGGTGGCGACGACCTTGTTGGTCAAGGTCGAGATCACCGAGACGCTGCCCGCGCTCCCGCTTGCGACATAAACAAACGTTCCGTTGGGGTGGACCGTTAATCCGATCGGATTCTGGACGGGGATTGTAGCCGTCACTGTCTTTGTTCCAGTCTTGATGACTGATACCGAATTGGAGGCGGCATTGGCAACATAAGCGGTCTTTCCATCCGGAGTAAGCGCGACGCCAATCGGCGAATTCTGAACCGTAATGGTTGCGACGATCGTGTTGGTACTGGTGCTAATGACCGAAACACTGCCGGAACCCTCGTTGCTGACATACGCGAAAGTGCCAGCTTGGTTGACCGCGACTCCATAGGGATTGATACCGACGGGAATGCTCTTGACTACAGCGTTATTGCTGGTGTTCACGACCGACACTGTGTTAGTTGCATGGTTTGCCACGTAGGCAAATGGCGTCTTCGCTTCCGCGATAGGAAGAACAGCAGAAAGCGGAAGCAGAATCCAAGCCAGCATTCTCAGAGCACGCATCTTAACCCTCCAGACATACGGTTGGATTGCGGGGCCCTGGGGAAGTGATCGAAGTGCAGGATCTCTGTCGAGACCTGAACCGAGTGACGATAGAGTGTTTGCCCGATAAGCCCCTTTGTCAACGAAAATCTGCACGTGAGACCTCTACCATCGAGAATGGCGCTACGAGACATTTCGCGGTTTTTCGAAACGTGGGATCAACGCCACCCGGCATGTCGGCCCGTCCAAACGCCTGGCTCGAGCACCTCGACTGGGAAAAGCTGGGCGGCGACTACTTCATTGCGCCTTGGGAGAAGCGGCGTTTTGAAGCAAAGAAGGCGGGGAAGACACCGGCGGATACTGTCGGAACATAGCCAGGCCCATTTTATTCGGGCGCTGGGGTGGTCACGCGGCGGTGCCGAACTTTAGATCTACGGTGATGCCCCACTCCTCCAGTAACCATTCTGGGATATAGACACGATTCCTGTTTCGCTCGCACCACCCGCGGAGCTCACGCGAGGAGGTGTACATCCGTCTCGTGAGTTGCAGGTGTCTCGCCCGCAGTTCGAATTCAGTAGCGAGAGCGGGAACGGGCGGCATGGGACGCCCCCAATTGGGGTTGCCGCGTTTGCGCTTGTAGGCGACCGGCATCGCCATAGGCCCCGATCATACTCCGCCCTGGGGTGATTGGGCGGCAGAATCCTCGCACGGGTGGCGCATGGTTTGCCGGAGCGGGAGGCGTGGTGATATTTTCGGGGCGGTATGGCAGTTTCGGTGAAGATGCATCACACGGGCTCGCAGCCTGGGTGCGGGCGGAGATTACGGCGGTCATTGAGCACGAGCTCTCCGATCGATCCGGGGATTGGCGGGTTTCGATCGTCGGATCGCAGGCGAATGATCGGTGGGAGATGAAGATTGCCGGGCCCAATGCCTTCGAACGGTCTTACACGCTGGAAGGCTCTGCCGGTGAGCATGAGCCGCAGGTCATCGGGACGCTTGTGGCGAGGATGGTGCCGGGGAGGGGATCGTGATATTAAGTTGCGCCATTGCCAGAATCGCGGCAGTGAACATGCTCATTCGGTAATCTTCGCTTTCCCAAGGTTTCCGCTTCGGCGGCATTTTCCATCGAAGAACTGAAAAGTGCTCGGCAGCCCGCCGGGCATTTTCATATTTCGTCAGTCTCTTACCCTGGTCTGCCCCAGATCGCTTCTTGAGTACGCGCACAAGCACCCGGTGATTCTTTGCTTCCGTCGCAATCCGTTTGAGAAGGCTGTACCTCAGCTGGCGTGGTACTTGTGTCATGCTCAGTCCGTTGCGAAGAACAAGAATTGATGGTCGCCACAGTTCGAGCAGCGGTTTCAGTCTTCCCCGGATCAGCACGTCAGCAGAGTTGCCTTTGCGGCGATGGCTCCGTACACCCCAATCGAGGAGTCTCTGTGGGCTCTCGACCACCACGTAACCAAAGCGGCGTGGATGGAGATCTAGGGCAAGCACTCTGGTAGGGCTGTGTCTCATACTGAAACAAGTTTAAAATTCGGCATCTCTAGCAGGCGGCGGGATATCCATTGGAACTTTTGCACGATTCTACTTCCGGGGCTTTGCGGGTCTTTGTCTGCCTCAATACGGGCGTGGAGTCTTTTCATCTGGCCGTGAGTGTCTTTGGCGACAGAGTCCAAGATTATTTACTTGACTAAAGAAGGAGTCGTGCCCAATGATTACCCATGAGCCGCCTTTTCGGCCCCATACCAAGCGGCTGCCAAAGAGGAAAGCCGTGACC
>JBASRS010000063.1:0-36042 GCA_049273945.1 Terriglobales bacterium | reverse complement strand
TGGCTCCCCCCGAATTTATACCCAACCGCCAATGTCAGCCCTACTTCATCGCCGTGATTCCTTCGGCACTAGGTTCATTCTGGAGGGATCCGGAGCTGACAGCAAGGGCTCTTGGTAATCTTTCGATCAGGGATTACTGAAAGGGTTTCCTTTCGTCACGATCGCGGCGAATTCCGCTAATCCATGAAATGTCTTACGGTTCGCCGTGCCAGAACTACCTCACGGGCACATTTGGCCCGGGTCTTCCCGCCGAAGATGATTCGGTCGGATTGTGAAAGAGAAGGTCCGGCTGCAATCTGTTTGCAATCCGTTTGTCGAGTTACTAGTGCTTTTCATGTACTTTCATGCCATCCGTGGCCCTGCATGTCATTGAATTCACGTTTGTAGGCGGATTCGAATCCCTCCCTCTCCGCCACTCACTCATAGATGGGCACTTAACTACTCCTACTGTACGGACCCTTCAGGCTTAAGGCCCCCATCTGGAGCACAAGTGGTAGACGCGATCTACGAGGTCACCAAGTTTGGTGATGTTTAGCGGCTCTTCCGAGTTTCGGTTCAGCGGCTCCAGTTCGTGTTTGGCGAGGTCTCGAACGCTGGCCTTTGTCTTGTGTTCTGCATCGACAGGCCCAAGGCGCTTAGCTCTTTGAACAGTCTTGATTTTTCGCCTACACCGACGCGCTCGCGGTATCGAAGCACCCACCAACCGCGATGCCGCATGACGTAGCCGGCCTGAAAAAACCATCACCAAAATCAAGCAATCAAAGCGCCGTGAGTGCCAGAAAGCGTAGAGTGGTTCCGGCGTTCGCGCCAGGTCAAGGGCAGTTGCTGGGGGCGGGAAGGCCGGCAAATCGAGCCCGGATCCAACTGATCTGCTCACTAACCGAGTCTCCAATGACTGCACTCGCGTTGAGGCCGGGATATTTGACAAAAAGCACGCGATCTTTCTGTTTGCACTGTCGCGCCACGACTGCGGCAGTCAGGTCAGAGGGCACTTCCGGATCGGCTTCGCCGCTGATCAACAGCAACGGACCGTGGACGGGCTGTCGGCCAGGCGTGTTCCTGCTGAAAAACTCTTTAACGTACCGGTTATTCTCCCAACCGGGTTTTAACATTTCATTGGCGGCAAGCTCCGGCCCTGAACTGGCTGCGCAAGCACGGCTGATGTGCTGGTACAGCGGGATTGCCTTGTCGGTCAGCATCTCCTCAACCCGAAACTTGGGGAACACAGTCTTGATTCCCTGCGCCAGAAAGACGAGCATGCGGCGGTTGGGCCCCAGGGCGAGGCGTTCAAAGATGCCCTGCGCTTCCCCAACTCCTGAAATAGCGATGGCACCCAGGTAGTTGGAATCGCCAACTTCACTCCCGGCTTCGGCCACCGCGACGGCCGCGAGACCTCCCTGAGAATACCCCACGGCCACCCACCGGGTTCCAAGCTGTGCGAGCGCGGCACGCGCTGCCGGAATGGAGTAGATCACATCCAGCGCATTGGACCGCATATCTAGGGATGCATTCGGAGAACTGGTTCCCAATCCAGCGTAGTCGGAAGCCACGACGGCGTACCCGAGGCCGACGTACATCGAAAGTAGCGGTCCCTCGTTCAGGTTTCTCAGTAGCGAGGGAGCACATTGCCGGGCGGAACCGATGAAATCGTGGGCCCAGGCGATGACGGGCCAGCGGCCCGCCGGCGGCGTTCCACCCGGAACCAGCACCACGCCCGATACAGCTACATCTCCTCCGCTCGGGGAGCGCGAATGATAGAGAATGCGAACGGCTGATATCTCGTAGGGCAGATCGTACTCGGTAAACGGCTCGGAGCGGATCAGTTCGCCCGGTTTGCCGACGGGCAGCGGATCAGGCGTGTCATAGAACTTCGTCAGCGGGAGGGTGCGCGGCACGTGCAAGGGCTTCGCCGCGGCAGGCGTTTGGCTTTGAGCAAACACCGTGGCGCCCGCAAACAGAGCCGCTGCCCATATGAGCTTGAGGACAGGCGGGAAGATTGTCATGGGCACGCGACCGAAGCCAGGGAGCCAGGATTTCGGGAAAGAATCTCGATGTGCGGATATCGTGCCCCTGTCCCACGTAAGCCGCAGATTTCACTTCGCCATGCGGGTGGCCACATTGGCCAGTCATTCCTGTTACCAATTTCGGTCAGAGTCAGGCGCGTCATCCTGTCTGAACTGATTGCGTTTGCGATAAACAATGAAAATCATGCCAACCGACATGAACGTGGGAGGGACGATAAGAATCAGAATCCCACTACGCAAGGCCTGAATCATTCGAGCACCGGCGGAGGCTGCCTGCGTGTAGCAGAGAGCGCAACTCTGGGAAAAAGCTGGGAGAGGGGCGGCGAGCATGGCCAGTCCAACCAGCGCAATACCAATGAGCAGGAACGGTCTTTCGACCCTCATCTTTCCTCCTGACATCTCTCCTCTCAACTCTCGCCTTTCCTTTCAGGAATCATTTTGAAAATGGCGCGCCGACCAGCATCCGGGAGCTGTCGGTCCACCCATATTGCATCGTCAGCAGGACAAAAATCGTAAAGATGGCGACAAACAACAGAAAGCCCCGCTTTTCCGCCCAAAGGTGCATGAAGAACATAACCGCCAGCCCCGCCTCGACGATGGCGACCGCCAGCATGCGCCACAACATTTGCGATGCGTCAATGTTCTGATAGGCAATGACGAATTGCAAGCCTGCCAAAGCCAGCAGGCAAACATAGACGGCCAGTTCCCTCCCGATTCCATCGCTCTTGTGCTTGTCGGCTGTTGTCATAGCACTCTGCTCCCAAGTTTTTTGATCTAGTGGGCGAGATTCAAAAGATAGACTAACGGTACGACGAACATCCAAACCAGGTCCACGAAGTGCCAGTAAAGGCCCAAAATCTCGATATCATCCGCATTGTAGCGGCCGCCCTTGTAGCGCACACCCACAGCGATTAGAGCGATTACGCCAGCCGTAACGTGCGTGAGGTGCAAGCCGGTGATGCTGAAAAACGACGCCCCGAACAGTCCGGTTCCCCACGGATTCTTAAAGAGCGTCAAGCCTTCGTTAATGAGCCCCAGCCATTCACGAACATGCAGCAGGGCGAAAACAATACCCGCAGCCGCCGTAATCATGGTCCAACGGAAGGCCCCGGCTTTGTCCCCCGCCCTCGCTGACCGCAGTCCGAGCAGCATGGTCAAGCTGCTGCTCAAAAGAATGAACGTCATCAGCGCGACGTTGGTGATGCTGTGGAACGGTCTGGGCCAGTCGGGAGTCCCATTGCGCACGAATCCATAGGCCACCAGGCACGCGGCGAACGTCATAGTGTCGGCGATGATGAAGAGCCACATCGCCAGCTTTTTTGTAGGAATCGAAAACGCTGTTCCTACCGTCCGGCCTGTCGTGTGTCCTTCCATCGTCAAATCCGCTTGGCTCACGGCGCCTCCTGATTGTTGCGTAGGTTAAAGCTTCATCCAAAGCAGTAAGAGCAGGTACAACCAAAGAATGTCCATGAAATGCCAGTAGCGCGCGGCCGCATCCAACTGGCTCCGCCGCAGGGCCGACTTACTCAGCTTGCGAATGACATAGATCAGCCCGCCCAGCCCTCCTAGCACGTGCAGCGCATGGGTGGCGGTCAACACATAGAAAAAAGAACTGCTTGGATTGGTGGCTAGATAGAGCCCCTGGGCGCGCAACTGCGACCACGCGATGTACTGACCAGCCACAAAAAGCAGGCCGAGAAACAAGGTTATGTACAGCCAGCGTGCCGGGCTCTCAACCTGCCTTTCCAGACCGCCCATGAAGGTAGCGACGCGGCGACGCGAGATTTCCAGGGTAACGCTGCTGGCGAGGAGCAGAAGGGTGTTGAAGTAGAGGATCGACGGCAACGTAAAGGTCCGCCAGTCCAGCGATGAACCCTTGCGAACGATCAGAGCGCTGGTGAACGCCGCAAACATCATCGTAATGGCGAAAAGCACTACCCAGATGCCAGTCGAAGACGGTGGCGGCGAGTGGTCAAGCG
The DNA here is from genome assembly GCA_049273945.1 of Terriglobales bacterium. Taxonomy (GTDB): domain Bacteria; phylum Acidobacteriota; class Terriglobia; order Terriglobales; family Acidobacteriaceae; genus Acidiflorens. Next base: position 32,039 of record JBASRS010000063.1, on the reverse strand, counting down.
CCACCCGCAGGTCACCATCCGCCGGAACCAGGTTCCGCCAACCGCCGTTCCCCGAGTGCCCTTGCTCCGGCAAACGGTGCGGATCGATTTGCGGCGGTTCCTGTATCGTAGTTGCCATAACGTACTAACTCCCCTCTTGCGTTACTTCTCGCCGCGTATCCCTCAGGGGCTAAAGCCAGGGTCATTATTGGCTCTGGGGGCACTGCTGAAGCCGTGCCCTACCCAAAACGATTTATTAGACAGCTTCCAGTTACTGCACGCGCGTTACTTCTCTTCGTGGTCCGTCTTAACTTGTTCCGGCGAATTCTGCATGACGTAGTCACCAACCGAACTCCGCACGCCGTATTGGAATGGATCGTGGTAAACCACCGGAAGCTTACCGCCAAAATTGTCGAAAGGCGGCGGCGTAGCCGTGCTCCACTCCAGCGAAGTGGCCTCCCACGGATTGTCTGGCGCCGGCTTGCCCCAGAACCGGCTGTGAATCAGGTTGTAGACAAAAATAAGCTGGGCCGCACCCGTAATGAGAGCAGCAACGGTGATCCAGCGATGCACCGGGATCAGCGGTTGCAGGAAGTCCTCCGGGAACGACGAATAACGGCGCACATTCCCGGCCATCCCCAGGTAATGGAATGGCATAAAGATGCAATACGTGCCCGCGAAGCTGAGCCAGAAATGAATTTTCCCCAACGTTTCGTTCATCATTCGTCCGGCCATCTTCGGGAACCAGAAGTAAGTTGCCGCGAAGATGCCAAACATGGCCGCGACGCCCATCACCATGTGGAAATGGCCCACCACGAAGTAGGTCGCATGGAGCATGATATCGATCGAGGGCTGAGCCAGGAAGAAGCCGCTCACGCCGCCGCTGACGAACATCGAGATAAAGCCCAAGGCAAAAAGGGAAGCCGAGTTGATGCGCAGCTTAGAACCATACAGACTGAAGACCCAGATCAGCACCACGATGGTCGCCGGGATGGTGATGACCAGCGTGGGGAAGGAGAATGCCAACGCGGAGATCGGATTCATTCCGCTGACGAACATGTGATGGCCGTAGACCATGTAGCTGAGGACGGCAAGGGCTCCCATGCAATAGATGAGCACCCTCTGGCTAAGCATCGGCTTGCGCATGTTGGTGATCAGGATATGGGAAACGATGCCGATGCCGGGCACGATCGCGATGTAAACCTCAGGATGTCCGAAGAACCAGAACAGGTGCTGCCACAGCAGAGTGGATCCTCCCGAGTGCGGCTGCAGTTGGTCATTGATCACCGAATTTGATGGGACAAAGAAGCTGGTTCCGGCCACGTGATCCAGAATGACGAGGATGCATGCTGGCATTAACACGGCAAATGCTGTCAGCCCCATGCACGAGGTAATGAACCATGCCCAGGCGCTGAGTGGCAGACGCATCAGGCTCATGCCTTTGACCCGGAGATCAAGCGTAGTGGTGATGAAGTTCAATGCGCCCAACAACTGGCCCACACAAAACAGCGCAATGGAAGTCATCCAAAGGATCACACCCAGACCTTGGCCAGGGCCCGCAACCGAACCTACCGAATTGAGCGGCGCGTATTGGGTCCAGCCACCCAGGGTCGGCCCATCGCCCACGAAGAATGACGACATCAGGACCACGAAGGCCAGGAATGTGACCCAGAACGACATCATGTTGAACCGCGGGAAGGGCATGTCCTCCGCGCCGACCTGGATCGGCAGGAAGAAATTACCGAAGGCCGCGAAAGGCGCGGTCGTGAGCACAAAGAAGACCATGATCGTGCCATGCATGGTCATCAATTGCAGGTAGTACTCTGGCGTCAACACCCCGCCAGGAGCACCAGTCTTCGAAAGCAATTGCAGGCCGGGGATCGCGGCGTTGGTCCAACCCAGGTGGATGCGCATCATCCAGGAAAGCACCATTCCGCAAAGAGCGGCGACCAGGGCCAACGCGTAATACTGCTTGCCGATTACTTTATGGTCCAGACTGAAGACGTGCTTCCGAATAAAACTTGTCGGAGGAGCGTGGTGTTGCGCCGCGTGCGCTGCCATGTCGTGCATATGCCCACCTCAAAGGAGATGCCGCCATCCACCCGCGCGAGTCCGGGCGGGGACGAGCTACTGCATTGCCGCTTCCTTCTTCAGCCAATCATCGAAGTCTTGCTGGGACATGACATCGAGGTATGCCTTCATGTTGTAATGTCCCAGGCCACAAAGCTGGGTGCAGACAATTTCGTACTTGCCGACCTTGGTTGCCGTGAAGTGCAGAGAAACATCCAACCCGGGAACAAAATCCTGTTGCACCCGCAACTCCCGCACATAAAAGGAATGCCCAACATCCTTGGCATGCATGAGCAGATGAATTTCCTTGTTCACGGGGATAGCCATCTCGGCAGTCACGATGTCGTCTTTGGAATCCGGATCATGGTCGGGGTCGAGACCATAGAAATTCTGCGTTCCCTCATTAATGAGCTCCGGGTGAAGGGGGCCGAACGTTCCATCAGGGCCGGGGTAGCGAAAATAGAAAGCGAACTGTCCCGCTTGGACCTGGATGGGCATGGCGTTGGCCGACGGCGGGGTGAGGTATACGTTGGCCCATGCCTTCACTCCGAAGACTCCGAGGGCCAGGACTTCTGCGCCTACGAGCAGCAAGGCAGCAATCACCAAACCCTTGGCGCCTCCCGGAAAACTCTTAATCTTTGCGTCAGGGCGAGGGTTGGAGAACTGCCAGATGAAAAGAGCCAGAATGAGCTGTGCGGCGAGAAAGGCGATTCCAGCCTCCGCCATGGTTTCTGACATCTGCTCATCGATCAGAGCTCCATGAGTCGAGATGTCCTCCGGCGCCACCCAGGTGTGTCGCAGGATGGGAATCGCGGAAAGGATCGCGATTACGATGATGGTGACCGCAAAGAATTTCGCCATGATACTTCGCCTTCCGGCCGGACTTGCCATCCGGCCTCGTTAGCTTGCTTCAAGGCCGCCGCATGATTGTCCTGCGGTTGCTCTCCAACCGATTCGACTCCTTACTTTGCCTTGAAGGTAAAGTCAGCCGTTGTCGGCTTGCCCGCTCCGACCGTCACCTTCTGGGTCAGGGTTCCATAGGCTTCCTGCCAGGCCGTCAGAGTGTAGTTGCCGGGCGGCACGTTGGTGATGGTGTAAGAACCGTTGTCATCGCTCACTGCTGTCGGACCTTTCACCACCGCCATGTAGCCATGCATCCAGGGGTGGATGTTGCACTTGACCGGAACCGCGACTTCTTCGCCCGCCCAGACTTGGTCGAACGGTGGGGTGCCCGGCGGCTGCGACCGGTTCCATTCATGATTCGGCCCATTTGGTCTGGGCAGGGGATGGATGTTGTGAGAGTGCGGATCGCTGTTGGCCACCTTGAAGTGCTGATTCACATCCAGCGCCATCACGTGCGGTATGTACTGACAACCCTTTTGATCCCAGGTCGGCGTCTGGGAAGGCACTTGGCTGGCAGTCCCCGCATCCAGGCCCTCGGAGATGTACACGACAACCCACTTCAGGCCCCCCTTCGGACCAACCACGACGGTCTCGGTCGTAACCGGATTGCTGGCGTGTTCCTTTGCGCAAAACGGTTCTTTCGACATGTCAATCGGCTTTTGGTGGGGGGGCGTGCCCTCAAGTTTGATCGTTCCCGTGATCCCGCCTGCGGCTGCGCCGCTCACACTACGCGTCGAATACAAGAGACCAAACCCCAGCGTGAGGAGCGTACAGGCCATTACCGCAAGCTTGTAGTGAGCCTTCATCGAATTTCTCCTCGTCCATAACTAGTTTGCGCCACCGGGCGACTTGTTCTCGCCGGAGGCGGCTGGGAGATTATTAGCCGACGGCTTGTCACCTGCACTCTTGAGGGCAGCTGGCCCGCCCGCAGCCTTCAGAACCTCGTTTTCCTTGCTACGGCGACCGGTCTGCAGCGTGCGCAGGTAGTGGACAAGATCCCAGGCATCGTTGGGCTGGATGACATCCGCGAACGAAGGCATGGGCGTGCCGTCCAAGCCGGTCATGAAAATGCGATAGAGGTCCTGATTGGTGACGCCGCACTTGAAACGCGCATCGTTTCCCGCCGCGGCGAAATTGTAAGGATGGATAGGTTGATCTTTGCTGTCGGTGAGGGTGGAGGCTGACGGGCCATCGCCATGCCCCTGCTGGCCATGACACTTCCAGCACTCCATCTTCTGGAACAGCTCGTGGCCGTGCCGGATGCTGGCGATGTCGACCGCTGGCTCGGGCGGAATCTTGATAGGCTCGCCGGGTTTTTCTGTCTTCCACCGTTCCGAGAAAGTCTTGATGTAGGCGATGAGATCGTGCCGGTTTTCGTCGCTCAGCGGACGCCAGGACGGCATGTTAGTGGTCTCAACGCCGCGCACGATGGTGTCGAAGAGATCCGAGTCGAGGGGCAGGGTTCCGGTGGGAGTCGAACGGCACTTGAAGGTGGCGATGGTGAAGTCGCGCGGTTTCGGATCGATGAACGGAGCGGTGTCACCATTGCCGTCGCCAAAGACGCCGTGGCAGTACACGCAATAGCGCAGATACAAGCCGTGTCCGCGCTGCTCGGAGGCGCTGAAGCCGTTCTTCGGCGTGGGGTAGCCGGAGCTGATCCCGGAAGCCTGGGCGCGCGCGATGCTGGTTGCCATGGCGATAAGCAAAATGCAGAGGCAAGTTTTTTGGATTGTCATCATGCACTCTCCCTAGAACGCGAAATCGAATCCGGTGAATAAGCTGTTGTTGCGCTGGTCGGCACCACTGTCCGCGGTCTTCACGGAGCGAAGCGTCGAGAACTCGATGTGCCAGGCGAAGCCGGCGCGGGTGTTGATGAAGGGGTAGTAGCGGTAGCCGGCGGTGAAGACGTCGATATTTCCGAGGTCGCTAGCCAATCCCGCCACAGGCTGCCGGGACATACGCACGAGTTCGTACCGCCCGAGAATGAACTGCCTGGGCGAGTAGGTGTAGTGGCCTTCGAAGGTTCCGATGTTCCAGGTGGGGCCTTGCGCTCCCGCCGGCGGAGGCTGGTTGGCCGGAGCGTTGTTGGCGAGGAAAACATTGTCGGCAGCGTGCTGGTACACGCCGGTCAGGTCGAACTTTCCAATGTACAAATTCCCATAAGCGCCTACGCGGTAGAACGAGCGGTTTCCTCGCCCTGTGCCGCCAATTGGATTCCCATCCTTATCCAGCAGGAAATAAGTCGGTCGAAGCCCTGTCACACCGTACACGCCCACCCGTTGGAGGCCAAGCTTGCCAAGCATGAACCCCTGGCTGACGTGCAAGTACTCGTCATAACTTCGCCCGCCGGGTAAGCCCAGAGCGCCATTGGTGCTGCTGACGAATGAGAGCGCGTAACGAGTGTGGTCGTCGAGCGAGTGCCCCATCAGTTCCACTCCCAATTGGTTTGATCCCACCGTGAAGTCGTTGATGTCCTGACCGCCGAACGGGAGGTAGTGCCACAGTTGATAGAACCCACCGTTCGCGGACAGGGTCATGATCCGCTTCTCGGTAAGCGGCGTATCCAGTTCATACTTTCCGAACTTGAAATTGAGCCAGGGCGAACCCTTGATGTTATCGATACGAACGTTGGCGGACTCGAAACTGATGGTGCCGTCGCCCGACTGAATGGACGGGACCAACAGGAAGGAAACGTTCTTGGCGAGCGTGCCGGCAGTGAGAATGTCGATACCTGTCAGATCGAAGCCGGAGGTGTTAATCGTTTTTTCGATCGGCGTGCCATCGCCCGACTGCACCGTCTGGTGGCCGAGGCTCTCGTAGTGCCAGTGCGGCGTCACACGCATGGCCACCGGCCAGTACGACGGATTCAGCCAGATCGGCGAATCGCGGTCGTTATTGAGCTGGTAGCCCTGATCCTTGAAGTTCTGGCCAAAGCTGTTCAGCTTAGGCCAGGCCTCGTGACAGGCCGAACACGGCAAGCCGTACTTGCGAGCAAAAGGCGGGATGGCGTATCCGGGTGTGCTGCTCAGGATGATGAGTAGCAGCAGGAGGCCGGCGACGATGAGAACCGGACGGGACTGCTTACCACGCACGTAATAGCGGGAGGGCATGGGCATACAATCCTCTCTGCGAACAAGAATGTGTGGGACGGAATCGAGCGCAGGTGTGGGAGGAGCGGGCCGGGTACAGATTCCCGGTGACTCGTGGCCGCGGGTTCGCGACACAACGGCGAACTCTGAGGAATCTCCAGGTTCCCTCAAGAAACGCCAGCTTTCTCACCCCAAGCTTTGGGCCGGGACTATACTCGGCCTCCAGTTGAGAGTCAAGAGGTGTCAGAAATATTTCAGCCCGGGCAGTACGCCAGGCGTGGGTCGGCCCTTGCCGCGATCCTTTCGGCTCAAAGCTCTTAACCACAAAAGCCGCGAAGTGTCCGCAAGCTTCGTAGAGTGACCCACTACCGGCTGCCACCGATCCTTGACATTTGCAATCAACGGGAGTACCTATGCTTGCCACGGGAGTGATCTGTCCACGGAATGTCGTTTTCACATTTCATCCGTGTTGAAAACCCAGTCGTATCTACGCTGGTTGGGCGTGTCTCGCTGGGAGCGATCTGCTTTTTGGCGGCATGGGTGTCTCCGTGCCGGGCAGAGGGCGGATTCAACGGTTCGCTGGAAGCCCCGGAAGCGGAAGTCCTCAAGGCCGTGCACCTGGTGGTGAATGACCCAGTCGTCTACGGCACCTACTCGTACGAAAAAGAAAAGCAACTCAAGGGCGCGAAGCCGGCGGCTTCTGTGAACGTGTTTGGAGACGCGCCCGACGAAGGCAAGTTGTTCTTCAAAGTTGCCGAGAATGTTCTCGCTCCGCGGCATTTCAAGGAGACGGCGGACCTGGGCACGATCTACGTGCGCTACATCGTGCAAGGGACCGGCCCGGGCACCACGGCGATCCGCATCGACGCGACTTACGTGGAGAAGAATCGGCGGCGACAGCACCCGTCGGATGGAACGGTGGAAGAGAGCGAGTTCCAGGCGATCAAGGACCGGCTGGAGAAAATCCAGGCGGAAGAGAAGCCGCCGGAGCAAAGCGCTGCGGAACGCTCGGGCGCGCCGGCGCCGGGAATTGCCAGTGGGAGCGCTTCCGAGCCGGGGTCCAGAACATTTTCGTCGGCGGAAGAATTGGAGAAACACGTCGCCGACCTGAGACACCGCGTCGAGGTGCGAACGGCCGCCAGAGGAGCGGCGCTGAAGTCCGCTCCGTATCGCACCGCGGCCACATTGCAGCCACTGTCCGCCCAGGCCGAGTTGCTGGTCGTGGTGCTGACCAAATACTGGTACGGAGTGGAAACCACCGATGGGCATCGGGGATGGGTGCACCGCAGCCAAGTGGAGCCACTGCCGTGAGTGCGCTGCGTTGGTTTGCCGAGGAAAGACCGGTTCTCGTTCTCGGATTTCTGCTGGCGGCGGTGCTCGCTGCGGCTCAGAGTCCCGCCGAACATGTCTTCCAAGTCTCACGCACCGAACTGGACAAGGCGTTGCAAAGCGTGCACGCTCATTCGCCCGGCCGGCTGCCCACGCTCGAGGGCTTTGTTGGTCCGGAGGTTCCTGCGCTCGAGAAATATCAGCGGGCTTATTACCAATACAAGCTGGAGGTTCGTCCGGCAAGCTCGGGAGCAACGTTACTTCGTGTGAGTGTCAAAGTTACTGCCTGGTACTCCGGCGACAACCCGGCACAGGCCGGATACCGCGTGTTGCCTTCCAACGGGCGGCTCGAAACCGACCTGGTGGAGCGGCTGGAAGAAGCGTTGCAACAAACGTCAGCGAGCGTTGCGAGCACGACGAACGCGACGCTCGCGCCGGCAGCCACTACAGAGCGCTCGTCCATGGAGGCAGGACGGGGGGCGGCGCCGGCGGAGCCGTCAACTTTCCACACCTCTCTTCCTGCGCCGCAACCGGCATCCCGCGCAGCCCTTGCGCCGCCCAACGCCCAGGAACTTGCCCAACAGAAACGAGTTCAGCAACTCACCGAGCAAGCCACGAATCTCGAAGAAATCCTGCGCAATCAGGCACGCCCCAATGATCTGGCGGCGGTGCTCAAGAATGGCACGCCGGTTCTTGCGAAACCGGTTGCCGGGGAAGTGCTCTTCCAGGCGGACGCTGAAGATGAATTCAAGGTGCTCGACGAGTCGGAAGGCTGGGTGCACGTACAAATCTCGGGCATTTCGCGCGGATGGATCCGGCGCTCGGAGTTGGAAATGCCCGGTGAAGCGAACGCCGCAGCGGATACCGGTTCGAAAGCAGCGGCAGCCGCGCCAGGGCCCGAGACGCACGAAGAGACCTCACTGTTCCCCGGGGATTGGTCCGCACTGCGCGGCCGGATGGTGCGGATCACGTGGGTTCGGCCGGAGTCAGGCGCCGCGCCGGGTGGAACCGACCGGTGGCAGCTAGCCCGGTCGGCGTTTCGCGATACCTACAGCCACGTGAACCGAAGCGGCCCGAAGGTTGAGGGCGTGGTGATCGTAATTGACGCCGCGGATGGCGGAATGATCGCGGCCACGACGAACGCTTTGCGGCGTTGGGACACGGGCGCAATCTCGGATGCCGCTTTTCGAAAAGAATGTTGGGCCGATCCGCCGGAAGCTTTGGGCGAGACCGCACAACGCAAAGACGGGGCTGAGTCCCAGAACCAATAACACCATGACCGAAACTTCACCAACCTTCGTTCTGTCTGCAGCCGGCGTTGCAAATCGGCTGCGCGACTACGCGGAACTGACCAAAGCGCGCATCACAACGCTGATCGTTGTGACGGCGTGGAGCGGCTACTTTTTCGGCGCGCACAAGTCAGGCACATCGGCGCTGTCGGTGGGCCTGCTGCATGCCCTGCTGGGCGTAGGTCTGGTGTCAAGCGGGACCGCAGCGCTGAACGAGGTGCTTGAATCCAACGTGGATGCACGCATGCGGAGGACGGCACAGCGGCCCGTGCCCGCGGGTCGCATGAGCCGTGCCCACGCGACTGCGGTGGGAATGGTGTTGACCCTGGGCGGCTCGGTTTATCTTGCCTTTGGTGCCAATCCGCAGACTGGATTGCTGGCTCTGCTGACCGCGCTGGTCTATCTCGCCGCCTATACACCGCTCAAGCGGGTGTCGCCGATCTGCACTTTCGTGGGAGCATTTCCGGGAGCGATGCCGGTGCTCCTGGGCTGGACTGCCGCTCGCGGCAGGGTGGAAGTCGAAGCCCTGATTCTGTTCGGCATCATGTTTGTCTGGCAGTTTCCGCACTTTCTCTCCATCGCCTGGCTCTATCGCGAAGACTACGCGCGCGGCGACATCCGCATGCTGCCGGTGGTAGACGCGGATGGGCACTCAACGGTGTGGCGGATTCTGGCCTACTCGGGCGCGTTGATTCCCGTGAGTATTCTGCCCGTCGTTATGGGCATGGCGGGACGCGTGTATCTGATCGGAGCTGTCCTGATGGGGGCGGCGCTGTTCCGGGTTTCGTTAGGAATGGTGCATCCACATTTGCCGGCGACGGCGGCCGCGTCCAAACCGCGGGCCCGCCGCTTGCTGCGTGCAACGATTCTCTACCTGCCGTTACTGTTTGCGCTGATGATGGTCAACTCGGTCATTTGGGGCGGGTCCCGGTAGTTCAGGAATTCGGAGCACAAAGTGGAGCACAACAACTGCCGAATGAGGGGCACTGAGCCCGACGTGTAGGCTTCGGCTACGACTGTAAACGCCTGAAAACGAGTGAGGGGGCGAGAACGATTCATTTGCTAGTCCTGAAGTCACTTCCGGATTGGCGGCACACGTGATACCTCCTTCTGCCCGTCTATCGAACAGTGCTTCGACCGCCGGTCGCACGATCGAAGGATGCCATCGCAGGCTGTACCCGGTCGAAAATGCTAAATTGGAAGGTTCATGTCCGCCCCCAATTCTCTCTTTGTGCGAGCTGCGAAAGCTCAGCCTACAGAGCGTACCCCAGTCTGGTTCATGCGTCAGGCTGGACGCTACATGGCTGAGTACCGGGCGGTTCGCAAGAAATATTCCCTGATCGAGATCTGCAAGAAGCCCGACGTCGCGGCCCAGGTCACCATCGAGGCTTCGGAAATCCTGAAAGTTGATGCAGCCATCATCTTCGCCGACCTGCTTCTCCCGCTCGAGGTCATGGGACTACCTTTTCACTTCGCCGCCGGCGAAGGGCCCAAGATCGAGAGGCCGGTGCGCACCCGGCAGGACGTCGCTGCCCTTCGTACCGATCGCGCCGCTGACCTTGGCTATGTCGCTGAAGCAGTCAAGCTCGTAGCCAAACACTTCGGCGACCGGTTACCGGTTATCGGCTTCTGCGGAGCGCCTTTCACGCTGGCCAGCTACATGATTGAGGGCGGCGGCTCGCGGAATTATGTTTTCACCAAGAAGATGATGTACTCCGCGCCGGAAACGTGGTCCGAGCTCATGGGCAAACTGGTCTCGGTGACCGCGGAGTATTCCGCTCAGCAGGTGCGATCCGGCGCCGACACGATTCAGGTGTTCGACAGCTGGGTGGGATGCCTGAGCGTCGAAGACTACCGGCGCTATGTGCTCCCGCACGCGACTGACCTGGTGAAACGCCTGCAGAAAACCGGCGTTCCCGTCATCTACTTCGGCACCGACAGCGCTACGCTCCTGCCCTCGATGAAAGAAACCGGTGCCGAGGTGATCGGCTTGGATTGGCGTATCCCGCTCGACGCCGGCTGGCAAAGCATGGGATATCAGGGAGCCGTGCAGGGCAATCTCGACCCCGTGCTTCTCTTTGCCGATTGGAAGGAGCTGAAAGCCCGCGCTGAAGACCTCCTGCGCCGCGCCGCCGGACGCCCCGGCCACATCTTCAACCTCGGCCACGGCATTCTTCCCGAAACCCTGGTGGACAACGTGAAAGCGCTCTGCAATTTCGTGCGCGAGCACTCGGCGGAGTTCAAGAGATGACCACCTGCCCGCTGGGCCTCGGCGGCCAGTGCTACTGCGCCAATCACGTGAATTCCTTCGCGGTCGCTCCTTCAAAAACGGCCGTGCTCTTGCTGGCCCACGGCAGTCCCGAAAATCCCGATCAAGTCCCCGAATTTCTGCGCTATGTCACGGGCGGGCGCCCCTTAACGCCGGCACTGGTCGAGGAGATCCGTCATCGCTACTCCCTCATCGGCTTCTCCCCTCTTTCCTGCTGGACCCTGCGGCAAGCAAGCCAGTTGTCACAGGCGCTGCAAATGCCCATCTTCGCCGGCATGAGAAATTGGAAGCCGTTTATCGCCGACGCCGTGAAGGCAATCGCCGCGCAGGGCTACGAGCGCGTCATCGCCATCTGCCTGGCGCCGCAGAACTCGCGCACCAGTGTCGGACTCTATCGCCGCGCCGTGGTCGGCGAGACCAAGCTCCTCTTCGCCTTGGATTTTGTCGAGGAGTGGCACGATCGGCCGCTGCTGGCCAAGGCCTTTGCCGAAAAGCTGCGCTCCGGGCACACGACAGCCTGCGCGGAACACGGGACCAGACTGCCCGTGATTTTCACCGCCCACAGCGTGCCGCAAAGGACCATCAGCGAAGGCGATCCCTACGAAACTCAGTCCAAAGAAACTGCCGCTCTGGTCGCGAAACAAGCCGGCCTGTCGGCCGACGACTGGGTCTTCGCCTTCCAGAGTCAGGGCATGTCGGGAGGCCCCTGGGTCGGTCCCACCGTCGAAGAAATGATTCTGAACTTGAAAGCAAAGGGCCATCGCAGCGTTTTCATCCAGCCCATTGGCTTCCTGTGCGATCACGTCGAGGTGCTCTACGACATTGACATCTTCTTCCAACAGTTCGCCGAGAAAGAAGGAATGCGCCTGTGGCGAGCCGAGTCGTTAAACGGATCTCAGCTTTTGACTGAGGCCCTGGCGGATCTAGTGCGCAGTCGGATGAGAGCCTGACGATTGCCAGGAACGTAAGCGTAGAGACGCAGCTTGCTGCGTCTCCCGCAGCACCGGATCACGGCCGCGCAACCGAGACGCGGCAAGCCGCGTCTCTACACGGGCGCGCAATGTGCGAAGTGCCAAATGCCCAAACGCATCGCCATCATCGGCGGCGGAATCTCCGGCCTCTCGGCCGCGTTCGCGCTTGAGGAAAGGCGCCTGAGAGGCGTCCCGGTGGAGTACGTCCTGTTCGAGGCCAACTCGCGTCTGGGGGGCGTGCTGGTCACCGACCGCGTTCAAGGGTGCCTGATCGAAGCAGGCCCCGACTCGTTTCTGACCGAAAAACCGTGGGCCATCGAGCTCTGCAAGAAGCTCGACCTTGCCGATCAGCTCATCGGCTCCAACGACTTGCAACGCAAGACCTACATCCTCGTAAAGGGCAAGCTGGTGGTGATGCCCGACGGCCTGTCGTTCATGGTGCCCACCAAGATCCTGCCCACGCTGTTCTCGCCGCTATTTTCGTTCCGCACCAAGATGCGCATGGCGGCGGAGTGGTTTCACCCGCCGCATACAGCATCGGATGACGAAACCGTTGCGGAACTGGTCGAGCGCCACTACGGTCCCGAGATGGTTGATCGGCTCGCCGACCCGCTGCTGTCCGGCGTCTATGGCGGCGAAGCGTCACAGTTGAGCGTGCGCGCCGTGCTGTCGCGCTTTTCCGACATGGAGGCCAAGCACGGCAGTCTGGGACGCGCCATGCTCTCGGCTCGCAAAAAGATGGGCGCCGCCGCGAAGAGTCCGCCCGCGCTATTCACCTCGCTCAAGGAGGGCATGCAGCAGATGGTGGATGCCCTCGTTACCCGCCTCGACCCCAGAGCGCTGCGCACTTCGTCTCTGGTTGAGTGTGTGACCGGCGAGAACAATGGTTGGACCGTCTCCGCCGGCTACCAGAGCGATCACTTCGATGCGGTCATTGTCGCCACCCCGGCGCCCGCCGCCGCGTCCTTGCTGCGCTTGACGCATGAAAAGTTAGCATCCGAACTCGACGGGATCCGCTACAGCTCGTCGGTCACAGTCACGCTCGGCTACGACGAAAACGTGCGCCGCTCGCTGCCGCCCGGCTTCGGCTTTCTGGTGCCGCGCAGTGAAGGCCGCCGCATGCTCGCCGCTACTTTCGTCCACAACAAGTTTGCCCACCGCGCTCCCGAAAATCGCGCCCTCGTCCGCTGCTTCCTGGGTGGCGCTCGCGACGAACAGATCCTCGATAGCAAGGAAGATGAAATCCTGCGTATTGTGCGCAGCGAACTGAAGCAGATCATTGGTCTCGCCACCGAGCCGCTGTTTACTCGCGTCTACAAGTGGAGGGGCGCCATGGCACAGTACGGAGTAGGACATCTGGAGCGCCTGCAACGCATCCAGACGCTTTGTGGGAGCCTCCCCGGACTCGTACTCGCGGGCAACGGTTTCACGGGAATCGGTGTGCCGGATTGTGTCCGCTCGGGCACGCAGGCGGCCGACAGGCTTTCCAGTGTATTCGGCTTGGGTTCGGCCGATGCTGCGCAACCGACCGGCACCTGATCTCCTTCTTTCCTTTGTCGCAGTACCTTTCCAATTACTGCCGTAACCTGCCAACTGCCGCGGTTTGTCAGAAACTGTGAACCGCGAATGGGGTTAGTGCTATAGAGACGTAAAGGGGACGACCGATGAAACGCAGCTTTCTTCTAACTGTTTGCGTGGTAGGGATTACGCTGGTCGCCGCGGCCCAGCAGCCCACCGATCACGACATGAGCGGCATGCCGATGCCCGGTCACGACATGTCGAAAATGCAAGACCATGACAATCTGGCCGCAGACAGCGACGCGAGCGCGCACGCCATGCATTCCATGGAAGACCGCCACATGGATATGGGCCCGCACATGAAGATGACAGCGCTGCGCGAGCCCCAGGACGGAGACCAGCAAAAAGCCGATCAGATCGTCGCCGCCGCCCGCAAAGTCGCCGAGAAGTACCAGGACTACAAAACCGCGCTCAACGATGGCTACAAGATCTTCCTGCCCAACCTGCCGCAGAAGCACTATCACTTCACCAACTACCAGTACGGTTTCGAGGCGGCGTTCAGCTTCAACCCCGAGCATCCCACGTCGCTGCTCTACGAGAAGCACGGCGACGGCTACAAACTGATCGGCGTGATGTACACCGCGCCCAAGCGTTTCACCGAAGACGACCTGAATGAGCGCATCCCGCTCAGCGTCGCGCAGTGGCACGAGCACGTCAACTTCTGCGCTCCTCCGCAAGACCGCAGGAAAGAACTGTTTGGCCCGAACGCGAAATTTGGCCTGCTGGGATCGATTGTCACGAAGGAAGACTGCGACGCCAACGGCGGAACGTTCCATCCCATCATCTTCAACTGGATGGTGCACGTCTATCCGCTCGAAAAGGACACGGCGAAGATCTGGTCGGTCGAGCGCCAGGCGCACAACCACGGCGCAGACTAGAAGTCAGCTCATAAGTCACTTTGTTATTTGTTAGTGTATTCGCGATATTACGTCAACTACGGGCAGCGGCTCAGCCTCCGAGTCGCGGACCATCCCGGACCTGCGCGCATGCTGGCCGAAGCCGTGCACATACCCCAGGGGTACTTCGTTGTATCTGGTTCACCGCGTCTTCTACAATCTGGTCGCTAGAGCGGAATTTTGACAGGAGTGTGGACCTAGGCTGACATTGTGGGCTATAAGGTAACTTGTGAGGACACTCTCGGCATCGCTCAAGCTGCGACCTACGCGGATCGGCTTTTTGGTTGAGCCCCAGGACTCGGTGTCTCTAAGAAAAATCCTTCAAACTTGTGCATGTTTGTGGGGCGGGGTTTTTAACCCGATCATTCCGGTATGTACCTCTCTGCCAGATGCATGGCGGGACCGGCATCGCGTGTTAGATCCGACTCCCAACGATCTGGCGACCGGCTATGTGGCATTTTTTGAGCCAGACGTATTTGTTGAAGCGCAACAAGGGCTAGCGGACAGCATTGGCATCAGCAAGAAAGATATCGATTTTGGTCATCCTCGCGTTCTGCCTCTCGATGCTTTTTTTGAGGCGGCAGGACGACACGAGGGCGATGTTCCGTTTGGAACAAACATTTTTCATGTTTACGAGGATTTGTATGAGCGCGAGTTCAAGTTTGTTCCCCGACATGAGCGGCGAGTGGCGATTTTCGAAGCGGATGCCACAAATGCTTCCTTTGTTGCAGCGACCTTCGGCGAATTTCCAAAAAACGGTCCGTTGGCTCCTTTATCGAAGGCATACGTGGATGCTTTTGACCCGGTCAAATTAGCGTTGACCGCTGAGAACTGGATCAAAGTAATTAAGGAAGGATTTGAACTTCCGCTACATTTCACCAGGAAATATCTGAAGCGTGATCCCGACGGTTGGAGTGAGCCGACCATTTTTGTTGTTGATCCTTCCAGCACACTCGATTTGATCGATCTATGGAACATACGCCAATTTCACCCCCAAATTCTTGCGGTTGATGTCGCATGGTTGCAAGAGGCAAAGGAGTTCATCGCGGAATTTGTGAAGCTTAACCACCGTCCGCTTCCGGGGAACCCGCATGGCGTGATGATCCACACCACCATTCAGTTCGGACGCTCGATCTCAGAAGATCATGCCAACGAGGCCGTTGCGGACTCAGGGCTGACTGCACTGCCCGATGCACCGTGGTCGTTTAAGCTATGGTATGACAGCATTTGGCAAGCGGATCGGAGCGATCTCATCGCCAGACCGCGACGTGCCCTAGTCTCAGCAGCGACAAATGACTTGGAGCTATCGGTCGATGAAGACGGGCCCGATCTCGGCTGCCGCTTCAGAAGCCTAGCCCCAGAGTTTGCCCCGACGTACGGCGATGGAGCTGCCCGGTGGGTAAATGTCCTTGAGTTCAACAACTATGGAACAAATGACACGCTTGCGTTGACGATGCCACTAACGCTTACTGACGAGGGCAGGTGTGGGCTGCGAATAGGTGAAGCAACCATCATTTCTCGTGAAGGATTCGTTCTGCCCCAGCACTTCAAAGAACAGGGCGAATATTTCCGCTTACTGACTGGGCAAAAAGCCGTGATCGATTGGCTCAAGACCCAAGGCGTGGACGCTCAAGCCTCCGATCCGGGCCGGATTGCAGATCAGATCCTGGCTTCACTGAAGGGATTCTGGGGAGCTCGCTTGATCGCTGATCGTGAAACGATCATGCTCCTTGACGAAATGTCCAAAAGCGTTCGGAAGTACGTCGATGGCAAGCTGGAAGAGTTCCCCGACCGTTCAATAGACGTGAAGAGGTGGAAGGATCTTGTGCATCGGCGCGCCAATGCGACATTCGGCCGTCGTGTCAGCCTGGACGCGTTCATCAAAGCTAAGGTTCTGCGGCTTGGCCTCGTGCTGGAGTGCACCAACTGTCGCAAGACGAATTGGTTCGGGATCGGCACTTTTCGAGAGCTGCTTACCTGTGAACGCTGTCTCAACGTTTATGACTTTCCGCAAGGCACCCTGAATTTCGATAGAACGCCTTGGCAATATCGCGTGGTTGGTCCCTATAGCGTCCCAAACTACGCACAAGGTGCTTATGCTATCGTCTTGGCTCTCACTGCCTTCGCCAAAGGTCTAGGTAGCGATCAAGCCAACATCAGCTACGCCACGAGCCTCGATTTCAAGATCGGAGATGCAAATCCCTTCGAGGTTGATTTTACTTTTTGGTACCAGCGGAAGAGGATTCTTGATCTTCAGGAAGAGCCTGTCCTGGTATTCGGTGAGGCGAAAAGTTTCGCGGTCGAGTCATTCAAGCAAGATGATATTGAGCGTATGTGGAAGCTCGCCAAGAAATTCCCCGGAGCGTTCCTCGTTTTTGCGACTTTGAAAGATAGTCTGACCGATGTAGAAAAAGCCGAGATCAGCCGCCTGGCCACCTGGGGTCGGGAGCGACTTAGGGACGGAAGACCTCGGGCGCCTGTCATCGTGCTTGCCAGCACTGAACTGTTTTCGACTTGGAATATCGAACACACATGGAAGGATCTCGGTGATCGCCATGCCAAGTTCGTTCAGCCGGCAAGCGTACGCCTCGATAACCTATGGACCTTGGCCGAAATAACCCAGCAGCTTTACTTGGGGCTTCCACACCGACGTGCCCATCTCCTACAACGTGCGCAGCCCAAGTCCGCCTGAACTGTGACCCAAGTCGTGAAGCGCCGCGCGTTATCCTCGTCGTGTCGGCACACAGGAATTGTATCGTTACCCTTTTCCGGAAAGGAGCGCGAGTGGAGTGGGCAATTGCATCGACCCACTTCTGGTGCGCCTCCGTGCTCTCCCGCATCCCGGTTTGCCCGATGCATCATCGGCCGGTATGATTCCCAAATTATGAGATCGGCAGAAATCCTGCTTGTCCTGTCCCTGGCTCCTTCCGCCTACGCCCAGACCATCGCCACTCCCAAAGAACTGGAAGCCGTCTATCCCGCGGCGCACGATCTGTACGTCGATCTGCACCAGAATCCCGAACTCTCGGCGCATGAAACGCAGACCGCCTCCAAGCTGGCGGGGCGCTTGCGCAGCCTGGGCTATGAAGTCACGGAAGGAGTCGGCGGCACCGGGGTGGTAGCCATTCTCAAGAACGGTTCGGGGCCGACGGTCATGCTGCGTACGGAACTCGACGCGCTTCCTGTAGAAGAAAAAACCGGACTTCCCTATGCAAGCAAAGTCCACGCCAAGGACGACGCCGGACGCGACGTCCCGGTCATGCATGCCTGCGGCCACGATCTGCACATGGCCGCGCTCGTCGGGACGGCGGCCATCATGGCGCACAGCAAGGAAAGCTGGCACGGCACTCTGATGCTGATTGGCCAACCGGCCGAGGAGACCATCGGGGGAGCCAAGGGGATGATCGACGCTGGCCTGTTCACGCGGTTTCCAAAACCGTCGGTGGGCGTCGCGCTCCATGTGGGCAACAGCCTTCCTGCCGGACAGGTCGGGATCACTCCCGGCATCTACAACACAAATTCCGATTCCATTCGGATCACGATCTACGGCAAGGGAGGACACGGTTCTCAACCGCACACCACGATTGACCCCATTGTGATTGCCGCGAGAACAATCCTTGCTTTACAGACCATCGCGTCGCGCGAGGTGAAACCAGGAGAAATGGTCGTGGTGACGGTCGGATACATCCGGGCGGGCACGAAAAACAACATCATTCCCGACCAAGCGGAGCTTGGCCTGACCGTGCGAAGTTTCAAGGCCGAAGTGCGGAAACAAGCTCTGGCAGCGATTACGCGTATCACGAAGGCCGAAGCGCTCGCCGCCGGAGCACCGAAGGAACCTCTGATCGAACATCCCGAGGGCACTGATTCCGTCTATAACGATCCGGCACTGGCGCAACGGCTCAGATCGCCGCTCGAAGCTGCGCTCGGCAAAGAGAACGTGATCGCCACCGAGCCAATCGCGCCTTCCGAGGATTACTCCGTTTACATTCAACAGGGTGTCCCCTCCCTCTACTTCAGCCTGGGCGGCGCCGACCCGCGGAAGTACGCCGAAGCCAAGGGTGCGGAGGGAATGCTGCCGTCCAATCACTCTCCATACTTCGCACCGGACGCGGATCCTGCGCTCCGGACGGGCATCAAGGCGGAGGTCGCCGTGTTGCGAAATCTGCTGAACGGCCCTTCGCAGTGAATAGACATTACCGTCCGCCCGCTCTGCTATTCTGATTCTTCCCCACTCGCATGAGCAGCGCTGCGTCCCCAAGCCGGTGGAAGGTCATGCTGGCGTTCGTTCTGGTTTACGTCTTCTGGGGATCAACCTACCTCGGCATCGGCATTGCGGTCGAACACATTCCTCCCGGCCTGATGTGCGCCACCCGCTTCACTATCGCAGGGGTGGTGATGCTTGCTTGGTGCGCGCTGACCGGACGCCGCATCCGTCATTCGCCTCGCGAACTCTTCTCCATGGCAGTCATCGGCATCTTGCTCCTGATGGGAGGCAATCTGACGTTGTCCTATGCCGAGCGGATTGTTCCGACTGGACTGGCCGCCCTCCTGATCGCGGTGACGCCACTCTGGTTCCTGGTCCTCGACAGCCTGCTTCTGGGCGACCACCATATCTCGCCGCGCGGCAAGATCGGTTTGTTGCTCGGCATCGCGGGCGTGATTCTGCTCATCTGGCCCAAGCTGACGACGCCGGCGGCGCTCGGACGCCGCGAACTCTGGTGGTCGCTCGCCCTGATTGGCGGCTCGTTCACCTGGGCGCTCGGTTCCGTGCTCTCAAAGAAGTGGCAGACGGCCGCCGATCCCTTCAGTGCGACGGCCTGGCAGGTGACCTTTGCGGGAATCGCGAACCTGATTTTTGCCCTGTTGTTTGAGAGACTTTCCGACGTGACCTGGACCGTGCGCGGAGTCGGCGCCACTCTCTACCTGGTGGTGTGCGGGTCCTGGATCGGCTACACCGCCTACATCTGGCTGCTGCAGCACGTCCCGACATCGAAGGTGGCCACCTACGCCTACGTCAATCCGGTCGTCGCCGTGTTTCTTGGATGGCTGATTCTCCACGAGCGGATTGACCATTTCATCCTGCTCGGGAGCGCGGTCGTTGTGGCTTCCGTGGTGCTCGTCACCAGCGCCAAGATTCAGACCCGCACGGTGGCGGAGGAGCTGCCTGCGGTCGAAGCGGCTGGGGACTGAACCCAGGTAGCGGCCGGCGCCCGGCCTCATTCGGGCACCGTTGATCTACTCCTCCGATTCCTCCGCCGGTTCGTTCACGACATCGACCACCCGCCCGCGGATCGAAAAGACCAGCTTCTGCGTGTCGTCGGGCTGAAATGTGACCCGCGCCGGAGCGCGCTCCCATGCCGGCGCTGGACATTCCGAGTCGGGAGCATCGTCTCCCGCCGGCTCGCCTAGCGGCTTCTTCAGGACCGGTTTCCGCCGGCCCACTTGCGTCACGACCGCGTACAGCTTCTTGCCGTCCTCCGACACGCCACAGTAAGCCACGTAGTCGCGGTACCAGCTCGCAGTCGAGTAAAACGGATCGAACTCCGGCAAGGCCAACTGTGAGATTCTTCCGGTGGTTCGGTCCACCAGCAGCCAGCCGCCCCGCTGCCATTGCCAGCGCGCGGCGCTCTCTTGCGGCAAAGCGTCGTTCACGCGAAACGCTCGCCGGACGACAAACAGCCGGTCGGTGATGTCGTGTGGTGTCCCGGTGGTGTATTCCTTCAGCCGCGCATCCACGAGCAGCGCCCGGACCTTCAAGTCGAGCAGCTTCTGGCCGGTTGCATCGGGCCATTTCACCGCCATCCATTTCCCGAAATTGATGACGTGCGGTTTCGGAGCTGCGGCGCTCACCCCTCCGGCGAGGGAAAGCACGGCTACGAGCAGCGCAAGCTTTCTCAGCATGGCTGGAGCGTCGCACGGCTGTAAGATCCGCCGCAATGACATGTGAACATCGAAAATGTTCGGTTTTCGGCTCGCAGTCCGTCAGATGGGTTTGACCCCCGCAGGCCGCCAGAGCATGGGCAGTCAGGCAAGATGATGATTGGTACAATAGATTTTGTAGGATAAGCATGAATTTTCGACCCTGGCCTCGCCGGACAACTCTTCCCCCCAATCCCCACTCTTATCAGGATATGGGGAACGTGCTCGTCAGCCGGCGCAAGCCATCCATCCTGGTGGTGGACGACTACCCGCAAAGTGCGGAGCTGTTGCGCGAATTGCTGACCGGCCGTGGCTATCACATTGTGGCGGCGCAGCACGCGGCGGACGCGGAAATCGAAATCCGCCGCGATCCTCCCGACCTCATCCTGCTCGACGTCATCATGCCGGGCAAGTCCGGCTATGAGCTGTGCCGGGAACTGAAAGACGATCCTGCCACGCGCCTGATTCCGATCGTCATGATCACCGGTCTGAGCGATCGCCAGGACCGCCTCAAAGGAATCGAAGCCGGCGCCGACGACTTCCTGAGCAAGCCAATTTTCCCGGAAGAACTATTCGCGCGCGTCAGCTCGCTTCTGAAGCTGAAAGAGTTCACCGATGAACTCGAGACAGCCGAGTCCGTCATCTGCACCCTCGGCCTGAGCGTGGAATCCCGCGACCCCTACACCGAGGGCCACTGCGAACGGCTGGCCCGCGACGCTTCCGAAATAGGAAGCTATCTCGGCTTGGATCAGGACAGCATTGTGGCTCTGCGCCGCGGCGGCTATCTGCACGACCTCGGCAAGATTGCCGTGCCCGATGAAATCCTGAAAAAAGGGAGCAACCTGACTCCCGACGAATGGGCAATCATGAAGCAGCATCCCGTGACCGGCGAAACCATCTGCCGTCCTCTGAAGTCGCTACGCCTGGTGTTGCCCATCATCCGCAGCCACCACGAGCACTCCGACGGCAGCGGCTATCCCGACGGCCTCCACCAGGGCGAAATCCCTTTGCTGCCGCGTATTCTGCAGGTGGTGGACGTGTACGATGCATTGCGCACCGCGCGTCCTTACAAGCCGGCCCTCACCCACGAGCAGTCCGCCGTCACCATGCGCGAGGAAGCCCGTTCCGGCCTCTGGGATCAGGAACTGGTCGCCGAGTTCTTCCGCATGCTCGAGAAGCGCCGCCAAGTGGCATAATTCAGTTCTCAGTTCCCAGTTCTCAGTAAGAGCCGGCAGTCGGCATTTCTCTGAGAGGTGGGCACCGGAAACTGAGAACCGAGAACTGAGAACTGGGAACTGGGAACTGCTTTTTGACCTACAGCATCGTCATTCCCGCCTTCAACGAAAGCAGCCGCATTCGCCCGACTCTCGATGAAATCCTTCGTTACGCCGGAGAACACAAGTGGGATGCCGAAATCCTGGTAGTGGATGACGGCTCGCGCGACGACACTGCCGAGGCCGTTCGCGAATACGCTCGCGCCCACCCGCAGATTCAGCTCGTCCAAAACCCCGGAAACCGAGGCAAAGGTTTTAGCGTGCGCAACGGCATGTTGCATGCCCGCGGCGACATCTGCCTGTTCACCGACGCCGATCTGTCCTCGCCCATCGCCGAAGCCGAGAAGCTATTCGACGCCATTCGGCAGGGTGCCGATCTCGCCATCGGATCACGCTGGCTTCGCGCCGAGTTGCAAACTGCGCGCCAGCCTTTCTACCGGCAGGCCTTCGGACGCATTTTCAATATCCTGCTGCGCCTGGTTCTGGGCCTGTGTTTCAAAGATACGCAATGCGGCTTCAAAGCTTTTCGCCGCGAGGCCGCGCAGCGAATTTTTCCCCTGCAAAGAATCGAGCGCTGGGGCTTTGATCCTGAGATTCTCTTCCTCGCTCGCCGCATGGCTCTTAAGGCGGTGGAGGTGCCGGTGGTGTGGGCGCACAGCGAAGGCACGCGGCTGCATCCGTTCCGGGACGGTCTACGCATGTTTGGGGATGTCATGCGCATCCGATGGAATGCGCTTACGGGCGCTTACCATGCTCCTGCGGTTCCCTCTCCGGAAAGGCTATAGGGCGGCAGCGGCTCCAACCGCGCGGCGGTGAAGCCCGACGACGCGGGCACCCGCAGCGCCGTCCGATATCAGCGTGAACTTTCCGGAGCAAGCCTCACACAACCAGAAGAATTCAACTTTCTTGGGTGCTTCCCAATTAGCGCCGTTTCCCGCTACAGCGTAGTTCCTGGCGTCGAAGCGAAAAAGTCTCCCGCTGTGCAGGTAACGGAAATGCGCTGAACAGCCGGGATTGGAGCACTTGGAGAGCATCTCTTGAATGTCGTGATTTCTAAGAGATCTTAAGGCGAAAGCCTGTGCGGTGAGTGTGTGAAAAAAAGCACGGAGGGTCATGCCCGAAATCCTGAGCCCCCGACTCTAATTTCTTTCGAACGGCGAGTGTCTATGCCGACGCTTTCTCGGACGGTCCATTTGTCATGGCCGCGAGGCGCACAAACTCCGAGATCTGCGCGCCCATCTCCTCCGTCTTGACCGTGCGCTCTCCCACAGGCGCCAGGTCCCGCGTGCGGAAACCGCCTTTCAGCGCCGACATCACGCCGGCCTCGACGCACTCGGCTTCTCGGGGCAAATGGAAGGTATGCCGCAGCATGAGCGCCACAGACAGGATTGCTCCCAGCGGATTCGCGATCCCCTGGCCAGCGATGTCGGGCGCCGATCCGTGCACCGGCTCGTAGAGGCCCACCGGTCCCCCGATGCTCGCCGACGCCAGCAACCCCAGCGAACCCACTACGCCGCCGGCCTGGTCCGACAGAATGTCGCCGAACATGTTTTCTGTAAGAACCACGTCGAACTCCCCCGGCTTCAGCACCAGCATCATCGCGGCGGAATCTACATACATGTGCGAGAGTTGCACGTCCGGAAATTCGCCGCCCACCCGCGTCACCACTTCCCGCCAGAGCCGCGAGCACTCCAGCACATTGGACTTATCCACCGACACCAGCCGTTTACGGCGAGTCTGGGCCAGCGCGAACGCCAGGCGGGCAATGCGCTCGATCTCCTGCTCGCCGTAGCGCATGGTGTTGACCGCCTGGCGGCTGCCGGGCCCGCCCTCGATCGAGCGCGGCTGGCCGAAGTAAAGGCCTCCCAGCAACTCCCGGACAATCAGGATGTCGGTTCCCTTGACGATTTCCGCCCGCAGGGGCGAACAAGCGTGCAACACGGGATAGAACACCGCGGGACGAAGATTGGCATACGCTCCCAAGGCCTGCCGCAGGCGCAGCAATCCCGCTTCGGGGCGCAGTTCACGGGGATAGTGATCGAAGGCCGGTCCGCCCACGGCTCCCAGCAGGACCGCCTGCGAAGCAAGACACGTCTGGATGGTGGCGTCCGGCAGGGAATTGCCGAACTTCGTCAGCGCCGCGCCCCCGATCTCCTTTTCGTCCAGTTCCAGGTCGTGGCCAAACCCCCCGGCCACCTCTTCCAAAATGCGAACGGCTTGCAGAGTGACTTCAGGCCCAATTCCATCCCCGGGCAGGGACGTGACGCGCAGTTGCATGGCCCCCTCGTTGCACGTGCAAGGATACCCAAACCGATGTTACAGCTAAATGAGAGAGAGCGACTCAGGATCGAGCCGCACGAAGGAAAAACCACTGTGAAGACGAGCGAATCGCGGCGGCGTGTACTGAGGGGAAATCCGATTCACCCTCTCTAGACACCCCAGAGATAGTCCTCTTGCTCGCCGTGATGATCGGCAAACGTGACCGGGATGCGCCCTGGAGCACTGCTGCCGGGCGCAGGCGTGGGGAAGGGCGCCGGCTGAACCTCCGGAGCCCCCACAGCCGCCGAAGCAGCTCTCGCGAAAGGAACCACCGCCGCTGCCGGTGGAATCCTCTTGCCCCGCATTTCCTGGATCAGCTCGAGCAGGTGGCTGTCCTGAACCTTCTTGATCCGGTCGGCCAAGACGACGAACTTGCGATACACCTCATCCAGTTGGTGACGATCAAACTGGTGTCCCAATTGTTCGCAGCGCAGCGCCAGCGCATGCCGTCCCGAGTGCTTGCCCAGTACCAGCCGCGAATCCGGAACGCCCACCGACTGCGGCGTCATGATCTCGTAGGTCAAAGGATTCTTGAGCATGCCATCCTGATGAATGCCCGCCTCATGCGCGAACGCATTGCGTCCCGTGATCGCCTTGTTGGGCTGCACCGGAACGCGCGTGATCTCCTCCAGCATCTGGCTGGAGGGATAGATCTGTTCACCGGCCACGCCGGTTTCATACGGATACCGGTCCGGTCGCACCCGCATCGCCATCACGATCTCTTCCAGAGAAGCGTTGCCCGCGCGCTCCCCAATGCCATTGATGGTGCACTCAACCTGCCGCGCTCCCGCCTGCACTCCCGCCAGCGAATTCGCGACCGCCAAGCCGAGATCATTGTGGCAGTGCGTCGAGATGGTCACATTCTCTATCCCAGGAACTTGCTCGCGCAAAATCCGGAGCAGCCGGCCGTATTCCTCGGGCATGCTGTAACCCACGGTATCCGGAATGTTCACCGTGGTCGCGCCCGCCGCCACCACCGCTTCAACTACCGCGCAGAGAAAGTCGCGATCACTGCGCGTGGCATCCTCGGGAGAGAACTCCACGTCCGCGCACAACCCCTTGGCGCGGCGAACGGCCTCCCGCGCTTGCTCGAGACACTGCTCGCGCGTGATGCGCAGTTTGTATTTAAGATGAATGTCGGATGTTGCCAGGAACACGTGAATCCGCGGATGCGCCGCTCCCTGGAGCGCCTGCCACGCCCGGTCGATGTCGCCCGGACACGCCCGCGCCAGCCCCGCGATGATGGGCCGCCGCACCGAGGCCGCAATCTTCTGCACCGCTTCGAAATCACCATCGGAGGCGATCGGGAAGCCGGCCTCGATCACGTCCACCCCGAGACGATCAAGTTGCTGGCCCAGTCGCAGCTTCTCCTGCACATTCATACTGCAGCCCGGCGACTGCTCCCCGTCTCGAAGCGTGGTGTCGAAAATGGTGATGCGCGGCCGATCCATGAATCTCATCCCTCCAGTGGAGTGAATCTATACTTTAAGAATCCGCGGGATAAAAGAGAAGTTTATTATGTTTACATTATAATTAGTATATCTTATACTATAAGTTGTGCTTATTAAACCTTGCAGAGCAACAACCGCCCGGCGCAGCTGAGCGCGTAAGCGGTTTTCCTGAGACCTGACACCTGTGACCTGAGACCTGCCTTATGGACCTTTCCCAACTCGAAGTCTTCCTCACTGTCGCCCGCGAGCGCCGTTTTTCCCGCGCCGCCGAGAAGCTCTTTCGCACCCAGTCGGCAGTCAGCCAGACCGTCCGCAAATTGGAGCAGGAAATCGGCGAGCCCCTGTTCGACCGCTCCTCGCGCGACGGCGTGCTGACCGACGCCGGCCGTGTTCTCGCGGAATACGCCGAAAAACTGCTCAATCTGCGGGTGAATGCGCGCGAGGCGCTGGTGGAACTGCGCGAATTGCAGAAGGGCAAGCTGGTAATGGCCGCCAACGAATTCACGGCACTTTACCTGCTGCCGGTGCTCGCGAAATTCCGCCGCCTGCACCCCATGATCCGCATCACTGTGCGGCGCTCGCTCGGCAGCCATATCCCCGACGATGTGCTCAAGCACAACGTGGAACTCGGCGTTCTTTCCTACGACCCGCAAGAACTGGAGCTCCGCTCGGCGGTGGTTTATCTCGACGAGTTGGTTTTTGTGGTTCCTCCCGGCCATCCGCTGGCTTCGGCCAGTGATGTGAGCATTCGCCAGCTGGGCGCGGAATCCTTCGTTGCCCACATCGTGACTTCACCCTACCGCGACAAGGTGATCGAAGCCTTTCGCCACCACAAAACACCGCTTCACATGGATGTTGAACTGCCCACCCTGCAAGCCATCAAGCGCTTCGTGAGCATGGGCAATGGGGTGGCGCTGGTGCCCGAGATCAGTGTGGAAAACGAAATCGCGCGGGGAGAACTGGTCCGTGTTCCGGTGCGCGAACTGCATTTTCAACGCAAGCTGCGACTGGTGTATCGGCAGGAGTCAACGCTCTCCCACGCCGGAAATGCCTTCCTGAAATTAGCCGAACAGTTCGCGAAGGAGCGCGGCGGCCGCTACCGATTCCAGCGCGAGAAGTGAGGCGAGCACTCAGCAGTCAGCACTCAGCATTCAGTGAATTGCGACGTAGCGCAGGCGGCCCGCTACGCCGAGCACCCTTCCTCGTCCTGCATCGCCGCCATGGCCTCGGCGACGCTTCCGTATGCATCGAACACTGATACCAGGTTGGTCAGCTCGAACAGGTGCCGGACCGATTTGTGCGGGCTGGCGAGTTTCAGCGAGTATCCGGCTGCTTCCGCCCACATGTGCAAAAGCACAAGCTCGCCCAAACCGGCGCTGTCCACGGCCTCGACGCCCGCCAGGTCCACGACCATGCGCTGCGCCGTGGGCAGCACATCCGCAACGATTTCCGTAAGCGCCTGTGCCTCCGGACCGAAGATAATGCGCCCTTGGCAGTGCAACACCACCGCGCCGCCGATGCCCTAAGCTTCCAGGCTGAGCCTGAGCCTCTTCTCGCTCCCTGCGGACACGGGCGCCATCCGCGAACCCTGAACGCCAGCTGGATTTTCCGGTTTCATGGCTCTAACTTAGTCTGTAGCGATTGATCTTTGGTTTCGGAAAAATGAAATTCTGGTTAATTCGTAAAGACGGCTTCCCACAAACGGACTGCGGACAGAGGAGTTCGGGAATGAAACGCTGGCTGGTTCTTCCCCTGATCACGAGCGCCCTCGCAGCGCTGCTCGCCTGCAATCGGGGCCCGAAGCAGGACCTGAACGAAGACTCCAGTCTGGATCACGTCTCCCAGACACCTCACCTCCCGCCACAGCGCGTGGCGCATGGCATCTCCAGGGTGGACAAATACGAGAAATTTTCGTTTGCAGTGCCGCCGCACGTGATTACACCGCGGCTGCGCGGGGAGTTTACTTCATTCATGCAGGGCGCAGGTGGCGCGCGGATCGCCGACGAGTCCGCCGACGTCGAGCTGATGGTGATGCGCGAAGAGCAATATGACGCATTTGCCCACCGGCGCAGCGCCGAATCCCTCTATGCGATCGAGCCTTCCCACGACCACGGCGTGAGTATCGCTCTCCCCACGACCCAGGACACCGCGGCGCGTTACTACGTCGTATTCCGCAGAACAACCGATGCCAAGAGCCCAGTCTGGGTCAATGCCGATCTGACGGTGGAATTTGACGGCTCGCCTTAGAGAGCGTAGTTCTTGAAAGACCACAGCCAACGAAGCAGAGGGAGGCGACGTCATGTCGCTGGCGAAGCTTAGAAGTGCTGTTCTCTTATTTAGTGGCTGGGTTCGCGGTGTCCCAAACCCCCGACTCATCGTCTCTTGGCCGGAGCCTCCACTTGATTCACGACCGGCCGCCGCAGCGGCACAATCGCGCCTTTGGAAGGATCGGCAGCGGCGGTAGCGCGCGTCAGCACTTCCTGCTGAATGTACTGCACGAAATCCTGGATCTGGCGTTGCGTCTCTTCCATCCGCTCCCGCATCTGGAGGATGATCGCGATCCCGCTGATGTTCACGCCCAAATCACGCGCCAGCGAGAGGATGAACTCCAACCGTTGCAGATCCTCGTCGGTATAGAGCCGGGTATTGCCCTCGGTGCGGCTGGGCTTGAGCAGTCCCTCGCGTTCGTAAAGTCGAAGGGTTTGAGGATGGATGTCATACATCTCGGCCACCGCCGAGATCATGTACGCGCCCTTGGATTTGCGCTTGGTCATCCCCCATTAATGTACAACACAGAGAGTCAGCGAGGTTTTTCCTGATAGCTGACGGCTGATGGCTGACGGCTGAACCTCACACTCTCCGCTCGCTCGCTGGCCCCTCTTGCCGTCCCACCTTGTACGCTTCCTTCACGAACTGCGCCAGTTCACGGTCAATCTCAGAGAGATGCGCCAGGCGGATGCGGTGCACGTAATCATTGGGCGGATAGAACTCAATCCGGTAGAGCCGCGGATGCTCCCGCCGCCGTTTCAGCCACAAGCCGATTTCCAGCCGGTTTTTGCGCACCAGCACTCCCGCGAAGCGAGCCCGTGTCTGGAAGACGATGCGCGTTTTCTGTGCATAAACCGTAGCCGGACCAAACGTTCTCACCAGTGTCTTAAACGCCTGAAACAGTTTGCGGGTAATGGGATCTTTCCCCTTGAAGTGGTCGGTAATCCGAAAGCGCCCGCAGGAATGCCACATGTTGCGGGTGACGAACTTGTGCCGGCACTTCGGGCACGTCCAGAGCGGTCGCTTCTTCCTTCTCACGGGCATGAGACCGTCATTACCTCGCTCGCTGCCAGCAATACTAGCCCCAAAAGAAAAGAGACGCAGCCAGCTGCGTCTCTATAAGTGTGATCGAATCCGCGTTCATCCGCGGAAAAGAAGTTAGCCAGCCATCTCCGGCTTCTGTTCCGCCGGAGCCCACCCAGCTGGCTTGAGCGCGTGGTTGACAAAATAAGCCACCACGCCTGCCCCGATCAGGATCAGCCCGAAGGCGAACGAACTCATGCCGAGCACCGTCTCGCTCTGGCTCCGGACGATTGCGAATCCCAGCAGCAGCGTGGGCGCGATCCCCACGGCGATCGCTCCAAACATTCCACCCGGCACGCGGAACGGCCGCGGCAGGTTCGGCTCCCGGACTCGCAGCCAAACCAGCGCCAGGAATTCCAGCGCCAGGCTGCCGCCGTACACCATGATGTCGAGAGTTACCAGGCGCTGGAAGCCGAGCAACAGGCACGGCGCCCAGCAAACCGCCAGAAACGTGATTGCCACCCAGGGCGCCCGCGTCTTCGGATGCAGCTTACCGAACGCCTTCGGCAGCATGCCATCCTGTGCCATCGCCAGGGGCAAGCGCGAGTAGCTCATCACCAGCGCATTGAACATCCCGAATCCGCTGATCATGCCGCCCGCCACCAGGGCAATTCGCAGCAGTGGACCGCCCATCAGCCAGGCGATATCCGCCCAAGCGCCCGTCTCCCAAGCGCTCGCCGGAAGTCCCGTCATCCACATGGCGGCAAAGGGCGCAACATAGCTCAGGCAAACGATGACGACCGCCGCCAGCATCGCCCGCGGATACGTTCGCTGCGGACGCTCCACTTCGGTGGCGATGGTCGAGGCATTGTCCCACCCCATGTAGTTCCACATGCAAATGAGCAGCCCGCCCAGAATATCGACATTCGAAGTGGTCGGCTTTGTAACCGCGTTCGCCAGCGCCCCAATCTTGAACGGCGCCAGCACGAAGATCGCCGCGAACGGCGCCGACAACGCGAAGAACAGCCACAGCGAAGTCGTCGAGACGACTTTCACGCCCGCAATGTTGAGGATCGCACACACGATCACCACCCCCAGCGCCACGATCACCCCGCGATAATTCTCCTGAAACCACGGGAACATACGGGTGAGGTAGGCGACAAACAGCGTGGGATAGATCGCCATGTCGAAAATCGACGCTACCAGTGACAGCCAAGCTTCCTGGAATCCCCAGAAGTTCCCCATGGCACGGCGCACCCAGGCGTAGTAGCCACCTTCAAAGGGCAGGGCGCTGGAAAGTTCGCCGATCATGAAAGCCGTCGGCAGGCTCCAGAGAAGTGGGGTCAGGAGCAGGATGAGAATCGCTTTGCCATAACCGGCGCCGTGCACGATGTCTTCGGTGCCGTACGTCCCGCCCGATACCATGAAGAAGGTGGCGGCGACGAGCGGCCACAGCGTAAGGCGAATAGACTTTTTCCGGGGAGCAACAACAGAGACAGGCTGCGGGATGTTAGAGGTTGCGGTAGCGGTTGCCAATTCCGATGGCTTCCTCCTCAGGCGACTCACTCTCACCACCGCGTCTCCCTTGACATTCTGCTCGCGGCTCCCAGGGTGGACGGCGATTCCCGGGCATTTCGGAGAAGTTGGTTCGCATGTGTGAGATTACGGGAAATTTCCCCAGATGCAAGAATTTTCTTGAAATTTTTGTCAAGAGAGGGGTGTACGGAGGTAATGGCATGCCCACCGCCGAGACGCCGAGAACCAGCAAATCAAGAGAGCGATTCGCTCGGCGCCCTATGCGTCTCGGCGGTGAGCTTAGACCTGCTTCCACAGCTCTTCCCGCGGATCCTCCGGGTTCAGCTTGGCCAGTTCCCGCAGCAGTTCCTTGGTCTTCTCATCGCGGGGCATGGGCACCGTGACCTTCACTTCGACAATCTCATCTCCGCGCTTGCCATCCTCAGTCGCCGACGGCACGCCCTTCTCGCGCAGCCGCAGCTTTTGTCCCGACTGCGTGCCCGGAGGAATCTTCAGCGTACTCCGCCCGTCGATGGTGGGGACTTCGATCTTCGCGCCCAGCGCTGCCTCCACTGCCGTCACCGGCACGGTGACGTAAATGTCGTCCCCTTCGCGCCGGAAAATCGTGTGTTCCCCGGTCCGGATGATCACGTAGAGATCGCCCGGCAGGCCGCCGCGCAGCCCGGCGTTACCCTTGCCTGCAATTCGGATACGCTGACCGTCGCGCGTACCCGCCTTGATGCGGATTTCAAGCGGCTCAGTGCGTTCGACCGTGCCTTCGCCGTGGCACACGGGGCAGGTCGAGATATTCTTTCCTGTCCCATGGCAGCGCGGACAAGTCACGTTGAACTTCATCCGCCCGCCGGTCTGCTCGATTGTGCCTTTGCCTTTGCATTGCGGGCACGTCCCCGGCGACTCGAGGTAGCCACTCCCGTGGCAATTCCCGCAGACATCGCGCCGCGTGATGTTGAGGCGCATCACACCGCCGCGGATTGCCGTCCAGAAGGGAACGTTCACCTGGTATTCGAGATCGTTTCCCGGCTCCGGCCCTTCTTCCGCCGCTGCCCGGCGCCCGCCGCCGCTGAAGACGTTGGAGAAAATATCACGGAAGCCGCCACCGCTACCGGATGACTGGCGTCCGCCACCGCGCGCGCCCTCGAACATGTCCGAGAAGTCGAACCCGCCAAAATCAAAGTGCACGCTGCCGGCCGAGCCTGGGCCTTGCGTGCCCGGAAATCCCCCGAACCCGCCGGCTCCCGGCTGTCCGCCGCCCCGCGCATAAGCCTCGGCCGTTGCCGGATCGATATTGTCGGAGTAAAACCCAACTTGATCGTAAATCTTCCGCTTCTTGGGATCGCTCAGGACATCGTTGGCTTCGGAGAGGGCCTTGAACTTTTCCTCTGCAGTCTTGTCGCCAGGATTGACGTCAGGATGATACTTGCGGGCCAGCTTGCGGAACGCCTTGCGGATATCGTCCGCCGAGGCCGACTTCTTCACCCCCAGCGCGGCGTAGTAGTCTTTGGTTTGAGTGGCCATGTTTTAGCAATCAGCACTCAGCCATCAGCATTCAGCGGCACAATCTATGACAATGTTTAGATGACGCGTAAATATGAGACCCCTGGTGCTCGAATCAACTAATTCACCACTTCCTTCGCTTGCTCGTCCAGCGGCACGGCGAATGCGTCAAACGACGCCGTGTCCGTCGCCACCGGAATGCGCTGCACTCCGGTCGCCGTCGGCGCGAAGCAATACCACCGCCCCTCCTCCGGGACGAAGTTCACAAAAAACGCTTGCCCATTGATTTCAAATCTCAATTCGTTTTCCTCTTCCTAAGTTCCCCTTCATCCTTTGTCATTCCGAGCGTAGCGAGGAATCCGCAGCATTTCGCTGCGAA
>JBASRS010000049.1:0-27387 GCA_049273945.1 Terriglobales bacterium | reverse complement strand
GGGCCGATTGTACTGCACGCGAAAGTGTGTGGGAGAGTAGGTCGTTGCCGGCATAAATAAAGGCCACGCTGAGAAATCAGCGTGGCCTTTTCCGTTCTTAGGAACCTTACCCCTTCAACCACACCATCGAAAACCCATGCCCCAGTTTGCGAAAATCGGAACCGCCAGTGACCAGCGTGGCCTTGTATTCGATCGCCAGCGCAGCTGCGAAGCTGTCGACAAAGTAGAGTTTGTATTTGGCTTTCACGTCGGCTGCGTGAATCGCTCTCTGGAGCGTTGCATCCACCAGGCGGATCGGCAAGGGTTGGACGGCGTTCATGGTCGCGGCCGCGCGGTCCGGACCATGTTCGCGCAGGATCGCACCATAGGCCTCTCCGTAGTTCACCGCTGACATCAGGATCTCGGCGCGTTCTCGCACCGCCTCTTTCAGCAGCTGGTTGACCTTGTTCGCGGCGGGCCTGTTTTGAAGGAACACAAACAACGCGCTGGCATCGAGCACGTAGGTCTTCACGATTCGTGTTGACTCTCCTTGCGATGCTCGATTTCCCACTTCGCCAGCAAGTCTGGCCCATCGGCGAGGCAGCCCATGACGCGATCCACATAGTCTTCCGTGATGGGCTGCAGAACAATCCGGCCAAACTGATCTTCCAGAAACTTGACCTTGGTCCCCGCTTCAATCCTATGCTTACGGCAGAGCTCCGCCGGCACCACAAGTTGGCCCTTTGAGGTGAATGTAGCCCTCAAGTCCTTCATGGCTTACATTGTATCCATAAGTAAGACATCCATAGAGCTGTGGGAACCCGCCGAATTCGGGAGTTTCCCGAAAAGGCAATGATGCCGATCACTGAGAACTCTGGCCATCCCCAGGCGTATAATCCTCTCCCAGCAAGCCAACTGGAGGTACCAACATGGCCAAGACCAAGCAATTCACAATTTCGCTGGAGAACCGTCCGGGGGCGGTGGCCGAGGTGGCCCGCGCGCTGGGGAGTGCCAAGGTGAACATTCTCTCGCTCCTGGCAACGGCTCAGGGCCCGAGCGGCACGGCGGAACTCGTAGTCGAGGATGCCCGGCGCGCCCGCAAGGCGCTGGACGATGCCCGGATCACCTACAGAGAAACTACCGCCGAGGGCTACGAGCTGCCCAACAAGCCCGGCGCGCTGGCGGATTGTTTAGGAAAGCTCGCCGCCAGAGGCGTCAACTTGAATTCGATCTGCGCCACTGCCTCGAAGGGCGGGAGGAAAGCAGTTCTGGTCTACACCGTCGCGGCGGCGGAAGAGAAGGTCGCACCAGCAGCTTGATCAGCACTTGGCACTTAGCATTTGGCACTTGGCTTGGAACCAAGCTTTCGGCGCGATTCTCTTCCCTGGTCGGGAAAAGCTAAGTGCCAATTGCCAAAGTGCTAAATGCCTCTCTACTGTCTTACCGCGTTCAGGATCGCGCCATTGATTGCGTACACAGTGCCGTCGCTGCCGATCACCGTGGGTGTGTACGCTTCGCCGATGCCGTTGGTCAGCCTGATCGACTGGGACAGCGTATTGGTCGTCAGGTCCCAGCGATAGAGCTTGCCGTCTTCGCTGTTCACAATCACCGACTTGGTGGCCGGATCGACTGCCGCCGTATTGATGCACCACTCGCGCACCGCGCCGGGGAACCCATTGTTGTCGGGCGTCACGCCGAGAATGGTGAGGACTTCCTTCATCACCAGCGTCGCGGGGAGCACCGGATCGTGCTCGGTCGCGTTGGGATCGAGAATCGCAATTCGATTCTTCCCATCGCC
The DNA here is from genome assembly GCA_049273945.1 of Terriglobales bacterium. Lineage (GTDB taxonomy): Bacteria > Acidobacteriota > Terriglobia > Terriglobales > Acidobacteriaceae > Acidiflorens. Next base: position 25,610 of record JBASRS010000049.1, on the reverse strand, counting down.
CGTGCCCACTCCGGCGTAGTTGTTGTACTTGGTCATCAGCAGGTAACTCGAAGTGCCCTGATAGCTGGGGACTAAGGAAGCACTCACGACCGAAGCGGTATCATCCCACCCGAAGCTGCCCGGAATTTTCCTCTGCGAAAGGTCGCTGTTGAAATGCAGCAGCCAGCCGCGATCATTGTGGTTGGGGAACGGATTCTCGATCACGCCGAAATACACGTCGCCATCCGGCCCCACCGTGGGGGCGGCGCTGCTCGCGTCAAAGATGATGGCGTCCTGGTTCGACGACGGATCCTTCAAGCGCACTCTATTGATGACCGCCAGCGTCGTGCTGTTGAGCGCCAGCAGATATCCATATCCCGCGTTGGCGTTGGCGGTCGCCACGTACAACGTATTTCCATCGTTCGAGAGCGCAGGAGCACAGCTCATGGCCACGTTCGTAACGCCGGCATCGCCGCTGATGGACGCGGCCGAAACCCAGGTTCCCGTACCGTTGGCGCCGATCCGAGCCAGCCCGCTTTGCAGCCCAATCGGCGTTGGCCCCAGCACCACGAATCCGAAATAGAGGTTTCCGCTTGCGTCGGTAGTTAGCGGAGTGTTGATCTGCACATTTTGCTGATACACGGTGGGATTCGCCGCGTAATTCTTCTTCCCGTAGAACACCCGGCGAGAGACCGTGCCCCTGGCCTGGTCCGGCGTCTGTCGCACGATCACGCGGCCGGCAAAATCAGGAACGAAAACCTGATTGCCGGAGAGCGTCGGCCCAAGGCCCAGCTCGAAGGTCGCACCCGGCGCCTGATACTTGGTCGCCTGCGTCCACATCCGCTTGCCAGTGACGCCGTTGTGTCCCTCGACGCGGAAGCCGGTCGTGGTCTTCACTGGGACGATGACCGTGTTCGCCTGGGTAACCAGCGGCGACCCGTAGTGGATGAAAATCTCTCCCTGCGGAGGCGCCAGGTCCACCGGCACGTGCCAGTGAATCTTGCTGAGCGGTTGCGACGCCACCGAAGAGATCCCAGTGTGCTGCTCGTCATGCGAGTGCGTTGACCACGCGCCCGTCTGAGCGACAGTAGTCGTTGCAAACATCGCAGCCCCCACGCTGGACGCCAACACAAACAAACTTACTTTGGATTTTTGCGGTTCTGCCCACCACTTCATAAATTGTCCCCACCGCATCAGGCTCTGGACGCGGAAACTCGTGCCCGGAAGCGTCTAGCAGGATAGCAGGGGATAGGCAAATTGAGTGTCAACGGAAGGTAAAAACTGCCGTGTGGGGCGGACACTCCTGTCCGCCGCCTTTCCTCATATCTTCACAAAAATCCGCTGCGATACAGCAGCCACCTCAGAGCCCAACTCCCGGCCAAAGATCGGAACGATAGAGTTCGCGAAAAAAGAGCCACGCCTCCACGCATGGCTCCGTCTTCCTGCAAATGCTCTTACGCTGCCGCCTGTTGCTGATAAACCGGAACAAACTGCTCCGCAACAAATGATTCGTAGGATGTTGGTGTAGTGTTGCGCGCCGACCGTGGTTCCAGCGCTTTCATGTGCCCCGAGTTCAGAGCGTCAGCCATCTCCAGGATTAGGCCGGCGAGACTTGGCGAAAGGCCCAGTTGCAAAAGCGACGCCCGAACCTCATCCTCCGGCGCCTGAATGTACCCCAAGTCCGGCTTGCCGATGGCCTTCCCGATAATCCGGGACACCTCGGTATAGTCGAGGTCGCGCTGTCCCTGCAGTTCCCGCGTCTGCTTGCCACTGAAGTCCAGCCGCAACAACGCCTCGGCAGCCGCGACTCCAATGTCCTTGGTGGCAATCATCGGCACCTTCAATTCAGGGCGCAGCGGCCCAGCGGCAGTGCCCAACGCTCGAATCACGCCCACCTGCGACAAAGTGTTTTCCATGAAGTAGCCCGCGCGCAGGTGCAGAACGTTGGCGCCCTCAATCCGGTTCAGCTTCTTCTCCAGGTTGTAGAGACCCACTACCGGGCCGGTGCCGCTCGGCTTGTCGGCTCCAATGCTGCTGAGCGACACGACGTGCTTCACGCCGGCATTCTTCACCGCAGCTGCGATCGCATCGCTGACGCGGTCTTGAAACGCACCAAAGTCATTGCTGGCCAGGTCGGGTGGAATCAGAACGTAAGCCGCATTGGCCCCCGCAAACGCTCTCGTCAATGCCTCCGGATTTGTCAGATCGCTGGGAAACGCCTCCGCGCCTTTCGATGTCAGAGGCTGCAAGCGAGCCGCATTCCGGCCCACGACTCGCACCTTGTGCCCCCGGTCAAGAAGGATTGTTGCGACCACACGTCCAGTATTGCCGCTTGCTCCAAGTACAACGTACATAGTGACCTCCATGGGAGCATTGGATGTTCCGACGTGACAGTTTGGTTCAACACGGAAGGGCATCCAGGAAAAGCTGCAAGATTCATTGACGAATCGGCCTGACATACGCCATCATTACGCACTGCAGTTATGACCATCCGTAGCAAGCTGCCGGCGCTGTTAGTGACGCTGGTTCTGATCACTGCCGTTGGATTCAGCGAAGACAAGCCCTGGCATGAGACGCGCAGTCCGCATTTCCGTGTAATCACCAATGGCAGTGAGCGAGACGCGCGCCATGTCGCGCGCGAGTTCGAGCAGATCCGGAGTATGTTCGCCGGGCAGTTTCCAGGCTTCCGCGTTGACTCGCCGGCCCCGCTCCTGATCCTGGCGCCGGAGGATGAGCCCACCACAAAGAAGCTGGTGCCCGAGTTCTGGCAGCACGGCGGCCCGAAGCCAGCCGGCATGTTTTTCCACGGATGGGAAAAGCAATACGCCCTGGTCCGCCTGGATGCGATAGGTTCGGACAAGACCAATCCGGATACCTTTGCCGTCGTTTACCACGAGTATGTGCATACTCTCCTGCACATGAATTTCCGCTGGCTTCCGACCTGGCTGGATGAAGGGCTGGCGGAGTACTACGCTTACACCCGCTTTGAGAGCAACCGGACCTATGTCGGGGCGCCCCCCAGGAACGCGGGCCGGCTGCAGTTGCTCCGGTTTCGATCCGCTATGCCGCTGGCTCAGTTCCTCGAACAGCGAGGAGCATTTACCCACGACGAAAATGACACGCAGCTGTACTACGCACAGTGCTGGGCGCTGACCCATTACCTCACGTTAGGACCGGGAATGGAGCAGGGTAACCGTCTCAAGAAGTTCTTCAACCAAATGCAGAAGGGTGTGCCGCAGAATAAAGCATTTCAGGACACATTCGGCGATTTTCAGAAAGTCCAGAAGGATTTTGACCAGTACATACACCTACTGGCGTTTCCAGCGGGTGTGATCACTAGCCCGCCCCAGCCCGACGAAAAGAGTTTTTCAACCCGCACTATGACCGTCGCCGAAACCGAAGCGGAACTCGCTTCCTTTTTTTCAAACGAGCGTCACGCAAAGGAAGCGCGCGCAGCCAGCGAGGAAGCCGTGAAAAACGACCCGAAGCTGGCGCTCGCGCACGAAGCTCTGGGCTATGTCGATTTGCAGGAGGGCAAAGACGACGACGCAGTGCGCGAGTTCTCTCAGGCCGTAGAACTCGACAACAAGATGTACCGTTCCCTGTTCGTGAAAACGATGTTGTCGCCGCTTCCTCATTCGGCGGTTCTTGCGGATCAAAAGACTCTTCAATCGGAGCTGAATAAGGTGCTCGATATCAACCCTCTGTTCGCTCCGGGATACGTGGAGCTTGCAAAATCTGAGGTCGCGCAAGGAGACTTGAGCAGGGCCCTGGCCTTTGCGCAAACGGCCGAAAAACTCGAGCCCTCCCGTGCCGGCTATCACCTGCTTACGGGTAGGATTCTGTTGCGCATGGGGCATGCGGCGGAGGCCGGCTTGCACGCGGCCTACGTAGCTAGCCGTTGGGCTGGCCCGGACCGGGACGAGGCGATGGAAATTTGGGGCGGCGTACCAACAGCCCAGCGTCCTGCAGATGCCCCTCCGGATGCGCCTACCGGCGACTGGCACACGGCCGAGGGCATTGTGAAGTCAACTTCTTGCGACGATCGTTCTTTCACGCTCACGTTGGAGCAAGCGGGCCAGACGCTCACGTTCCACAGCAAGGCCGCCGTGATCGGATTCTCTGACACTCTCTGGTTTGGCAGAGACCACTTCACTCCCTGCTTTCACGTAACCGGGTTGCGCGCGGCGGTTCGCTACAAGCCGGCTTCCGACAAGTCCTACACCGGCGACGTGGTGACCCTAGGCTTCCGCGACGATCTGCCCCCCGCCCAGAATCCTGGGACGGTTGCGACGCAGCATAACTAAGGTGAGTGGGTAAGGTAGGGGTCTACCAGCAGGACCGGCGATGAGCCAAACTGCTCAACGGGCTTGTTCGGCGCCTACTTATTTTCCGCCGTGTCGCTTTCAATCAGCTCGCAGTTCGCCATGCACTTCAACGTCTGGAATTCGATTTCCGCTTTCTTGCGGGAGCGGACCGGCGACTCCGGCAGCGCAATCAGCGACTGCGGACCGTCACCCCGGTTCACCTTGCATTCGAATTCCATGGATTGCACGCCGCGCTGCTTGCAAGCCGTCTGCGCGAGAGCCGAAGAGAGAGTTTCGGGCTTGTCATACGCCTGGTCCGCCGCTTTCGAAGGCAGAATCGCCAGCGTCATCGGCACCTTCGCTTTGATTTTCACCCACAGGCGCTGGCCGTCATAGTCCGGCGTCACGCTGTAGAGCTTCGGCGCACCCGAGAGATCGTATTTCTCCTTCGCGAGAAGAAACCACTTGTACTCCGGCTGCACGCAGTGCTGCACGCATGACCAGCTGTGATATGTAATCTGGACGTCATTCGGCGAGACCAGTTGCCGCGCGCCACCTTTGACCATGATCGCGCCGATTCCCTGAAAGATCGCCCGATCCGGGGTGCGCTCGTCGTGCAGCACTAGCACCATCGCACGACCCGGCGGAAGATGGCACTCGTAGGTGGTGTCGACCACATGCTCGCGCACGCAGCGATATTCCAGGTTCCCCAGCGTCTCGGGATGCAACTGCGCCTCATTCCACTCATGCGCCCCGGTCATCGCGAGCGTGACCGGCTGCTTGGCATGAATGATGACGTGCATGTTCCCGCCGTCGGGTCCGGGACGGTACACCCGGCCGGCGTGGAAATCCATGGGATCGAGCTGCACGATTTCATCGCTCGCCCGCACCCAGTCGAAGGTTCGTTGCGACTGCGCCGACAGGCAGGCGGCAGACATGATGATCGAAAGCCCCAGTGAAAACAGTTTTCTCATATTACGAAGAGTATTCCGGCGGGGCGGGACACACAGCAACGCAAAATCATCGTTTTCAGTTACATAAGTTACCGGGACTCAGAATTTCCGGGCCGCGTTCGGCCCGTCCCAGCGGCCTCATCTAATTGGCGCGCCCGCCCCGCGGTTAACTCTCCGTTGCACCGCCGCAGTACGCATGGTATGTTTGCTGCCCTCATGGATAATTCTCGCTCGCAACCCACTCCACAATTCGGCAAGGCCGAATATTTGGGAGATCCCGGAACGGACCGCTGCGCCGCCTGCAGCCAGCCGGTTCTTCATGAGTATTACCGGGTGAACGGCGCGATCGTTGAATGCGCGTCTCACGGCCCCACCGCCAGCGTCACCGGTCCCCGCGCCAACTGGAACGCGCCGTCTCGCGCCCCAACCCAAAAACTGTAGGTTCCGGAAGTAGTCGGCGCAAAAGTAACGTGAGACGCGTCTTTCGGACTGTGGCTGGCAACATCCACTCCGCTCTGGGGGCAGGAAAAATTGTTGCCGTTGACCGCCGAGATCACGCACGTCCCGTTGAACGATCCATCGTTCGCCTGGCTCCCGGTGCCGTTCGCGAATCCGCTCAGCACGATGGTCTGGTTCAATTGCCAGGTCCCGGCAACGATGGTCTGCTGCGCGGTGAAGGTCGAAACGTTCAACGTCCGCGAAACCGTCCCCACGATGAACGGTCCATTCACCACTCCACCCCGGCCGATGATGATTCCTGCACTCGCCGGAAACGACCCGCAGTCGCCACCGCATTGCGCCGGATCGGTCTCGACCCACCATCCCTTGTGGGGCGATGCTCCGGCGGAGGCCTGCAACGCCGCCTGATAGGCCGTTCCTACGATCGCTCCCGGAAGAGAGGTGGTGGTGACCGTCAGCGGCGGATAGAAAGTTGTTCCCCGAACCCCTTGCGTCAATTGCGTGAGCACCGTGAGGTCGGCTCCGGGATTCTTCCCGGTGGCGGCACGCGACGCGGCGTCGGTGGCAGAGTTCAGGTAGGTCGCGCTCGTCAGCGCAAAATTGCCGGTTCGCCCCGTTCCCCAGTTCGCAAACAGGCCGGTGAATGCCGTGCCGCCCAGGATGCAACTGGCAGTGCCACTCACGCCGCAACTCGCGTCATTGCTGACCGGGTAGGGGTCGTACGGTTTGGCGCTGCCGGGAAGCCCAGTTCCGAGCAAGTTGCCCCGGAACGTCCATTGACAGTTGGTCAGGTCCCGCACCGTAATCGGATCGCCCGCAGTAGCTGCGGTCTGGAGCGTGAAGCTGGTAGGGGTTGGCGCCGGAGAAGAGGCCAGCGCGGCATACTGGCCGCCCACTGTCACCATGTACGAACTGAGCGCCGGCGAAAAGGTAAAGCTCGAAGGGTTCCCCGCTACCACAATTCCAACGGGAGCTTCGTTCGGATAGTAGCGGTAGCACGCGTCCACCTGATAAGTATTCGCCAACCCCGAGGCTCCCCCAACTCCGTTCATGACGACGGAACCGCTAGTGCGCGCGACAATCCAGGGCGCCGGACTTACGTTGTCGTGAAGATTGAAGCCCTGAAGGTATTTGTTGTCGGTGCGGTCAATCTGGTGTCCCATGCCGCCTAAGCCGGCATTGTTTCCGGTTTCGATGGCGATCGTGTTGTGCCCAACCTCAATCGCGTTGATAATGGCGCCTTCTTGATTGGACGAGATCACCGCACCCACCGCCATCTGATAGGGATCGCTTCCGTTCCCCATCTCGCGCGAAAGCCCGTGTACCAGGTTGTCGCGGATGGTGACATGATTCATGCCCGACGATTCGTCCTGACAGTGGGAGGACTTTCCGGTATTGACCTCAAGGCCGTTGGTGGTGTTGTAGATTTCGTTGTAGCGATACGTGATGTTCTCGACCTTGCACGAGGGACAATCTCCTGGCACGCAGGCATTGACATGGATGCCCGCACCCGCCGGCACCGTGGAGGTCAGCCTCGCGTGCGTGGTGAGGTCCATTCCGTTTTGGTCGCATCCGTTCGCCCCATTGCAGAACCGGTAATCGGCGTTGTTGTCCACCCCGGACCGGGTCGTGTCAGCGATCTCCAAGATGCACCCACCCGGAGGACAATTCGCGCCGTCGGCAGGACTCCCGCTGTCGTGCGAGAAGCTGTTGGCGTCGGCGGCCACTACCACATTGGTTCCATCGAAGTTGACCGACATGCCCTGATGATTGTTCTGGCTAACGGGGTCGAGAAGGACGGCGTAGCCCGCTTGGTCAGACTGGCATCCCTGCCATGAATTCTCGAAATAGTTCCCCTCCAGCAAAGCCAGGGTCGCATTCTTGAACTCGCCTAGATTCTTGGGAACGACAGAGTTATAAACCGAACACGTCTCAATCGGGATCATCCAGCCAAGCGGTTTCAGGGCGTGATTGGCCCGCAACTCAACGTCTTTCGGGTTCGGCGTTCCAGGCCCCTGCCCCCCGCCTCCGCCGATAAAAGTTTCTCCCGCGCTTGCAATCAGGTTGTTGTAGAGCTTGAAGGGACCGTCTTGGTAGAGTCCGGTGCCAAAACTAAATCCCTGGGAATCCACACATCCTGAATTGCAGTAAGTGTCATAAACCCACGAGTTCACTACGGCAACCCACTGGGAGTTCTTAGCCTTGATCCCTCCCTGCGTCTCAGTATTCTTGCTGGAAGAAAGCACCCACGGTTGACCATGAACGACACAGCGGTCAAGAATGATGTGGTTCGCCCCCATTGTCACCCCATCCGCCGCAAGTTCAACGATTCCAGCCCCCAGTTTGGTTTCCGGAACCTTCGTGAACTCGATCCCAATGAATCGGTAGTGATTGGCCCCCGCGGTGAAAGTAATGGCTGGCTGGTTGGTGGTTCCGGTGATGACCTGTGCGCTCAGGACCGCGGGGTAAGACGGGCAAGAGTAGTCTGGATATCCCGGGCTGTTCCGCCCATTCGTGGCATCATTAGATATGCCGGCGATACACGGCGTGGCCCGCACTCCCTCAGCAGGGAAATTGGCGTTGCCGATGGCCGAAGACTTCACCGTGATCCAGTGCCCGCCATCGCAGGAAAGCGCTGGCATAGTGAAGGTCCCAGTGTACGTGTTCCCTGCGGTGAGTACGATCGTGTCGCCGCATTGCAGTGTGCCGAGCGCGGTATTCAGCGCTGTCCCATCCGCGGGCGCATAAGTCGTGGCTGCTCCGCCTCCAATATGGGTGCCGCCCGGGGTGGAGGCCATCGCCGTGTTAATGCAACGCGTCGGCAGCTGCGCCGCTCCGTCGGTGGCCCCCCAGGTCGGAGTGCCCTCCGTCATCTCGCCCGCGCCTGCCGGACAATAGAAGTTCTCTCCCGCTCCCGTGGCGCCCTGCCCCTGCACCCCATAGTTGGCAGCCCCGGAATTCTTGCCACCTTTATATGTTGCCTGCCCAAAAGCCGGCAGACACAACAGCGCGATCGCCAACCACCTCTTCATCCCGCACCCCATCATTTTGCGTTCTCTGCGGCTCAAGCCCTTCTCTGCGCCCCCCGCGAAACCTCTGCGCCCTCTGCGGTTTAAGGTTTGGCCTTGTCTACGCGCAACCGCGGGCCCTGCGGCACGCCGCCCTTCGCTATAATGTTTGTTTGCTCACGCCCCGCCGTTCGCGCAGGGGTTTCACGGGAAGGAAACTATGCCGACAGACGTAGTCATGCCCCAAATGGGCGAATCGATTTTCGAAGGCACCATCACCAAGTGGCTGAAGAAGACCGGCGACAAGGTCCAGCGCGACGAGCCTCTCTTCGAAATCTCCACCGACAAGGTGGACGCTGAAATTCCCGCCCCCGCCAGCGGTGTCTTACAGGAAATCAAAGTCGCCGAAGGCAACACCGTTCAGGTCAACACCGTAGTCGGCGTAATTGGGGACGGCGATGGCGCCTCCGCACCCGCCCCGGCCAAAGCCGCGGTTCCTGCGCCCAGCGCGCCTGCGCCACCGAAAAAAGAAGCGCAAGCACCCGCTCCTCCGCCCGCCGCTCCGCCCGCCGCTCACGCCGACGAAGAAGAGTCCGACGTCCGCTCCTCGCCGCTCGTCCGCAAACTCGCCCGCGAGCACAACGTGGATCTGAGCCTGATCCACGGCAGCGGCACCGGCGGACGCATCACCAAGCAAGACGTTCTCGATTTCGTCGAGCACCGCCCCGCTGCCGCGCCCGCGTCACGCCCGGCTCCGGCTCCCGCGCCCGCCGCCATCCCCGGCGACATCGTCCCCATGACCCAGATGCGCCGCATCATCGCGCAGCGCATGATCGAGTCCCGTCGCACCAGCGCTCACGTCCACTGCATGTTCGAAGTGGACATGACGCGCATCGTCAACCTGCGCAACAAGCTGAAGAACTCTTTCGAGCAGCGCCACGGTGCCCGCCTGACCTTCATGCCGTTCTTCGTGCGCGCTGCCATCATCGCCCTGCAGCAGTACCCGATCGTGAACGCCTCGCTCGAAGGCGACAACATCCGTTACCATCGCCACGTAAACGCCGGCATCGCCGTCGCCCTCGACTGGGGACTGATCGTTCCCGTCCTCAAGAACGCCGACGAACTCAACTTTCTCGGCCTGCAGCGTGGCATTACCGACTTAGGCGAACGCGCCCGCAACAAAAAGCTCATGCCCACCGACGTCGAAGGCGCAACCTTCACCATCACCAACCCAGGACAATTTGGCGCCGTCTTTGGCCTGCCCATCATCAACCAGCCGAACCTCGCCATCATGGGGGTAGGCGGCATCACCAAACAGCCCCTGGTCATTAGCGACAAAGACGGCACCGACTCGATCGCCATCCGCTCCGTCGTCCACCTCACGCTCGGCTACGACCACCGCCTGGTCGACGGCGCCGTCGCCGACCAGTTCATGGCGCTGGTCAAGAAGACGCTGGAAAACTGGAGCGAAGAAGTCGGGTAGGAAGCCGTCCGTTCTCAGCCATCAGGTGTTCGAGTTGGTACCTGACAGCCCATTGCTGCTAGAACTGGTTTCAATAGGTCGGGTTTGGGTAGGGCACGGCTTCCAGCCGTGCCGCCACCATCCGCCCAAAATGCCGGCTTTAGCCCCTGAGGCCTGCCCTTTCCGTAACCGCAAGGGTATTTTTGAAATCAGTTCTAGCCACTTCACCATTTCGTGGTGACGCGAAGACCCTCCAATTCTGCGAACGTAACTGGCGTTCCCTGCACTGCCAGCAGGCTTGCCACCGCTGCTTCAATGTTGGCGATCACATCGGGAGCCAGTCCTCCGACCTTGGCAGAGGCTAAAACCGACTGAAGCAATGTGAGGACGAGGCTAATCAGCGTTGCTGCACCCATTAGAGAGCTCCTTTGATCTGAAGTGTCAGCGTCGCGGCGTTGGCAATCGTTGTCTGCAAAGCAGCCTGAGCCGACTTGACCGGCACACATTTTGCATTCGGGTCAGGAGGAGCCGGTGTCACCGCCCATCCACAGTACGTCTCGACTGCCGTAATCAGAGCGTTCTCTCCCGAAACTCCCCGATTGATCACCTGACAGATTTCCTGGGACGGGTTCGCCGTGCAGCTTGCCTGGTACTTGGTTTGCGCCGCGGCGATGGATCCCGAGAGCGCCGCCGCGGCATCCCGAGCCTGATTCTCCAGCGGAGAGCAGCCAAGCATCGGTAGCAGGCCGAGGACGAGCAGGATTGCGGCTAGTTTCCTCATCAAAACACCTCCGTGACTAGTTTCCACAGACCGTGCGTAATCTTTCTGGGATGTCGCACGGGGTAGGTGATACTCTTGCCCGCGTGGTACAGCAGGTGCGCTGGCTTGGCCAAAGCTGCCGCGCTCAGCGCCAGGAAGACGACCAGGAGCACTTTCTTCTTGAGCCCGAATGACATTAGACTTCCTCGCGTGTAAATTTCAGCCTTTCGGCCTACTGCTTGTTCGTTCGCGCCCAACTGGACGCGTTGAGACACTCAACCGTACCGTCGATCACTTTTGACAGCCCCTCTTTGAACTTCTCCTCATCGACGATCTCGCGGTTCGCCACCGCCTCGCCCAATTGAAGCGCTGCCGTCACGAAAGAAATGGCTGAGTCCTTCTTTTCCTGCCCGGAGCGGCTTCCAAACAACCCTTCGATACCATTCACGACCGCAGGGACAAACGCGATCCCCTGCAGCAGTTTCTGCAAGAAATTCATTGCTGCTCTCCTTTTCTTCTTGATTGCCGACACAAGTGCAGTCCGAAAAATTCTCGAACACACAACCCAGCCCCGGGAGGGGCGCACCAGCTTAGCCCAGCGCTTCAGCGCTGGGACAAAATCGAACAACGATCAAGTCCCGGAGGGACGACCCAGCTTGTCGCAGCGAACCTCGGCTCCACTCTTTCGATGCCTTTATCCAAATCGCTAGATATACAGAATCTGGCCGTTGGTCATCAGCATCGCCGCCATGCTGCCGTAGTAAGTAGCTGGGTTACCGACGGAATACACATAAAGAACGTTGCTTGAAAAAAAGAACTGATACGGCGCCACCAGTGCCGACTTCCCCGAAGTGAACTTCGTCCCCCAAACGCTCCCCACCGTCCCGTCGCTCCCGATCCACCCAAAAAGCACGTAGTTGAATGAGCTCGACGTGATCGAAGTCTTCCAGATGTTCCCCGAATCCAGCGACCAGCTCGCCGCCGGCAATCCCACATACCCCGTCAGCGTGGGAGCCTCGCCCGTCCCGTAAGCATCAAAGACAATCGGATTTCCCGACGCCCCACTCGACGGCGGCACCAGGCTCTCATTCCAAACCTGTCCCCGCTTGAACAGGATCTGATCCCCCGCCGCGAAAGTGCTTCCATTCACCTTCGCCACCGTCTTCCAGGCCGTCGCCGGCGACAACCCGTCATTCGTATCGCTTCCGCTTGTCGAGTCCACATAAAAAGTAGCCGCCCACGACGACACCGCGATCATGCCCACGCCCACGAGCACCAGGCATACTCGTGCGCCCGCGCCGAAACCTCTCTCCATGCGCCTACTCCTGCCAATTTGTCTTTGCGGAAATTACCTCAGACCCTAATCCCTGTCATCCTGAGCGGAGCAAGAACTTCGCAAAGCGAAGTTCTTGCGGAGTCGAAGGACCTCTACTCCTCCACTACTCAAGCGCCACCGCAAGGCATTCTCCCGACGCCCAGGTTTCCCCTATGCCCGCTGTGACCTCTGTGGTTAACGCTTCTCTCTGCGTCCTCTGCGTTCCCCTCAGCGTCCTCTGCGGTCTAAGATTTTGTTCCCCCTTGAGCGACCGCAAACTCTTCCCTGCAAGCTTTTCACCTCTGCGATCAACCTCAATCCACCGTGTACTTCACCACCACATTCACCCGATGCACGCTCCCCGAAGCCGACACCGTCACATGCCCAAGCTTCACTCCCGAGGCCACCGCATCCTTCCCCGCGACGAAGCTGGAGCTAGTTGCCCCCGCCGTAGCACAAACCAGATCCGAACTCAGCAGATTCGCCCCCGCGTTCTGCAGATTGACAGTCATGCTCCCCCCATCGATCTCGCAGTAAACCTCCACAATGTGAAACGCCGCCGCCCGATTCACATAAATCGAGGGCACTTGCAGCGCCGTCGTCAACAGGTTATTCGGATCGAAGAAGGTATATGTAAACTGCTGCGGATAGTTCTTCGCGACCTCCGTTACCGCCCCCGCGTTCTCCGACACCGCCAGCTTCCCATTCGTGCTGAAGCCGATTTTCGACTTCCCCGCCGCAGCCGCCGTCATCGTCCCGTAGGCGCCTTCCACGCTCCACGGTCCCGAACCCGTCTGGACGATGTTTCCCGCGACATTCAGGTTCCCACTCAACGTAACATCATTCGAGAATGTCTTGGCTCCCGCAATCGTCTCCGCCCCAGTGTTGTGAACCACTGCCGAGTCCGCAGCCGCGCCCGCGACCTGCGATACCGAGTAATCGCCCGTGGCCGCCACTACCGCCCCCGTCCGCCCGAACACCGAAGACACCGCACCCCCGCCTCCGGCTCCGCACGCCACTCCGGTTGAACCCACCACTCCCGCGCTCGAGATATTCAGGCAGCCCGCCGCCAGCCCGGCTATCGTCACCGTGCTGTCGAACTTTACGGGAGTCTTGAATTCCTTCAGCGTGGCCGTCAAACGCTCCAGCCAATTCGTCCCGTCGCCATTGTTCGCGATGTAGTGGCTGATCGAGCCAAACGATCCGAAACTCAGGCCGACGGCGGTGTTGGTATTGCTCGAGTCGATCCCGATGAATGTGTCATGCGCCGAGTTCGGCGCCCTGGTGCTTCCGTAGGCTGCCGATTTGTCCGGCTCGAAGTCGAACAGCGTAATCAGGTGCGTCGGGCCGTTCGCGGCACTATTGGTTCCAAGATTGAGCGCGCCCTTCAGGTTCTGCAGCGTCACGCTTCCGCCCGCTGCCAGCCCCGTCGCCAGACGCATCTGGGTCTGCGGATAATACGACCCAAGACACACCGGCCATACGTAACCCGAATTCCCCGGCCCCGCTTGACAGTGCAGGGCGAACACCTGCGGAAAAACCCCGCCCGCCGACGATGTGTAGGCCAGCGAAGCACTCAGCAGGTCGGTATACAGAACGGGATGGTTGGCGATGTTGAAATCAGAGTTCGCCGGAGGCGACAGGATCACGCCACCGGGCCACAGGTTGAGCTTGGGAGTCCAGAACAAACCGCCCAGCCAGAAGGCCGGGAGCGTATAACTGCTGCGCGCCGTCTGCGTGTCAGTATAGGAGCACACTCCGTTCGTGCAGACCGACGACTGCGGTATGTTCGCCGCTACCGCGTAGTTGCCGGTGCCCGAGGGCGGCGTGGGCGTCCCGCTGCTGCTGACTACCAGCACGTCGTACGAAGTCGCGGGTGCAAGGTCGTACCATTGCAAGGGGATCGAAACCGCCCCGCTGATCGGTTGGGCCTTTCCAAAGTACAGCGGCATCGAGACCGATCCGTCGGCCTTGCGGGCAACCACGTAGTACTGAAAATAGGTCGCACCACCACTCGCGAATACCGGCACGTTCCCCGACGGCCCCTCTCCACCCCGGATGCTCAGCGATGGATTGGTATAACTGCTGCTGCCCTGCATGATGACGCCGGCCGCGGCATTGGTGATCGTCCCCGGGCCATGGCCGGCCCCACACCCCGATCCATACTCTTCGTACACATTCTCCAGGCTCAGCCCTCCGAAGCCGCCGGTCGCGTTCGAATAGCGGACCCCGAACTGGGTGTACCCCTCAATCACCGAATCGGAGATGCGCAGCGTGTTGCCCGATTGCCAGTCCACCCCATTCCCGTTGCACTGGATGTTGAGATTCACATGCTGCAGCCACCCCACCGGAGCCACCTGTGGATTCGCATTGAACGTTCCATTCGACTGCACGTACGCGCCACAGTAGATCGTGTCGCACCGGATCGTCCCCAGTCCGCCCGACGTATCCAGACCGTCCAGCAAGAATGCCTGGTCGTCATCGACCTTCACCCAGGCGCCGAACGTCCCCCCGGTGGACTCGAACAAGCCTTGCAGATTCTGGATGCGCGTATGCTGCGCGTTTACTTCCACCATCGGTTGCGTGCCGCCCACCACCATCGGCCGGCCGCGGAATCCAATCAACGACACGTCCAGAACGGCACTGGAATTGTTCTTGTCCCCGATGAACACGCAGGGCGTCGTCGTCGAGTAGCAGGCTTGCGTTCCTCCAGGAAATTCGACCGTCTGACCGATGCTCTTGATCGTCAGCTGCCCATAGATCGCGATATCCCCGGTGGGCGCGATGATCTTACCGCCCGTCAGTGGCCCGGTCCCTTTGGGCCGGTAGCGCGCCGCGTTCGACGCCTCCGCGATTCCCGTCGAGGCCGACGTGATCGTGTATCCCGTCGCATGCCCGTTCGCTGTCGTGAACTGTAGCGTCCCGGAATTCCCATCCCCGGCGCACGTGCCTCCCGTGACTTTCACTGCCTCCGGCGTCCCCGTCCCCGAAATGTACACCCAGTAGTCCGCCTCATTCCCGAGAACACCGGCCGGGCACGCCGCGAGCGTGACCGTTTTCGCTCCCGGCGAGAGCAAGTCGGCCGTCGGTGTCGCTGAAAACTGGAAATCGATCGCGAACTTCGTCGTCTGGTACACCGATCCCGCGCCCGCTCCCGGCTTCGGCTTGTAAGTATTCGACGCCGCTTCGTAGGTGATCACCTGCCCCTCCGTCGGCGTGAGCGATGCCACCGTCGTCCCCCGGATCGAAACTGCGTCCGCGCTCGTCCCGCACGCTCCCCACGAAGAGCTCCCCTTCAGACAAAGCGACCCGTCCGCCGTGCCCGATCCCAACTGCCCCGTGGGCACCACGCCATTCACCAGGTTCGCCTTGCCCGTTAGCCCCGTATCCACGTAGTGCCGATTCGCCGCATGGTTCAGCGCCGTCGGATCCCCCGCCAGCGTCAGCGGCCCCGTCATGGTGTCGCCCGCCTTCGCGACGAAGTTTCCGGCCCCCACATTAGCCACCGCCGAATCCACATACGCCTTGTTAGCCGCGTTGTTGCCCGACGTCGGCGTCGGAACTGCCGGCGGCGCCGCAAACTGCTTCGCCCCCTGGATAACCTCCGCGCCCCCCAGGTGCACCACCACCGCGTCCACCGCCCGATTCGCCACCGCCGCGTCCACGTACTGCTTCGACGCCAGTCCGCTGGCCACTCCTGTTCCGGGGGTAGTCCGCACCGCCGCAATCGTCGTAGGAGAAGTCGTCGGCACCGCCCAGTACTCCCGACGCACCGTCCCGTCATCCAGTTGGAAAACCACCGTGTAGAATGTCCCCGTCGGCGTCGCGCCCACGTTCGGCGCCAGCTGCGTCGAGAACGCGCCCGCCGGTCCGATAGTCACGCTCTTCGTCCCCGCCGCCACCGCAGCGCCTTCCGCCGTCTGGAACGCCGGCCAGAAAATCAGCGCCGTCCCCGCGGCTGCCGTGCCGTCTGCCCGATACACGGTGTCAGTGATGGTCGTCAGCGCCGGCCCCTGTCCCCACGCCGCCGGTAGCACGACCGTCGCCAGCACCATCAGCACCACGCAAACCACCGCCCCGATTGTCACCCTGAGCGAAGGCGAAGGACCCCTACCGCTGCGACTCAGCGACGGCCAATAAAAAAGCCGCTCCACCGAGCGGCGCCCCTTCCGCATATCTCCTCCCAACTTCTCCAACCCGATTGTCATCCTGCGCGTGCGAAGCGCCCGTCCCGAGCGAAGTCGAAGGAATCGCTTTCCGCAGCGCGCCCCACGGTCAGAGGTTCTCACCTCGGCAATCTGACCTCTAACCTCTGCAATCTTCGCCTTCACTCCTGCAATCTGACTTCTGCCTTCTGCAATCCCAGATACCGCCGCACGCTCTCCACGTACACATCCGCGAAATCCACCGACGGCCGTCGCGTCTCGATCAATACCATGGCCGCTTCCAGATCCCATCCCATCGCGCCCAGCACCGCCAGCGTCATCATCGGCGCGCGGTGCACCCCGGCCGCGCAATGAACGTACAGCTTGGCTGCGGGATCATGCAGCGCTTCCTCGCCAAACTCTACGCCCCGCTCCAGCAACTCCGGCGGCTTCGGCAGAAAGTCGTCATCCGTCGGATTCCACAGCACCCGCACTCCGTGCGGCTCCGCCAGCGGCGTGTCATCGAACTCGATCTGCATGTCGATGACATGGGTAATACCGGCCTGCGCCACCTCCGCCATGTTCTTCGCGTTCCAGATCCCACCTCCCAACGCGATCCGCTCCGTGACCCACGTCATGTCCATGCTGCGTCCCGTTCACCCACTTCCACAATCTTCAGTCAGACGGATTCGCTTTCTCGTCTGATTCTACGTCACCCTCTTCCTCTGTAGTGCGTACCGGAGTCTTCCCCTGTAATCCCATCCGCTCCAGCAGGATCTTGGCCAGCGAATCCGCCTCTCCGTTCTCTCCCTGCTTCTCGAACGGGAACAAACCCGACATCTCCCACAGGTACTTCAACGCCGCAACCTGTCCCCCCTCCGTCACCGACTGCACCACCCGCGCTGCCATCTCTTCCGAGCTGCCCAGGATCAGGTTCGTAACCTGGTTGCGCACTTTCTGGATCTCTTCTGCCGACTTCGCCTTCGAATCCACGCGGGGCGCGCTCTTTGTCGCTGCCGGCTTCTTGGCCTTTGCCTTCGCCTTCACCATCTCCCCGCCAAAGAAAAGAGCGCGATGCTTGTGGGGGTCGGGCATTCCTGCCCGACGCCTTTGATCGCGCTCCTGAGACTTTTTGTTCTTCTCTGCTCTTATATTTAGAATATCAAATTCAAGGGGGCAATCCCGCCAACTTTTGCAGAATTATTTTGGCAATTATATACTTGGCACACATGTATAATTGCCCTTGCCGTGACAGGGCTAGTCGGTCTGTGGGTCGGTGAATTTCGACCAGTCTGGCAAGGCCTCAAACTTGGGCAACAGTACTCCGCCATTGCAAGTTCTCAAATACGATTGCTTGGCGACAGCCTGATAGACCGTGCTGGCACACATAGTCCAGTGCTGCGTAGGTGTGTCTGGGAATCCGTCATTGTAAGAGATCGTACCGACGACCATTACCATTTGGCGAGCATCTTTAACTCTCTTCGCATCCATCTTCGGAATTGGAATGGCAATAATAGATGGCCAACCAGCAGCTATCGAGGAAAGGGCGTCAATACTTCGATGTCGCTCCACGAGGTTGCGGAAAGGGATTGGATCATGGGAGCGCGATTCATTGCTGAAGGTACCTTCATACAATACTATCGTGACTTCCCCAGAAGGTATGTGGCCCGTATTAACCACTGGAACATTAAGCATTTTCTTGTCGTAGTCGAGCTCGGGTTGGCCGAAGATGATATAGGCCCGCTCGGTTACATGAAGCGAGTCCTTGGCAGTCTGGGTAGCTATCCTCATCTGATCCAGTTGGTAGGCGGCGAGCAGAGTGTAGGCGGCTACTATGAAGAGCATGGCGATAGCAACCGCAAGTTTCACCCACTCCCTTGGGTCTTTCTTTTTTTCATCGAATATGGAGTGGCTCTCTGTGGAGCGTGGTTGGTGAAATTTCACAATCAATTCCTGAGTGGAATTATTATTTTCCTGGGTGGCTTCGGCAGCTTTGTTTATAGCTTCGACTTGATGGTTAAGAGCTTGCTGAATTCCCTTTAGAGTGTCCCTCGCATACCGCAATTCCTTACGGAATTTCTTAGCGAGGAAAATGAACTGGCGCGTAACATAGTCCATATGAAAGAACCTGAATACAGGGAAGGGCCGGAAGCCACGAGGAACTTTGAACGGGGGATGAAAGCACTGTTCAACGTTCCCAGAGCCGCAATTGTACAGGCGAAGAAGAAGAAACCGAAGCCTTCTTCTTTGAGGAAACCGAAACGCTCCGACAAGGACTAGAAGGGGACTTGCGTTTCCCCCGTCCCTGTCGTTTCGTAGCGTGGCGATTCGTCTTTGCCTGTGAGTTCGCTGTAGGTCAGGCGCTTCGCGCCGATCTGAGTCATGGCCAAAGCGAAACGCTGGCTATCGTTCAAGCCTTTGCGATTGTTGTAGCGGAACATCTGTTCGTCAAGGTAACGAAACAAATGGAACGGTTCGACACTAACGTAGGTTCCGCCAAGGCCGCGCTTAAGCAGCGACCAAAAATTCTCGATACCTTGCGTGTGTACACGGCCGTCAACGTATTTTTCAAGATGGTTGACGATCTTATGCATGTACTCCGGCGAAATGTTCATGTAGCCAACATGCTCATCCGTATAAATCTGCGCTCCTGTCGCAACCGATTCAGCGATAGCAGCATGCAACGCGGGCTTCTTGCGATCTGCAATCACTTTTGTTTTGATATGTCCACCGCGTTCCAACATCCCCATCACAATAGCTTTGCCCCAGTTGCCTTCACGCACCTTGGTTTTGATCCGCTTTGCCTTATGCATAAACCGGGCCTTGCCACCGATGAACGTCTCGTCTACTTCGACTTCGCCGCCACCGCCGCCAAGTTTCGATCCGAAGAACTCATCCCGCAAAGCCAAGCGGAGACGTTGCAGCATGAACCAAGCCGACTTCTGAGTTATTCCCAGAGTCCGCGCAACTTCGCAACTGCTCACACCATTCTTACAGTTGACCAGCATCCAAAATGCTGTCATCCACTTGTCGAGTCCCAGCGGGGAATCCTCAAAGATCGTTGCCAGCTTGAGCGTGAATTGCTTCTGGCATGTGTAGCAAAACCAGATGCGCCGCGTCTTGATGAACGAGTGCTTGTCTTTGCCGCAACGTGGACAAATGACCTTGCCCTTCGGCCAGCGGAACCTCTTGGCATACTCGAAAGCCCGCTCTGGATCAGAGAAGTAAACGATAGCTTCTTGCAGGGTACGAGGTGTTTCCATGCTTAAAATGTACGCTCTTTGTTCGTGTGTGTCAAGTATATATTTACCATTATTTTTGCTCTTGTTGCAACCACTTACATTGAAATCGTAATTCTTTCCCTCTTGACAAGCTTTGGATAACATGGCGAATTTCAATCCAGAGATCATAATGAACTCCTTTCGCTTTGCTCTCAATGGTCATCCGGTCTTGATCAACCCGCTCTCCAGGAACGCTCGCGACAGCATGTCCAGCGCATCCGGCACTTCCCGCTCGACCGTGCGCAGGGGACAGGGCACCAACCGCGCCACTTCGGGCAAGCTGTATTCCTCGAGCACGTTCATTGCGATCAGCCGTTGCTGAAACGGGTTCAGTCGCCGCAGCGCCGTGTCCATGTCGTGCACGAAGATCACGATGTCCTCGAAACTGGTCATCGAGTACGAACTCACTCGTGCCCGGAAACACTCGCGCCCCAGCAGCGACGGCAGCCGCCCCACCTCCACCGACGCCCGGGCGTATCTCTTCAATAGCGCCACGGTGCGGTCGCGATACGGCCATAAATCCACTTCCGTTTCACCCAGCCACTGCCCCTCTACTGGGACCCCAGTCGCGGCCATCAACCATCCCAGTGCCGCCGTCATGACCGCACCTCCGCCTCCGCCACCCCCAGCAGACGTTCGATCTGCACCTGGTTCGGTGCAACGCGCGGCTCGAAACGCCGTCGCCGCCCACACAGCAGCGCTGCCATTTGAGCGCGGCACCCACCGCAATACACCACCTCCTGTCCTTGCCGTCTCAGCCACAACCCCCCGCAGCGCTCGCAGTACTTCAACTCCACCGCTACTTCGTCCTGCCTGATCCTGCTTGTAAAGTTCATAAGTGCCTTTCCCGTATGAAACGAAAAGTCGGATCAATCAATCTTGTAAGTGGTAGCCCGCAGCTCAAAACTCGTAGCGCAAAACCAACAAAAAGAGCCCTGGCGCCGATCGCTCGGCCCAGGGCTCGTTTCTCTTACGATGACCTGTCGTTCTATGTAGTTAGGAAGGATAAGTTGCGCTGGCCGCTCATTCCGGGCTGGCTGCCATGCCCGGCTCCTGTTGCCGGAAGTAGCCTTCTTCGTATCCGGACTTGAGCACCGTCCCGTTCTGGACCACGACGCTCAACCGCCCGGTGAAGTGGAGGGTGCGCAGCAAACGCTCCATCGCGGCCGACAGCACCTCGGCCGAACGCACTTTGCGGCGAAACTCCCCAAAGCTTTTCTCTTCGTTTTCATAAGATTGCACTTCGATCATGGCAAACACCTTTTCTTGCAGGAATGAGTTATATGATTTCGCGATCCTATAGCTCATTGTCTTGCAAGTCAAGAACGAGATTATATACTTGACACAGGGTTCGCATTCTGCTATATTCCTTTCATGGGCTTACGGTTCACAGACTTGGAAGTCTTCTTGAGCGTCTCAGACTGCTCCACAATCTGCTTGAGAGCCTTCCGCACATGCTTGTGGAATACCCGCCGGATCGCCTGCTCAGTAGTTAATTCGTGTGCTTTTTTCTTAGCCAAGGGATACTCCATATGAAACTACAAATGGACCTGATGAAGTTGATGGAAGATTTCGACACAGAGATTGAGTGCCGCGAGTATCTGGAAGGATTGCGTTGGCCGAAAGGTCTCTCCTGCCCGCGATGTAAGGGTGAGACCATCTCGCGCATCCAGAAGCGGGACCAGTTCGATTGCGATTCATGCCGCTATCAGTTCTCCGTAATGTCTGGAACGATCTTCCACGATTCCCACTTGCCCTTGCCGAAGTGGTTCGCTGCTACATACCTGCTCTGTGAGTCGCGCAAGGGAATGTCCGCAAATCAAATCAAGAGAATGCTTGGCATCTCCTACAAGACCGCATGGTACCTCTGCCATCGCATTCGTGCAGCCATGACCGAAGCAGAACACAAAATGGCTGGTACCGTTGAAATTGACGAAACCTACATCGGCGGAAAGCAGCGCGGTCATAAGGGCCAGCTTAAGAACAAGGCCGCTGTCATCGGCATTCGCGAACGCGGTGGTCATCTCCACTTCATCAAGGCTGAGAACATCAATCAGGGTGCGCTCTACGACATCATCTCCCGCAACGTGGACAAGACCGTTGACGTGATCATGACTGACGAATCCAAGCTCTACAATTTCAACCTGACGCAGTACAAGGGCAAGCACGAGAGCGTCAACCACTCTGCTGATGAATACGTCCGGTACGAGGGCGAACTGTGCGTGACCACAAACGCGGTCGAGTCCGCGTTCAGCCTTCTCAAGCGCGGGATTGTGGGAACGTGGCATAAAGTCTCTACAAAGCATCTGGCGGCCTACCTGCAAGAGATGACATGGCGTTTTAACAATCGCAAGAACCCATTCCTATTTCGGGACACCATGCTCAAGCTGATCGCATCTAGCAATCTCGAATATAAAACTCTCACGAAAGCCGCCTAACATCCATGCCCGCCAATTCTATAATTTTGCTCTCAGGGCGCGAGAACGCGAGGGGGTGTGTGCTCTCAACAATATGTCGGGTCGGTGAATATATGAGATTGACAATGGTTTGAAAGTGCTTGCGCCCGGACACGTCTTCATAGTTGATCCAAACGTCAAATTGGAGCGCCTCTTCAACTTGCCCGGTCATCTGACACTCTTTTTCCCATGCCTTCTCCAATGCCGGGAGGATGTTGTGGGTTTGGAAAACATTGACATCGTCAATCATTGGCAGCATTTTCTTGTGCCGATTCATCTCTAGGTGATTCACGTATTCAAACGAGACAGAGGGGAGCTTAGTGATTGGCTGCACCCTAATTCTGTGAGCTACATTTACTCGCTGGCCATTGTTGGATAGTTCAAACGGAATTATCCCAGTAGCCGCGAATTCCGCGTTGAGAGGTTCGAGGTATACCTTCGGATCTTCTTCTGCCAACATGGTTGTTCCGAGCATCGAATCTCTCTCTGCCTTGACTCGCGAGAACTGGACATAATTGGCTAGTAAAAGCCGGTAGAGAACCAAAAGGCCTATTGGAATCAAGGACCACCACGGCGAAATTCCATTCCACGTTGCCACGAGACGTTCTCCGTACCGCCGACTCAAAAGAATCGCTATAAAAGATACGATCGCAATTCCCGTGAGTACATCATCGGTTGCTGTCCAAAACTCCAGGAATGCCGAAACGATCACTTTCTTATAAAAATTCCACATACCGCACACTCCCCCTCGGCCAGATTTGACCGTGGAAGTGTACTACTTTGGCGCAAGGCGCATCATTTGTTCCAAGGCGGCCTTCCGTCAAGAGTCCCGCACAAACTATGCGGAAGGTTTGTCGGCTCTGGTGTCCATGTAAATCTATCCCCGCGTTTTCTGGTAATGAATCGCCATGGCTTAAGCTGTGGAATTAGCGGCTGATCTTGGAGTCGATATTCAACCGTAATAAACAGATCAGCACAACGCACAGGTGCTCTCACGGCGACAAGCTGATTCCAGAGACACATTCCGCTTTCAGAATCGCCAGCTTCAAGAGACGAAGAGTCTAACGGAATCGCAACTTCAGATTTACTAAATTCAAATGACATAGCATTGGCGTATTGCAGGTCTCTGAATTGGCAAGACGCTTTAATCTCAATGATGTTGGACCTAGGACCATTAGAAATCGTGATGGTGCTATCCACCGGGTCGTCAACTCCATACGGGATTGAAATTGTGGTTGACAGCTGCTCGTAGGTTTGCTTGCGAATATCTAACAAAAGAGCGGACATTATGATCCAGCTAATGCTCATTGCCCCGATCAACAAAAGATTCGTTGTGATCCATCCCACCACAAACTTCCAGCGCCATGTTTTGCCAAGAAGCCAATTCCATAAATCGACGCTTAGCCAAATAGCGATTGCTAACCACGCATAACTTCGCCACTGTAAATCAGTCGTGAGTGCGGTAGCTAACACGAGAGCCACCGGGCCGTAAAGAAATATCTTGGGGATTCTTCCGAGCACTGATATTGTCGTCCGTTCCAGCCAACTCTCTGGAAGTTCTTCGTTGAGCTTCCTACCCCCTCTAGGCTGCCAGTGCGATTCGCGATCCATGATAGACGCCTTTCCGCCTTCGGCTTTTCGCCACTCGGAAAGGATGAATATGGCCCGACAAATGTCTCTTGGAGTCGCCGCCGAAGGCTCACGGGATTATACCTCCGCCTTGCGTGAAGGTGATAATCTCGGTCAAGAATTCTATTTCCTTAGCGATGTTATAGTTATCAAAATAATAGCAATTTGATATAGTTGTGTGCGTTATACTCCCGCCCATGAAATTCCGGACCCTGCAGGACAACCTCCGCAAAACCCTTTGGCAACGCATTGACGAAGGGGATCTTACCGGCCTGCGCCTGGCGGAACAGACCGGCTTCAAGCAAGCTCATATCTCCAATTTTCTCAATCGCAAACGCGGCCTTAGCCTGGAGGGCATGGACAAAGTCCTGTCCGTGCAACGCCTTTCCGTGCTCGACCTGCTCGACCCCTCCGAGATCAACAAGCGCGCCTCGATCGTCCCCCCCAGCGAGGACGAGTTCGACAGCGTCGTCCTCGCCGACCCGCAGGTGGCCGCCCAGGAACAGCTCATTATGAGCATGCACGTAAAGGAAATATTGAAATTCAAGAAGACTTTCCTCCGCCGCTTGCGCGCCGACATGGAGGGCGACCGCGACGGCTGGGAGCGCTTCGTCGTCATCAAGGTCGACGCCCGTGAAGGCATGAGCATGTACCCGCGCATGCTTCCCGGTGCCTTTTTGCTTCTCGACCGGCACTACAACTCACTAACTCCCTACCGCAAGGGCGAACAAAATATGTATGCCGTGCGTAAGGATGAGGGCTGCACCATCAAGTATGTTGAAGTATACAATCGCCACCTGGTGCTGCGTCCCCACAACGCGGCCTACTCGGTAGAAGTCATGCCCATCGAAGAGGGCACCAGGTCCGGCGACTACATCGTCGGCCGCGTCTGTCATATAGGGATTGAAACGTAGGTTAAGGATTGCAGAGGTCAGAGGTCAGATTGCAGAGGTTAAGAACTTCAGATTTCAGAAGTATCGCGTGCGCCACGAGCTTTTTACCTCTGCAATCTGACCTCTAACCTCTGCCCTCCCTTACTTCGCATTCTTCAGCAGATTGCTGAGCGCCCGCAGATCGTCCGGACTCGCGTCTCCGATCACCTTGACTCTGCCAGAGCTCTCCCGACCCTGTCCGCCGACCATCCTTTGCCCACAGTTTGTCGGACAAGAGTGTCCGACCCACACACTCAACGAATTTTTCCGGGAACTCCCCTCACCAACGCCCCGTACATACGTCTGACTACCTGGGGTATTTGTCTGTCTCCAGGTTCCGGAGAGACCAACCATGCGCCCATTCACGATCGCCCTGTTCGCCGTCGTCCTGCTGCTGACCGCCGCCCACGCCGACAATTGGTCCAAAACCTACACCGTCGAGCACGCCCCCCAACTGCGTGTGGACACCTCCGATGCCGCCATTCGCCTCGATACCTGGGACCAGAACAAAATCGAGGTCAACGTGACCACCGAGCGGTGGAAGATCGGACAGGACGGAATCAAGATTCTCGAGCGCCAGACCGGCGATGCCGTGGAGATCGAAGTGCGCTTTCCTCATCGCAATTTCGTGTTCGATGTCGGCCAACGCCGGGTCCAGATCGACATCCACATGCCGCGCCAGGGCAAGATTGCGCTGCGTACCGGCGATGGCCGGATTTCCGTCAGCCATCTCAAAGGTGAGATGGATCTCTACACCGGCGACGGCCGGGTTGAGGTCGACGACGTGGACGGCGATCTGCGGGCCCGTACCGGTGACGGTTCGATCCGCGTCGCCGGCCGCTTTGATGCCGTCGATGTCACGTCGGGCGACGGCCGCGTCTCCCTCATGGTGCGGCCCGGTTCGCGGGTCGCGCGCTCCTGGGA
>JBASRS010000046.1:0-33796 GCA_049273945.1 Terriglobales bacterium | reverse complement strand
CCTCGGGACAGCCGGCAGGGTGCCGGCGCTACGAGGCGGCTCGGTCAATGCCAAGGCCGGGATCCATGAGCGCGCGCTTCAGCCGCATCCTTTCCTGCAGCAGGGCCTTGACCCGGACGGGGTCCCGCGTCGACTCCAGTTCCCGCTGGACCTGCTCGAGACGGCGGCGCAGGTGGATGCGGCGCAGGGCTCGCACGGCGCCCTCCACGGTCTCGGGAGTCAGTTCCTCGTCTTCTTGCATCAGGATGGATGCCAGGAGGCGGCGGTCGTCTTCGGTTTTGGCGAGTTCCATGACGTCCTGCGTTTCGGGGCCCGCTTGCAGAAGAGCCTCCAACAGGGACTGGGAGGCCATCCCTTCATGCAGGCGCTCGGCCTGCAAGACATATTGCGCCTGCCGGGCCGGGTCGAAGGCCTCGTCGGTGCCCTCGCGTGCTGAAGTGCGGTCCGATGCGGAAGAAATCTGGGTCGCCGAGGCGAGCGCGCGGATCAGGACGCGCTCCGCTCCGGTGATCTGCGACTCGGCGGGCGACTTTACTTGCGTGGCCGAGCGGGTCCCGGCGGCGTGCTTCAGTTCCTGGCGCAGCACGGCCGAGTCAATCCCGAGCTTCTGCGAGATCTCGGCCGCCAGCTCGTCGCGGATGATTCGATTCGGCACGCGCTGGATGTGGGGCAGAAGATAGTTGACGGCCTTGACCTTGCCTTCTCCGGTGCGCGCCGGGAACTGAGCGCGGGCGCGCTCGATCAGGTAGTCGAAATAGCGCTGCGAGTGCTTCAGGGCTTCGGCATAGGCTTCTTTGCCCTTGCGGCGGATGTAGAGGTCGGGGTCAAAGCCGGTTTCGAGGGTCAGGGTTTTGATATTAAATTCCTCTTCAACCAGCAGGGCGAGAGTGCGCTCGGTGGCGCGGGCTCCGGCGGTGTCGGGATCGAAATTGACCACGACGTTTTTCGAGAATCGCCCGAGAAGTTTTGCCTGAAGTTCGGTGAACGCCGTGCCGGAGCTGGCGATCACATTCTGAAATCCGGCGGCGAAGACGGAGATGCAGTCCATCTGGCCTTCGACCAGGATGGCGTAGTCAAGCTTGCGGATCGCTTCCTTGGCATGGTCGAGATTGAACAGCACCCGCGACTTCGAATAGATCGGCGTCTCCGGAGAGTTCAGATACTTGGGGCCGGATTTTTCGTCGGTCGAGAGAGTGCGACCGGTGAAGGCGATGACCTTACCCTGGTCGTTGGCGATCGGGAACATGACGCGATTGCGGAACTTGGAATACATCGCGAGGGCTTCGGGCTTCGAGCTTCGAGCTGCGAGCTTCTGGCTGTCCCCTTCTGGCTTGGAGCTATCAGCTCTCAGCTCTCGGCTGTCAGCGTTCGCCTCCTCAGGCTTGTCATCCCGAGCGGAGCGAGGGATCTGCAGTTGCTGAGAGCTGCCAGCTGAGAGCTGAGAGCCCTCTTTCCACGAAAACAGGCCACTCTCCCGCAGCAGATCTTCATCAAACTCCCGCCGCAGCGCATCGCGCAACAGAAATCCCGAATCGGGGGCGTAGCCGATCTTGAAGCGGGCAATGATCTCGGCATCCAGACCGCGGCTCTTCAGATACTCGCGCGCATTCGCACCCTCCGAACGCCGCAGACATTCCTGGAAGAACGCGGTGGCGCGCTCGTGAATGTCGAGCAGCGCCATCCGCACCTTGGCGTCGCGAGCCTCTTGCGGGCTGGAGGAGGTGACCTTCGGCATGGGCACGCCCAGCTTCTGCGCGATCAGGCGGACGGCTTCGGGGAAGGTGATGTTCTCGAGTTTCTGCACGAAGCTGAACACGTCTCCCGACGCCCCGCAGCCGAAGCAGTGATAGAACTGCCGCGTGGCGTGCACCGAGAATGACGGCGTCTTCTCGCTGTGGAACGGACACAGCCCGGAATAGTTCTGCGCCCCCGCCTTCTTCAGCTTGACGTAGTCGCCCACGATGCGGACGATGTCCGCCTGCTGCTTGAGGGACTCTTTGAAGTTGTCGGAGGTCATGGGCGGCGCAAAAATCACCCTTTGATCATTATGGACGCCAAAAGATCAACCATTCAAAGCAAGAGGTCCAGGAAACTGTGGGAAAAGTGTGGAATTCGAGTCCTGCACGTTGATAGGCCTGCAAAAGTACGTCACTTTTTGCGGGGCAATCAAGGCTGGGGGCTCGAGATAGGACCAAATTTCTCTAAAAGGACCTTGATCTCCGTTTCGGCAAAAGCCTGGCAATCGGAGTAGAGCTTCGTCAATAGCGCTGGCTGCGACTCCATGAGGGACGGAAGAGCCTGCTGAAATTCTGAAAATGCGGTGCGAAAAGAACGGACTCTCCGCAAGTTCTCGCTCAGTCTCAGCCTTCGATCTGTTTCATCCCGCCAGATACTCTCCCAATACTGGCATGTGCGGCAGGGCACAGCACAACGAGTGCCGTCGTGAGACAGGAACGATTCCCAGCCGGACTTCGCAAGCGAAAGAATTTTCAACGAATCGTCCCGGCGCTTTTCGCTGTTGCATCTTCTACAGGCGACCAACACGTTGCCGGGCACATGGAGCCCTGCGCGACAACGATTCATGGCATCGAGATGTTCAATCACTGATTCGGTTTTCGTCAGATCGCAAGAGCAATATGGACACTGGTTATTAAACCGCTCGCGAACAAGTTTTTCGTATTCTTCGCCGTCAACTCTAACTGGCCAGTTTTGGCTGATCCTGCGACTCAGTTCGTGAAGAAACATACTGACCAGCTTGTTCGCCACGTCCGATTTGGCGCGGCGCGTAGCCGACCGCAGTTTCGAGGTGGGGTCTTTCACTTTTTTTCAACCCCGAGAAGCCAATTGACGTTCACGCCCAAGGCGTTTGCGAGAGCCTTAAGTTCGTAGTCAAGAACATGACGGTGATTGTTTTCGATTTTGGCAACTGCGGCTCGGTCGAGCTGAATCCCAAGCCGAGCGAGCCTCCCTGAAAGAGCATCCTGCGTTAGCGTTGGCTTACAGAGCTGGCGCGCCTCAGCGACGCGCCTTCCAACGATGTTTTTGCGCGCAGGCTTATTTTTCACACGGAGAGAGTATCTTTTGTATAAACTGGAAGTGTTCCAAACTAGAACATCAAGAGAAACGGAGGAACGGCCCGACGAGAGGAATCGGCGATTTGATGTTTATCGATCGCCCCTCCATACAAAGGGGGGAAACAGATGGGAGATCAACTTACAACCCGCACAATGAGAGATCGGATACGCTGCGTGAATCGGCGTTTGGCCAAGACCCATGCAGATCCGTGTAATGCCGATCGTGCCTTATGGGGCGCATTGGCCGTGGTGAGCTTTGCCAGTGTCACTGGACAGAGCGAAGATGTACAGACTGACCCTGAAACCGTGCTTGGCGATCTACTTGCTGATCTCATGCACTGGTGCGATGTTCAGAAAACTAGCGAGAGCCGCATCGAGTCGATTGATTTTGAATCGGCCCTGGAAAGAGCCAGCAATCACTACACGGAAGAGTCCATCGACGAACGGGAACGGTTGCTTGCGGAGCGCCAGTAAGGCTCATGGATCTAGCCCAACGTTAGTCCGCACGGGGAGACCTACACCCGCAACTCCACCACCGTAGCCCCGCCCCCACCTTCGTTTTGCGGAGGCTCCGTCACTGTCGCCACGTGCGGGTGCTTCTGCAGGTATTGACGCAGAGCCCTGCGCAGGATGCCCATGCCGCTGCCGTGGACGATACGCACTTTCGGCATCCCGGCCAGGAAGGCGCGGTCGACGAACTTTTCGACTTCGCGGGTGGCGTCGTCCACGTTCTGGCCGATGACGTTGATTTCGGTCGGCATTTTCAGGTCGCTCACGTCGTTTTCGAGCGAAACCTTGACGCCGCGGGAGCGGGCGGCTTGCACGGGGGAGTCGGAGACGCGGGCGATTACTTCGGCGATGTCTTCGCGGGCGACACGCATTTTCATGGAGCCGATTTCGACTTCGAAGTGATGGTCGTCGATCTTCTTCTTGATCACTCCCGCGCGGCCCATGGACTTGAGTTTCACAGTGTCGCCTTCGGCGACGTGTTTGACCAGGGCGGGCTGGGCGTGGGGATCGTCGCGGTCGGCGCCGCTGGCGTGGGCTACGACCGTGGAATCGAATTGCTCGCGGAATTCGCGGCGCAGTTTGGCGATGCGGCGCTCGGCGTCTTTGGAGAGCTTCTGGGCGGCGGCGCGGTCCTGCACGGCGTTGACGGCTTCGCGGGCGTGGTACTCGAAGTCGCGGAAGAGGGTTTCGAGTTTCTTCTCCATTTCGCGGATTTTGGTCTGCTGCTCTTTGCGTCCTTCGGTGGCCAGATGCTGCTTCTCGCGTTCGAGGTCCTGCTCGCGGGCGTGCAACTTGGCGCGCTGGTTATCGGCTTCGCGCAACTCGGCGTGGAGGCGGTCGAGGAACTTGGCTACGTCTTGCGTCTGCGTGCTCAGGCGTCCGCGGGCGGACGCGATGATCGCGGGATTCAAGCCCAGGCGATGCGCGATGTTGATACCGGCAGAGGCGCCGGGTACGCCGATCTTCAGCTCGTACGTGGGTTGCAGGGTGGTTTCGTTGAAGCCGACGGCAGCGTTGATCACGCCGGTGGTGTTTGCGCCGTAAACTTTGAGCGAGGTGTGGTGGGTCGAGATCACGCTCATGCAGCCAATCTGGCGGAAGTGTTCGGCGATGGCTACGGCCAGGGCGGCGCCTTCTTCGGGATCGGTGGCGGAGCCGAGTTCGTCGAGCAGCACAAGGGACTGCGGTGTGGCGGTGCGGGAGATGAAATCAATGTTGGTGACGTGGGCGGAGAAGGTCGAGAGATTCTGTTCGATGGACTGGTAGTCGCCGATGTCGGCCAGGATGGCGTCGAATACGGGCATCTCGGCGCGGTCGGCGGGGACGGGGATGCCGGACTGGGCCATCAGGGCGAGCAGGCCTACGGTTTTCAGTGTCACGGTTTTGCCGCCGGTGTTGGGGCCGGTGATGACCAGCTGGCGGCGGTCGTTCTCTAGTTCGACGGTTACGGGAACAATTTCGGCGTTCTTCAGCTTCAGATTGCGTTCGAGCAAAGGGTGGCGGGCGCGGTGGAGGAGCAGACAGGAGGCCTCGGGGGCTGAAGCCCCCTCCACCCGCTGGCGAGCTTGCGCTCGCCCGGGACGGGTCAGAGACCCGTCCCTACACGATTCCTGCCCGTTCCTACACAGGCTTACGGCTACGCAGTTGTAGTCTTCGGCGAAGCGGGCTTTGGCGAACTGGAGTTCCAGTTCGGCGAGGATGTCGGCGGCGGCGAGAATGGCATCGGCGTTTTCGCCGATGCGGCGCGTCATCTCTAACAGGATGCGGTGGACTTCGGCTTGTTCTTCGTCCAGCAGGCGCACCAGTTCGTTGTTCTGCTCGATGGTTTCGAGGGGCTCGACGAAGACGGTCTGTCCGCTGGAACTGGCACCGTGGACGACGCCTTGCACGCGGCGTTTCTGCTCGACTTTCACGGGTATGACAAAACGTTCGCCGCGGATGGTGACGAGTTCGTCCTGCACCGTGCCGCCTTCGGCGAGGCGGCGCAGGTAGCCCCGCAGCGATTCCTGGATCAAGCGCTTCTGCTTTTCGATCTCGCGGCGGATGCGGGTGAGTTCGGGCGAGGCGCGGTCGTCGAGGGTGCCGTCGGGCAGGATCTTGTTGCGGAACGAGCGCAGGAATGTGGTGAAGTCCTGGATGCCGCCGGAGAGGGCTGACACGGCAGTCCATTCCGAGCGCATGGCGGCGGGCGGCTGACGCACGATCTCACGCCATTCTGCCGCCCGGTCAACCAGCAGAACGATATCGCGGATCTCCGTGGTCTCGAACGCCGCGCCCGTGATGCGCGACTTCTCGATCAGCTTCGCTACTTCCGGCAGCCCGGCGAATTCGAAACGTCCGCCCACGCGGCGGAATTCGCGGATTTCGGTCGTGAGCTGGTGCTGGGTTTCGATCCACGCACGGTCGAGCGAGGGCTGCAGTTCGGCAATCCGCCGCCGGCCCGGCGGTGAAGAGGCATATCCCGCGAGCAGCTCGCGCAGCGTCTCGAACTCAAGCAGGCGCGCGCCGGTGTGCGTCAGCGGGCTGGGCACGAAGGGCATGCGTTTTGATGGTACAACGAGCGAGGGGTCCTAATGAGGTAGGGGTCCCTCGACTCCGCGTCGCTTTCGCTCCGGCTCCGCTTGGGATGACAAGAGCGAAGTTTTCGTGCGACGTGCAAGCCCTTCCAAAACTCGCCGTTGACAGCCCTTTTCAGGCCGGGTACTCTTCAACGCAAGTAAGTTGGCAGAGCGACATCTCCCCGCAAGCACAGCCTGCCCAGGATCAAGCCCCAGACACCACTATCCCGAGGTTCTTCGGAATGCGCCCTGACTATACCCGCAGCCTTGCGTTGTTCGCAGTCACCCTTGCCATATGTCTCGCCTTCACGCCTTTTGCGCTGGCCCAGGTCAGTCTGACTCAACTCAGCGAAGACACCTTTACCAACGCTTCCAGCCAGCATATGACGGAGGTCGAGCCGGGCGCTTTCACGTGGGGCTCAACCATCGTCACTGCCTTCCAGGTCGGGCGCATCTTCGGCGGAGGCGGCGCCGACATTGGCTTCGCAACCTCCACGGATGGCGGGGCACACTGGACCAATGGCTTTCTTCCCGGGCTGACGATTTTCCAGGGGAATGGGATGTACCAGGCGGCCAGCGACGCTGCCGTCGCCTACGACGCTCTGCATGGGGTGTGGCTCATTTCCACGCTGCCCATCGGCAACTCGACCGCGGTGGCGGTGAGCCGCTCGACCGACGGCATTAACTGGAGCAATCCCAGCTTCGTAACCAAGACGGGCGGGCCCGACAAGAACTGGATCGTGTGCGACAACACGCCGACCAGTAAGTTCTACGGCCATTGCTATTCCGAGTGGGACAGCACCAACGCCGGAGATTTGATCCAGATGAGCACCTCCACCGACGGAGGGCTCACCTGGAGCCCTGCAGTCGCCACACAAGGACAGGATTTCGGCATCGGCGGTTTGCCGCTGGTGAAGCCCAACGGGAAAGTTATCGTGCCGATGCTCGGTTTTGGCGGATTTGTGATGGCGTTCAACTCCACCAACGGTGGACAAACCTGGACCGCCGCGGTGAACGTCGGCGCTTTCATCAATCACTTTGAAGCCGGCGATATTCGCAGCGCGGGATTGCCTTCGGCCGCCACCGATGCGAAGGGAAAAGTGTACGTGGCATGGCCGGACTGCCGTTTCCGTACGGGCTGCTCGTCGAACGACATCGTTCTCAGTAAGTCGGGGAACGGCACCACCTGGAGCGTTGTCAAGCGCATACCGATCGATCCGGTGACCAGCACGGTAGATCATTTCATCACCGGCATGGCGATCGAGCCGGGTACGTACGGCACGACGGCTCACGTCGGATTGGTCTATTACTATTACCCGGTTTCGAATTGCGGCAACAACTGCTCCCTCTTCGTGGGGTTCATCCAGTCGTCGAATGGCGGCGGGAAATGGAGCCCGACGCAAGCCTTGGGTGGACCGATGAGTCTTAGCTGGCTGCCGGATACATTCTCCGGCCGCATGGTGGCGGACTACATCGCGGTGGGATTCGGTGGCGGCAAGGCGTTCCCGATTTTTGCGCTCGCCCTGGCTCCGACCGGTTCGCTCTTCCACCAGGCGATCTATACGACGGCTGCGGGTCTGGGTCCCGAGGCGCCAGAGCTTGAGCAACTGAGCTCCGCCGGCGACCGTCCAGTGCCCAACGCCAAGTCGGATCACGTGATCAAGGCTTTCGTCGATAACGAGGTTCCGGCGGGCGGGCCGCCGGAGAGCGAGTAGGGTTCGGCTGTAGCTTAGGCCGCTGGCGGGAGCTGGCGGCTTTTTTTAGAACGACTTGGTCGAATCCAGAAGAATCGTGACCGGGCCTTCGTTCACCAACTCTACTTTCATCATCTCCTGAAAGCGTCCGGTTTCGCAGCGCAGGCCGGCGGCGCGGACCTTCTCCACGAAGTAGTCGTAGAGTTCACGCGCCGGTTGCGGCGGCGCGGCGGCGTCGAACGAGGGACGCTTGCCGCGGCGCACGTCGCCGTAGAGGGTGAATTGCGAGACTACGAGCAGGGCGCCGCCGGTTTCGGCGACGGAGAGATTCATCTTCCCGTCAGGGTCTTCGAAAATACGCAGGCCGATCGTCTTCTCGGCAAGGTAGTCGGCGTCGGCGTGCGTGTCGGCGGTTCCCACGCCGAGGAGCACGAGCAAGCCGCGGCCGATCTCACCGGTGGTCGCGCCGTTCACGGTGACCTGGGCGCGACTGACGCGCTGGATAACCGCGCGCATCAGCGGCTGGCCTCGGCGAGCAGGGTCTCGTGTCCGGCGAGCGCCTGCCAACGGCCGTCGCGATAGGTGAAGATGTCGGTGAAGCGGACGCGGGCGATTACTTTGCCGGAGGGGTCGAGAACTTCGTTCAGGCCACGGACGAAAGCGAAGTTTCCCTCGACATACGCGCGCATTTCCGTGAGGCGGTTCGATCCGGG
This sequence comes from Terriglobales bacterium, assembly GCA_049273945.1. Taxonomy (GTDB): domain Bacteria; phylum Acidobacteriota; class Terriglobia; order Terriglobales; family Acidobacteriaceae; genus Acidiflorens. Next base: position 25,247 of record JBASRS010000046.1, on the reverse strand, counting down.
CTTGCGCTGGGGGATGTGGGCGAGCATCTGGCTGCGAGTGTGGAGAGAGCCATCCACATCGGCCTCTTCGAATTCATCGGCGACCATACAAGCGACGGTGTCCGCGTCGTGGCGGCTGAGGGCTTGCGCCCATTGCTGTTCCAGTTCGAGCAGAGCGGCTTCAGTCCTGGGCTGATTCTTTGGGCACTCCGCGGCCGGCGAAGCGAGCGTAAGGATCAGTAAAACGGCGAGTGTAGCCAGGGTTTTCACGTTCAAATCGTCACACGAGTGGCGCGGACGGGCAAGAGGACATGGGAGACACAACAAATCTAACCACAGAGGGCACAAAGCGCCGCAGCCGGCAGGTTTGGCTGCGGCGATCAGTACGCGAAGTAAGCCGCGCCCGGTCTCACGTCGGGGCAGAGCCTGTCCTGAGCGAAGTCGAAGGAATGCCCTCACCTGCCAGCGGGACTAAAAACCTGGCGCGCTCCGCGCGCCTGCCCAGACGAGGGCGTGTGGGCCTACGTGGTCTTTGCATACTTTCCCAATCCCTTTTAGACTACTGAATTCGACCCCATTCGGTAATTTGAGCAGCACGCGGCAGTGATTCTGTAAACGCCGGTCCAGGAGAGGCGGGCGCTATCCCCAGAGTTAGAAACGAGGAGACAAATGGCAGCCGTTGACGACAAAGTGAAGCAGATCATCGTAGAGCAGTTGGGTGTGGACGAGGGCGAGGTCACGCCCAGCGCCTCGTTCGTGGACGACCTGGGAGCCGACTCGCTCGACACCGTAGAACTGGTCATGGCCTTCGAAGAGGCCTTCGATATCGAGATTCCCGACGAAGACGCCGAGAAGATCCGCACCGTTTCGGATGCGATCGAGTACATCGGCAAGCACGCGAAAGCAGGCAAGTAGTTTGGCACGGCGGGTCGTCATTACGGGCCTGGGCCTGATCTGCGCAGTGGGGAACACCACTGCTGACGTGTGGCAGGCTCTGCTGGCGGGCAAGAGCGGTGTTGATCGCATCACCGGCTTTGACGCATCCGCCTTTGCCTGCCAGATCGCCGCCGAGGTCAAGAACTTCGACCCGCTCCATTTCATCGAGAAAAAAGAAGTCAAGAAAATGGGCCGCTTCATTCACTTCGCACTGGCCGCGTCGGAGGAAGCGATGAAGATGGCGAAGCTCGAGATCGCACCCGAGAACGCCGAACGTGTGGGCGTTCACATTGGCTCGGGCATCGGCGGGTTCGATGTGATTGAGCGCGAGCACACGGCGCTCATGCAGGGCGGCCCGCGCAAAATCTCCCCTTTCTTCATTCCTGCCGCCATCATCAACCTGGCCGCGGGCCACGTCTCCATGAAGTACGGGGCCAAAGGTCCGAACGAAGCGACCGCCACCGCCTGTACCACCAGCGCGCACTCGGTGGGCGATTCTTTCCGCATCATCCAGCACGGCGATGCCGACGTGATGATCGCGGGCGGCGCCGAAGCGGCTATCACTCCGATGGGCGTGGGCGGATTTGCCGCCATGCGCGCACTTTCCACGCGCAACGACGAGCCGGCGCGCGCCAGCCGTCCCTGGGACAGGGACCGCGACGGCTTCGTCATGGGCGAAGGCGCCGGCATCCTGATCATGGAAGAGCTGGAGCATGCGCGGCGGCGGAGCGCTCCTATCCTGGCGGAAATCGTCGGTTACGGGATGAGCTCCGATGCCTACCACATGACCCAGCCTGCCCCCGAACACGAAGGCGGATTCCGGGTGATGCGAAACGCTCTGCGCGATGCGGGGGTTGAAGCCGGCGTTGTCGGCTACGTTAACGCGCACGGGACTTCCACTCCCATCGGCGATACGCTCGAGGCGCACGCTATTCGCAATCTATTCGGCAAGAAAGTTCCGGTCAGTTCAACTAAATCCATGACCGGGCATCTGCTGGGCGGGGCGGGCGGTTTGGAGGCGGGAGTTACTGTGCTTGCGCTGCGCGATCAGATTCTGCCGCCCACCATCAACCTGGAGAATCAGGACCCCGGCACCGACGGCATGGACTTCGTCCCCAAGCAGGCGCGCAAGGCCACCTTCGAGTACGCCATGTCGAATTCCTTCGGCTTCGGTGGGACCAACGGGGCGCTGCTGTTCCGGAAGTGGATGGAGTAGGGCGGATTGCAGAGGTCAGAGGTCAGATGAGATCGAGGGTTTTACCTCTGCAATCTGACCTCTAACCTCTGACCTCGTATTCCTACTGCCGCTTCATGCTGTCAATCAGCGCGTACAACTGGCTGGGGTCCTTCACTTCCACGTAGGGATTCGCTCCCTTCTTATCGCTGACTACCCAGATGGTGGGCGTATGCTCAACGTTGAGGCTTTTGCCTAGTTCCTTGTCGGCATTCACCAGCGCAGCCAGCTTCCCGTCCGGGTCCAGGACAAATGGAAGAGCGATCTTGTGGTCGGTCGCAAATTTTTCAGCAAAACCACGCAAAGTGTCGGGGAAGATCTCCCGTTGGTGCTCGAAGATGTAGTCGCGGAAAGCGTCGCCTACGGTTTTGGAATGGGTGTCGAAGAAGCGCGCCAGGATGGCAGCATTCATCGACCAGTTATGTTTGGGCAGCGGGAAGTCGTGCTGGACAAGCGGAATCTTATAAGTCCGTGCGGCCTGAGCCAGCAGGGGCGCCGTTTGACCGCATAGAGGACACTGCAGGTCTTCGAAGACGACCAGGGCGACCGGAGAACCTTTGGGCGGACGGAGGGCGCTGGGGACATCCTGCGCAATCGCCGGCAGGCAGAGCAGAATAAATGGCAGCAGTCGTGAAATCTTCATATGTTCAGTTTGGATGCAAGGTCAAGTGATCTTGGCTGCTATGGTAGCGAATCGGTGCGATTTGCGCACGCTACTGCATGTCGATCTTGTCCAAGTTGTAGAAATAGTAGAAGCGCAGGCCTAGCACCTGTCCCGGGAATTCTTTCGGGAGCGGTGGGAAGGGGTTGGAAGCGGTAATGCTCGCCCAGGCGGCGCGGTCGAGTGCTACGTCGCCCGAAGTCGTGTGGAGCGTCATGCCGCTGACTTGTCCGTCCTTGAGGATGATGAACTCGATGGACAGCTTGCCCTGTTTCAAGATGGGCGGAAAGACGGAGGGCGGAAGCGCGACCATCCAATTGCTGCGTACAACCTGCGTGATGCGGGCGAGATAGGGAGCGAAATCTACGCCCATGGTGTCGGTCAGGATTTCCGCCTGATCCAGAGCCTTGGCGCCGCCCCGGCCCTGGTTTAATCCATAATCGCCTGCTTCTCCGCCCCCATAGTTCCCCCGGTTGGCGGCCGCTGCCCGGGTTGCTTGTTCGATAGCCGATCCGGCGGTCGTGGGAGTTGTGAAACTGGGCTGCCTGCCGCCCTTAGGGGGCGCCTGCATTTGTGCTGTCGCGTTGTTCTGCTGCGGCGTTGCGAAGCCGGAGTTGGAGGTCGGCTGCGGAGTCTGCTGGGGCGGCGCCTGGCTCTGCGCCGCCGCCGGAGGCGGGGTCTGCTGCTGAGGGGCTTGCTCGCCCGGCCGTCCCGGACGCGAGCTCTCCAGCAGCTTCCGCAGCTCTTCGCGATTGATTTGCGGCGCCTTGCTGGTGGCGATGCGGTCCTTGTCAGAAATGATATTCGAGTCGGGCCGGCGGGTTGCCTTCTGCTCGTCCGGAGGAAGCTGGAGGTAAGTGGCATTCATTTGCTTCTCCAGATCGCTGGCGGTGGGAACGGTCAGGGGGACGGGGCGGTTCGAGAGCTTGACCAATAGAATAATCACTAGCAGGTGCAGGACCACAGAAAGCCATGCCGCCTCGCGCTTGCGGGTGCGCGACAGATCGTCCTGCAGTTGGATGAGGAGATGCGGAACATGGTCGGGATTGAAACCCCGGTAGGCCGTCTCCCAGTGCTGCGCCTCGAACAGGTCGCGCTGCTCCGCCGGCAGCGACGGCGCCTGGGGATCGCGGGGCGGGATTTGCGTGACCGACATCGCCAGCGACTATAAACGGTTAGAGACACGCGCAAGTCCCTGCGTTGCGTAAAGTTACGTAAATTGCGGGGCTGCGGCCGTTGATCTTGGCTCTATTGTCGCACTTTTCGGGAAGTCGCGGTAAGTACCTGGGGACAGGGTACTTTGGAGGTACCGGGATTGCAGAATGCAGAAGTCAGAATGCAGAAGTCAGAATGCAGAAGTAAAACCCAACAGGCTTCGACATTCCCATACTTCTGCAATCTGACTTCTGCAATCTGACTTCTCCGTGTCTCCGTGGTGGATGTTTACTTCGCCACGCCAATTCTGCCCGCGTGGCGTTTGATCGCGGAGAGGATCGCCAGCGCCAGTTCCAGGGCATGCGCTCCGTCTTCGAGCGAAACAACCGGCCGGCTGCGATCGCGAACGCATTGCAGGAACGATTCGATCTCGGCCAGCAGAGGTTCTTCCGCGGTGATCGTTGGCTTGTCTACGTGGATCTGCGGATTCACGCTGGGTTTTGCGGATGGTCCGGCGATGTCGCCCACCGAAAACAGGAGCACATCCTGGCGGCTGTAATCAACCGAGATGTATTGTCCCGGCTGGAACAGGCGCAGCTTGCGCACCCGCTCGGTCGAAACCCGGCTGGCCGTGAAGTTGGCTACGCAACCGGATTCGAATTCCACGCGCACGTTAGCAATGTCCACTTTGCCGGAAAGAATGGGCAGGCCAACGGCGCGGATTTCCTTGACCGGCGAGTGGACGAAGGCCAGCACGATGTCGAGATCGTGGATCATCAGGTCGAGGACTACGTCCACGTCGAGGGCCCGCGGCGTGAACACACTCAGACGGTGGACTTCAAAAAACATCGGCTGGGTAATCAGCGGCAGGGTGGCGCGCACGGCGGGATTGAAGCGTTCCAGGTGCCCAACCTGGGCCACGCGCTTGTGTTTCCTGGCCAGGAGCAGCATTTCGTTGGCTTCGGTTTGAGTGGAGGCGAGCGGCTTTTCGATGAGCACGTCCACGCCCGCTCCCATCAGCATGCGCGCGACCTCCAGGTGAAGAACGGTGGGCACTGCCACCGACGCCGCCTGGACCTCACTGTGGGTGGTGAGCATCTGCTTGATCGAGCCAAAGGCTTTGCAGTCGAACTCGCGGGCGACGGCGTCGGCGCGGGCGGTATCGGGATCGACCACGCCCACCAATCGCACCGTGCCCGCCTGCTCCAGCTGGTGATAGACGCGCGCGTGGTTCCGCCCGAAGGTTCCCACCCCCACGACTGCAACATTGATGGGTGATTCGTTGCTCAGATGGGTACTCCGACACGGCGGGGCCGGAAGCGGTATTGTCGCAGTTTCGCCGTCCGATGGGGAAGCCCAAAAAATCCCGGCGGGGCGCGGATCGGGATCAGCCGGCTTTCTTCAGCAACGCGATCTGGCCGGCGTGATAAAGCTCGTGCTGCGCCACACCGTGGAGCATGTAGTAGAAGGTGTACCAGTCCGGTTCTTTAGCTTTCCCCGGGACCTTCTCGGACAAGCGTTCGTCGGGAAAGGCCGTGACCGCCTCGACGAGTTCGTCGTGAACGCGCCGGGCATGCTCGAGGGCTTTGCGCCAGGCCATTTCGCCGGTGTCCTTCACAGGCGGAAAGTTTTGCTCATCGGAGAGCTCCACAGCCTCGCCGGTGAGACGGCGGCGAACCGCGCCGTCCCAGGCAGTGATGTGCAGAAGCAGCTCCCAGATACTATGGGCATGCTTGACGGGATGGGCAGCGGCCTGCGCGGCGGTAACACCCTCGAGGATTTCGAAGAGCGAGTCGCCGTGCCAGGCCTCTCCGCGGAAGGCGCGACGCAGCTGATCGGCGATACGGGTAGTTTCGGACATGGACGCCTCCGATGATCTCCCAGCCTTGGATTGAAGCCTAGACTCGCAGGATGCGCTGCATTTTAGCCGGACACAATGGCGATTCCACTTTCATCGGCTGCCCGGCGAACTGCCTCCCCATCGATCAACAAACACCGTCCCGCATCTACGGCCAGACAACTCGCCCCCGCCTGCCGCATGACCTCGATGGTTTTCACGCCGACCACCGGCACGTCGAAGCGCATATCCTGATTCGGCTTGGCGATCTTGACGACGGTCAGGGCACGGCTGAGCGTTGAGGCGCCGCCGTCGAGCGAGCGCATGATTTCGCCGGCGCGTGTGATGGTCGCGTCCGTGCCTTCCATCGCTTCAACGGCGACGCAGGCGTTCTCGGCGATCACGACCGTCTGTCCGATGTCGTACTGCGCGAGATGGCGCGCCACGGCGCGTCCGTACTCGATGTTCTTGCGTTCCTGTTCGGTGGGAGCGCGCTCAGTCAACACACCCGCCTTCGCCAGTAGCGGTTCGAGGAGCGCGGTCGAGTTCTCCAGCATGATGCCCTCATCGGCCAGCACCTTCGCCACCGCGCCCAACAGCGAGTCGGTATTGCGCGTGCCGAGCGTGAGCAGCAACTTGGCCAGACGCCAGTCGGGCTTGATGCTGGAGAAAATCTGCTTGTGCTTGACCTGTCCCGCCATGATCGCGCGGGTTATGCCCTCGGCCTTGAAGGTGTCGATCAGCTTCGAAAGCTCGCCCAAGGACAGCCAATGGACGGAAGCGGCTCCCTTGGCCTCGATTTCCGGGAAGGCTTCTTCCTTGATCGCTGCTACGACAACGTCGAATCCCTGCGCGCGGGCGGCCTCGAGGATAAGGAACGGGAAGGTTCCATTACCAGCAATCAGGCCGAGTTTGGGGCCCCCACCCACTACTTGATTACTCCACGTTCAGACGCTTCGATAAATCGGATTAGCAGATCCACGTCTTCCCCGCGATCGGCTTCCGCCTTCATCTTTTCCAGAGCCTGCGAAGTATTCAGCTTAGAAGCTAGCAGCAAACGATAAGCATGGTGCAGCTTCTTGATCCGTTCTTTGCTGAATCCGCGGCGTTCGAGGCCGATTGCATTCAGCCCATAGGCATGCGTTCCGCGTTCGGCAGACGTCTTCGAGAAGGGCAGCACGTCCCGCGTAACGGTCGTGCCCCCGCCGATAATGGAGTGCGTACCAATGCGCACGAAGTGGTGCACCGGACAAAGCGCGCCGACGCTGGCCCAGTCTTCGACCGTCACATGTCCTCCCAGCGTGGCGGCGTTGGCCATGATGATGTGACTGCCGACCTGGCAATCGTGCGCGATGTGGGTGTAGGCCATGATCAGGTTGTAGTCGCCAATCCTGGTTACCCCCCCGCCCTTCACGGTGCCGCGATTGATGGTGACAAACTCGCGAATCTTGTTGTGGTCGCCGATTTCGAGGCGCGTCGGCTCGCCCGCGTAGCTGATGTCCTGCGGCGCCATGCCGATCGAGGAGAACGGAAAGAATCCGTTGTCGGCGCCGATTTTCGTGGGGCCTTCGATGGTGACGTGCGAACCCAGGTGGCATCCTCCGCCCAGTTCGACCTCCGGTCCAATCACGCAGTAGGGGCCGATCTTGCAGGACGGGTGAATCTTGGCCTTGGGATCAACGATCGCCGTGGGATGGATGGACATTCTGCCAATCTACGTTTCTTCCCGCGACTCCGTGGCTGCGCCCATCACGCGCGGCACCAGCCGGCAGGTCACAGTCGCTTCGGCCGCGACTTTATCCCCGACGTAGGCCTTGCCTTCCAGCCGAGCCGCCGTCATCCGCCACGCCAGAACTTCCACTTCAATACGCAACTGGTCTCCCGGCACTACCGGCCGCCGGAAGCGCGCTTTTTCGATCCCAGTGAAGACCATGAGCAGTTCGTCGCGATTGGGAACTTCGGTCAACAGCAGCAAGCCGCCCGCCTGCGCGATCGCCTCCACGATCAACACGCCGGGCATGATCGGCTGTTCCGGGAAGTGTCCCTGGAAAAACGGCTCATTGATGGTCACGTTCTTCAGCGCCACAATGCGCTTCATGCGCACCAGCTCGATGACGCGATCAATCAAAAGAAACGGGTAGCGATGCGGCAGGATCTTGAGGATGTCGCCGATATCCAGCATGGTCTTGGCCGGCGCTGCCGCTTCCGAGGTGGTCTGGGCGGTATTCGTCATGGGTCCGTTTCGAGCGAAGATTATACTGTAGCGCACGCTCCAGGGCCGAAGATGACTAGTTTCGGGAAAGCCGCCGCGATCAACCCCGAGGCACAGCGCCGTCTCGCGTATTTTACCGAGCGGCGCGAGCTGATGATTGCAAACATTCGCGAGCTGGTCGAGATCGAATCTCCCAGCGACAACAAGGCCGCCGTGGATCGCCTGGGCGTCATCGTGGGTGTAAAGCTGGCTGCGCTGGGAGGCGCGGTGCGATTCCACCAGGCCAGCAATTTCGGCAATCATCTGCAAGCCGATTTCGCCGGTAAAGCCGCGGGCAAGCCCGTGCTGCTGCTGGGACACTACGACACGGTCTATCCGCTGGGGACGCTGGCTGCGATGCCCTGCCGCCTCGCGGATGGCAAGCTGACCGGGCCGGGCGTGCTCGACATGAAATCCGGCATTGGCATCATGCTCCATGCGCTGGCCGCGCTCAAAGACTGGCATGGCGAGCTGCCCCGTCCGGTGACGGTGCTGCTGGTTTCCGATGAAGAAGTGGGCAGCGATTCTTCCCGCGCGATTACCGAATCGCTGGCGAAGAAAGCGGCAGCCGTGCTGGTAATCGAACCTTCCTATGGGCTTGAGGGCGCGGTCAAGACGGCGCGCAAGGGCGTCGGGGAATTCCAGGTGAAGGTGACGGGCAAGGCGTCGCATGCGGGACTGGATTTTCAGAAGGGCGTAAATGCCATTCTCGAGCTGGCACGACAGATCGAGAAGGTTTCCGACTTCACCGACCTGAAGAAAGGCCTGACCGTGAATGTTGGAATCGTGAGCGGGGGGTCACGGACCAACGTGGTTCCCGCCGAAGCGCTGGCGCAGGTGGATGTCCGGATTGCCCGCATGAAAGATGCCGCCGGGATTGAGAAGAAAATGCGCGGGCTACGCCCGTTCAACCGCAAGTGCAAAGTGGAGGTCAGCGGCGGGGTGAACCGTCCGCCGATGGAGCGCACGACGGGCGTAGCGGCGTTGTACACGTTAGCCGTCAGGATCGCTCGAGACCTCGGCTGGAAGTTAGGCGAGGCGGCCGTGGGCGGCGGCTCAGACGGCAACTTCACCGCTGGCCTGGGCATTCCAACGCTCGACGGCCTAGGAGGAGTAGGCGACGGGGCGCACGCGACTCACGAGCACATCCTGGTTTCGGAACTCCCACGGCGGGCGGCGCTGGTCGCAGGGCTAATTGAGCGGGTGTGACCGGCCGGAGACGCGGCCAGCCGCGTCTCTACGTTGGATTGCATCGAGGCCGAATCTGACGGGTTGGGACAAGGGATTCAGGGTTTTGACTCGCGATCCCCACTACCCTAGAATTCATTTGGGGGCCTTTGCGATTGCTGCACCCGCGGGCGTGCCGGGCAACCCCCTGGAGGAACTATGTTTGGTGGAAAAATTGGGTTGCCTGAGGTACTGCTGATCCTGGCCGTCGCGCTGCTCATCTTCGGACCGAGCAAGTTGGCCGACCTCGGCAAGGGTCTGGGCGAAGGCATCAAGAACTTCAAGTCGGCCGTAAAAGACGGCGAAGAGGGCGGGGAAAAGAAGTCGTAAGCTGGCTGTTCTGTGGGGAGGACACTCCTGTCCGCCGCTCTCAGTCGAGCCCGTACCCTCGTAGCATGCGCCACAGCAGCGCGACCGGCAACCCCACCACATTGCCGTAGTCCCCTGCAATGCGAGGAATCCAGCGGGATGCGATCCCCTGAATCGCGTAAGCGCCCGCCTTGTCCGTCGGCTCGCCTGTCGCAACGTAATCGGCGATTTCTTTCTCGGTGATTTCAGACATCGTTACGGTTGTGGTTTCACTGGCCACCGACCACTGACCACTGGCCACCAAGCAAACCCCCGTGATGACTTGGTGCTCCCGCCCGGACAGCATCCGCAGCATGCGGGCGGCATCGGCGGCGTCCGTCGGCTTGCCCAGAATCTGCCCATCCACAACCACCACGGTGTCGGCGCCGAGCACGGCATCCTGGGGGCGTTGCTTCGCGACCGCCAGCGCCTTCTCGCGCGCCAGCCGTTCAGCGCAATCGTTCGCGCTCTCTCCCGGCAGCGGATCTTCGGGGACATGCGCGGGCTGGACTTCAAAGGGAATGCCCGCGTTACGCAGCAATTCCTGGCGTCGGGGCGAGGCGGAGGCGAGCACGAGCATTCCGTCATTGTAAGGGGTGAAATGTTCTTGAAACTCGAAGGGGCGCCTGGAGTGCACGCATTTGTCGGACAGGAGTGTCCGACCCACACTCGGCTACTCCAGGGCTTCGGGCTCGATGGAAATATTCTTCTCGCCCTTGGCGCGCTTTTCCCAGTATTTCTTGACCCAGGCTTCGTAACTCTTGCCGGCGGCGGTGTCGCGGCCGGTGAAGGCGAGGCCGGCAATTTCGGAATAGGGGATTGAAGGCCGATCGTTGCTCGTGGCCAGCATCAGCCGCACCACGGAGTCGGCCAGCGTCTTGCCGACGCGCCGGTCGAACAAATAGGCGGTGATCTGGGAGCCGTCTTTGCGGGAGATGGTGACGTCGCCGCGGTAGTCGAAGGCTTTTTCAATTACCGCGCGAATGTCGGCTTCGGTGGCGAGCTCGGGAATCCAGCCTTGCAGGTTTTCGCGCTCGAATCCGGGAACGACTTCCAGTTCGTCAGTGACGCGGGGCTGCACCGAAGGAGGTTGCACGGTGTGCGGGAGCAAGGGATCGCGGCCAGTCTCGCGGCCGGTCATACCCGGCTTTCTTCGGCTACGGGAGCGCCCTCTGAAGCCTGCGTCCCAATCTGGACGAGCGGATTGTAGGAGTACACGGGACGCACCTCGCGATCGAGATCAGCGAGCGCGTCTTTGTCGGGATAGAGCGAGAAGGTCGCCTTCACGGTGTCGACAAATCCGCGCAGCGAGCCGAAGGTGTCATCAACCGAAGTCGGTTCATATCCGCAATGCACCATGCAGTTCGCGCACTGCGGATTACCGGATTGCGTGCCGTAACCGTCCCACTCGGTGGTTTCCATCAACTCCTTGAAGGAGTCGGCGTAACCGTCCTGCAGCAGGTAGCAGGGCTTTTGCCAGCCAAACAGGTTATAGGTCGGCATGCCCCACGGTGTGCAGTTGTAGTTGCGCTTGCCCATCAGGTATTCCAGGAACAGCGGCGACTGGTTGAAACGCCAGCCCTTCTTGCGGTTCGAAAGAATGCCGCGAAACAGGCGGCGGGTGCGGGCGCGTCCCAGGAAGTGTTTCTGGTCGGGCGCCTTGTCGTAGGAGTAGCCGGGCGAGAGCATCATGCTCTCGACGCCCACTTCCATCATCTCGTCGAAGAACTGGCGGACGCTGTTGGGGTCGGTGCCGTCGAAGAGGGTGGTGTTGGTGGTGACGCGGAAGCCGGCCTTTACCGCCTCGCGGACCGCGTCCACAGCGATGTCGTATCCGCCTTCGCGGCAAACCGAGAAATCATGGTGCTCGCGCTGGCCGTCCACATGGACGGAAAAGCTGAGGTACTTGCTGGGCTGGAACAGATGCAGCTTTTCTTTGAGCAGCAGCGCGTTGGTGCAGAGATAAATGTATTTCTTGCGGGCGACCAGGCCTTCGACAATCTTGTCGATCTCCGGATGCATCAGGGGCTCACCGCCGGGAATCGAAACCACCGGCGCGCCGCACTCCTCGACCGCCTTGAAACATTCTTCCGGCGAGAGGTCTTTCTTCAGGATGTGGGCCGGGTACTGAATCTTGCCACAGCCCGCGCACGCCAGATTGCAGCGGAACAGCGGCTCGAGCATCAGCACCAGGGGGTAGCGTTTGCGTCCGGCGATCTTCTGCCGCAGGACATAGGTCGCCACCGTCCACATCTGGGATACGGGAACTGCCATTAAGCCTCCGGGGTCCTTCTATGATACCGGATTCGACCCGCAAACGCGCTCCTTCGCCGTATCCAGGTGAGCAGGCGGAACCAGACTTCGAGGCGCTGGCCGCTGGAGGGGCGATCGAAATTCACTTGTTCCGGGCCAATTTATGGTTGGCCGAGCGGATTCAACTTCGGCTACATTGGACCGGGGAGCACTTTCCGCATGAGATGGGTTCTGGTGGTGTTGTGTGGGTTGGGGATCGCCGCGGCCTCGCTCGCGTTGCGCGAGCACTATCGCGAGGACACTTCCCCTTGCAGTATCAACGAGCGTTGGGACTGCGGAATCGTGAACCACAGCCCGTACGCCGTGCTGTGGGGTGTTCCGGTAGCGGTCGTCGGCATAGCCGGATATCTGCTTCTCGGCGCGCTCGCGTTTAAGAAAGCCTATCGGGTCATGCTGCTGGCCGCGCTGCCGGGGTTGGCCTTCTCGCTGTACCTGGCTCGCATCGAAGCGCACGTGCTGGGGGTGTGGTGTATCTACTGCGTGATCTCGCTGGGAGTCATTTCTCTGCTGACGCTACTGGTTTTGGGGAAGGTGGTTGCGGGCTGCCTGTGCCGCCCGCACTGATTCCGAGGTGAGCCCTAGCTTTTTTGGCTGGCTTCCGTTTTAAGCGTTGCGAACACCCGCCGCACCTGCTCCTGGGTCGCGTCGAGCGATCCGGAATTATCGATCACAAAATCCGCTGCTTTGATCTTCTCTTCGTCGGGGATTTGCGCTGCCATGCGGCGCCTCACCTCCGCCCGCGCGGCCTCTTCTGAAATGCTCAGACGGGCGGCGAAGCGCTGAATCCGCTGCTCGGGACGGCAGGTCACGACAATGAGCCGATCAAAGCGGTCGGCCACGCCCGCTTCCAGGATCAGCGCGGCTTCCACCATCGCGATGGCGCCCGGGTCGCGGCGGCCGACTTCCTCCATCCACTCGTCCTCGCGCTTGACCACCACGGGGTGCACGATAGCGTTGAGTTCCTTGACCCGGGCAGGGGCCGCGCCGCCCGGCGCGCCGAACGCAAGTGAAGCCAGCCGCGCCCGGTGGATGCTCCCATCGGGATAGAGAATTTCCCGGCCGAAGCGCCTCACCACTTCTTCATAGACCGCTTGCCCGGGCTGCATGAGCTCGTGCGCAATGCTGTCGGCCAGGATCAGACGCGCACCTTGCTTCACAAACATCTCGCCTACAACCGATTTTCCGCTGGCAATCCCGCCGGTTAGGCCAACTTTTAGCAATGGGGTTTCTCGCTCGATTGCAGAAGTCAGAAGTCAGATTGCAGAGGTGAAAGCAAACTCAGCTGCGAGCTGCGAGCCACGAGCTTCGAACCATGACTTACCTGGTTGCTCGAAGCTCGCGGCTCGAGGCTCATAGCCTACCTCTGCAATCTGACCTCTAACCTCTGACCTCCCTTACGCCCGGCTCAATTCCGGTTGTCGGAGTGCTCGCCGCATCTTCGCCGCCTTCACCGTATTCGCCATCAGCATCGCGATGGTCAGCGGTCCTACGCCTCCGGGCACCGGCGTGATCGCGCCGGCCACCTCCGCCACTTCCGGGTGCACATCCCCCACCAGTGTCGAGCCCTTCGCCAGGAAAGTTTCTTCCCGCTTCTTGTTCCCGGCGAAGAGGCGGTCAAACTCCGCCCGGGTGTTCACCTGGTTCATGCCGACGTCAATCACGGTCGCGCCCGGCTTCACGTAATCCCGGGTGATCATCCCGGCACGCCCAATCGCTGCCACCAGGATGTCGGCCCTCCGGCACACTCCTGCCAGATCGCGGGTCTTCGAGTGGCACACGGTCACGGTCGCGTTCCCATTGAGCAGCAGCATCGCCACTGGTTTGCCGACGATGTCGCTGCGCCCGACCACGACCGCTTCCTGTCCCGCTAGGGGAATGCCGCTCCGTTTCAGGATTTCCATTACGCCCGCCGGCGTACACGGCACCAACCCCGGACGCTGCGTCGAAAGAAAGCCCACGTTCATAGGATGAAAACCGTCCACATCCTTGGCTGGATCGACCGCCAGCAGCACTTTTTTCGCGTCCACCTGCGGCGGGAGAGGCAATTGCACCAGGATGCCGTCAATTTCCTCCCGCCGATTCAAATCCGCGACCAGTTCCAGCAATTCCTTCGTAGTCACGTTTTCCGCGGGCGTGTGCTTTTCGCTGTAAATCCCAACCTCCTCACAGCTCTTCACCTTGCCGCGAACGTACACCTCCGAAGCCGGGTTGTGCCCCACCAGCACCACCGCCAGCCCCGGCCGCACGCCCGATGCCGCCAGCGCCTTGACCTCGGCGGCCACTTCCGCCCGGATTTCCGCCGACATCTTGTTTCCGTCCAGAATCCTCGCTGCCATCAGCCCTCGCGCTGTTCGTGAATGCGAAGCGATTCTATCGCAAGTTCCGGCGCTGCTTCTGCGCACAATCCGGGTTAAAATAAGCCGTCATGATTCCGCAGGATCTGCTCGATATCCTGGTTTGTCCGGCTTGCAAGAAACCGCTCGTGTTGAAAGAGAATCCGCCCAGCCTGAAGTGCGGAGAATGCCGCCGCGTCTATCCCATCCAGGACGGCATCCCCATTTTGTTGATCGACGCCGCCACCATTGACGCCGCCTGAAGGTGCCAGACAAAAGACGGCCTGTCCCACATTGAAGCGACACAGAGTGTCATTCCCGGGACATGCTGCGCCCTTCATCCCGCCAATCTCCCTCCCCCCTCTTCCCTCTAACTCACTGTATTTTCTTGGTTTCGGGGAACCTGATTACCCTGAAAATCGTACCTATCCCCATACTAAAGTTACGGCATTTCGATTGCATGCAACAAACTGGGTTGCCGATGAGTCTAATTGAGCAAAGCAGTAAACGGTCGGAGGTGATGACGGCCATGAGAGAAAGATTTACGGTGATGGAACTGGCCGCTCTGCGGAACGATCTCCTGCAGGGTGGCATGATTGATTCCCGCGAAGCTGCGGAACTGCTGCAGGTTTTCCTGATGGGTCGCGGTTACGGAGTTTCTCCCCAGGCCGCCATGGACGCTGCTGGCCGCGTCGAAATGTCCGGCTGCGCTTTGCCCGTTCTGCAGCGCGAACTCGAGGGCCTTGCACTGGTGATGTGAGGTGTCTCGAAGCTGAAAAAACAAGGTTAATGGGAAACTGATCCAGTAATGGGCAATTTCCCATGCGAGAAGCCGGGCCAACCAGCCCGGCTTTGCCGCTTTCTGGGGCCGCGCATCCCCTTTTCGTTTTGCCGCGCGATTTCCATTACTTTGGTTGCCTCACTTTCCACCTCTACCTTGTCAAGACGTTCCTGCCCACAATGATCAGGATTGGACCGCACTAGCAAATTCGCCGTCGTGTTCCTCTGCGTGTTCGCACTGCCCTTTGCCGGCTTCGGGCTGTTCGCTTCTCTTGCGGCGATTCGCCAGATGCTGGACGGCACTGGCCAGTCGCGAACCTGGCTCTTGCTGATCGTCGGGCTCGTTTTCAGCGGCATCGGATTCGGACTGATCTGCGCGGCGCTGTACGGTTCCAAACTCCTCAAACGCGAGCAACGAAAGCAAGCCGAGCACCCCGCCGAACCCTGGCTGTGGCGCGAAGACTGGGCTCAGGGCCGCATCACCAGCAAGACCCGCTCCGGCATGATCGGCGCCTGGGTATTCGCTGTGCTCTGGAACCTGGTCTCGATGCCGATGCTGTTCATAGTTCCGCAGCAGGCAGCGAAGAACCCGGCCGCATATCTGGGTTTGATCTTCCCCGTCGCCGGAGTCTTCCTGCTGATCCGTGCCCTCCGCCAGTCCCTGGCTTACCGGGAGTTCGGCAAGACCTGTTTTGAGATGGCCTCCGTCCCGGGGGTCATTGGACGCGAGCTGAAAGGTGTCATTCAGGCGCGCTTCCCACACGCGCCCGAGCAAGGCGTCCATCTCCGGCTGACCTGTGTAAACCGGGTTACTACTGGTTCCGGCGACAACCAGTCCAGGCGGGAGAGCATCATCTGGCGAGGCGAATTTGACCTGTCGCCCGCACAGCTCGATCCGGGACCGGCCGGAACCGCGATCCCTGTCAATGTCCGCATACCGTGGGACGCTCAACCGACCGAGAAGCGCAGCCCGCGCGACGAGATCGTCTGGCTGCTCGAAGCTCTGGCCGACGTTCCGGGGGTGGACTACCACGACGTTTTCGAAGTGCCCGTCTTTCGCACTCAGCAAACGCCGGCGCAGGCAGAACCGGAGGCCACCGTCGCCGCGCCGGTCGCAGTTCGCCCCAGCGCCCTAACGGTCGAGATCACCCAGAGTGCCAAGGGCGTCGAATTCTATTTTCCGGCAGCTCGCAATAAAAGCTTTGCTGTGGGAACCACCGTCTTTCTGTTGATTTTCAGTTCGGTCACCTACTTTCTCGCGGGCTCGCGTGCACCCATTATCTTTCCCCTGGCCTTCGGGTTTTTTGCGTTGCTCCTGCTCTACATTGCGGTGCAGATGTGGTTGGGCACGACCCGGGTCGGGATTGGCAACGGTACTGTGCTCTTGCAGGATGGCCTGCTGGGCGGCGGCAAGGTGCGCCAATTCGCGTTTTCAGAGCTCGCTTCCCTCAGCAGCAAGATCACCAGCCAGCAAGGCGACGCCACCGGCACTCCGTATTACGACATCGAACTCAACCTGCGCAGCGGCAGGAAAGTTACTGTCGGCCGGACTCTCCGCAACAAGCAGGAAGTGGAGTGGCTGATCGACGAGATGGGCCGCCTGACCGGTTTGCAAGCAAAAGCTGCCGCAGCAGCCACGGCAGGTTAGGCGATGCGCTCCTCCACCGCACGATTTGGGCTGGCGCAGACTGGGTCGACAGGTGTTAAGCTCACGCCAGATACTCGACGAGGGAGAGCGCCCATGGTGAGGATTCTTCCCGTTTTTCTCCTCGTTGCTGTTGCATGGTTGTTCGCTGCGCCTCTCCTACCGGCACAGTCGACTGACTGCAGTCCTCAAGAATCTGCTGCGCTCTTGCCGCCGGCAGATCCAGCCTACGACGACGCTATCGAACTGGCGCGCACCCTGAGCGAACATGGTCTCACTATCAATTGTGTCCTCACGTCGAAGCTGGGAGGGCTCCTCACGGGCCTGGAAGGCGCTGCGCTCTACCGAACCGCGGAGGGAGATTTTGACGCTCTATTCCTGCCCAAGCCCAAGACTTTTGCCGACCTTACAGTAATCGAGCGAACGCTGAAAAAGGGATTTGTATACTCCTTCGCGGGGAAGCCACGTCCCTGGCAGGCGAATCGCCTTGGAAGCGTGCGCCGTTTGTACTTCCTGAAGCATGCCAATCAGTTGTTAGTTTTGAGCGATGATCCGCTGCGGGCGAAGCTCGAAGCCATTCTGAATTTGCCCTGACGGCAGCAATTTCGGCAGAGTTTCGTAGCTAGAACTGGTTTCAATAATCCTTTTGAGTGTTCAGAGAGCCGACCCTCAGGGGCTAAAGCCCGCATTGGTGGCGGGTCTTGACGGCACGGCTGAAGCCGTGCCCTACCCAAAGCCGATTTTTGAAACCAGTTCTAGCAATCAGAGTCCCTCTACCTTTCGCTGCAACTCCCGCGCAATCTCCTCTGGAGCGCGCTCCGGCGCAAACTCGACCGGCTTCCCAATCCGCACCTGAATCTTTCCCGGCGCTGCAAACTTCTTCCCAGCCTGCTTGACCTCAAACAGCCCACCAATCCGCATCGGCACCACGGGAATCCGAAGATTATTTACGAGCAACCCAATTCCCGAACGGAACGGCTGAACCTGCCCGTTTTCAGTGTGACGGCCTTCGGGAAACACCAGCACGCTGTAGCCACGATCCACCGCCTCCCCCGCATAGGCGAAACTCTTGCGGAAGCCGGCCTGCCTGGGCAGGGGAAACAGATTCAGCAGAGCGACCCCGAGCGACCACTGCACGCGATCGTAAATGCCACCGAGCCACGAGCGCTCTGCCGCGGGGGAGCGCAGAGCTTCCAGCGCTTCTCCGCCCGTGGCCGTTGCCAAGCGGTGGCGAATGTCCGCTGGCAGCACCGTCTGAATGAAACCCACATCCACATCGCCAACGTGATTCGAAATCACCAGCACCGGCCCGCGCACTCCGCGCAGATTCTCCCGCCCCATCACCCGCGGCCAGCCCAGCAGAAACACCGCCGGACGCACCAGTAAGTAGTGCGCCGCCAGCCGCGCCCAAGTCACCGGCCAGCGCAATGCCCAGCGCGGATAGTGCAACTCACGCCGCTCCCCGCGGTCTCCCTGCAGCAGCCTCTCCAGGTCACCGACGGTCGCCGCGCTGGCAAACTTCGTCTCGCTCAGATCCACCTGGTAGCGGTCTTCGAGCGCGCCCAGCAACTCCACGCGCTCCAGCGAGCTCAATCCCAACTCACTTTCGAGGTCGGCATCCCGCGCGAGCTTCTGCGGAGACCGTCCAGTAACGCGCGCTAGCAGTTCCGAGAGCGGACTGGCCGCATTGCTAATGGAGCCACGGGCGTCCTCGCCCGTGCTTTGCCCATTGACGCTGGCCGCGACCGCATCGCGAATCACATTCCGCCGCGGCTTCGCGGTCGAAGTTCTGGGAAAATCCTCTTCCAGCCACACGAACCACCACCGCATGCGCTGATATTCCGCCAACGCGTCGTTGGCCCGCGCGACGATCGCCTTCGCGTCCGCGTTCCGGTCACGCAGAATCATGACTGCGCACGGCTCGGCATTCCCGCCGCGTTCCAGCGCAACGACCGCACAATCGCGGACCTCCTTCTGACTTCGCAACGCCCCCTCCAGGTCCTCAGGATAAACATTCATCCCGGCGGGCGTGACGATCACTTCTTTCTTGCGTCCCTTGAAGAGGAGGTTGCCCTCAGCATCGAGCGCGCCCAGGTCGCCGGTGCAATACCAACCTTCTTCTCCCGCCACGGGCTGGAGTCCACCGCCACTCCAATATCCGCTGGCCACGCCGCTGCCGCGCACCAGGATTTCGCCGTCGTCCGCAAGCTTGACTTCGCGTCCTGGCAAAACTTTGCCGATCGAGCCGCGGCTGGTGCGAAAAGGGTGGTTCAAGCTGATCAGCGATGTGGTTTCGGTGAGCCCGTATCCCTGGATCACGGCATATCCCAGCCGGTGCCAGAATTCTTCGGTTTCGCGGTCGAGCGCCGCGCCGCCACTGATCATTGCCCAGAACTTCCATCCAAACTGGCGGCGGATGTCGCGGAACGTCCACCAGCGGCGCAGGAAGTGCTGGCCCGCCGCTCCGGCGTAGCGTCTTCCGAATTGCTCGCGCCGGCCGCTGTCCTCCAGATCGCGCTCGATCTTCAGCTTCAGCGACTCGATCATGCGCGGCACCGCCACCAGCACCGAGACGCGCTCGCGGCGGATCGTCGCCATCACTTCGGTTGGGTTAAGGGTGTTCTCGAACACGACCGTCCCGCCCATGAGCGGCGGCAGAAAAATTCCGAGGAATTGCCCGAACACATGGCTGAGCGGCAGCAGGTTCAGAAAGCGAATCGGATGAACGAACCGTTCGTACTTCAGATATTTGCTGATCTCGCGCTCGAGCGGCGCGATGTTGCCCAGCACGTTGGCGTGGCTGATCACGACGCCCTTGGGCTCGGCGGTCGTTCCCGAGGTAAAAACGATCTCCAGCGGATCAGAGGGCTGAATTTCAGCCGGGCGAGGCGGATCCGCCGGATGCCGGGAAATCGCTGTGGCGAGGTCTGCAGGATCGATCGAAGGAATTGGCTCAAAAACGGAAGCGCGCTCACGAGGGCAAAAGACCAGCTTGGTTCTCACCTGCGAACTGATGCGGCGCGCGAAATCCGGACTGGCGCCGTCATCGATCGGAACGGCAATGACCCCGCACAGCGCGCATCCCCAGAATGCTGCCACCCACTCCGCGCAGTTCGCACTCCACAACAACACCGCATCGCCCTTGCCGATTTTTCGCGCCAGCAACTCCTGCGCAAAACGGCGCGCGGTATCGGCCACTCGCCGATAGCTCCAGCGCTCCCACCGATAGCCGCGCGGATACACAAAGGCGCACTGCGATCCCCAGCGTGCAAAGTCGTCGAAGTAGTCAAGCAGGGAGCGGCGCTCCATCGCCCAAATCGTAGCGCGTTAGGGCGTTGCCGTGTTGGCACACAGACGGTTCATATATTTCGGCCCGTCGAGCGTGCCGGGATGACCTAAAGGCCGGCCCACGATTTTCTTGCTTTCCAGATGCGCTCCGCAGCGCCCTGCAGCACCGGCTACACCAACGATCGGCCCCACTTGCCCGCGCCCCCTTTTTGGAGCACAATTTCCGAACCTTACGGAAAGTATGAGGCGAGGTTGCGTTCCGAGGCGGGATGACACAACGATTTCCAATTTGGATGGCGGCAGCCTGCATGCTGAGCGTATTGATTTCGTGCGAGCCCTCGCGGTCGGCGAAGGGCGCTGCTCCCACCTCGCCCTCGGCGTCCAGCCGGATGGAAGCGCGGGTCGAAGCGCACTTCTCAGCCGCCCCGCCCCGCGATCTCAGTAGGGACGAAGAAGCCGGCGGCCACGTTCTGCGCAAGCATGTCGGCCGCAGCGACAACGAACTGCGCGAGCGCCTGGAGCGCGAGCAGAATATTTCCGGCGCTTCAACGTACACCGACCGCGCGACCGCCGAGCGCGCCATCGGAGACGCCCTCGGCCAGTCGCAAGCAAGAATCGAGCGCTGGCTGAATCGCTCCGGCGGACATCCCAACCTCGTCCTCGACTACGACAGCGACCAGCCCCTGGGACGGACCATTAACCGAGGCGACAGCCAGTCCAGACCGTGCTCGCACGCCGTGGTGGTCCTGAAATATGCTGCACCCATCTATTACGTGCTGACATCCTACCCGGAGTGCCGCTCATGAATACCAAGAGCCCCAACCTGAAACCGGAGATCACCCCAGCCAATTTTCCCGCGCTGCGTTCCTTCCTGCGGGGCTACTTCCACGAAGATGTGGCGGACGAATACGGCACGCCGGTGGAAGCCGCCGACCAGTTTTGCGAGGACGCCGATAGCGACGAACGCATGGCCGTCGCTAATGAATGGACGCTGTTCATGAATGTAATGCAGGGAAAGCCGTTGCCGGAGATCAACCAGGCATTAACCGGGAAGCTGGGCGGGGCAGTCCGCCTGAATGAAGAGGAGATTCAGCAGGTGACACAGATCTTCGCGCGGTGTCTGGCCGTGAAGCCCCACCGCAAAGCGGCCAACGACTAACCGGAACATCCCGGAACGATTCGTAGAGACGCGGCAAGCTGCGTCTCTACTGTTGATTTACTCCCGCCCTACTCCCAGCGCATCCGCTACCCGGTTGATGTAGTTGAACCACGACGCGATCAGTGTGATTTGCAAAATGGCTTTGTCGTCGAAGCCCGCAGCGCGCAACCGCTCGTGGTCATCCTTCCACACCTTGGTCGCATCCTTGGTGAGCTTAACGACGTAGTCCAGCATCACGCGTTCCTGAGGCGTGACGGGCGCGGTGGTGTAATCCCGCTCGAGCGCAGCGACGAGTTCTTTGTCCAACGTCACCCGACGCAGAAACTCTGCGTGTGATTCGATTCAATACACGCACCGGTTGGTCACCGAGACCACCGTGGTGATCATCTCGTGCTGCCGCCGCGTGAGCGGCAGATCCGGCGACATCAGCGCCCCGAACGTCGCGAACGCATGGTAAAGAGCCTGCGGAATCAGCGAGTGCGATTCGACAATCTGCGCCCCGCCGCCTTCGGCCGGATGCACCGGCGTGGCGTACTCGATTGGATAGAGGGACCTCTGTCCCTCCGCCGCGCGACGGAGGTCGTGGTCGGCCTCAGCCAACGGAATGGTACGGATCCAGGTCATAATTTCAGCTTGCCCTCCGCCCGGAATTTTGCCTACAATGCGGGCGTTCACACACCCTACACGCAGGTCCCGGCAGTTGCCAATACTTTGAAAATGTTACGTGGGGACCGGGCCTGACCGATTCGCTCGCGGACTCCCCCCGCGCGGAGGTTCGAATCCCGGCGATCAATTCCAGGAGGCTCGGATGCCGCAAGACACCCTGACCATCACCGATAACAGGACCGGCCAGACCTATACTCTGCCCGTCGAGAACGGAACGATCCGCGCGATGGATTTGCGCAAGATCAAGACCGGTCCCGAAGACTTCGGCTTGATGACCTATGACCCCGCCTTCATGAATACCGCTTCCTGCCGGAGCGCCATCACCTTTATTGACGGCGACCGGGGCATCCTGCGCTACCGCGGCTACCCCATTGAAGTCCTCGCCGAGCATTGCACGTTCCTCGAAGTCGCCTATCTGATCCTGTTCGGCGAGCTACCCACCGCCAGCCAGCTCAAGGAGTGGGTCCACGAGATCACCCATCACACCATGCTCCACGAGACCACCAAGAAGTTCATGGAAGGCTTCCGCTACAACGCTCATCCCATGGTCATGCTGGTCAGCACCGTGGCTGCCCTTTCCAACGTCTATCCCGATTCCAAAAACATCCATGACCCAGCCACCCGGCTGCTGCAAGTCAAGCGCCTGATCGGGAAGCTGCCTTCGATCGCCGCTATGTCCTACCGCCACATGGTGGGATACCCGTACGTTTATCCCGACAACGATCTCACCTATACCGAAAACTTCATGAACATGCTGTGGAAGATGGTCGAGCCCAAGTACGCCGCGAATCCCGTCATCGCCCGCGCGCTCGACATCCTCTTCGTCCTGCATGCCGACCATGAGCAGAACTGCAGCACCAACGCCATGCGCGCCGTCGGCAGCTCCCACACCGATCCCTATCTCGCCACCGCGGCCGCCGCCGCCGCTCTCTCCGGTCCGCTCCACGGCGGCGCCAACGAGGAAGTGCTGCGCATGCTTGACGAGATTGGCTCCAAAGACAACGTCCCTGCCTACATCAAGAAGATCAAGGAAGGGCACGGCAAGCTGATGGGCTTCGGGCATCGCGTTTACAAGAACTACGATCCGCGCGCCAAGATTATCAAGTGGGCGGCCGACCGCGTCTTCGAGGTTACGGGCCGCAATACCAAGATCGAGATCGCCCTCGAACTGGAGCGCATCGCCCTCGAAGACGACTATTTCGTGAGCCGCAAGCTTTATCCCAACGTGGACTTCTACTCCGGCATCATGTACGAAGCGATGGGCTTCAAGCCGGAAATGTTTACGGTGCTCTTCGCCATTCCCCGAGCCGCCGGCTGGCTGGCGCAGTGGCAGGAGATGCTCACCGATCCGGAGCAGAAGATCGCCCGCCCCCGGCAAGTCTGGATCGGACACGACACGCGCCCGTTTGTACCGATCGAGCAGCGGAGTCCGGCCGGAGTGGGTACGCGATAAAGCGAGGTCAGAGGGCAGAGGTCAGAGGGCAGAGGTAAAACCCTATTGCTGAAGGCAGAAGTTAGATTGCAGAAGTTGGATCTCAAGGGTCTAGCAGTTTTGCTTGGCTCAAGGAGCTTTCCCTTCTGCATTCTACCTTCTGACTTCTGCAATTCTTCGCCGCTACAATCTGACCTCAGACCTCCCCCGCCCGATTCCTTCCGACCCCGGACGTACACTCCCCTTTGGTAATCCTTAGTAACCATACACTTCCAAGGTGCCAGCCTTACAATGCCCTTATCGCGACCGCTTCAGCATGGTCGTGGTGTTTTGCCGGGCAATCCCCGGTGAAGTTGGGACCCGTTCGGCAACGCTCCCAGGATTCGTGGGCGTTCAGCGGGAATCAAGGCTGGAGTTCGCACTTCTATGGCGTTTGGTTTCGGCTTCAACAAACAGAAGGTTCTCAGCGCCGCGGAAAAGTTTGTCCAGCAGGGCAAACTGCAGAACGCCATTTCCGAATACGAAAAGATCCTCCAGCACGATCCCAAAGACCTGACCGTCGCCAACACCGTCGGCGATCTCTATGCCCGCCTGGGCGACACCGGCAAAGCCATCGAATGTTTCAAGGGTGTGGGCGATGCCTATGCCGCGCAGGGGTTCACCGTCAAAGGCATCGCCATGTACAAGAAGATCACCAAGCTCCAGCCGAGCATGGACGGATCTTTGAAACTGGCGGAACTCTATACCCAGCAAGGCCTCTTCAACGACGCGCGCGCGCAGTACCTCCAGGTCGCCGAAGATTTCATGAAGAACGGCGAGCTCGAACAAGCCGTGAGGCTTTTCCAGAAAGTCCTCGAGATGGACCCGGAAAATGTCCCCATGCGCATCAAACTCGCCGAACTCTATGTCCGGCTGGGAAAGAAGACTCAGGCGTGGGAGATTTTCAGCGCGGCTGCCGAGTCGTCGCGGGCGCGCGGCTCGCTCGCCGCCTCCGAGGACATCCTCCAGCGTATGCTGGCCCTCGATCCCGGCAACAGCTACGTCCTGCTGCTGCGCGGACACGCTGCCTTGGAAGCCGATGATCCCAAGAAAGCCATCCAATTCCTGGAGAAGGCCTCCGATCTCGATTCTCATCCCGAGGCTCTGCGCGACCTCCTGAGGGCCTACCTCCAGACCGGACGCCTGGCGCAGGCAACCCCGCTCGCCGACAAGCTCCTTTCCGTGCATAACGACCCTGAGGGCCTGTTCCTGCTCGCGGAGGGCTGCTCGCAAGGCGGGCAATATCACCAGGCTCTCGACGTTTACACCCAGCACGCCGATCGCCTCCTGGCCACCAATTCGACCAAGCTCCTGTCCAGCCTGCACGCCATGATCACCCATGTGCGCGACGATGTCGGAGCCATGGATACGCTCCTCAAGCTGCTCAACAAGGCGGGGGAGAGCACGCACGTGGGCGAAGTCACCGAACTGCTGGCCCACGCCTCCACCAAGGCCGGAGACTTCCTCCGCGCCCGCGACTTGTACCAGGTGCTGGCGACGCTCGAGCCGCAGAACCCGGTGCACATGCAGAATTACCAGCAGGTTCAGGCGCATCTCGAAGAATCGTCACCGAGCCTGATCACCGGCGAAGAGGGTGCTGTCATCGTGGAAGAGCTGGAGGCGACCGCGCCCGTGATCGATCAGTCTTATCCCGACGACGTGGCCATCGCCGTCCGCTCCGCTGTCACCGATGCGGACTTGTTCCTCTCTTACAACTTGCCCGACAAAGCGGTGGTGCCGCTGCTGGGCGCGCTGCCGCAGGCGCCCCGCGACGTGCGCCTCAACCAGCGCCTGGCCGCGCTCCATACCCGCAACTTGCGTTTTACCGAAGCCGCCGTCTGTTGCCGCACTCTCGAAAGCGCGTATCACGAAGCCGGATTCCCCGACGAAGCGGTGCGCTACGGAGAATTGGCCACCCGCTACGAAGAGCGCGCCGCCGCCGCGCCCGCTCCCAAAGCGAGTGC
>JBASRS010000042.1:0-22599 GCA_049273945.1 Terriglobales bacterium | reverse complement strand
GCCGTATGCTGAGACCAGGAAGCGACTCTGCATCGAGGTCCGAGTTGGTTGGAAATGTCTGGAAGACGTTGCTGCTGCCCGGTGGCCTGCTGCTGGCGCTGGCGGCGGCCCTCGTCAACAGCTCCCTGCTGGGGCTGGTCGCGCCTTCACTCGGTTTTTACTATTTCGCTGTCTTCGCCGCCGGGCTGTTTCTCGCCTGGCGCTTCAATTCCACGCGCGTTTTGTTTTCGCTCGTAGTCCTGCTGCTCGCGCACCGCGCCGTCCAGTTCTTCTCTCTCGGGCAAACTCGCATCGGACCGGGCCGCACTGCCGTGCTGCTGGTTGCGTTGTTGATTCCACTGAATTGCCTGGCGCTGGCCTACCTGCGCGAGCGTGGGCTGACCATCGCCGCCATCGCGCCGCGCTTCGGATTATTGCTTCTCCAGTCGGTAGTTGTCGCGGTGCTCTGCCGTCCTGAAAACAGCGGAACGATCCCCGCCCAGGTGAGCGGAACCGCGCTTCCCTTCTGGGTGCTCCTCACCTTCGCGGCCGCTGCCGGAGTGTTCGTTCTGCGCTTTTTCCAAATTCGCAAGCCGGTAGAGACTGGCTTTCTGTGGTCTCTGGCAGCGGCTTTCCTGTGGCTCTATTTCGCCCCCGTCGGCAAAGCGGCCGACGCGTATGTTGCCACCGCCGGCCTGATCCTGGTGGCTTCTCTGATCGAGACTTCGTATGCGCTCGCCTATCACGACGAACTCACCGGCATCCGCGGCCGCCGTGCTTTCAACGAAGCCTTGCTGTCGCTCGACCAGCAATATGCCATCGCCATCGTGGACATCGATCACTTCAAGCAGTTCAACGACACCCACGGTCACGACACCGGGGACCAGGTGCTGCGCATGGTGGCGTCGCGCCTCGCCGACGTTGGCGGTGGTGGGCAGGCCTTTCGTTGCGGAGGCGAGGAGTTTGCCATCCTCTTCCGCAACACCTCGGCGAAAGATGTATTTGAGCGGCTCGATATGCTGCGGCAGGCGATTCAGAATTCCGCTTTTCAAATCCGCGGCTCAGAAAGAAGAAGCGAGACTCGCGCCGGAGATCCCGACCGCAGAAAGCTCGGCAAGAAGAAAACCGCCGCTGCCGGCGTCCAGCAGCCGCCGGGCGAGTTATCGGTGACCGTTAGCATCGGAGTCGCCGAACCGAGCACCCGTAACCGCCAGCCCGAGCAAGTCATCCACGCCGCCGACCAAGCCCTCTACCGTGCCAAGCACAACGGACGAAACCGCCTCGAACTGGCCTCAACGACTCCGCTCAAGCTGGCCCGAAGCAAGCGCGCCGCGAACGCGTCCCGCCTCTAGCCGAGCCAAAAGCAAAACCCGCTACGGAGTCACGGAGACAGGGAGGAAGATAGACTGCGGAGTTCAAAAGTCAGATTGCAGACGTAACAATTCCAGCCATGGGAAATTTTCAAAAAGGATTTTTTCTCTGTGCCTCCGTGTCTCCATGGTAGATGTTCCTTTGTGCGGCGAAATACCTACCAATCCAGAAGATGAATCAGGAACAGGACGAGCGTTGCCACGAAGGGCACGGCGAGTCCGGCGCGCAGGCTCCCGGCAGACTGCGAAATTACACCCACCAGCCAGGGTAGCACTGCCGGCCCGAGCGCCGCGATCGAAAACATGATCGCGCCGACACTCCGTGCCGCCACCCCGAACCGATGCGAAAGCCGTGCCACGGTGATCGGATACAAAGTGGCAAAACTGAGGCCGGTGATCACGGCGCTGGCGATCACTCCCGGCAGCGTCGTAGACCGCAGCAGCAACCCGATGCCCGCTGCGCCCAGGCCATACCCCGCCTGGAGAACTCTTCGTTCCGGCAACCGGTGCAGGAATAAACTTCCCGCCCCTCTTCCCAGCGTCAGTGCCGCCCAGAAAAAGGCTGGCATCATCGCGCCCATACTCGCCCCGTGCGAGCCCACCCGGGTCACATACGACCCGATCCATCCACCCAC
Organism: Terriglobales bacterium; assembly: GCA_049273945.1. GTDB lineage: Bacteria > Acidobacteriota > Terriglobia > Terriglobales > Acidobacteriaceae > Acidiflorens. The sequence goes on along the minus strand of JBASRS010000042.1, from coordinate 20,615 downwards.
TGCGGTCTCGGCTCCCGGATAAAGAAAAAACACGAGCGCGAACAACCAGGTGGTGGGATTCCGCAGAATCTCGCGCCACGGAATGAGCACGTCGTTAGACTTCCGCGGTCCGGGAAATGGCAGCGCGCGCACCGCAACCGCAAGCAGCAAGAGAAACAGCGCCACCGATCCCAGAAAAACCGGCAGTAGTTGGTGCGCCTGCGCCCAAGCCACCAGCAACGAGCACAGCACTGCTCCCACTCCCCAGAAGAAATTCAACCGACTTACGGCCGCGGCCCGCGAGCCGCTGCTGATCTCCGCAATCATCAGATTGTCGGTCGGAATGATCAGACCCAACCCCAGGCCATAGACGGCCACCGATACCATCCCCAGCCCCGGCGACCCCAGATAGAGTGTGCTTACTCCGCCAGCCATCAGCAACAGTCCGGAAAGGAATACCGGACGGAATCCCAACCGCGCCACCATCACGCCCGAAAGCAGCACGCCTGCCAGTTGGGAGAGGAACTGCACCGGAAAAAGATTTCCCGCCTCCCTGTCGCTCAGCGCCCAGCGCGCGCTCAGGATGGGCAGCATGGGTCCCAGCAGGGTTGTGAGGATGCCCGTGGGTAGAAAAGCGATCTGCCCGGCTACCATCAGCTTGCGGTTTTGGCGAGCTCCCTCAATTTCGGGCTGCAATATCGAGGCCGCACTGGATTTTGAGGAAGTGACCACGCCCTAGGATATCCGAGCGTCGCGGAAGCGCGTATAGACCTGATTGTAGGCACCCAGCTACAGAGCGGGAGATTCCCTCGCCGCCGCGATCGGCGCAACGCCCGCGGTGGGATGATGAAGTCATCGTGCCCGGGCGCGGTGTTACACTGGATTCCGACGGAGAGGTGGCCGAGAGGCTGAAGGCGGCGGTTTGCTAATCTATCGTTGCTAGTCCATCCAACGCGGAATCAATAGCTTACAGTCGGATACGGTCACCTGAGTCGGGATGTTTTGCAGCAGTCGGCAGAAATCTTGCAGTGAATCTTGCAGTAGCAACCGGCTCTCCTGGATTGAAAATTTTCACTGACGCTCTATTCACAACCCACCACCCTTTTCAAACTCGGAGCCGGTTTCACAGTCCGACTAGTCTGAGTTGTTGAAGCCATCACAGCGGTGCCAAATTCCGGGTGGCTGCGCTGGCGGTTGAAGAAAGACGCATTGTCTTGTACGGTGTACAACTTTCCCATCCTTGTACGTTATCTCTGCGATCACAAACGCCACTCTTGCGCCCGCTACGAAGTTTTCTAGGTCTTCGAGACTCACCTTCCATTTTTCTTGGACACTCTTCCAGGCATAAGCTGAAAAGTACATGCGTTGCCCCGGTGCCAACGTGGAAGGATCATGCGTCTCCTTCCTCTGCTTCCGTTCATCGGAGACTCTCTTCTTGAATTCCGCGATCAGCCCGCGCTGAGTCTTAGCCTCATAGTCGGGTGCGACGCACAACCATCTCGCAGTTTCCATCAATTGAACTGGATTTGGACCAACAGCGGAGTAGTTGACATTGAAGAAAAGTTCATCTCCCGTTTTGAAGCGTCTGTCTGGTACAGGTTCTCCGTCAACGGTCTTGATTGGAAATACCGGGAATTCAAACTGAACATACGTTCTGGGGAGTGCCGGTGCTTGCTTGGAGATAAAGGTTGGTGTTGGCGGCGGAGCGAATTTGCTCACTGCCAGTGCTTCAGCCCACGAGTCCTTCGTATCCCGCTCAAGGTCGAACTGTGCATACCTAATCTGCTGCCACGTTGTAACGATGGAGCCAATGATGAACAGGCCCCAGAAGTAGCGCTTGATGTTCCGTCGTCTCCTCGGGTCACTCACGCCTTCAGCCGTTAAGTGTCCGCCGTACGCAGTGACTAGTCCGTTGACCACGACCGCTAAGAACACATTGATGAGAATGCCCGTCCAATCCAGCCCGTACCAGCCCATCAATCACCTTCCAGACATGACGCGCAGTCCCGTCGCTTCAATGACACGTTTTGTTTTGAAGCCACGATGCACCAGCGCGCGTCAGTTCTAGCACATCAACTTCCTTGCCTACCTCTGGGTCGTAGTCACTAGTTGTCTGCACAAGGAATTCTAGTTCACGCCAATCGCGTTCCTTTAGTGGGAAGGTCTTCGACCTCACAGTCCACTTTTTTCTTGCGCCCTTAGCTTCGTTCTCACTGCTCTCTATCAACAGTTTCGTGATGTCATTTGCCGAATAGGGTCGAGTCCGTGCAGGCATAAAGTTGGCCTTGTGCGCAATGTATGTGCCGTCTAGGGTGATGTCCATGAAAATTAGTTCAGCTTGTCCCTTCGTGTTCCAACCTGCGAAGACTCCCCTCAAAAGAAGATTCAGTTTGTTGTCACGTGCTATGGCTATGACCTTGTCTTTCTTCCAGGAGTAGAAACTGGCGTAGTGTTTCGCAGCGAGTTTGCCCCATTCCTCGGCCATTGCCCTGATGTCTCTGGGATGAAGGTCATAGGTCTGTCGAGCATCGTCGTAGGCGTTCCATTCTTCTATCGTGTCACGAATGTCCGTGGGGTGATAATCAGGGTGCCCCAGCGCACCAAAACCAACCGACTTCAAAACAATGATTTTGCAGCCGTCTTCTTTGTTGTCTTTCGGATTGGGCCGAACTGACTCCCCGATGATGAACCCTTGCCGAGTGTCCGCAGCAAGAATGATGCGTTGGTTCGTCACTTTGGCAATGATCGTAGTGCCGCGCCCACGTGATGGCAGCAAGAGGAATGTGAAAACCAGAACAATGACTTTGCCCCATCGTTGCATAAGCGGTCTTTGTAAAGAGTATACTGCTGGCGAACACAGGGCGAAAGCGATATTGTGCAGGAGATGGGACGAAGGCCGCAAACGAGTCATCGGCATCATGGCTGCAATCCTCACGGCCATGCACATGCGAACGGCGGGCGATTTGTTTGGTGCTCCGACCGGCAGTCCCGAGACTGACAAGTTGATTGCTGCATCCGTGCAGTGGGCAGAGAGGATCATGGGACGAATTGATGAGCAGTTCCGGGGAACTCATGTTTGACCTTGATCCGGCTGAATTTGAATTTCCGTGCCCGCGATGTGAGTTTTACAACCCGATAACTTTCGGAGAGGCTCGACTGGGCGCTCCTCTCCTCTGTAGAGGATGCAAGAACACGATTTCACCCGATGACGTGATGGGCGAGTTGGAAAATATACGCCGGAGAATGGCCGACTCGGTTAGGAAATTCCAGGGAATGTTCGAAAGGTTGGGCAGGTAGATGCACACGGAATATCTTCAAAGCTTACGATACAAGTTGCAAAAGAGGATCAGACGCCAGAAGAGTGCAGAGGTTGATACCTATATACCCCTTCTGCGACAGTTGCTCCAGTTTCTGAGTGGTGAGCCGCTCTTTGTTGCGATACAGACCGAACTCATGCAACGGTTCCCAGACGCAGAGTCCGTTGCAGAGACAATTATCAAGGAGAGCTTGGAAATTGCCGATAAGAAAAACCTGATTGGCCGCCCTCTGGCAAATGAAGAAGAGTGGGCCGCAGTTTCTCTAGGAGTCCTCCGAAGATTCTCAGCACTCAATGATAGTCGAACGGCGAACCGGTTCGTATTACCGCAAGCATCGACCGCCTACAAAGACTACCTTTCAGGACTGTCTGATTTGTACCTCACCCCATTTTACGAGTATTTGGATGAGCGGTTGGATGATCCTCAGTTCATCCTTGGTCAGCTAGTCCGGTTCAAGCATCTTTGTGAGTGGTTTTGGCGGAATGATCTATTTCGATCTTGCGAAGCTGATTCAAAGCATGGTGAAAAGACACTTGCGATGAAGCTTTATGAGTTCCTCTTCACAGAAGGGATTCACGTCCACATCGAGCCGTGGTCAGCCTCAGGCGAGGCGGACATGGTTGGTAGCCAAGAAGGCCCGGAGCCCCTCATTGCTGACGCCAAGGTGTTCAACCCTGACAAAGGCAAGTCCACCAAGTACATCTTACAAGGGTTTCGCCAAACTTACCAGTACACTGTGGATCACAACGAAGCGGTAGGCTATCTGATTATTTTCAACACAAGCAAGAAGCAGCTTCGGTTCGCAGTCACGGGGAGTGCGGCTCCTCTTCCGCGTGTAGTGCTCAATCACAAGACGATCTTTTTTCTCGTGATTGACCTGTATCCGCACGAGACTTCCGCAAGCAAGCGCCCTCAACCCGAGGTCGCAGAAATCACGGAAGCTGACATACTCGGTGAAGTGAAGAAGGCCGGTCAGGACCAATCCGGACCGAAAACAGTTCCTGATTGAGAACAATCAGCCCAGCTAGGAATGACACATTCGCACGGATGCAAATCATTTCTCTTCCTTGTCCGCATCTGAACGGCGCAACCCGGTCTCAGCACTATTTATAGTTGGACGCTTTAGACAATTGGGATGACCGGCCTCTGCCGCGCAATAGGTTACGACTCTATAACCACTCAATAAAGTAAGGCACTTTACGCAGAACCTCGTCTCAGCTCTTCTCAGGCGGGGAGTGTCGTTGGTTGTCCGATTGCACTAATATATGGTGCTTTAGGTAGCTTTCAGATTCACAGTTGCATCTAAGTGACCAGTGACACCCTTGGCAAGGCAACGCGCCAAGTAAAACATTAGGCGTTCCCTTGGAAGTGCGCGGTCCCGGAAGACGGTGTCCGGGACAAATAAGGACGCGGCACTCCTCGATACGAACCGACCGCCGCCTTCGGGCGGCCAGACGCAAGGCAATAGCCGAGTCTTCCTACAAAGGGGAAGACTATGCGTTCCGGAACCATTGAAGCACCTTCGCAGCAGACTCAATCACATTTTGAAATCCTCAACGCCGCGCAGTTGGCCGAGCGCCTGAACTTGCCTGTGAGCTGGATTCGTGAAGTTTGCCGTTCCAGATGCAGCGATCCGATTCCGTGCCTCGTCTTTGGCCGCTATAGAAGATTCAGGTGGGGAAGCCCAGAACTGAATGACTGGATAAACCGCAGACTGCGTGGAGGCAGGCAATGAGCAGACGCCTGTTAACCGCAACCCTCTGCGCTCTGACATCGTCAGCTCTGATTGCGCAATCACTGCCAAAGCCGCCGAACACGGTTCCGCGTGTCATCCAGGAGAGAATCCCTGCATCCACGGCCTACTTGTTGTGGTTGCAAGCCGCAGCCCTTCAGCCAAGCAAGTTGCTGCGGCCCATTGGGTTGTCTTCCGATGACGAGCGAGCAGCCTTCAATGCGATCTATGCCTTCGAGTCTGTCTTTATGGCTCATTCCCACGCTTTCGACAACGGCGAAGAGTCTCGCAAGGAGTTCGGACGCACACGCGATTTGTTGGTAGAGAAGGCCCGTAGTCGGTTGGCCACAACACTTTCTCCCCAAGGAATGTCCCGCTTGGATTTGTTCGTGCTGAGCGTCAGGAAGACGCCTCCACAAGTCCTGGAGCAATGACCACCAGGGCCAAGCAATAGCCCATTTTCGAACGATAAAGACGCTTATTACGCGGCTGGCCTAACCTGTGCCGCTTTGGAGAACTCTTGTGCCGCAAAACGAAGTAAGCAAGTCTCCCTTTACGGAGCAGGAATTTGCACGCATTCATACGTCTTATGACCGCCAACTATTCTTCTGGTTTCGTAAACGGGTCAAGCACCCCGATGTGGCTGAGGAGCTGGCCGCCGACACTCTAATGAAGCTGTGGGAGTCAGACTTTCGGGGCGACTGCGCCCTAAGCACCTGGATTTACTGTCTTGCAAAATCCGTCCTCACTGATTGGAGACGCTCAACCAAACGGCAGAATGAATTCTTGGAAGACGCAATGGAAAATCGAGTGGCACTGGAGCGCAAATACATGCGGCGGGACGAATCCGGCCCTATCACTTGGGAGGAAGGTGCGGAAGCAACGGACCCCACTCCCAACCCAGAGCAACAGGCCATTATCCGCGACCAGTTGGTAGGGCATTTCTCCGACCCTCGACTGGATTCTCTTGACTACGAAACGAAGCAAATGCTGCTCCGCTATTTTGTCGAGCAGGAGCGCGTGGAGGACATTGCAGCCGACCTCGGCGTTACCCCTTCCGCAATCTACAAAAGAATTTTGCGAGTTTGTCCAAAATCCTAGGTCAGAACTCGTCTATATAGAGTGAGAGGCAAGAAAGTTCTCCGATCCGCTGGAGATTAGGCCCTTCAGCGGGTCAGTCTTCTCCAGCTTCGGAATGATTCAAGGCGCACCACAGGCCGCGTCCTGCGGCACGGTAAACGGCAAGAATCCCAAATCAAAGTTTTCCCGGCGTATCGAGAATGCCGGTCGCTGGAAGTCGCATGCAGTACATCACAACCAAGTTTCCCGCTAAATAGCGGCGCGACAACCTAGCGACCACGGCGATTCTGAGACTCGATACCTCGGAGTCGCCTTTTTTCTTTAGGGGCATACATGCGCTGGCAACCGTATTACCAATTCAAGACCGGTTTGGATGAGCTGCAATGCGATGCTCTTTCCACTTTAGAGCAACGCGAACCCTTGAGGGGAGCCAAGTCAGGTAAAGCCAAGCAAGCGAAGGCTCCCGAAGAGCCGGACGAGTTTGTAGTGGAGAGGTGCTCGTTGCCGGTTCGCCTTGTCAGCGCGGAAGCACTATCGCAGATGCCCCGATACAGAGCCTAGTCAAGTTTCCTGATCCTCTGCCAGAGGAAAAGGGCGGGGCCGCTCCTATCTCCGTGGGAGCGGTTCCCGAAATTCTAGTCACGGAGAATTCACGGAGAAAATAATGCTTTTCTTACTCAATCGGGCTAGGGCGGTGTGCCGTGCCTAGTCAACTCAGCAAAGGAAGACCGTTCAAGAAGTTCTACTGCGACCGGGACGAAGTGTTTCAGATGCCCGCCAACGCTTTCAAGGTGTGGATGTATCACTACCGCATGGAAGGCAAAGACAGGAAGTCTTGGCCGTCAAGAGACACCCTCTGCCGCAAGCTCGGGATCAGCCTGGATACGCTCAAGACCTCTCGCCGATGGCTAGTCAAGCACGGATGGCTGAAAAAGATCGGAGAGCGCAATTCAGACGGAGAATTTGCTGTTCCCGTCTTTCGAGTGACGCGGGGTGATATTCCAACCGTGGTGGGAAAAACCGCCCACGGTAAAACGCAACAGGACGGTGGAAAAACCCCCCCACGGTCACGGGTGGAAAAACCATCCACGGTCGCGGGTGGAAAAACCGCCCAAGAAGTAGATGTTAAAAAGCAGTTAGATACAAGTGAAGTATATACAGGAAAAACGGCTCCCGCTTTCTCAAACCAAAACCCAAAACCTTCGGCCAAGGAAAACAAAAAACTCGCCTGCATTCGTGATTGGGCGTGGAAAGCCAACCCGAAGGCTGTTTTTATGGTAGCGGACGATCAAGAGCTTGCAGAAGCCTTCAACGCTCTACAGCAGCAGTGCGGCACAGGACTGGACAAGTTTGTTAAACAATCTGTCCGCAACCGCTCCGCAGCAATGGACGCCCAAGAGAGTGAAATGGCCGGACACCTGATTGCTGTCAACCTGCTTTCAGATGTTCGCGCACTGTTGGGAGAACCCGTGCAACAGGCCGCAAGCGCATAGCGGGTTGTTCAGATGCGGACAAATGAGCCGCGCAACTCGCTAGGAAACCCGCTGTAGCTCCACATTAGCTGCATTTTGAGTCGAGACCTTCGGGCAACGGGGACGTATAATCCCGTGCTCAGGAGGTATGTAGCGTGGTTCGCAGAGAACTCCTCTTTCTGCGTTGGCGAATTAGGGTGCGGTACGCCGTGCCAAGGATTAGCCACAATTGGAGGAAGGTCAGACATTGGTTGTCATCGGCAGCATTGGACTGGGGTGCAGCATTCGGAACTGGTATAGCAATGGGCCAGTGGGACGAGTTTGGCCCCGCACTATTTTGTTTCGCCGTAGCTGCCCTTGTGCTTCTCCTACGCGCACTCGTCTGGGAAGGTAAAGAGGGAAAGCAAACCAAAACTATCGTAGTTAGGTTGCTTAGGTACGCTTGGGCTGTTGTATTTTTTGTCATGTGCTTCATTGTGACTTGGGCAAAAAAGGGAGATAAGCCGTGGTCTCCGGTGTGGAATCAGTATGCGACCATCGCCGACTTTGAGAGGAGTGAAGTGGGCCATATTTACCCTCCGTCATGGTGGGGGAAACCAGACAAGTCTAGCTCGCCGGATGCGAGACGGGTTCAGCACGAAGTCACTGATGTCGCCCTTGAATTTGCTGGAAGGCCTCAACTCACAATACAGTTGGCCAATACCACAGCAGTTGTCGCCCAAAGGCCAAAAATTTGGTTTCAAATGACCGACACGACAAATTGTTTTACATGGCCAAGCAAGCCCGACGAATGTGTACCGGTACCTCTGCAGACGCAGTTATTCGAAGACTATATCAATAGCTATGGTAGGCTGGGACCGTGGCAAGCATTGATCTTTTCGCCGTCGCAAATCGCCTTAGAGAGAGTTCGGAGCGGAGAGACGATCATAGGGGTGATTGGCTGTACTTGTTTCAACTGCAAACAAATGCGGAGGTACTACATATTGTTTAAGCTCGGCGAGGGGGGATGGTTCTATCCAATACCAAACGGTACTCAACTCCATGCGATTGCGTCTTCAGTAAGGACCGTTACAGACGATCAGTTACAGCACTTTGTAGATAAGGAAATCCCATTGGACAAACGCCGCCAAATTCCAGAATGGTTTGATTATTCCAAATCTACCAGGCTATTGCCGTGAGTGCCCCGTATTCCGAAATGTTCACATCTGAACGACCACCGAGCCGCTTAATTTGTCAAAGGACCTAACTAACGAATCGCAAAGGACGTACTTTCGATGTTACAGCTAACGATAAAGACTGATGATCCCGCAGTTGAAGCGGTTCTGAAGACTCTGGAAGGTCTCGGGATCAATGACTGGGGTCTCCAGAGGGACGTACTAGAAACAGCGGCTAGATGGCTGACTTGTTTTCATCAAGGCTGGCACAGCATAGCTACTCCCCGTAAGGACCGCGACGAAGTTGTGCTTCGACTCGGCGAGTCTCCCTCATCTCTTTCATAGCCGCCTCGAACTTTTGCATAACGGTATTCGCATTGGTCTGCTTGCCTAAGAGTTCGCAGATCACGATTATCATGGCCACGGTTTCATCGTTCGGCCTGTCTGGCATGTTATGGTCCTCTGAGTAACGATAGCTAAGACGAATGGAGCACTCCAAGTGGCAAAGTAGGTATCCAGAACCACGCTCGGCCTCTATTTCGTCCGCTGACCGATTTTCACCTGTCCGCGCCGATCCACTAGCAAGTCGCTGAGACTCAATCGTTTGCACTGCCCGCGTTCATACAGTAAGCCTTGCAGTGACCATCCTAAACGCTTATGTTGCAATCGGTTAGAACTGTATAGCGGTCATTGAAACCGTCGCTCAAGCGCTGTGTGACCCGAAAACCGGGGGTGTGTGCGCCGAAAAGGATTGTTTTTTTGGGCTGGAGGCCCCCGGCCCTATCCCCATAGGGGGACCACCTTCGGCTCGGGCTGGGGTAGCTGAAAGGGTCCCTATTTCCTGGAAGGGGTACCCGGTTTCAGAGCCGCGTAACGTCCCTAAAACGACATTGACGTACCCCGGTTATTAAATTGGCTGGAGTCCCTTAAAAGCCGCTTAGGATACCCCATACTTGCGCTGTAGTGACTTATAGGAGCGACTTAGCATCTCAAGAGAGGAATTATGAGCCATTTTCCCCGAGCGCTTGAATCCGCGATCCGCCGTCTTAGAGCGATCTGCGAAGACGACAAAAACCCGGTTGACGTGCTTCTGCGGGCGTCGGAACTTATCGTGAGCAGTTATGGCTTGGCTCACATCCCAGAACACAGGGAACCCCGCCGCAAAGGTCTGAAGGCGGTTGTCCAGGCCCGGTTGCAAATGAGCGCGGTAGATAAGGAAATTGTGGGGCGTCTTGCCGAGGCGCGGAAAGAGCGCAAGTTGCAACGAAGGATTGACAGATTGTTGGCGGAACCCACAACGAAGGAGAACTTATGACATTAGATTTTTGGGACACCTTGGCGAACGAAGCAGCACTGAAGGCTTTTGCGGGCGAACTGGAGATTGAAGACTCCCGCATGTTCATGCTGCTAGACCGATACTTTTCGGACACAGCGCATGACGAAGCCTACCTTGAGACATTCGCAGAGGCCGCACCTCGTTACATCGAGCGAAGCCTAAAGGCGCTCAACCTGGACTGGGAAAGTCTGAGGTTGCAACTCAAGAAGACGGCTGCGATCTTGGCCGTCAACGATCCAGACGAAGCCGAACGCATTGAAGCTGCTTTGAAACACGAGGCGGGGAATGTTTCCAACCGTGCCTCGATGCTCGTCACAATTGTTTGGCCGATGCTCCGGCAGACCGTGACTGGAGCGCAGAAGATAGGGGAGAAATTCGGCTATACGCCCGAAGCGTGGTCAAAGCTAGACCTCACCGAGCAAAGCCGAGCCTATGCACTCGCGAAAAAAGAGGGACGCCTGTGAGCACCGGTGTCGTAAGAAGTTTCGAGCGTAGTTTTGGCTGGATCACAGACGACGCGGACGGCCAAGACTGCTTCGTTTACTGGAGAAACATCGACATGAACGCGAACGAGTTCAAGATCGTATATCCGCAAGATGTCGTTTTCTTCGAGCGAGTCGAATCAGCGAAAGGCCCTCGGGCCAAAAACGTCAGAGTAATCTAGATGTCCGAACGAAAGACGAGACACGCCTGGATTCTAGAGTGGTTTGTACTTCGCTGGAAGTCCTATCTACAGAGATTGAGTTAGCCGCCCTACTCCTTCAGGCAGGCGGCTGATGCGGGAATAACCGTTCCCGCGTGGCTCCCCGGCCTTGGTGGTCTACGGCATAAACCAGTCAGGGCCGGGTTGAGCTTTTCAAAGAACCTAATCCCAATCAAAAGAGAAAACCATGAGCGAAAGCACCGAGCAGCAAACCGTTCCTGAAATCCAGCAAGCATTTCAATTGTTCTTAGACATCCGCCCTGACGCACAAGTCAGCGTGGAAGACGCCCGCAGGATGGCGGACTACGTTATTGACGCAGGATTAGACCCGTTCAAAGCCGGATCGTATTGGCGTGCTTATCAATGGGTGAAATCTGAACCACAGAGACAAGCCGACGAGGAAGCTGTGCGTGCCGCGCAAGAAGCTGAAAGATTGGCTGAGCGACAAAACTATCTTCGTCCATCTGCCGAAGACCGTCGAGCACTCCTGCAATCGCTGAAGCAGAATCAACCGAGCGCAAGGCCGGAGTTCACGCCCGAAAGAGAATATACCGATGCGGAAATCGAAGCCATGACAAGCTCCGAGTTTCGTCAGAAGGTACTCGGAGTCCGAACGATTGAAGAACAGCAGGGGAGCACTAGCACTACCTCAACCCCACCCGAGCAGTATGTTTACCGCGCACCGCGCAAGGCAAAAGTGGTCACTGCTCTTGACCGAGCGATGCGAACCGCTCTATTGGAAAGGAAATCACGATGAACGAAATCAGCGAGAAGGAATTCAATGCAGCGGTAGTCAGCGCAGCGGAAGTGTTTGTCAAAATTACGCCGGACTATAAAGCCAGCCCGGAAAATCGTGACAAAATAATCGCTAAGATTTTGGAACTTGAGTTGAAACCAACGAACGTTGCGAATTGGGAAATCGCGTACAGCATGGCCTGCGCCGATGAGATTGTTTACGAGCATCAGCCTCTTGGATTCAACGGAGAGCCGGACCCGCTTTCACCGAAGCTAACGTATACAGGACTCGCAGCCATTGACGCGATGCCCGCAGAAGGAATGAAAAGACGATTGAAGGAAGACCCTAGGTTTCGTCGCGGTGTTCACGCCTTACTTGGAGATGCCAGTGGAAAATAATAATGTGGATGACAACACGGAGTTTTACAAACAACTATGTGTTGGTTTCTTCAGCGCACACCCGGAATTGCCCATGATTCAAGAAGTGTGGAACATCCTGGTTGACTGGATTGCAGATCACAAACTCACAGTGTCCCGGTCGAATTTGGAAACGGCGTTCCGCGTCAATCAGTCGAAGATTGAGAAGACCATAGATAGCCTGCCCGCCGCTGCTTATCGCGAGAGGGTAGTAGAGCCGGAGTTCAAACGGCGTAAAAGTGCGGAGCCAAAGCCGCGTGAAAGTGAGCGTCCGTTCGGGGTCCGTAGCTGGAGTGAATGGATTCATTCAAGGTGAACTATGACAATAGACGATCTAGAAATCGTGGAACGATGGACGGGAAGAATATTGAGCATCGGCAGGAGCAAGTCCGGCGCAATTCGGGTCACGATTCGGGCCGATGATCGAGGGACTCCGCTGATGAAACGCGGGCGATTTTTCGGCCATGAAAAGCAGTGGCAAGGTGAGGTCCCGGCAGATTTGAAAGTAGGAAGCCGGGTTTCTTTCTTGCCCGACTCACCGCGCAAGCCCGGACAGTATCCGAGAGCCAATTGCATTCGATTGGAGGGGCTGTCTACGACTCCGCCTGCCGCGCAAGCTTTGAGAGAAATTCTAGGAGGAGCCATGGGAACACTTGGCGGAGTCAATCGTTCCTCGGAACACGCGAAAAGCACGGAGGATTTCTTGATAAACGTCCTCGCCTTTCATAAACACGCGAAACGCGCTTCCGATTCGGTTGGCATAGCAAAACCTCATTAGACTTCCAAGGATGACAATGGCAATCACAATTCTTCGGGACACCGCACAGACCCGCGAAACCGTTATCCGGGCATTTCAAGAAGGCTCTACACCGATTGGCTGGGTTCTCCGGCACTCGGCAGGCTACGTCTTCAACCCTGACGGCTCCCCGAATCAGTTTGGTTTAGTGGGAAACGTCCAAGACAACTCTCGCAGCGAATCGGCGGAAATTCAATCCTAGTGCGGGGTAATGCAGCTATTGCAGTCACGCAGGGAATCACTCAGAGCACAACGAACGGAATGCTGTCGGATGACTCTGTATCTTCTCAGCTTTTGGATCAAGTAGTGTTTGTGAACAGGACGGTAGTTGCGACGTGACAAGGTTTAGAATAGAAACGTGCCGAAGAGCATGTACGAGATGGACGAGAACGAACTTCAGGTGCTAATCAGCAGTCTGAGCAGCACTGTGGAGAAACTGGCGCACGAAAAACCAAATTCACCCGAATACCGCCACGAGGCTGGAATTCTGAAGGACGCTAGGCAACTGCTTGCTGAAAAGCGGAAGCCGAAGAAGATGTCGGACGAAACGATGTTCTGAAAAGCGAAACTAAACAATTGGGTTCCGTCCGCGCCGTAGCTACTTCTTAGCCGCTCTCCACTTTTTCCAACGCGCACGCTGCGCGGCTCCGATTAGAGCGCGGGACTTGGCCGACATCTTGCGCGGTCCTCTACGGCCTTTGCCTCCCAGCGACCGCAACACGCCAACCGCCTTCTTGACCTGTACTAGTTGACGCTCCAAACTCTTCTGCTCAGACTGCAACTCGGACAGCGCACGATTCAGGCTAGACATTCCGTTCCCCCTCGGCCAAGGATCATAGCAGGAAATGAAAAGCCCGCCGAAGTTGGCGCGGCTTGCCCCGTCGCAGTAAGAAAGTCGCAGCTACTTCGTTTTCTTAATTCTGTAGGGCTCTTTTCGGCTTCCGGGATTGAAGTCGCCCCTCAACCATCGGACGAAGTTGTTAGCCATGTCTATGTACGTCGCTTGAGAACTCTGAGTCAGATCGCTCGTTTCGACAGCAGCATAGTAGGCTTTCAGAGCGGCTTCGACTTCAAGCAGAGCAGTTGTCGAAAGTTGTGGGGCTGCTATCGCTTCTTCTGCTCGACTTCCAAAATTGTGTAGCAGAAGAGAGTCCTTAACCTCCCGTTGAAGAAGCTCGGCTTTTTCCTCTACGGTCGGCTCCCTCATGGGAAACTTCGTTTCTAGTTCTGCTCTGAGGGAGTTGAACTTTGCCAATGCAGCCCGTTGAGACTTCGTGCTCAGAATCTCCTGACCCGCCATTTTCAAGACGAACGAACCCTCGTCATCTTGGGACAGATGGAGGTCACCGGGAAGAAATGATAGATTCATTTCGATGTGCTACGGCGTGAATGCTAGCAGAAATAAGGTGAACCCGGAAGGTAGGGAATCCTGATGGACTACATGGCTTTGCTACCGCTTCTCGGTGTGGTCGTGGGTTGGGGGCTCAAAAGCATCACCGACTATCTGACGCAGAGAAAAGAGGATGTGAGACAGTATCGGGCCGCGACGTTCTACCTTCTCAGGGCTTACAAATCCCTGATGGACTATGAAAGAGGCACGCGATACTTCAGGCAGGAACGACCGACGATAGACAAATTCGAACCGTGGCGGGCGATTCTGGAAGCACGATTCCTTGATAGCGTCGAAGCTCATGCCAAAACCACGTCGAGCGCGGTCGAGACTTTAGCGTTGATTGACCCAACGCTTGCTGTTCGAATGGACAACACGATTAAGAACCTACTCTTCGGGTTCCAGAAGAATCTGACCGCTCTCTCGAAGAAGGACGCGGATACTTATGCAAAGCTCATCGACAATCAAGACCGGCTAGTTGAAATGACGCTATCCGACTTCCAGACTGTCGCGCTGCGGACTGCCTCACGGAGTGGGTTCCGACAGAAGAGCAATGTAGCCCGCTGGTTTTCTGAAAGAGAAAGCGGAACAAAAGACTTCATGGATAGCATGCGTGAGCAGCAGGGTCTGCTAAATAAAGTGGTCGATCCATAAGAGCACAATGCACTCTTGTGAATACGGGTGTACTTTTACTTCCCTTCACAAATTCATTCCGTTCCAATTACGCCAGTAACCTTTCCTGCTGGCAAAGAGTTCGCTACGCTTCAACCTGAAGGAGTGTGGCCGATCATGTTCTGTCCAAAGTGTGGTTCTGACATAGGAGATGATTCACAGTTCTGCCGGAAATGCGGGAGTGCGGCCAGTGTGGCTTCGACCAGCAGTGGCGCAGCGGCAGCCGTGGCACCTGCACGCGTCCGAACTGAGGAAGTAGCGCCTCAGCAAAAGCGCAATGTCGCCATCTGGATATTGGCTGTAGTGTTCCTGTTTCTCGCCGCGATTTGGCTGCAACAAGTGAATCGGCGGTCATCTGTGGCGCAACAACAGGCTGTCCAATCTCAGCCGAAGTTGCATACGCAATCGACGGGGAGTGTCGCCTTCACGGTCAATGCTGGCAGTACGCACTATTTCAAGTTCACAGTCCCTGACGGTGCTCTTAACGTGACACTGAAGGGCCACTTCACAGCAACGGGCGGAACAGGCAATGACATTCAAGTGGCCCTAGTCACTGAGGATCAATACGTCAACTGGCAGAACGGGCATGAGACAAAGACTTTCTACAACAGCGGCAAGGTCACGCAGGACACGCTGAACGTTTCTCTGCCTTCCGACGCGACAACCTACTATCTTGTATTCAGTAACAAGTTTTCATTGCTGACGCCGAAGGCCGTGCATGCAAACATGGATTTGAACTACTACGCTCGATGAGCGCAGGTGATGGCGGACTATTATGGGAATAGCTAAGGATGTGTGGGACATCGGTGAGAGGCTATTCCGGTTATTTCGCAAACGACGCGAACAGAGCAAGACTGAAAGAGTCCTGTCCGTGATGACTCAGGGCAAGAATTGGAGACGGACAGAGCTTGCGAAACTGGCGAAGATCAGTGACGAGGATGCCCTGCAAGCCTTGCACGTCTTGAAAGACGCAGACAAGGTGATTTCCCTGGACGTTAACGAAGAGGAGTTGCACTATTTGAGACGGGTAGAGACCGCGCTCGATCAGTACAAAATGCTCAGTATTCTTGCCGGGACTTCCTACCCGATGCTTTGGAAGAAACACTCCGGCATAGTGAATCTTCAATGCTCGGTTCACGTCAGCAGCCCGAAAAGGCTCTGTCAAGGTTCCGCTCCTGACGGCTTCCCGGATACGACGCATTGTTTCCCGCTCATGCAGCACAGGTATTCTAGCTCTTTCTGAGTATCGGTCCAGCAATTATGAATAGAGGTAGAGACCGCCAGTCCATGAGGAAGAAAGTCGCTCGCCAGAAAACTTGCCAGATCACAAAGAATACTGCAAACGCAGCCAGATAAAGCAGCCAGTCCTTCATCTTCGTTGAGCGTAAAGAGAAGGCCCGGTTAGCCAGGGGGAGTTGGCCGGGCCTTTTACCCCCTCGGTGTCCGTGGCATTCGGGGAAGCGGACGCCGGATGGTAACTCTACGGATTAGTGGTGTCAATCAAAGGCTGTCGCATAGTGCTGCAAACGAGTCACATACAGAGGCTCCGCAGATTCCGATCCCAATCACTCGTTTTCGGCGCGCCATCGTCCTTTTACTGGGCCGAGCGGCTCACCATGTTTCATGTGCTCCGCATTTGCCACAAACGTTGATGTCCCGCCAGTTGTCGAAGTGCCCATCACGCGAACCGCAAACACCGCACTCACCGGGGGAAGATGAACTATGCAAGCCGGGCCGCAGCGTAGACAACTCTTCTCGACTCTTCGGCAGCGTGGAGGTTTGGGGGCTTACCGGGTCCGATAGAAGTGGGGGTTGGTTAGAGCTGCTCTGTAGTTCGAGGGGCCGACAAAGAACTTTCCAACCTATCGATTGCGGGAGGATCACTGCCCCCCTGTATCCACTCAGGTCAACTTCCCACCGCGAATTCTGGCAGTCCCAGACCATGTCATCAAAGGGAACGATGAACAAATCATTGCTCCCGAGCCTGACGCACACACTGTCGCTGGTTCCCGAGGACCCATCATCGCGTTCGACCAAACCGATTCCCCGACCGAGCACCATCACGCTGTCGCCCGGTTGGAGAATTTTGAGAATTCGCCCGTGCCATTTCTTGCACCGCTCGCACCACGGCTTGCGCCTCTCAGCCAGCCAGTCGAATCCGGCGGAGGTGTAGCCGGAGTCCTTCGTCCAGAGCAGGACGTTAGGTGGTGTAGAAATGTCCGCCCCGTAAACCATCAAGGATTTCAATCGCGAGGTTTCCAAGCGGGGGTCAATATTGGACGGCAAGACGAGGCTCTTAGGATACGCGAACTGCGCACGGTACCCGAGATCGTGTTCTACTAGCTTGCCCCACAGGTAAACATCGCCATGCACGAAGGTCTCAACGCACTCACTCGAACAGAATTCCTGCAAATGCTGGCGGCTCTTGGCAGCGTAAACACCGCAGGAACATTCGACAGTCGGGGGTTCGTGGTCGGTTTTAAGACACTTCGCGGTGAGGGCACGACCGGGTAGCCACGCCTCGCCATTGAGCGACCAAAGTTCGTTGGCGTGCCAATTCCAAACGCGGTAACCGACGATTGGCGAGATGTAGTCTGGGATGGCGGGAACGTTCACGGGGCCACTGGCACCTTCTCCGGCTCAACTGGCTCGCGCTCCGGCAGGATGGTTGGTTCTCGCTCGGGGCCACGCTCGGGATTCCCGACTGGGAGCTCAAGCGGCTCCACAACGATGACGCGTTGCGGTTCTCCGATCTGCATTTGAGGGCTCCATTAGTTTCTCGACAGTTGCAATCAACTCAGAACGAGTGCCCCGCTCCCGGTTCTCCAGCTTCAGGCGGCGATACTCCCACTTGTGGAGCCGCTTTACCTCGATGCTTTTCGTAGTTCTTTCTGATGTTTCAGAGAACGTTCTGCTTCCACCAGGTTAGTCCCGATCCCAAAGCAAAAATCTGCGCCCGGTAGTGTCGTGATGCGACCGTCCACAGAACAAACCGCGAATGGCTGCTCCCTCAAGAGGCTCTGCGCATGAGAAAGTTTTTGATTAAGCTCCTGATAGGACTTTCCCTTGCAGAGAAACTCATCCCCCTTATCGTGGTATGCATCTAAACCAACGCTAACCAGCACGTCCGCAAACCTGCCAATGAGTATGTCCCCAGCGGTGTAACCGGCCTGATCGTTCAGCGTCTTTAGTCCGTTCACGTCACTCATAGCTACGAACGGGCTTGCCTCACCCTCATCAAAAGCACGCTTATTTGGCAAGCCAGTCTTGTCGGACACCAGTAATGCGCGGCGCATTTCTTCTTGGGACATCTCCGACACGCGTTTGC
Organism: Terriglobales bacterium; assembly: GCA_049273945.1. Lineage (GTDB taxonomy): Bacteria > Acidobacteriota > Terriglobia > Terriglobales > Acidobacteriaceae > Acidiflorens. Next base: position 2,504 of record JBASRS010000042.1, on the reverse strand, counting down.
GCGTTACATGGTCAATTCTGCGCTCGGTCATGCGTCTGCTACCCTTTCCTCTAACCTCGAAATCCGAGTCGTCCATGCTGATGGCTTTACAAATGTGCTCCAGATGAGGATCGGAGCTGGTTCGAGGATGGCGTTGCTTCGCGGTGGTCATTGTCCCCTCGTGGGTTTTGAATGAAGGGGGCCCCAGACTGACGAAAACACGCTAGTCCCTCCGCCTGGAGTGCGCAACGTGACTAAAGTAATCTCGGGATTCCCGCACCGGCTTCGGCCACTAACGGACGGCTCCGGCCCGTTTCTGTTCTTCCCATTGACCGAAATCCCTCATTTGCTGCGTGTCAAGCAGGTAGCGCATGAAGCGGTCGCTCTCCAGGGAGTCGTTCTTGTCCAGAGCCTCCCGATAGTAGGCACGGTGCTCTGGATCATGGGCAATACAGCTAATCATTTCATCGTCACGATCCAGCAAGTCACGAGTGGGACGTTGGCCGAGAGTGGATTCAAACATCAGCCTGTCTTCGGCCCGATGCTCGTCAACCTCCGCGACAAAAGCCCTGGCGTCCGCCACGCACTTGTCAGCGGCGCTTGTGCGAGAACTACATCCAGTGCCGACAATCAGAACAACGGTCAAGAGCACAATTGTTCGCTTCATGGTTCCTCCCGTTCGTTAGAGTCAATCGCGGATTTTGAAATTGGGATCAGGCTTATCTAGATCAAGTCCGGCCTTTGCAAGCAACTTTGCAACCCGCGAGATACGCCGAAGACGTACGGGATCGGTTTTTCCATCAGCATCTGGAGCTAGGTGTTTGTAGTCTCCCAGCAGTTCAGGCAGTTCGGCCAATAGCTTCGCCACAGCCGCGTGACGCGCCTCTAGCCAAACTATCCTGTCCTTCAGGGGACCGTGCTCCGCAACGATTGTGCGAAGAGCGGTAATGTCCCGCTCGTTCTCTCTCGTTTCCCAAGATATGAGCACTTGATCGTAGTTCGGTGGTTCTCGTTTCATTTAACAGTTCCTCCCGCTTACCAAACGTGAATCACGTAGAAGAGCAACGTCACGAATATGCCGAACAGTAGAAGTCCGCAAGCGTTAATGCCGTTCACGTTCACTAGCTTGTACCTGAGTTCTTTCGGCTCCGTGTTGTACTCGTTGACCTCGTAGGTCACTGTTCTGGGCTGATGCAGCCGTTTCGAGAAGTTTGATTCCCTTAAGCAGAGCTTCAGGAATTGACTTTACGTACTTGTCTGTTGTCACGGCTAGGTTTTTGTGTCGAAGGAGTTCTTTAGCTGCCAGCGCATCACCCGTCAATTGTGTGAGGATCGTAGCCGCTCCCCTCCGTCCCGCGTAAAGAGTCTTCCACTCAATGTCCTTCGCTTTGAGCGTGGGCACGATTACGCGATGCACGAGACTCTTCAGGTCCAGAGGCTTATCGCTTCCGTTCGGGAAAACCCAGCCTTGAGACGGATTGCCGAGTTTCTGACGCCAAAGGTTGAGCGGAATGCGAACCGGAGCGATCAGCGGGAGAGAAGCAACGGAACTCTTCGTTTTCGTCTCTCCCACAACCCCTCGGGCAACCGCTCGGCGAATATGGACCCATTCTTCGTCAAAGTCTTCCCAGCGCAAGCCCTGAATTTCTCCCGGTCGCAATCCAAGGAAGAACGCTAGAGCGATGATGAGTTGACAATGGACGTAATCCACAAGTGCCGAGATGATATTTTCGGCCTCTTCGAGCGTGTAATGCTTCGTCTCGCCTGGAGCCTTCGTCTTGCCTAGAATCTTCACATCATGCCAAGGATTTGATTCGATCAACCCGAGGTTAACCGCATGGCTGAAGATTCCAGAACCAAGAGAACGGACGTGCTGAAGCGTATGCCGTCCAAGCGTCTTTGCAAGGCCGGTGAGGAAGGTACTGCCGATGTACGTCCGATACTCCCTCAGCGTCATCTCGCCAAAATGCAGCTTCAGGTGTTGATTCCAGATTTGCTCATAGCCGTACACGGTTGACGCCCGGAGATTCTCTTTGGCGAAGGGTAGATAGGTCTGCTCCCAGAAATCAACAATGCGGTTGTCCTGTTGAATGTGCGGGGTCTGCTGATTTTGGTTAATGCCCAGCATGAACTCGTCGCGCAGCAGTTTCACCGCCTTGCAGTCACGGGCGTAGTGCTTACCGCCTTTGGTGCAGAGCCGGTGAGACTGTTGCACTCGTCGCCTCTTGCCGTCTACAATCTGACTGACGCAATAGCGGACATAGAAAAAACCCGATGCCTCGTAAATGTATCCTCGCTGCACGCTTCCCTCTTCCCAGCCTGACATCTGGGAGCGTACCATGCAGCAACCATGCAGTAAATGGCACGAAGGTAACCGGGAAAGTGTTGAAAACAATAATCGGAGAGGTGGCCGAGAGGCTGAAGGCGGCGGTTTGCTAAACCGTTGTACGGGCTAACACCTGTACCGAGGGTTCGAATCCCTCTCTCTCCGCCACTCACTCTAAAGATGGGCACTTAACTACTCC
>JBASRS010000038.1:0-6697 GCA_049273945.1 Terriglobales bacterium | reverse complement strand
GGGCGGCCGAAGGGAGTGGAAGGGACGCATCGGGGAGCGATCAATCGGTTCTGGTGGATGTGGGAGCGTTATCCGTTTCAGGCGGGGGAGGTGTGCTGTCAGAAGACGAATCTGGGCTTTGTGGATTCGGTATGGGAGATCTTCGGACCGCTGCTGGCGGGGGTTGCGAGCGTGATCTTGCCGCCGGAGACGGTGCTGGATCCGGAGGAACTGCTGCAGAGTCTGGCCAGACACGGGGTGACGCGGATGGTGCTGGTGCCGTCGCTGATGCGGGCCTTGCTGGAGCATGCGCCGGATCTGGGGCAGCGGGTTCCGCAGCTGAAGCTGTGGTCGTGCAGCGGAGAAGTGCTGTCGGCGGATTTGGCGGGGCGATTTCGGGCGGCCTGTCCGGAAGCGAGGTTGCTGAACATTTACGGATCGTCGGAGGTGGCGGCGGACGTGACCTGGCACGAGGTGGGAGAAGAGGACACGGTGTCGGTTCCGATCGGCAAGCCGATCAGCAACAGCCAGGTGTATCTGCTGGATCGGCACCTGAATCCGGTGCCGATGGGAGTGCGCGGGCAGATCTACGTGGGGGGAGACGGCCTGGCGAGGGGCTACTGGAATCGGCCGGAGCTGACGGCGGAACGGTTTGTGGCGAACCCGATCGCGCCGGAGCAGTCGGCACGGCTTTATCGGACGGGGGATTTGGGGCGATGGCGCGGGAATGGCGAGATCGAGTACCTGGGGCGGGTGGACAGTGAAGTAAAGCTGCGGGGGATGCGCATCGAGTTGGGGGAGATCGAGGCGGTGCTGATGTCGCATGCGCTGGTGGGGGAAGCGGCGGTGGAACTGGCGGAGGAGAGTGGTCAGGCGAGGCTGCTGGCGTACCTGGTTCCTCGGGATGGGCAGACGCCGAATGCGCGCGAGCTGAGGCGACACTTGCGATCGAAATTGCCGGAGCCCATGGTGCCGGCCCGTTATGTGGTGCTGGAGCAGTTGCCGTTACTGGCGAGCGGCAAGGTGAACCGGCGAGCGCTGGCCGGAACGGCGGGGGTGGTTTTAACGGAACAGGGCATGACGCCGGCGCGCACCGAGACGGAGCGCAAACTGGGGGAGATCTGGAAGGAACTGCTGAAGGTGGAAGAAGTAGGAGTGGAGCAGAACTTCTTCGAACTGGGTGGGCACTCCTTGCTGGTGCTGCAGGTGATTGCGCGGATCCGGCGGATGTTTGAAGTGGAATTGCCGGTGCGGACGCTCTTCGAGGAGCCGACGCTGGCGGGACTGGCGGCGGCGGTGGAGAAGGCGGAGGCGCAAGGGCTGAAAGCTCGCACTCCGATTCTGCAGCGGCGGGCGCGCCCGGAGGGGACGGCGGCACCCAGCCGGGAAGCTCTGCTGGCGCAACTGGACCAGCTCTCGGCCGACGACGTACAAACCCTCCTCAAACGCGTGCTCGATGGCAAACAATCCGAGTCTCTTGGCCGGGGACCGGAACCGCAATAGCGAGACACAATTGGGGTAGTCCTCTATGTTAGTAGATCGATGTGTACACGATCTGATTCAAGAGCAGGCGAGGGCGACCCCGGATGCCATTGCGCTCGTGGCTGGCAACAAGAAAATAAGTTACGAGGAACTCGATGCCCGCGCGAATCAACTCGCGCATCTCTTGCGATCCTCGGGGGTTGGCCCTGACGTTCCGGTGGGGCTGCACATGCAGCGGTCCATTGATTTGGTGGTCGGGGCGCTTGGAATTCTGAAAGCCGGTGGCGGTTACGTTCCCTTGGATCCAAGCTATCCCTCCAATCGAGTTTCCATGCTCATGGAGAATTCCGGAGCACCGCTGGTGGTCACCCAATCATGCCTGGCCGGCAAAATTCCTAAAGGCGCTTGGAAAAGTGTCGTGCTGGATCACGATGGTCTGGATAGTGCCCGTTATTCCAGAGTGCCGCCGGTGACGAACACCAAGTCGGGCGACCTCGCATACATCATCTTTACCTCGGGCTCGACAGGTAGCCCCAAAGGCGTGCTGGTAACCCACGCAAATCTGCTGAATTTGGTTTCCTGGCACCGGCGAGCCTTCAACGTGACTGCCGCGGACAGGGCCACTTTGCACGCCAGCCCCGGGTTCGATGCATCGGTCTGGGAGCTGTGGCCTTACCTGGCGGTGGGTGCTAGCGTATACGTAGTTGATGAAGCGATCCGGACTACGCCGGAGCCACTCCGCGACTGGATTGTGGCCAACAAAATCACAATTGGCTTTCTGCCTACCGCGCTGGCCGAATGCATGATGGATCTGCCCTGGCCATCCGAAAGCGCGCTTCGAGTATTGCTGACAGGCGCAGACACGCTGCGCCGCTGCCCTCCCGACGATCTTCCTTTCGCTTTCGTCAACAACTATGGGCCGACGGAGAGCACTGTGGTCGCAACGTCGGGGGCCATTCCTCCCCAGAACGGCACTGAGGATCTCCCCTCAATCGGACGCCCGATTGAAAACGTTACCGTCCACATTGTGGACGAGCACATGCAGGCTGTACCCATGGGCACTCCGGGAGAGTTACTAATAGGGGGAGCGGGCGTCGCCCGCGGATACCTGAACGCCCCTGAGCTCACCGCCGAAAAATTTCTGTCCGATCACTTCAGCAACGATCCGCAGGCGCGTCTCTACAGAACCGGCGACCTTGGGCGTTATTTGCCAGACGGCCAGATCGCTTTCCTGGGGCGAATTGATGAACAGATTAAGATCATGGGATATCGTATTGAGCCTCGGGAGATTACCAGCCTTCTCGATCAGCATACCGCCATTAAGGAGAGCTTCGTCTCCTCCTACCTGGACCAGTCCGGAGCGCGGAGGCTGGTGGCTTATGTGGTGCCGTCATCGTCTGCAAGACCGAAGCCCAGTGAACTGCGAAGTTTCCTGAGTAGCTATCTGCCGGACTACATGCTGCCGTCCGCATTCTTGCAACTCGCCGAGATGCCGTTGTCGGTCAATGGCAAACTGGATCGCTCGGCCCTCCCCAAGCCCACCTCGGAAAATATTCTGGACGACGACTCTTTCGAAGCCCCCCAGTCGCCGGTTGAAGAACATCTTGCCAGTTTCCTGGCGACTCTTCTGGGAGTGCAGCAAGTGGGCCGAGAGGACAATTTCTTTACCCTTGGCGGGCACTCGCTGATGGGCGCGCAACTGATCGCCAAGGTCCGAGGGACTTTCGGTGTGGACCTCTCTCTCCGCAGCCTGTTTGAAGAGCCTACTGTCCGAGGGATGTCATCGGAAATTGAGCGGCTGATTTATGCAAAGTTTTCCGCAATGAGCGAAGACGAAGCACAGCGGATGCTTACCTCTTCAGCAAACGGGATTTAGTATGGCGGCAACCACGGCGTCCGATGTCGGTGCCAAGGCGGAGAGGGCGCTCAGCCTCTACCATTTGCTTGATCCTGAAGTCCTGGCAAACCCTTATCCTCTTTATCATCGGCTCCGCACCGAGGACCCCGTCCATTGGGACCCGTTCCTGCACGCGTGGGTAGTCACCGGCTACGCCGACGTGGTTCACGTGTTGCACCACTTCTCCGCCCGTCGTACACCCACACCCGAGCAACTGAGCGCCATGGGTTTGGCGGCGCTGAACCCCATTGCCCAAGTGATGGTGAGGCAGATGCTGTTTCTGGATCCTCCGGATCACACGCGGTTGCGCGCGCTCGCCTCGGCCGCATTTACGCCGCGCCGAGTGGAACGCTTGCGCTCGCACATTCAGGAAATCATGCATGGGCTGCTGGATGCCTTGGTCGGGAGAGGGCAGATGGACTTGATTGCGGACTTCGCCAGTCCGGCGCCCGCCATCGTCACTGCTGAAATGCTCGGAGTTCCGGTCGAGGATCACGAGCAGTTGAAGGAGTGGTCCGCCGACTTTGCCGAGATGTTAGGCAATTTCCAGCACAATCCGGATCGCTTCCCTCGGGTACTGCGCAGTGTGGAAGAAATGTGCTCCTACTTCCGCTCGGCGATGCAGGAGCAACGGCTTCATCCACGCGGGGGTCTGGTGAGCGCCATGATGGAAGCCGAAGTGGACGGCGCCAAGCTTACCGAAGAAGAAATCATTGCGAACCTGATTGTCACCATGGTCGGTGGCCAGGAAACCACCACCAACCTGATCGGCAACGGTTTGCTGACGTTGCTCCGGAATCCGGCTGAGATGGAGCGTCTGCGCGCGGACTTGTCCCTTATCCCCTCGGCCGTCGAGGAATTGTTGCGGTATGAGAGTCCGAGCCAGCATACTGCGCGGCTTGCTCCCACAGACGTCGACATGGGAGGAAAACAGATCCGCGAACGCCAGGCGGTGATCGCAGTCATGGGCGCCGCCAACCGCGATCCCGAACGTTTCCTGGAACCCGACCGCCTGGACATTGCGCGCCAGGACAATCGTCACCTGGCCTTTGGATGGGCTGCGCATTTTTGTTTTGGCGCTGCCCTGGCGCGTTTGGAAGGCCAGATTGCATTCGAAGCGATCTTACTACGCCTGCCGAACCTGACCCTGGATCCAGCAACGCCCCTGGTGTGGCGAGACAACCTGGGTTTGAGAGGTTTGAAGGCTCTACCCCTGTCGTTTGGCCAGCCCGCTAGTGGCGCGCTGAACGTTCATGGGCTGGCGCCGTGAGGACGAGATGGCCTTCCCGGAGACAAAGCGAACTTTACTCGAGAAATGTCTTCGCGGCGAATTGGGCCTTGCGAATGCATCTCAGCAGATTCCGCGCCGGAACCCTCGTGACCGAGTGCCCCTGTCGCACTCCCAGGAACAAGTCTGGATGCATGCGCAGCTCGTTCCTGACGTTCCGCTCTACAACGAACCGGTAACCATTCACTATTCCGGCAAACTTGATCCGGTAGCGCTCGAACAAAGTTTCAATGAGATTTTGCGTCGTCACGAAGCCTGGAGGACTTGCTTCACAATCGTCGACGGCCAACCCGTGCAGGACGTCAGGCCTGAACTCTCCATTTCCTTGCCATTGGTAGATCTGCGCCCGGTGCCCGAAGAACAGCGTGAGGCGGTTGCCTTGAGCATCGCGACTGAGGATGCGCGAAGCCCTTTGGATTTGAGAGAAGTTCCGCTCTTCCGGGCCAGGCTGTTACAGCTCGCAGATGAGAAATACCGGCTCTACCTCACGCTCAGCCATATCATCTTCGACGGAGTGGCGATCTATCGAGTGTTTCTACCCGAACTCGCGGCTCTCTACCAGGCGCGGGTCACCGGCGAGCGCTCACCTTTGCCGGACCTCCCTCTTCAGTATCCGGATTACAGCTGCTGGCAACGGAAATCGGGTACTGCTAGCGCTGAACATCTGGCTTACTGGCGCAACCAGCTTGGACCTGAATTGCCGGTACTGGATTTGCCGACCGACCGTCCCCGTCCTCCGGTACAGACTTTCCGTGGGAGCATGTATCCGTTTGAGTTAAGTCCCAGCCTGACTGACGCGGTGCGACGTGTCAGCCGGAAAGAGGGAGTCACGGTCTTTCAGACGCTGCTGGCGGCCTTTTCAGTTTTGCTGTGCCGGTACTCGGGCCAGGAGGACTTTCCTATCGGAAGTGTCACCTCGGGCCGCGAGCCCGAAACCCAGGCTCTCCTGGGCTACTTTCTAAATACCGTTGTGTTGCGGGGTGATCTTTCCGGCAACCCGCTATTTCGAGAACTGCTGCGGCGCACACGCGAGGTCACACTCGAAGCCTTGGATCATGACCGTGTTCCCTTCGCGCTGCTCTTGCAGGAACTGAACGTTCGCCGGGATCCCAGCCGCAATCCGCTATTTCAGGTGATGTTCTCGCTCGAGCCGCCCATGCCTAATGTGGACCCCGCCTGGCAACTGACGCAAATGGATGTAGACAGTGGCGCTACCAAGTACGACCTTTATCTCGAACTGGACGAGCGCCGCGGGGAAATTCTCGCTCGCTTTCACTACAGTACCGATTTGTTCGAGGCCCGCACCATCGCGCGCATGGCCCAGCACTGGATGAACTTGCTGGCAGCCGCGGCAGATGATCCCGACCTTCGCGTTTCCCAATTGTCTTTGCTCTCCGAAGGCGAGAGGAAGCAGCTGGTGGTCGAGTGGAATGAAACGCGGTCGGAATATCCACAAGGCCGGGGAGTTCACCAGCTTTTTGACGCGCAATGCGAACGTACGCCCGATGCCGTGGCAGTTACAGAGGGACAACAGGCGTTCACTTTTCTGGAACTGCAAATTCGTAGTAACCGTCTTGCTCACCACCTGAAAAGGCTCGGGGCGGGGCCCGGAACCAGGGTTGCCCTGGTATTGGAAAGATCGCTTGAGATGGTGGTGGCTCTCCTCGGCATCCTGAAAACTGGCGCGGCTTATGTTCCTTTGGACCCGTCACACCCACCTGATCGCATGGCCTTCATCCTCGAAGATGCCAAGCCGGCGGTGGTGGTCACGCAACAGAAGTTGTCGGCTGCCCTTCCTCAGTGGATCGCCGCGCTGACAGTGGACGGGGACTCGGGCGCAATCGCGAGTGAAAGCTCAGAAAATCTGTCGGAGCAGGTTCAGCCGGGCGACCCAGCCTATGTGATCTACACGTCGGGATCGAGTGGGCGGCCGAAGGGAGTGGAAGGGACGCATCGGGGAGCGATCAATCGGTTCTGGTGGATGTGGGAGCGTTATCCGTTTCAGGCGGGGGAGGTGTGCTGTCAGAAGACGAATCTGGGCTTTGTGGATT
>JBASRS010000032.1:0-74579 GCA_049273945.1 Terriglobales bacterium | reverse complement strand
TGGGCAAAGTGCCGGCTCCAGCCGCAGCCCAGCCGTTCCTTGCCGAAATTCGCGGAGCAAAAGCCCAGGCCGTAGCCCAAGGCAAAGCTGCCAAAGAGAAAGACAAAAAGTAGGGATTCCGGACTCGATCTACCGTTGTTTCATTCAGCCGACGGCTGCGTGTTCGAGGGGAGCCCAGCAGTCCATTCATTTGTTCTCGTCTCCGTTCGCGTGAGACAGTTCACACGCGGACGCGGTGAGACTCACATTTGGGGTGCTCGCGAATGAGCACAGGAGGTTGAGATGCTTTGGACCATCTTGGTTGTTCTTCTGATTTTGTGGCTTCTGGGTTTCAGTTTGCATGTGGGCGGAAGTCTGATCCACTTGCTGCTCGTTGTGGGGTTGGTGGTTCTGGTCATTAACCTGGTCGGTGGAGCACGTGGTTGAACTAAGCCGCTATCGTTAGATCCGAACGTTCGCTTCAGGCGGGCTTCCCTTTTTTTTGCAACAACCGGCAGATCTCTTGGACGAGCGTGAGAACCTTCGCAGGGTCTTGCTCGACGGCGGCGAGCTGACACAGTTGGAACCAGCATTCCTTGGTCTCGCTTTGCATGAACGTCTCTCCAGGACAGTCAGGGGGAAGGGACCACATCGTACCGCGAGCGTGTCCGTTCAGTCTGTGGGGCTCCCTACCGAGTTCCCGGCGGCGGGTCCCGATAGCGGGTCTGTTAACTGGCCCACCCGGGGTGAAGGTTGCTCGCCTTTCGGACAGTTAGTTCACAGAGTGCCGACTGAGGCAAGGACTTTCGCACGACTGATCTTTTCGCGGCGCGGCACGCTGACCTCTTCGGCCCTTCAAGTACTCTATCAACTCCCTCAGCTCTGCGATGCGTGCTCGGTTTCTCTCCGCTTCCTTCTTGCCCGAGTGACGCGCGGCACCTCCCAGCTCCACAGAGCGGGCGTTCTGCTCGCACACCTTAGCTGCTTCTACCCAGTCACGGATGTGCTCTTCCAGAACCTCGATGAATAGTTGACGACCATCGTCGTCCACGTTCGTCCTCAACGTGGGATGCTACAAGGGGTGCTTCGATCAGTCAACAGCCCAGTGCCCCAAATCCCAAGACGGACGTACTCACAATTGTCGGCTAACCCCACGGTTGCAAACAGCCGAAAGTAGCGTTCCAAAAAACCCGAGATTCTGAGGCTGCTAATCGATTCAGCTACAACGACCAAAAAATCGCATCCGCGTGTTCCGAAAAGAACTGATTCTCGAAGGCCAGATCAACGCCATCAATCTCGGTCGTGAGTGTAATGGTGATTTTTCAACAACTACTTTGGTTTCGACACCGAACTGCAGCGGCCCGCAAGTTCGAGGCGCACTTGCATCGGCTTCTTGCAGCTGGCACTTGGTCTGTTTTGTGTCACGATGAACGGTTGCCAAGCCGTAGCAAATCCGGCGTACCGAATCTGTATTACATATTACCCCTTCGCAACGTTCTGAAAAGTGAAAATGCCATCCTCATCCGTGGGTGCTTGCTGCACAACGACCGAGTGTGTGTCCAGCAACTCGACATTGACCATCGGGATCGGCACGTTGCTCGGGTCGGTGACCCTGCCGCACACCTGCTTGATTTTGAACTTTTTATTTGAAACGCACGTCGTCGCGCCTGCATTCAGGTGAAGAGAGAGAACGCAACTTAACACCAGGACGATTCGAGTGCTCCTGGCTTTCATGTGACGTACTTTACGCCGAAATGTCCAACACCTTCCATAGTTGACGCAATCAGGCGTTTACACCAGTAATCCTGGGTCATCCCCCGCGTGTGGAAAGCCTGTGGTTTCGGCACACCCTCCACGAATATCCCATATTTTGCCGTCAGCATCTTTTGGCGGGCATGCGCTCACCGGTGGCGGAGTGGAAAAAACAAATTCGCATCGGCAGGGACACTCGGTCCATACGAAGAGCAACTCAGGATGTACCTTCTTGGCCAGGCGCAATTTCCGGAGAGTGTGGTGCTGTGGGTTTCGGTTTCGGAAAACTCCGATGCTGTCCTGTCGGTCATTGCACGGACTTTCGCGCGGCGCGGTGGTGCCAGAAGCCCTGAGGTTCGTGCCTTTGCAAGTTGCTGATTTCGCCCGCCCTCATCAGTTGACAGCATCAAGTGCCGAAACCACATACTTTGCAAACAAGAAAGGCGCGCCAGGAAAGAAAATCCTGCGATCACGCCAACCCTCCCCGCGCAGAGTTCACGCGAACCTACGCAAGCGAATCTATCGCCGGAATGCAATTTCCACGTCATCCCCTGCCCTATTGTCAGGTGCCCATCACAGCTGGCTAGAACGGACTGCCCTAAAATTGCCGATTCGCCTGACTTGGCTCCTTCGCTCGGCATTATTGGCTGCTCCTCGGTTGCGGCAAGACCTTCTCATTTCCGTTCTCGTCCACATTTCGAGATTTCGTACCCGGGGGAACAATCTGCAAGGATTTCAAGAACTCGATCACGCAATCACGCTCGTAGCCACTGAGGGCCTGGAACGCCAATCGGGAACTGAGGGCCTCCCCCGCGTGAGCCAGGACGGCTTCACGCATCGTTGTGTAGAGGCCATGGTGTCCAAAAGGGTGCTGATTGGCGATTCCCCACAGTTTGCGCGTGATGAACTTTGAGTTACCCGCGAAGAACGCGTCTGAGCCAGCAGGCTGGTTCATATCAAGCGCCTCGCGATTGGGATCGCCTGTTCCGGCGGTGATATCGTGCAGCTTGAAGTCAGTAAATGCGGGCACCATGACCACTCCGTCTTTTGCCTTCAGCCGGGGCGGCGGCAGCTCGTCACTGGTGAGGTCCACTGCCAACGTTGGCGCATCGCCGGGCCTGAGATTGCCAGGGGGGTTGTAAGGGTTGGGTTCGGTGTAGATCCAACCGTGGTCGTCGAGAGGTAGAGCCGGAATATGACATGTCGCGCACCCGACGGCGGCAAACTGCTGTCGCCCGATCCGGACTGCTCGCTCGACCTGGAGATCGTTGGGGATAACTTGTCCTGGCACGGGCAATGTCGCTTGGAAAATAGTGGCAGCGGTGACGTCGGCACGCGTAAGTTCGTCCACGAATCCGTCGCCATCGGCGTCCACCCCCCCGCCGAAGCGTTCCTCGGCCTGAATTCCGTGGTGATGGTTGAAGGCATTGTTCGTGAACTGGCGAAGCGAGATCACATTACCAGCTTGGTGGAACGGCCGGATAATCAGACTCGGGGGATCGTCCGGGCCAGCGGACTTCAAGCTGGGCGCTGCTAGCCCCGCTACCTGGGAAGTATCCCACGTGCCATCGAGGTTGCGGCGCAGAGTGCCGAAGGAGATTCCCTTGGCGACCAAAGAGGTTGACCCACCTATCAGAGTCGCGTCACGGAGTTGCTGGAGACGGGCGGTGATCTGCCGGGCTAGCATCTCTATGAACCCCGAGCCAAACATCCCCACCGTCTTGCGCGAGTTGGCGATGGACTGAAGAGTGACAGGCTTGCTCTGCTCGTCCACTGCCCCTTTCGTGGGGAGGTTGTCCAGCCGGTCGAACGTGGCAAAGTCAAAGCGTTGTCCTAGGACAAAGACATTCCCCACGATGTCTCCGCCCCCTCCGACGAATGGCTTGTTATGACACCCGGAGCATGAGTTGGTATCGGGTCCGGAAATGCGATTGAAGTTTCTAGGAAATGCCAGCGGGTCACTCGGATCTGCGAGCGGTGCTCCGGTGCCCTTTGAAAGCGGCCGCCCAGCTCCTTCCTGGATGGTCCACATCGCGGTAAACAGCTTATTTCCAAAGGCAATGAGATTTTTTAGCGAGATCTGGAATTCTGCACCATCATGTAGATGGCGGGGGATGGCCACCTCGCGACCGATCTTGGTTCCAGCACGGGCCGCTCCTAGGAGCACGGTGGTACCGAGCAGGCCCACGGTGACTAACAGCAAGAGGCGTGGTTTCATCTTGTCCTCCCCGACAGGGCGATCTGTAACGATCCCACCGAGTATCATCAGGAACTGTTACCCCAACGAAGAAGAGCGATGGGGAAGCTAAGTCAGAACCTCCGCTTATGTCGGCCTGGAGTCAGGCTTCGACTAGTCCACGGAAAGGGCCTATAACGGCTCGTCTAATCTCGCAATGCTCAATCCATGCTGATGTGACCATCGACGAGTATCTCGGGAAATGTAAGGCCCGACACGTTTAATTTGACTCCCGTACCGGGTCCGCCCGCGTGAACCAACGCTGTGAAGGGAAGGCCCTGACCAGCTCCAATGCCGGTCACGGTCGCGGTCCCGCGCAGTGTCGCTACCCCATTGCCGATCTCCAGCGAGGTCACTTTGCCGGTTACGTACATCACATTCACGTCGAATTCACCGCTACCCGCACCGGTCGCCTGCGATGGTGCGAATGCCAGACATTCAAAATCCCCACCCTGTTTATCGGCATGGAAAGCGACCAGGGTCGTAACCGGTAATGGAGCGGCACCACCGGTTCCTCCTTCGATGATCGTTTTTCCCGCGCCAAAGACGCGACCATGTTTCGCCGTTTCGTCCGTGGCCACAGCGCTTGTCATTGATCCAACGACGGCAAGAGCTATGAGCACAACACCGGCACAAAGCCAACACCTCTGCGCCGGGCGGCGGTAGCGGAGCCACATCCTGGGCTCCGAAGCGAAAGAAATATCCTGAGACATGGATTACCTCATTTCGTGGAAGTTACCGACTAGTTCTTAGTTTTAGAAGACTTCTGATCTCCTCATTGAGGACCTGGACAGTTGGGTTTCGTGCCATTTTCGCGTCGCCTTGCCGACATTGGATGCAGTATTAGCTGACGGGAGCCCGGCTACTGAGGCGCGACCCCCGTCAGCTCGGTAGCTCCCGGTTTCAACCACGAAGAAGACTACGGAACGACGTGGAAAAGTGTCCGATTGGCGTTTATACCGGGTACCGGGGGCACTCGTTCATGGAAGCCCACGAAGCCCTTCGTCGCGGTGATCCCCTCGAAGATTCCACCGGGCGAACCCACGGGTTGATGGCAGCTAACCACGAGGGTACCTCTGCTGCCGTCCGAGTATTTCACACTCAGGATCACGAGGCCTGACCGCGTGTTCGCCGGGTCGCCAATGTTATCGACAAAACCCGGCGGAAGCGAGCCCGGAGCTACAGTAAATTTCACGAGCCCGATTACTGTAAACGTACCGCCCGCCGTGCCGGAAGGGCCGGATGTCGCCCAGGTACCACCACCGGTTGGTGGAACTGCACCGCCGAAGGTACCGGAGCCACTGATCTGAATTGTCGTGAGGTCGGCCGCCAATGCGTAGTCCGACCCGCCGGCATCAATAGTGGGAACGCCACCCGGGAAAGTCAGGCTGATAGTGTCCCAGCGGAATGTTGGAGCGGCGCCCGCCACATTGGGAATCATGTTGCCAGAAGCGAAAAGAACGACCAGCACCAAGGTGGACAGAACTAGAAACCTAAAACTTGATTTCATAAACACCTCCTCAGGATTGCTCGAGGGGGCAACCCCCGTTCAAGCTCTTAGTTGAGGCGACGGACCCGGAAGCTGACCGCCGCCGGTTTCAATTGTTGGAATTGGTCTCAGCGCCCACTGGTTGAACCTCCTTTTCCTTCGGGCTCGATCCGGAATGGTTACGCAAAAAGGTCGCACTCCGGAATGCGACTCAGTTGCCTGGGAATGAAGCCGTAACTGGGGGTTCGGCCCGAAAAATGAATAATTGCGAAAGCTGAGATTTAGGCGGCTAGTGCTCGACCGGAGGAAACTCTGCTCCATAAACTGGGGCTTGTCAAGACGAAAAAGGGTGTGCCAATAATGTTTATCCTGCAGCCCCTAGCTCGATACATTAGACCCGGCATAAGCCGGGGCGATCTCCTTTGATGAATTGCTGGTTCCTTTGGTCCAGAACCATTTCGTTTACGCACAGGGACCTAAAACCGCGAGCTGGGGCGCAATCCTAGCGTTGAATCCCGGAACTAGGAATTTCGCCAAGGCTGGGTTTTCGGAAGGGGCGCGGACGCATTGGTGGCGCCCGGCGCGCCATCTATTTCGTTGTGTAGCTCTTGAACTCAGCCTCTTTCATGGGCTCGTGGCCAACGGCCTGCGCCACTGAGGTTTGGCCGTTAGGCAAGTCCCCGTTGTAATAGAAGTGAACAATCAGGCCATCGGTGGTGGAGACTAAGTCGGCCACCTCTTTAGGCCTTGTCCGGCGGCAGGTCGAGCACCTGCACCCGTCCGCTGGCGATCTCAATCGTGTGATCGTGCCAGTTCTTGTTCCAGTCTTTCAGCGAGACTTGATTGCGAGTGAGTTTCTTAGCCACGATGAACTCCACCTGTGAGAGGCGCGCGTTGGGCTCCGTGGATTCGTAGATGAGGCATTGGATCACCGGGTCGGGTGCCAGCACTTTGCAATAATGGTGATAGGGACCCATCTGCTTGCCCTCCACCAGGTGTGGCGCCAACACATGGACCGTGTATCCCTCGGCGGGAGATGGCTTAGTGGCCGCCGGTTGATCGGAGGCAACCGCCATTGGTGCGCCCTGCCCCATCGCCCAAACCAAGGCGAAGACCGTACAGAGCAGTACGAGCCCCAAAACCGCCAGTTTCGTTACCATGATGTCCCCTCCTGAGTGCCGCTGAAATGTCGTGCGAGGAAGCTGAAACCCTTTGGCGGTGGAGAAAATTAGACCAAATAGGAAAGAGAGTCAACTGCACAGGCACTGGTGGAGTCCTAATTATTCGGGCTTTTCCAAAAAGCTGGCATGGACCGAAATGATTTCTTTCCGACACGCTTCCGCGTACCCGAGCCCAAATTGCGCGTCACCCGCATTCCAGGGTGTGCCAAAAACCTCTTTGCAGAAAATGCGGTTTACCTTCGTTGAGCCCCAGAGAACTCGTCACCAATTCGTCACCAAAAATAGGCCATTCCAGGGCTGTTTTTGGAGTTGTAAGAACGGAAAAGCAAGGCAGCTAAAGGGTTTTAGGTTGTGGACATCGAAATTGACACGGTAGAGGTCTGGGGTTCGACTCCTCTGGTGCCTACCCTTCCTTTCCTGTGGTGTTTTCAGCACATCCATCTCATCGAACCTTTCGCAAGCGGCCACCGGCTCGGGATTTGCCGGATGCTTACCAATCGCTGCCCGGAGTAAAATGTAGCTAATTGCGGGGTGGGCGATGAAGGACCGTGGCTTTTCTCTCTCTGTTTTCGTCCTGGTCTTAAGTCTCAGTGTGTTGGCTCAGCGCAGCCCAATCGCGGGCGTGCCGCCGGCGGATGCCAACGCCAACCGGCCCCATTCGCCCGGGTCCACCGAAGCGATGTTTCTGTCGGGGAAGGTGGCCGTGGATGATGGCACTCCCATGACGGACGCAGCCCTGATTCAAAGTATCTGCAAGGGAGCGGTGCGCGACGAAGGGTACACTGATTCCAAGGGTGGCTTCACGATCTCGCTCGGCAGCGCACGCGGACTGGTCGGGTCGGTGCAGCAGAGTGGCGCGGGGGTTGCGGGATCCGGGTTGCGGCCGAACAGTCGTGACATGCGCGAGTGCGATTTGCGGGCGGTGTTGCCCGGGTTTTCTTCCAATACGGTGCAACTCTCCAAGAAGGGACTCGATCTCGGCAGCAGCGATGTGGGCACGGTCGTGCTTCATCGTTTGAGCCAGGTTGAGGGTTTTACCGTCAGCGCAACCAGCGCCCAGGCTCCAGAGAAAGCCAGGAAGAGCTTCGAGAAGGGCAGGGAGAGCGAGCACAAAGAGAAGTGGGACGAGGCGCGCAAGAAATTTACCGAAGCGGTAGAACTTTATCCGCGTTACGCCGTGGCATGGCTGGAACTGGGGCGCACCGAATTGCACGAAAATAACGTGGCCGCAGCCAGAAGCGCCTTCCACCATGCGGCACAAGCGGATGCGAAGTTCATCAGCCCCTATCAGGAGTTAGCTCAACTGGCGCTGAAGGAACGACAATGGCCGGAGCTCGTCAGTACCACGGAGCAGGTGTTGAAGCTCAACCCTGTTAGCTTTCCGCAATACTGGTTCTTGAATGGATTGGGAAGCTATTTTCTCCAGAGCTTCGACAACGCCGAGAAAAGTGTGCGGCAGGGTTTGCTCGTCGATGGGCAGCACGAGTTTCCCAAGATGGAGTATCTGCTGGGTATGATCCTGGTGCAAAAGCATGATTACCAGGGCGCGCTGGCCCATGTGCGAAATTACATTCAGCTTGCGCCCAAAGCCTCCGACCTGGAGACGGCACAGAAGCAGATCGCCGAATTAGAAAGGCTTTCAGCGGCGGCTGGGAGCCAGAGCAAATAGCGGAATCCGGCGGGTCGCGGACGTTTCGCCGGCTCAAGGCTGCGTGGGGTCCTGCGCCTTACCATTCCCACCTTGTTCGACCTGTGGAGGCGGAGCTTCGTTGGTTGCCGGCCGAACATACTCTTTCACTTTGAGTCTCTGGTAAATGCTCATCTGCTCTCGTGCCTTGTCCGCCATACCGGAGCGTGTGTACGCGAGACCGAGCTGGTAATGGTTTTGCGGGTCATCGGGCGCCAGCAGGACTGCCTGCTCCAGGGTCTGCTGGGCGCTCAGCAAATCTCCCGCTTGCAGATAAAGGCCCCCCAGCATGCTCAGCGCGTCTGCGTTCCGGGGATTCCCAGATATGCTCCGAGCTAAAGTCTGGATCGCGCTCGCCTGGGCCCCTTCGGTCTTTTGAATCAAGGCGAGATAAAAGAGCGCACTGGGATCCGCGTTGTTTTTACTCAGACAGAACTCTATTCGCTTTCTGGCCTCGGCCAGATCGTTCAGATTGAAGGCGATGACGGCCATCGTCAGGTTCGCCTCGCGGTCTTCCGTGGCCGCCGCGAGCGCCCTTTCCGCATAGGGCCGGGCCTCAATCCATTGATGCTGGCCCACGAGCGCCAGCGACAGGTAGCGCGCACTGGCGGGATCGTCCGGCTGCAGGACCCGGAGTTTTTTTGCGGTCTCGAGCGCACCTGCAAACTGGTTGCCGTAGAGCTGCGCAGTCGCTAACCCGCGCAGCAGATCCGCGCGCTGCGGGGCCAGCCTCACCGCTTTGGAAAGCAGGTCAGCCGCCTGAGGCCAGTCCAAATCTCGTCCCGCCAGCCGTCCGGCTTCGGCGAAAGCATCCACGTACTGGGGCGACCTCTGAACCACCTTGGCCAGCGTTTCCCGCGCTTCCGCGCGCTTTCCTTTCAATTCCGCGACACGGGCCATCTCATAGAGGAAACGGTCTGTTGGTTTCTGTTGCGTGGCCGCAATTTTCAGCAGATCATCCGCATCATTGACCGCGCCTCGTTCCAGCATGAAGTCCACGAGTTGCGGAACCAAATCGGGGTAGCGCCCGGCAACCTGCAACAAGGCGCGCACCTCTAGGGTTGCTTTGTCGGGTTGATTGAGTCCCAGGTAGTCTGCGGCAAGAATTGGCAATAGCTCCGGCGTTCGCTTGGCGGGTGGGATATTGACCGCGGCATCGAGGGAAGACTGGAATTGCCCCGTTTTCTGGTAGAGTTCCGCCAGGGCGAGGTTGGCAGTTGCGTCATCCGGAACGATCTTCAACGCCTCACGGTACGCAGCGAGCGCCTCGTTGGTCTTTCCCTGCGCAACATAAGCTTCTCCCAGGTTGCGGAAGGCGTCCGTCAGCCTCGGCCGAATCTGAACCGCCCGGCGCAGCGGCGTTTCGGCATCGGCAAATCGCCCCTGCTTCACGTACACCACACCGAGCAGATTCCACGCCTTTGCCGACTGCGGTTGTCGTTTGAGGATGGATTGCAGACGTTTCTCAGCCGTTTCGAGCTGACCTTTGCGTATCAGTGCCGACACCTGTGCCAACTCGGAGGCGTTGGGCGGAGCCGTTTGCGCGCAAACGCCGGCACACAGGGTAGCGATGACCATCGCAGTGGCGATGCACGGGGCACCGCGCAGTCTCGGGCATCTGGTCGTTGATTTCATGCCGTCCATCACCGTGGAAACTCTTTCCACGCTGTCTCTCAGAGGATTCTAGCCTAGACGGAAGCCTTTTCTGCTCCCTCCGCGCGCACCGGGAAATTGCCCTGAAATGTTGGTAACATTGGCCTGATTCGAATGCCTTCTTTCCCTCGTACGCTGCTCCTTCTTAGTTTGGCTGCTCAGCTCTCCGCTCAGAATCCGGCCATCCATTTCCGCGAGGCCGGTGCGGAAGCCGGACTCACCAGGGCCCCATTCAGTTCGATGAAGCAGCGTTATGTGGTTGAGATTATGTCCGGCGGCGTGGCTCTGTTTGACTGCGACAACGACGGAAAGCTGGACATCGTCGTGGTCAACGACTCGACCATCGAGCATGCCCGCCAGGGTGGTGACCTGATGGTGACTCTCTATCATCAGGACGCCAACCTCAAATTCACCGACATCACGAAGGAAGCGGGTCTCTCCCACCGCGGATGGGGAATGGGCGTCGCCATTGCAGACTATGACAACGACGGCTTGCCCGACCTGTACGTTACCGGCTACAACGGCAACGCCCTGTACCACAATTTGGGCAACTGCAAATTTGAAGATGTTACGGCTAGAGCAGGCGTAGGCGGAAGCGGCTTCAGCACCGGCGCCGCCTGGGCTGATTACGACCGCGATGGCTATGTAGACCTGTTCGTCTCGCGTTACGTTCACACCGACCTCGATCATCTGCCCGACCCCACCTCTGCCAGCTTCCTTCACAAAGGCATTCGCGTGGAAGGGCCGTGGACTATGCCCGGCGAAAGCGATCTGCTCTTCCGCAATCGCGGCGACGGCACGTTTGAAGAAGTCTCGCGCAAAGCGGGCGTCAGCGATCCCGGTCGCCGTTTTGGGCTGGGTGCGGTATGGGGTGACTTTGACAACGACGGTTGGCCCGATCTCTATCTAGCCAACGATTCGGGCCCTAACTATCTCTACCGCAATCAGCATGACGGCACGTTTGAGGACGTCGGACTGCTTTCGGGCGTGGCGCTGAGCGGAGAAGGCAATGAACTTGGTTCTATGGGCGTGGATTTCGGCGATTTCGATCGCGATGGGCAGCTCGACATCCTGGTCACCAACTACACGCGTCAACCCAAAGATTTGTATTGGAACCAGGGAACGCGGGGGTTTACCGACCTGGCGTGGAGTTCGCAAATCGGCAAATCGGCACTGCCATATGTAGGCTGGGGAACGGGGTTTGTTGACTTTGACAACGATGGCCTGCCCGATATTCTGATGGCCAACGGCCACATTTATCCGGAAGTGGATACCATTCCTTACGAGTTCAAGTATCGCGAGTCCCTGCTTCTCTATCGCAACCCAGGCAACCGCACTTTCGAGGACGTATCCGCCAGCAGCGGACTCAACGACGGCCCCCTGCAATCGCGGCGGGGCGTGGCTTTTGGCGACCTCAACAACGATGGCAACATCGATGCGGTGGTGTTCAACGTCGGCGCACCGCCGTCGCTTTTTCTGAACGAGACCCGCTCCGGCAATCATCGCGTGCTCTTCAAACTGGCTGGCAGCAAGAGTAATCGCGCGGCCATCGGCGCTCGCGTCACCGTGACCAGTGCGACACGCTCGCAACTGGAAGAAGTCCGCGCCGGCGGCAGCTATTTGTCCTCGAATGACCAGCGCCTTCACTTCGGGCTGGCGTCGGATGCGGTGATGGAAAAAGTCGAGATTCGCTGGCCCAACGGAAACGTGGAAGTTTTGCGCAATGTTCCGGCAGATGCGATCTATACCCTCGTGGAGGGCGAAGGAATAAAAAAGAGTGAGAAACTGCCTCCGCCAGTAACTCAGTAACCACGACTTACTTGGGCTCAGTTATAACTAACGTTTTATTTTCACGAAGGCCGCGCGTGACCGCCTGTTTGCGTCCCGAGGGCCAGTCCACTTCAACCCGGTCGATTGTCTTCGTGTCGCCCAGGCCGAAGTAGAGCGGCAGCTGGCTCTGCGACAGGTGACCGGACTTGCCATCGTTGTATTTCGTATAGACCTGTCCGCCGGCTCGCACGCGGACCGTCGCTCCCAGGCCGTTGCGGTTCGAAGCCGCTCCTGCCAACACTACTTTGAGCCAATGGATCGTCTTGCGTTGTGCGAGATCGCTGACCAGCACCTGGGGCTCGGAGTTGAACTCATTGGTCACAATGTCGAGGTCACCATCGTTGTCGAGATCAAGAATGACCGCCGACCGGCTGGAAAGCGTGGCCAGGATCGTGACCTTACCGGTGCGGCCCTCGCAGACTTTCTTTCCGAGCCCGCCCATACCTTCCTGTTGTGAACAGTCCACGTCGAACCACGGAGTGTGCGTACGCCCGTCGCGGCGCGGCTCGATTCCCAACAGGAATTCAGCCTCCAGGAACTTCTCCCCGCGGTTGTTCAGGAGCAGGGAATTGATGCCGTAGCGGAAAGGAAAACTCATTCCGGAGGCAATGAAGATGTCGTCCCAGCCGTCGGCGTTGACATCGCCGACGCTCGGACCCCAGGGCCAGTAGTTTTCCACTCCCGCGCGGTCTGAAATCTCTTCGAACTTGCCGCCGCCCAGGTTGTGGTACAGGGCGTTGCCGAAGATCTTCGCGCCCTTCAGGAAATCCTCGGGCGGACGCACTCGCGCCTTCAGTTTCTCTCCGACGGGTCCGACGTCCTCGAACATGTCGGAATGCATATCGGTCAAGAGCAAGTCCACGCGGCCGTCGTTATCGAAATCGAAGAACTTGATGCCCATGCTTCCATAGGGCGTTTCCGGGAAGTACTGCGCGGTCTTGTCTACAAATTTCTTGCCGCCCACGTTCTCGTAGTAGTGGCTCGCTCCCTGCATGTTCAGGACAAACAGGTCCGGCCAACCGTCTCCGTTGAGATCGGCAAAGCTGGCGTCGCCCGTCCAGGACATGGGTCGCAAGCCAACTTCCGCGGTCACGTCCTTAAATTTGTGGTGCCCCAGATTTTTATAGAGCACGGGGTATTCATAGCGCTCGGGATGCAGGTGGCCGAAGAACGCGTCTGCCAGTCCGACATAGGCGCCGTCCGGCCATTTGTCGTCGCTGGTGTACTTGCCCACGTTGCAGACGAGGAGATCAACCAGGCCGTCATTGTCGTAATCGAAGAAAACTGCGCCAGACGAATGGGCGACCAGGTCAACCCCGGCTTCTTTACTGATGTCTTTGAAATGTCCGTGGCCATCGTTTTCGAAGAGCACGTTGCCGCCGCGCACCGTGGTGGCGAAGAGGTCCTGATCGCCGTCGTTGTCAATGTCGGCGAAAGATGCCGCGACGCTGATGCGGCCGGGCAGCCCGACTCCGGCCTCTTCCGTGATGTTCTTGAACTTGCCAGCCCCGAGGTTTTTCCAAAGCTCATTGCCGCCGACCTGATTCACAAAATAGATGTCGTACAACCCGTCGCCATCCACGTCCGCCACAGCGATGCCGTTGCCATGGTCATAGTGGACGGGTTTGTAGTGCCGGCCGGCATCGTCCTCAATGTGCTGAACGAACGTGATTCCACTTTCCTTCACCTTGTCGACGAACTGAAACTGATAGAAGACTTTGAACTGCTTCACCGTCTCCAGTTGTGCGGCTTTCCGCGCGGCCAGCGAATCCACGCCGATGTCGGGATCCGGATAGCGCACCTGGGCTGCGGGTTCGCTCGCATCGGTGCTTTGCCCCAGCGGCAATGCTGTCAACATCAGCAGAGCCAGAAAGGCAGCTCGCAACCCATGAATCGTGAGATATGGCATTTTGTTATTTTCTTTTAGCTGCCGAGCCTGCGGACGGATCCCCAATCTCAACCGGACCCTTTGGGCGCACGCGCTCCGCCGGCACGACGCCCGCGCCCTCAAGAACACTATAGAAGCGATCGGACGCGAGGCCGCTTAGTGTCTCTAGCTTCCCCGACGGCCAACGAATCTCCACCTGCTCAATCTTTGTGGCGGAGCCGAGTCCGAAGTGGAGTCGCAGATCATTTTGCGAAAGATAGCTGCCCCCGCTGTGGATCTCGTCGGTTTGCGTCATTCCCCCGGCCACCACTTTGACTCTGGCTCCAATCGCCAGGCGATTGCTCTTGGTTCCGGCCAGCTCAAAGCTCACCCAATGACGCCCGGGAACACCGCGATTCTTCAAGACCATCGGAGCGCCGTCCAAGTCCTCGACGACGACATCCATATTGCCATCGTTAAAAAGATCGCCGACAGACAGGCCCCGCGACACGCGTTTTTCCAGGAGCGCCGGGCCCGCCTGGTCGCTGGCGTCGCAAAAAGTTCCGTTCTGCTGGTTGAGGTGCAGCAATTTAGGCTGCCGGTAGCCGCCTCCGGAAGGTAAATTGTCCACGAGCGACGTGATGTGGCCACTCGCCGTGATCAGGTCCACCCAGCCGTCGTTATCCAAATCCACAAACGCTGTTCCCCATTTCACCCAGGGAAGAGAAGGCAGCGCCACACCGGACGGATAGGAAACATCATTGAAATTCCAGTTTCCTTCGTTGCGGAACAGGTCATTGTATTCGTCGGAAAAGTTGGTGGCATAGATCGACGGGCGTCCGGCGTGCAAGTAGTCACCTAGAGCAAGCCCCATGGACGCCTGTTCTGAGCCGTCTTCGCTGACTCCTGTTCCGGACTCCAGCCCGATGTCAGTAAACCTCCCTTTGCCTTCGTTGCGATAGAGGTATTTGGGCGTGGAGTCATTGGCCACATAGATGTCCGGCCGGCCACTGTTGTTGAAGTCCGCCCAGACGACACCCATGCCGTAGTACCCGGGTGCATCGTTGACCCCCGCAGCCTTGGAGACGTCGGTGAACGTCCCGTCGCCATTGTTGTGGAACAGGGAATCGCCGGCGCCCTTCAACCCGCGCGGACCACACTGGATGTCGATCCCCCGGTACTTGCAGTTGGCTTGCTTGCCAAACCCCGGCAGGTCGTTGAGGTGGAAATCCACATAGTTGGTGACCATAAGATCCACGAAGCCATCGCCGTCGTAGTCGCCGAATGCGGCGCCCGTGGACCAGCGGCCATCGGCTACACCAGCTTGTGCTGTGACGTCGGTGAAGGTCCCGTCGCCGTTATTGCGATAGAGCACGTTGCCGCCCAGACAGGTGATGTAGAGATCGGGCCAGCCATCATTGTTGTAGTCGGCCACTGCCCCACCCATGGCGAAACCCGGAGTAGCGATACCGGCCTTGTCGGTCACGTCGGTGAAGGTGCCGTCGTGATTGTTGTGATAAAGTGCCCCGCGCGCCTTCTCGCCCTTGAGAGCCATCTCCACGGTCGGTGCGTTGGTGAAGTAAATGTCGAGCCAGCCATCGCGATCATAGTCGAACAGAATCACCCCGCCGCTCATCGATTCTGGAATGTACCGGGCGAACGTCGAAGCGATGTGCCGAAACTGAATCCCAGCTTTGGCGGTGATGTCCTCAAGCTGGGGCACGGGGCGTCCGCCGCACTTCATCGCCTTCAGGCCCGGCGGCGGCGCCGAGCCCCCTGAGCCCATCTGTCCCCAGGCATGCGCCACGAAGGCGAGAAGCAAGAGGCCCCTTCCTAGTTCGGTTACCGGTTTTCTCTTCAAGCTGTCTCCGTCATTGGTCCTGGGCTGGCTTCGGAATATCGAGCTGCCGGTTCTTCGCTTTGAGCTCACGGTAAAGCTGGAGTTCGCGGTCGGCGTCTTCCTGGCGCGCCACCTTGCGATAGGCGGCCTGGAGTTGATAGTGAATGTAGTCGGCCTCCGGATTCAACCGCGCCGCTTGCTCCAGGTACGAGATGGCTTCTGTGGTTTCACCCTTGTCCAACTGGATTTTGCCGAGCTGATATTGCGCGTTGGCATGTTCGGGATGAACGGAGATGACTTTCCGGAAGAGCGCCTCCGCCTCGTCCCGATGCGATTGCTGCAAATAAGCGAATCCCATACTGTAGGTTGCGTCCGGATCATCGGGAACCAGCGCCAGTTCGGCCTGGAATTCCGGCACCGCTTCGGCGGGACGATCCGCCCGCAGCAGGGCCAGCCCGGCATAGTAGTGCGCCTTCCGAAGATTGGGATCGAGTTGCAACGCTCGCCGCATGGTGCTCAGAGCGCGCGCGTAATCAGCGATGTCAATCCACAGCTGTCCCACCAGCAGGAGCGTGTCGGTGGGAAGTTGTGCCTTCTCGACTTCCGCCAGCACTTTCGTAGCTTCCTGTAGATCCCCCGTCCGCGTGAGAGCAGCCGCCCAGGCGTAGCCGACTGCCGGATCACGCATGGCCTCGTCGCCCAAGGGAGCGATGGTGCGGGCTGCCTGCGGATAAGCATTCGTTGCGTAGTACGCCATCCCGAGCATGGCTCGTGCCGGGTTGTCCGCGGAGTTGGACTCTAATGCCTTGGCCAGAGTGCGAACTGCTTCTGGATAGTCCTTCAACCGAAACGCTGCCGTGCCGAGATTGCGCATCAGACCTGCAGTTTCCGCATCCCAGCGCTCCGCTTCGTGGTAGTGTCTCAGCGCCAGATCATATCGCTGCCGGACCGCCTCCGAAGTGGCGAGATCGTTGAAGCTGGACGCGAGAATGGAGCGCAGGTGTTTTTCCTGAGCTGCGGCCTGCTTCTTTTGTTCTTCCGTTAAGTTGGAGCGCGCGAGGACGGAAGCATCCACCTGGGCTGTGGGATCGCCTGCCGAGACCTCCAGGGGAGAAGCCTCCGGTTCTTTCTGGGGCAGGGCGGGAACCACCGCGGCACCCATTCCGGTGCCCGCTTCCGACTGAACATCGGCGACGTTCTGCAGGCTTTCGTCCAGAGCGAGATTCTGCAGTTCGCGCGCCTTTTGCAGGAACCGCTGTCCCTCTTCTCTTCTCCCCGAATTGACCAGGATCCTCCCCAGCACGACATATCCTTTGCGGATGAGGTAGTGCGACTCATGGACCTGCGTTCCGGCAAGTTCGATGGCTCGCCTGAGAAACTCTTCGGCGCGCGCAGTATCCTGCCTGCCGTAAGCATTCAATCCCAGGTAGAGCCACGCCTCGGGAGAGGAGGGCTCGGTTTCCGTGGCCAGCCTCAAGTAGCGATCGGACTCATCGTATTGCTTCCTGATGGACCCAATGACTCCGAGAAAATAATTGCTCAAGAAATCACGCGGGTGATATTGCAGCTCCCGGAGAAATTCCGCGCGGCATTCCTCGGTGGGCGCCCATTCATTCAGCATCAGGTAGGAGAGACCCAGAAAATAATGCGCATGTTCGGTCGCAGGGTCGAGTGCGATAGCCTTTTTCAGCTCTCGCACCGTGTCGTCCATCTGGTTTGCGTCCTTGTAGGCGCGGGCGAAGAGCACTCGCAGCGGGCCGCTGTCTCCCGCGGCTTGCAGCATGCCTTGGAACACGGCGTCGGCTTTCTCCTTCTGCTTCGCGGCGAGCAGGGAGATCCCCAACGAATAGGCTGCCTCCAGATCGGGGTGGATCGCGATCGCGCGCTCGAGCGACTCGGCTGCCTTTTGCGGGTCCTGCTTCTTCATCCAGGCTTTTCCCTGGACATTCCAGGCGCGGGCGTTCTGTGGGTCGGCGCTGATCACCTTCCTGGCTTGTGCAATGGAGTCGTCCAGCTTGTTCGCGAACAGGTAGGCAATGGCGAGATCTACATGCGTGTCGGGAAGGTCCTCGAACTCGAGCGAGCGGCGGTAGAGTTCGGCTGCCTCGGGGAAGGCGGTTTCCAGCAATCGCAACTGCCCCATCTGGCGAAGACTGAAGGCGAGCAGGCGCTGGTTCGCCTCCGCGATGACCTCGGCATTGCCGGACTGCTGCGCTGCCAAAGCGGCCTGCCTGCGCTTCTGCAGTTCGGCGGTCGCGGGCGTGGGGACCCCGGCCTGCCTGGAAGCGGCCGGCGCCGCTGAGCGGGGTTCGCGGTTGGAAGGCTGTTGAGCGACCGCGGCTGTTCCGGCCAGCCAGAGGCCCAGCAGTAAGCATTCCCCCGGCCAACCGGGATTTGCCCACGAGGGAAACCGGGAAGATGCGCCAGTCACAGCCGAATGTCCGAGCAAGGTCCCTGAAAGTATAAGGCGGGGCTTGATGATTTCAAGCCCCGCCCTGGAGGAGGACACGTTTCCGACAGATCCACGCGTCAGAAGGTTAGCTTCAAACCGTACTGAACTTCCCTGGGCCCGCGGGTCAGCGTGGACTGACCAAAGGTTTGGTTGGGTGCGCCGGTAGTCTGAATGATGTTGTTGCCCGGGGTGCACTCCACCGGTGCCGCGCCGCAGGTGACGCTGGGAGCGAAAGTCGTATTGAGCTGATCTCCACGGAACTGAGCATGGTTCAACGCGTTGAACATCTCTAGCCGGAACTGGAGCTTGAACCTCTCCGTGAGCGACCAATTCTTGTACAAAGCCAGATCGGCATTGATCAGGTTCGGACCCCAGCAGTGGCCGCGTGACTCATTGCCGATGGTTCCGATCTGGTATCCATTCAGCGTGAAAGCAGCCGGATTGAGGAGTTGCTCCCCGTGGGACCCACTGTTACAACTCACTCCGGGAACCACATTCGGCCGTTGGTTTGCGGCATAGCCAGTTCCCGAAAGGGTGCTAAGAGTAAAGGGGTTATCGGGAGTGTGATTTGCATCACTCACGCCGTTGTCGAACACGGTGATGGAGTTTCCCGACTGCGCGACTATGATCGTCGAGAATTCCCATCCCCCCAATGAGTTTCGGACGAAGCTGTTGTAGCCCTTCAGATAGGGCAAATACAAAATCGCGTTCGCCGAGAAAATGTTGGGACGGTTGATGGTGGTGTTGCCTTTGTCCAGGCGCAGATTGGACAGGTCTGTGAACAAGCTTGCGACCACGCCGCCGCCCGTACCAGCCGACGAATCGTCCAGTTCAGTGTTGGCGATGGCGTGCGACCAGGTATACGCCGCTTGAAGCTGCAAGCGGTCTTTAATGCGTGCCCGGAAGAGCGCCTGCAGGGAGTGGTAATTGGACCACGCTTCCCGGGTAAAGAAAACGATCGTTCCGTCATTCGACATGGGACGAAAAGCGTTCACTCCTCCACCGGACGTAAACGCGGCCTGAAGGCGGCTTGCAGGGTCGACGACCTGGTTAAGGTCGAACTTGCTGGTGAGATGGATCCCACGGTTCCCCACGTAACTCAATTCCAGAGTCATGTCCTTGGCCAGTTCCCTTTCTACGGTCAGGTTCCACTGCCAGGCATTGGGGAGGCGGGCACGAGGATCCGCGCCGAAGCCAGGGGAGGCTGCCACGCCGGCCAGAGGCGGCGCCACACCCAGCGAACGATTGACGATCGAGTTGGTCGAGAAGGGAGCGTTGGCGGACATCAGAACCTGCGGGGTTACGCGCTCGCTCTGGAAGAACTGGCCGACGCCGAGGCGAACGGCAGTCTTGCCATTGCTCCACGGATCCCACGACACGCCGAGCCGGGGCGCGATCGCGTTGTTGTCGTTCTTCCTCAAGGCGCTATTGACGCCAGGAGTTCCGCTACTGAAGTTGGTCCCATTCAGGGCGTTGGCCGCTCCGCACGGGTCGGTGCCGGGAACGATGATGACCCCGTTGCAGGCGTCCGTATTCGGTTTGAGCGGATCGTAGGCCGCACGGGAGAACGAAGTCATTGCGTTGTTGAGTTCATACGGCTCCCGCAGGAAGGACCAGCGGATACCGTACTCAAGTGTCAGGTTGCGGCGAGCCTTCCAGGTGTCGCTGACATAGAACTCTACATCGTGCCAGCGGGCATGGTCGGTGGGATTCACGGAAAACTCCTGCGCTCCCGCGAACACCTGCCCCGGGATCAGCAGATTGGCAAGTCCGTTCCCGGTCGGAGTGAACACCCCCCAATCTGCCATCGCCATCGCCGGCTGATCATAGCCGCCGTTCTGGTCCTCGTTCTTGCCGCTATACGCCCACAAGAAACCAGCCTTGAGGGCGTGACTCCCGATGACCTTGGTGAGATCGTCGTTGATGGTGTAGGTGTCCATGCTGTTGGAGTACGGAGAGATCAGCCAGGTGGTGGAAGCGCTCCCGTACTGCTGAAATCCGCCCCAGAAAATCGGGAGGCCGCCCTTCTGTTTGATATTCGCGGGGTAAACGGTTGGGATCGCCGCATTGATGGAGGCGATCAACCCGGCCGGATCGGATGCCAGGCCGCCGGGCGTGGTCACAATGGCGTTGTGCGAATACGAAAACTGCGCTTCGTTGACCAGGGTGGAACTAAATGTAGAGGTCAGCTTACCGATGGCGCTTTCCGAGGGCTGGCTCCAGTTCCCTTGCAGTTGGGGCAGGATCTGGTTGTCGCCCCAATAGGCCACCACGTGCGGAGCCGGATTTTCCCAGGAATCGTGAACGTATTTGCCGGTCAGCATGTGCTTCTTGGTTACGTTGAAGTCCACCCTGATGTTCTCTTCCCGCCAGTTGATCTTCGAAGGAACGCTCTGGAACCAGTTGTCCCCGTTGGGAGCGGGGGTAGCCAGGTTCTTAATGGGCAACATTTGCGCGTAGAGCAATCCGGCCGGATCCGGATTGGCAATCTTTTGTGGATTGCCGGGATCCTGCAGACCCGCCGGAATATTTGGCGCTGCACCGCAGCTGGTGGTGGTGAAGTCGCCGAGCAATTCGGCCGCGCTGGGCGCGCAGGTGTGGTGCGTTTGCCCGCGAATCTCGCGGTTCCACTCTTCAGACCAGAAGAAGAACAGCTTATCCTTCTTGATCGGACCGCCGATCGAATAACCGACGTCGTTACGGCGCAGCTTGTCCTTGATCGGATTGCCGTTAAGATCAAGGTTACGCTTCGCAAAGAACTCGTACGAATTCAGGGCGTCGTTACGCCCAAAATAGTTCAACGAGCCGTGGAAAGCATTCTCGCCCGATTTCGTGATGATGCTGATGATGGCGCCGGAAGCCTGTCCATACTCGGGACCGTAGGAGTTGCGCAACATCTTGAATTCAGCGATCGAATCGACCGCCGGGTAGATCAGGATGGTGCGGTTGGAGCCCTTGTCGTTATTGTTGGCGCCGTCGAGCAAGAACAGGTTGTTGGTCGATGGGTTGCCGTTGACCGCGAAATCCACGCCGCCCAGGATGCCTTTGTCCTTCGTGTTGAGGGCGCCTCCCGGACCGCCGACCGCGGCCACACCCGGCACCAGTTGGGTCAGCTCAACAAAGTTGCCGCCATTCAGTGGGAGTTCGCTCACCTGCCGTCCATCCACCACCTCGCCCACCGATGCGCTGGTGGTTTGCACCTGCACGCCCGAGGCTTCAACCGTCATGACTTCAGTGGCATTCCCCACTGAGAGTTGCGCGTTGAGTTCCGTAATGCTTGAGGTATGCAACTCCACACCTTTAGCGAGGAACTCCTTGAAGCCCGCCTTGCGGACGCTGAGGCTGTACATGCCGGCCGACAAAGACGGCAGGACGTATTCGCCCTGGCCATTGGTTTTGGTGGTCGCATTGGCATTGTTGCCGGTATTGGTCGCGGTGACGTCCGCGTCCCCAACCACGGCGCCGGATTGATCGGTTACGATGCCCCGAATGGTGCCCGCCACCTGCGAGGTTTGCGCGTACGCTGCTGGAAGCAGCATCAGGACTGCACAGCAGATGGCCAACAACCATCCGCCCCAACGGACTCGGGTTTCATCTGACGCGCTGAGATGTACTGGATTCCCTACCATACGCCCTCCGCTTCGCCTGTCTAGAAATGGCTCCAAGTCAACCGCCCGGAACACGTCCCCAGGTACAGCCCGGGAGATACACGGGACCCCACAGCTTTGCTACAGTGGACCATGCTATATAGCACATGGAGGATCGGAGTCAAGTCAAAAGTTTGCCGAAGCACAAGAATTTACTTTTTGGCGACAGATCAGAGCGACGAAAGCTCTATGAAAAAGTGGAGGCCGGCGGAGCTCGATGAGCCAGAAGATTCCCAAACCGGGACTTTGCAACTCCGTCCCGTCAGCGGAATCGGCGGATCAACAGATTGTGCCGGTCCGAGCGATAGAGTCCCATCACATAAACCGTGGCCTTCCCCTTGGTCGAATAGATGACCTGGCGAATCCTCAGCAGCGGCATGGCCCCCTGGATTCCCATAAGTTCCGCCGTTCTGGGATCGGCGCCGGTAGCGTCAATCTCTTCGTCGGCATAGGCCAATTCGACTCCGTAATCGTGCTCCAGACTGCCGAACAGGGAAGTCCTGCCCAGCGGCACCGAAACCAGCTGGGGGAACTCCGGAGCGGAAAGATAGCAGGTCTCGAGCGCAAACGGCTCATCGGCAGCATGCCGCAGGCGTTCGATCATGATCAGGGAAGTGGTGGCGGGAAGAGACAGCCGGGCAGCGATGTCGGGCTCGCCCTCAATGACTTTCAGGCACAGGAGTTTGGAGCGGGGAGTCAGCCCCCGGCTTGCCATCTGCTCGGTGTAGCTCATGAGCCGGTTGAAGTGGATCTTCGGCTGAGCCACGAAGGTGCCGGCGCCTCGCCGGCGCTCGACGAAACCTTCGCGTTCCAGCGACACCAGCGCGTGCCGCGCAGTCATCAGGCTCACACCGTGAATGCTGGCCAATTCCCGTTCGGAGTCGACCGCATCGCCGGGCTTCAATTGACCTGACTCGATGCGCTCGCGCAGCTCGCCTTGGATCTTCTGATAAGTTGGGGCGCCATTCCCCGCCTTTCGCGTCATGCCACGATTCCCTTGCCCCTTGCACTTGTCGCTGCGCCCCGTGCTGCGGCTCAGCGGCAATCAGGCTTTTGTCTGGATGCTATATAGCACACTTCCTCACCCACGTCTTGGGTTTCTGGGGCGCGGTTTTTTGTCTTGGTCGCGAACAGTAGCAGGCGTCTGCGCGCCAATCGTGAGGGCTTCTTGAACTCTACGCGGCTCTGTTGGTGTCTCGATCTGAGACGGGCAAAATGAGGGCGAATCAATCCTCGTAGTCTTTGCGATTGATTCCGAGCTTCTGCATTTTCGACTGCAGCGTGGTTCGCTGCAATCCGAGCCGGGCGGCGGCAGCGCTCCCCACGAGCTTAAGCCAATAAAAAAGCGCCCTGAGCGAAATCGCTCAAGACGCCTTCGGCAGCCCTCCCCCAGAACTGCCAAACCACGTGCTCATCCTATGTCCACTTGGTAGGAGTGTAAATGTCACTTCCGTAATGTCATCGGTGGAAATGAGTACCGACGGCGGGAGCACTAGCGGTAACTACAAGCATTGCCTTTAAGAGGCTGCTATTTATCTGAAAGCAAAAGGGAAAAGCCATCGAAGAAGTATTCGCGGTGGCCCTCGGTTACCTGCGCTTCGGCCTTCCCGCTTTTTACTCCTTCGACCGCCTCGGCCAACCGCTTCAGGAAAACAGGCTCGGCAACCGGCACATTGTGAGCGGGTAGGAGCAACTTGATCTGCGGCTCGAGCGCAGCCAGTCGCGCGACCGATCGCGTGTAGGCGGCGAAGTCAGTCTCGGGAACGAACAGATAAATCGGTCCGGGATAGAAGGTGTCACCCGTGAAGAGCAATCCGTTTCTGCGATCGAGCAGGGAGAGCGAATCGGGTGTGTGCCCGGGAGTAAAGATGACGTCCAACGCGCGGCCTCCGAGGTCGAGCCGCTCACCATTGCGCAGCGTGTGGGTGCTCTTCCAGGGACGAATCGAATACGACTTCGCGTTTGTGCCCGGCGGCAGCGCGCCGCAAAGACGCTCGGTCGCGAGCGCATCGCGTGAGTAGGGGTTAGTCTGGCCACGCATGTTCCGGCGGGTGTAGAGCAAGCCGCGGTTCCAAATCTCTTTGAACTCGGCGTTCCCTCCGACGTGATCGAAGTGCGTGTGGGAATTGATCACCGTGACCGGGAGCGAAGTGAGGCGGGCAACGACCGCGCTGATCTTTCCCACGCCCAGACCGGTGTCGAACAGCAGCGCGCTCTTTTCGCCGAGAATCAGGTAGGAGATGACTTCCTCAAACTGCTTCGGCTCGTAGATCGCGAATACGCCGGGACGGATGCGGTAGATCTCAAACCAGGGCTCGTCGCCCAGGACCCGCTCGAGTTTCTTGTACTCCGGCCGCGGCAGCTGACGGCACCACTCCGGCCGAAGCGGTTCGCCGGATTGTTGCGCAGAGGCGATTACCGCAAGAGCTGCCACGAGACCTAACCTCCGCAGCCGGTGGATCACTTCTTCTCCCAGGTCTTTCCGCCGTCGGCGGTGGTCCAGGACTGGTTGTCGCTGGTGGAAAGCGCGACCTCCGCCGGGCCGCGAATTTCGATTGCGACAATATCAGACTTGAGCACGCCTTCCTTCGTCGAAGGCTGAACCATGGTCCAGGTGGTGCCACTGTCAGCGGAGTGAAACAGAGTGCCGGCCTGGCCGCCGGCCCAGACATTGCTGCCGCGGACACCGAAGCTGAGCAGAGGATGCTGCAGCTGCAGGGCGGTTTGCCAGGTGGCACCTCCGTCCAGAGAGCGCAGGAGCCTGCCTTGCGCGAAGCTCCACTGTGCTACGGAATCCTTGGATTGCTTCGATCGGAGTTTCTGCGCCGCCAATGCTGTGTCTGAGGTCGGGTAGGCGGACACAAGCTGCTTGCGTGTCTCATTGTCCTTGAGTTGACCTTTTAGTTCAGCCTGTTCTTCTTTCGTTGCTGCCTTTGCCGCGGGCTTGGCTTTTTCGATCGGTAGTGAGGGCTCGCTCCGCGCCAGCAACATGTCTTGCGCCGGAGCTGCTGGGGCTACATTGGCTGCTTCGCTGGAAACAACGACCTGCTCGGCAGAACCCCCCACATGCTCCGAAGCCGCGATCCCGCCTCTTGCGGCGCCCGTGGTGGCTGCAGTGGCTGCGGGCAATTTCAAGGCCCGATTATCTGTTGGCAACGAATCCGAGCGCTTGTTGTCAACCAGAGCTCCGACTTCCGGCGCGGGCGTTTGCGCCCGGGCGGGCCCAGGCAGGGATTTATACATCCGCAGTTCCGGTTTTTCGCGCAGCACTGAGTTGTCCGGCTTGGCCGCTCTGGCCAGCAGGGACGGCGCTGGTTCGACGGCATTAGGCGCGCCGGGCTTTGCGCCCGAAGCAGCCGGCGCGATCTCATCCGTCTGCCGGCCAGCGCTTAGCATAGCCGCCGGACTAGGTCTCCCGGAACGTAGTATCAGCACCGAAGCCACCACCACGACACTCGCAGCTACGGCTGTCCAGCGCAGATTTGACCAGTCAAACCAGGTTCGCAATCCACCGCCAGCCCGGCCGGCAGACGTCGCAGCGACCCTTTCCCCGGCCCGTTCAGGCGCAGGGACCGCCTCCATCGCAGGAATGCTCAGGGCAACAACTTCCCGGCAATCCCGGCAACCCGCCAAATGGCGCACCACACCCTCCCGTTCCCCCGCCGACAGCGCCTGCTCGGCAAAAGCCGTCAGCACATCCGGGTCGGGATGGGATCCCTCGGGCCGGCTGGCTCGCAAGCGGTCGTACACGATTTTGGGGATGTCAGACATGGGTTCCGTCGCTCCCCGCGCCAGGCGCGGAGACCTTTCCTCCAGGGAACGCTTTGGCACCGGATTCTTGCGTTAACCGTGCCCGCAGGTCCAGTTGCAAATCCCGCACGTCGCTTTCCAACGCCTCTTTTGCCTGAGCATGGCTCATGCCCTGTTCGCGGAGGCACGCCAATATGCGCTTCCGTAATGTGGTGGTAACCCGGTCCAGGCGGCGGCTGACACTCGATTCGTGCAGTCCAAGCACACGGGCAACTTCCGCGAGAGTGCGGCCATCGAGATGATACGCCGCCAGTACATAACGGTCTTCGGACGAGAGCTCAGCGAGGGCCTGGTCAGTTGCGGCTTCCAGCCGGGAATCTGCCGCGATTACCGGCTCAGGATTGGGGGCTGTGAACTGAGCGCCTTCTTCTTCCTGTTCGTCGAGACTGACCACCCGCTTCTGCTTGCGATAACGATTGATGAACTCCTGCGCCATGACCGTGCGTAACCAGCCTTCCAGTGACCCGCGCCCGGTGTAGAACACAAGCTTCGAACGGCGCACTCCGTCCCGCGTGTTAACACCATACAGGTCGGCAAACAGGGAATCGGCGAGTTCCGAAGCATGGGCCGGGTCGCGCGTGATGTGCAGCGCCATGCCATGCAGCTTCTGCCGGTAGCGGCTGATGAAGTCCTGCCAGGCACGCTC
Source organism: Terriglobales bacterium (assembly GCA_049273945.1). Classification (GTDB taxonomy): domain Bacteria; phylum Acidobacteriota; class Terriglobia; order Terriglobales; family Acidobacteriaceae; genus Acidiflorens. Next base: position 48,510 of record JBASRS010000032.1, on the reverse strand, counting down.
GTTTCCGGCGGCGCAGGCGCGGGCCAGGGCCAGCTCCTCCAGTCGCAAAGCCCCGCAAAAATCGGTGGCCTCGTCGCGGGAAGCCTGGGGTAGGTTCTTGTCCTGAATCTCGCGCAGGATGGCCGCAAACTGCTCGCGATCCAGCCCGTAGACGGCAGCTCCGCTGCGTTCGTGAAGCGCAAACGCCTTCTCGTCTCCCAAGCCGGGTTGGGCGGGTGCGGGCATGTCTCCACCAGGATGCTAGCAATTTTTTAGACGCAAGACCTCGAAATTCGCTCGTTCTCCCCTTATCGAGGCAGGGAAGCAACCTCCTGGAAGGCCTGCTTTAGGGGAACCGCGGGTTTTTCCTGCTTTCCTGCCCGGAGGTCTCTATGCGCCCAGTATTGTTAGTTGCAGGAATTGCTGTGCTGGTGTTCGCAACGATTGTCATACCGTGCCGGCTAGAGGCAGGCGAAGTCAGCTCCTCGTCAGGCTACGCTTTGCTCGATCCGATCCGCAGCGGCAACCTGACCGTCTTTCCCGTGGTTACCAGCAAGTCGTACGACACGGGACAATTCCTCACCCTCGATGAAGGCATTCGCAGCGGGGACGTGGTAGTCACCGAGGCCGGGCAGGCGCGGGGCCTGATCCGGCGCCATCCGGGTGGCCGCCCGACATGGCCGGTGCGTGATGCCCAGGTCAACCAACTCGTGCTCATCAACAATTCCAAGCGGCCTCTTCTATTGCTCGCCGGAGAGATTGTTACCGGCGGTAAGCAGGATCGGGTGATTGGCAAAGACCGGATCGTGCCCGCCGAAAGCGATCCCGTGGACCTGAGCGTCTTCTGCGTCGAGCCGGGACGGTGGACGGCGGCGAACGGGAAGTACGAATTCAGCGCCGGCGCGGGCGCCAGCGCCGGTCTGTTGGCGTCTCCGGCTTTGCGCAGCAAGGCGATGGCCGCGAAGAACCAGCAGCAGGTTTGGGCTGAGGTCCGCAAGTCGCAAACCGCCATGGCGGAAACGGTCACAGTCGACGGAGCGGCTGACCAGGTGAACTCAACCACCTCCTATGCGCGCGTGATGGGAAACAAGGAAGTGGCAAAGCAAGTCGATTCGGTCGCCGAACCGATGCAACGCAACTATGAGAGTGTGATCCGGCAGCTGCGCGACAAGAATGCAGTCGGTGTAGTGGTCGCTGTGAACGGAGAGGTGGTCTGGGCCGACCTCTTCGCCAGCACCCAACTGCTCCAGAAGTATTGGCCGAAGCTGGTGCGCTCGTATGCTACTGAAGCGGTGGTAACCCGTGCCAAGAATGGTGAAGCCAGCGTCCGGCAAGCGCAGAAGTTCCTGGATGATCTCCAGGGACGCCACGAAACCGCCGACACCGAGCCCGGCGTGTACCGCCACACCGAGATCACCGGCAACGGCTTCAAAGTGTTCGAGCTGACTTCTTTGCTGCCGAAGACCGGCTTCCCGGTACACGTGGCCAAGATGGCGGACTAAGCAAACTCGTGTGGGGCGGGCGCCCTCGCCCGCCTCTCGCACGCGTCAGAGCCTCGCCGCGAAAGCGCAGCAGGCGCGGAGCGGACACTCGTCACAAAGCGGCCGGGAGCGTTTACAGAGTTCCTGGCCGTGCTTTCTCAGCAACTGGTGTGCCGCCACCAGGGACTCGCAATCTTTCGGGAGTTGAGCGGCGAGGGCATTCTGAACAGCGCGGTAACTGGCCGCATAGTTTTTCTGCTCCTGAGCGAAGCCCAGCCGCAGCAGAACGCGCAGACCATTCGACTCGAACCCCAGCACGGGATACTTGCCTGCGAACATGAGGATCTTTTCCGCGCCCGGCTCACCGATGGTGGGGAAACGCCGCAGCGTCTTCTTCGCTTGCGCCAGCGACTCGTCGAGCGCCTCATCCAGCCTGCCCTTCAGCAGAATCTGCACGATCTCCGCGCACTGACGCAGCCGCTGCGCCCGCAGTTCGGGGACGATGCCACCCATCCGGGTCACGGCGAGCAGTTTCTCCGGCTTCGCCTTCAGGATGTCTTCCGGACGCGTGCCGACCGTTTTGCGGAGCGCCGAAAAAGCCTTGGCTCGCTTTTGATCGTCCGCAAGGTAGGCGACGTTCTCCCACAGAATCTGCTCGAAGGGCTCGGTGACCGGCGGCGGGTCAGGGTCGCCGTAGAACTTCCTCAGGATGGCGACCACCCGGGCGAGAGTGAGCGATGCTGCCATGGAATCGTTCTTACATTGCCGCGTCGGAACGTGCCAATCCCTTCAACACGACCTCATTTGTATCGTGGGCCAGCTTCAGCGGAGGCAGTTCGTCGCGCGTAAACCATCGAACGTCGGCGGCATCGGTGCCGGCTTCGAGCTCGCCACCGACAGGACGGCACAGGAAATCAATCAGCACGTAGTGGTAGCGCACGCGCCTGTCTTCGCTGCGAATCACTCGCTCATACACTCCGAGCAATTCGCCTGTTTCCACGATGAGCCCAGTTTCTTCCCGGGCCTCGCGAATCGTCGCCTCCCGCAGCGTCTCCCCGCATTCCAGCACGCCGCCGGGCAGCGACCACTCGCCCAGCAACGGCGGATGGCCGCGCCGGATCAGCAAGACGCGGTTGTCTTGAACGATGACGGCGCCAACACCTACCAGTGGACGATCAGGATACTCGCGGTTCATGCGAGAGGCAGTTTACAGGATTCGTAGCTCGAGGCTCGCAGCCCTCCGTTAGGTTCTGCATCGCGAGCCGCACAACTATTCTCTACAATACCCATCATGTCCCTCGAGGAATACAAGCGAAAACGGCGCTTCGAGGACACGCCCGAGCCCCCGCCGAAAATCGAGAAGCAGTCGAAGCACCGCTTCGTCGTGCAGCGCCACGCGGCCACTCGCCTCCACTACGACTTCCGCCTGGAGATGGAAGGTGTACTCAAGTCGTGGGCCGTCCCGAAGGGGCCTTCGCTCGATCCTGCCGACAAACGCCTGGCCATGCAGGTGGAGGATCATCCGGTTTCGTACTTCGATTTTGAGGGGACCATCCCGGAGGGCAATTACGGTGGTGGCACGGTGATGGTCTGGGACGTGGGCACCTGGCAGCCGCTGTCTCCGGTTCCAGTCAACGGCGAATACGTTCCCGGAACAGAAAAAGAAGCTGCCGCCATGTTGGCCAAGGGCGATCTCAAGTTTCGTCTGAAAGGCAAGCGTCTGAACGGAGACTTTGCGCTGGTTCACATCAAAGGGCGTCGGCCGGGAAGTAAGGGGACGGAATGGCTCCTGATCAAGAAGAAAGATAAGGATGTCGTCCCCGGATTCGATATCGACCGGTACGACACCTCGGTGCTCACCGGCCGAACCATGGCGGAGATCGCCGGAGACAAGGGCTCGGCGGAATGGACCAGCAGCCGCCCGGCGACGCGAGGAAAGTTGAAAGCCGCGTGGCTGGCGGATGCGGTGGCGCGCGCTGACAAAAAGCGAAAGGCATTAACCGCAGAGCTCGCAGAGAACGCAGAGAAAAGCAGTGGAAAAACCAAGGCCGGCACGCGGCGACGCTCAATCGCCGGCGCGCCTTCAGCCGCTACATCGAAGGCAAAGAATCCGAATTCTCCTGCGATCTCTGCGTCCCCTGCGGTTAGAGATTTATCCGGCGCGATCGAAAAGCCCATGCCCGCGAAGATCCGCCCTATGCTGGCTACTCCGGTGGACGAACCTTTCGACAATCCCGCCTGGCTGTTCGAGATCAAGTGGGATGGCTATCGTGCGATCGCATTTGTTAAAGACGGCAGCGTGCGCCTGGTCTCGCGCAACCAGAACGACCTCACGGCGCAGTTCCCCGAACTGCGCGACCTGCCCAGATTCATAAAGGCGGAGCAAGCCGTTCTCGACGGAGAGATCGTTGCGCTCGATGAGCAAGGCCGCCCTTCGTTCAGCCTGATGCAGCAGCGAACGGGGTTCCAGCCCGGCAAGCGCCGCCTGCCGGGCCGTGAAGGAGTTCCGGTTCTTTACTATGCGTTCGACCTCATTTACCTCGATGGCTACGACCTGCGCCGAGTGAGTCTGGAGAAGCGCAAGGAACTGTTGCAGTCCGTGCTCAAGAACGGGGACGTCGTTCGGTTCTCCGACCACTATCCCGAGAAGGGCCGCGCCCTGTTTGAAGTGGCCCGCCAGCGCGGTCTGGAAGGCATTCTCGGCAAGAAGCGCGACAGCACCTATCAGGAAGAACGGTCGCGGGATTGGCGGAAGATCAAGATTACGCAGAGTCAGGAGTGCGTGATCGGCGGCTACACCGACCCGGAAGGCAGCCGCCAGTATTTCGGCTCGCTCGTGCTCGGCCTTTACGACAAACGCGGACGCCTCATCCACGTGGGCCAGGCCGGCACCGGCTTCGATCAGCGAACGTTGAAGGAGATCTACGAGCGCCTGCGGCCGCTCGAGACAAAGACCAATCCGTTCTACGGCGAGATCGGCGGCTTACGGAAGGTCCACTTCGTGCGCCCGGAACTGGTGGCGGAAATCAAGTTCTCCGAGTGGACGCATGAAACTGCTGAAGGCGGAATGAAGCTCCGCGCGCCGGTATTTCTAGGGCTGCGGTTCGACAAGAATCCGAAGGAGTGCAGATTGGAAGAAGCAGTCCCGAGCAGCGTACGTCAAGCAACGGAGCGGGAGAGCTAAATGCCAAGTGCTAAGTGCTGCTTTCCGCCACCGTCTTCGGCACTCCACTCTTCAGCCACCAGATCAGCCCGCCGCCGATTACGAGAAAGATGGAGATCAGCTGCGTCCCGCTCATCAGTCCGCCGAAGACTTCGCCGCGTCCCGGATCGCCGCGCAAGAACTCGATGAAGTAGCGCTCGATGCCGTAGAGGATCATGAAGCTGGCGAACACCTGCCCATCGAACTTCTTGCGCTTCAGCAGCCACATGAGAAGCAAGAAATTGAAAAGCTCGGCCGCGGCTTCGATCAGCTGGGTCGGTTGCAGAGAATCTCCCAGCGGTGTCCCCGACCAGTAATGAGCCAGCGGGTTGCTAAAGGTGACGCCCCAAAAGTGATCGGTGTGCTTGCCGTAGCAGCAGCCGGCGGCGAAGCAGCCAAAGCGGCCGAGCACGTGGCCGAAGGCCAGGCCAGGTGCGAAGCCGTCACAGGTGCGCAGGGCCGGCATATGGCGACGGCGTATGTACCAGGCCGCCATCAGAAGCGCCCCGATCAGGCCGCCGGAAAAGACTCCTCCGGACTGAAGCGTCGTAAGGCTGAAGATTTCGCGCCAGTTGCCGGCAAATCGGTCCCACTCGTTGACGACGAGCAGTATTTTGGCACCGACAATGCCTGCGAGCACGACCAGAATGCCCAGATTCCAGGCGTCATCGCCGTTGATGCCCTGCTTCTCGGAGTTGCGCACGCTGATCCAGAGCCCGATCAGCACGCCCGAGGCCACCAGCAAACCATAGGTAGGCAGGCTAAAGCTGCCGATGTGGAAGAGTCGAGGAAACACGTTAGCTTAGATGCTCCGGTTGTGGGTTGCGATAAGTGGAAGTCTAACAGGAAAGAAGGTGTCAGGTCTCAGGTGTCAGGTGTCAGGAAAACCGACCAAATCCAGGGTGACAAGCATCACTGCGGGAGCGGTCCGGCGACCTCAAGATGAGCCGGGAGACATCTGATGTCAGAGAACTATCGAGATTTGATCGCGTGGCAAAAAGCAAAGGCTTTAGCCTTGGAGGTGTATCGATGCACTCGAAGCTTCCCCAAGGACGAGATGTACGGATTGATTTCGCAGATGCGGCGCGCGGCGGTATCAGTTCCAAGCAACATCGCCGAGGGCAAGGGGCGCCATTCACATAAAGAACTGGTGCAGTTCCTCTATCGAGCACGCGGGTCGCTGCTGGAGCTTGAGACGCAGCTCTCGATTGCGCACGAACTGGAGTACATCGATATGCCGGGCGTTCAGGCATCTAGAAAAAATGACAGGGGAACTGGGACGAGTTTTGAACGGTCTAGTCAACCGCTTTGAAACACAAATTGAAAGGTTTTCCTGACACCTAAGACCTAACACCTGACACCTGCAGTAAAAAAGCCGACCCGCACCGCCGTGTGATGGGCCGAGAATGAACCCGTCGTTAGACGTTGGGAACCCGCCGAGACCCTTTAGGCTTTTCCGCATGACGGAACGTAGCACACCGGATCCTAGTTCGAGTCAGGCCCCCGTTCATTCGGTGTTGGTTCAAAAATCGGTGACCACCAGCACCAACCTAGCAGGCCGGCTTTCCGTCTTCGATGCTAGGAAAGAGATGGCAGATACGCAAGAGGGGAAACAGAAAAAGATGGCAGGAAGGTTGCTACGCGTCCGGTTTCGGAGAAGAACCGCGTGTTACGAAGGACTTCAGCCGGTGCGGCGGGTATCTTGCAAAACCTCGTCGAGGGCTCTCTGCAGTTTACTGGTGCGCTGCCGCACTTCCGGAGGCGGGGTCTCCTGCTGCCGCTTCAGCAGATGATATTCGTCCGCAATATTGAGTGCAGCCAGCACGGCCAACCGCACCGAATCCACCGTCGCGGTCTGCTCCGAGACCGCACGCATTTTCATGTCCACGTATTCGGCGAGCTTCAGGATGTAGTCCGCGTCTGAGCCGCGCAGGTTGTACACCTGATCGAAGATTTCGACTCGTACGCTTCCGTTGGCGGCATCTTTTGTAGGTGGCTGCTTGGTGGCTGTTGCCATGTCACTCCTGAGTCGGGGATCGTCCCCGCGGCGCTCAGCTGGCCGCCGCCTGCTCCTGCGCCAGGTTCTCCATCTGGGTCAGCATTTTTTCGACCCGTCCCCGGATTTCCTCGCGCTCCTTGCGCAGCTTTACCAGTTCGCGGCGCATGGACTCGTTTTCTTCCTCGCGCTCCTCGAGTTGCTCCCGTATACGCTTGACGTCGCGTTCGGCGGCGGCTCGGGCTTCTTTGGCGGCCTTGTACAACTCAATGGTGCGATAAACTTTCTCTTCCAACTCTTGAAAATCTTCGGCAGGAACCTGGGCAGATACCTCTTCCACGGCCTTCACGGACATGAGCAGCTCACTTTCAACAGAAGTGTTTCAGCTTTGCCGAAGTATATCCCAGTTTGCTGTGGAAGACGCTGCTACTTTTGCCGAAGTTTTTCCAGCCGCCGCGCCGCCTCGTCCAGTGTCTCAGGCTTCTTGCAGAAAGCGAAACGTACCTGTTGGGATCCGTCTTTTGGGTCTTTGTAGAAGCTCGATCCCGGCACGCACGCGATCCCGATCTCTTTGACGAGGTAGCTGGCGAACTCGACATCATTGTTGGCGCCGAACGCGCTGATGTCGGTCATCACGTAGTAGGCGCCGCGCGGGCGATAGCAGCGGAAACCCGCTTTTTCGAGCGCAGGAATCAAGTGATCGCGGCAGTTCCGGTACCGTTCGGCGAGTTGCTGGTAGTAGCTGGGAGGGAGACTGAGCGCGACGGCTCCTGCCTCCTGCAGCGGCGCGGGCGCGCCGACGGTGAGGAAATCGTGCACTTTGCGGATCGCGTTGGTGATGCTGGGCGGGGCGACCGCCCAACCGACGCGCCATCCGGTGACGGCATAACTCTTCGACAGCCCGTTGATGGTAATGGTTCGGTCGCGCATACCGTCTAGGGCCGCGATCGAAATATGTTGGGCATCGTCGTACAGAATGTGCTCGTAGATTTCGTCCGTGATGGCGAGCACGTTGTATTCGACGCACAGGTCGCGGATCAGTTCCAGTTCTTTCCGGCTGAACACCTTGCCCGTCGGATTGTTCGGCGTGTTGAGCACGATCGCCTTGGTGTGATGCTGGAAGGCTTCGCGCAGCTCCTGTTCGTCAAAAGTCCACTCGCCGTCGGGATTTTGTGGCGGACGCAAACTGACGAACCGCGGCTTAGCCCCGCTGATGATCGAGTCTGGCCCGTAGTTCTCATAGAACGGCTCGAAGACGATGACCTCGTCGCCTTTGTTGCAGACTGCGAGCAGGGTTGCCACGATGGTTTCGGTTGAGCCGCAACAGACAGTGATCTCTTTTTCGGGATCGACGGTCAGGCCCTGCCACTCCTGCATCTGGCGCCCGATGGCGTTGCGCAGACTCTTCGCGCCCCAGGTGATGGCGTACTGGTTCACGTCGGCGGCGATCGCATCCTGAGCAGCCTTCTTGATCTCGGCCGGGGCGGGGAAATCCGGGAAGCCCTGGGCCAGATTGACGGCGCCGTATTGCATCGCCTGGCGCGTCATCTCGCGGATGACCGATTCCGTGAAGTGCTCGACTTTGTCTGAGAGAAAGTGCTTGGGCAGAGCCGAAACCTGTGCCATGGAAAGTAAGGCTAGCACAGGAGGAATTCAACTCACCACAGAGCATCGCGGGAGGTAATCAAGTCCTCGGGTGCTTCCAGAGGATGTGCGTCGAAAACCTGTCATGCTCAGATATCATGTAAAGTCCAAACCGTCTGATCAGGAGCATCCAATGAAAATTTATCCCACGCTGACTTGCTGTTTTCTCCTGCTTGCATTCCTAAGCGGCTGCAAGAAGAGCAGCACGGAGGAGACGTCCACGACCAAGCCGGCGGCGAGCACGAACGCCGCTCCCGCAACAACGCCGCCGGCGGCAAGCGCTCCTGCGGCTGCACCCGGCAGCGCGGACGCTGCCGCATCCGCTGAAACAACCGCTAAAATGGCTGCCGCCGAATGGGCATTGAAACAAGATGAGATCAAGAGAGATCCCAACGGCCAGTGGGCTATTCAGGCCACTGCGTCCTCAACCTACAATGACGCTCAAGGTACAGCCGGTTGGTCTGCCAATCAGGCGACCGGGACTCCCAATGTTGATAAGTACGGAGATGACGGAGCGGCCTGGACATCGAAAACCCCGGATGGCGGTATTGAGTGGCTGGACTTGAAATATCCCAGACCGGTGCACGCCACGGAGGTGCGTGTTCGCGAGTCCTGTGGCTCGGGAGCGGTGATCAAAGTTGAAGTTTACGATGAGCAGGGCGGAGCCCACGCCGTCTGGCAAGGTAACGATCCGACGACGGAATTGAACTATCTCATGGTGAAATTCCCCAAGACCACCTTCAAGACCGACCGCGTCAAGGTGACGCTCGCGACCAATGTCGTCGCCGGGTGGAATGAGATTGACGCCGTTCAACTCGTGGGCACCGATCAATAGGGCCGAGTAGCACTGGTCCAGGCTGAGAGCGAACCGCGATTGGGCGTTTAGGCCCTCTGCACGCCGCCGAGGGACTCGAGAGCCTTGGTAATCTGGGCGGACCACTTCGCCACTTCGTCTTCGCGCAAGGTGCGCTCGCTGGACTGAAATTTCGCACGCAGCAGGATGGAATACTTTCCCGCACGGACTTTGTCTCCGCGGAACACTTCAACCGGAACGAAGCTGCGCAGCTCGGCAATGCCCAATCCCACAACACTTTGGCGAATCGTCTCGAACACGACGCGATCGTCGAAAACGAACGAAAAGTCGCGCTCCACGGCCGGGAAGCGCGGCAGCGCCTCATAGCGCACCTGCCGCAAATCGTGCTGGTAGAGCCGGTCGAGGAAAATCTCCCCGACAAAGACTTCCTGGCGCAGTTTGCGCGCTGCGGCCACATCGGGATGCAGTTGCCCAAACTGGGCGACGGTCGTGCCATCCATGACCGCGCGCGCTGAGCGCCCGGGATGGTAGTAGTCGGTGGTGTTCGCGTCGTAGTACAGGGTCCAGGAAGCGAAGGGCGCGAGCAGGTCCTCGACGTCACCCTTCACATCGAAGAACGACAGCGGACGCGCCCGCTGGTGCACACCGCCTTCCACTGCGTTTCCGGTTGCACCGATGCACAACCGCTTCAATTCCACAGCCCCCTCGCCCGAGGCTTCGAACACGTTTCCAGTCTCGAACAGCCGGACATTCTCCGTCCCACGATTCAGATTGTAAGCCAGCATGTTGAGCATGCCGGGCAGCATCGAGGTCCGCATGACCGAGGCTTCGTCGCTGATCGGGTTGGCCAGTTCGACCGCAGGCGCTGGCGAAAAGCGCTTCGCATCGTCCGTTGAAATAAACGTCAGGGAAATCGCTTCGTGGTAGCCGAGCGCGAGCAGGGAAGTGCGCATTTCGGCGTCTTTCGCGGCATTCGGACGTTCGACGACTTCTCCGGAATAAGCCGGAAGCGTGTTGGCAAACTTATCGTAACCGTGCAGGCGCGCGATTTCTTCGATCAGGTCAATCTCGCGCTCCACGTCGAGCCGCCAACTGGGAATGTGGACCAGGTAGGCGCGCTCGTGGCCCGCCATGAGCACGAATCCAAGACGCGTCAGGATGCGGCTGATCTCCACGTCACTGATTTCTTCGCCGAGGGTGCGCTTGACCTCGCGGCGGTCGAGTTCGACGGGAGCCAGATCAAGCTTGCGTGCGACGACGTCGATGACGCCGCCAACCAGCTCTCCGCCGCCGGAGTTGATGATCAACTCCGCAACCCGGTTGCTGGAGGGCACGGTGGACTCAAAATCCGCGCCGCGCTCGAAGCGATGCGACGCGTCGGTGTGCAGGCCGTGCCGCTTCGACATGCGGCGGACGGTCGCCGGATCCCACCACGCCGACTCGATCAGGATGTTCCGCGTCTTCTCGGTGATCATGGTGTCGTAGCCGCCCATGACGCCGGCGAGCCCGACCGGCTTGTGCGCGTCGGCCACGACCAGATCTTCGGTCGTGAGCTGGCGGTCAATGCCGTCGAGAGTCTTCAGGGTCTCGCCAGCCCGGGCCTTGCGGATGACGAGCTGGCGTCCTTCGAGCAGGTCGAGATCGAAAACGTGAGTCGGCTTGCCGCTTTCCCACAGAACGTAGTTGGTGGCGTCCACGGCGTTGCTGATGGGGCGTTGGTCGATGAGCGCAAGTCGGCTGGCAATCTTCACGGGGGACGGCTTGATGGTGGCACCGCGGATTTCCTGGGCAGTGAAGCGCGGGCACAGCTCAGGCTCCTGAATTTCAATGGTGACGTCGGACTTACCTTTCGCTGCCGGCAGCTTCGGCTCAATCGGCCGGAGCGGCAGATCGTAGAGCGCCGAGACCTCGCGCGCCACGCCATAATGATTCATGGCGTCGGGACGGTTGGTCGTGATCTCCATCTCGAAGATGGTGTTTTCGCCTTCGCCCGAAATGCCTTCGACTGCGATGCCCGCGAGTGTCAGTTCATCCGCAAGTCGGCGGTATTCGACTTTGAAGTCAACGAAGTCGCGCAGCCAATGGGGAGAGAGTTTCACGTTTCCGAACTCAGGCGCTCGATAATTTTGGGCAGAGTCTTTTTTAGCGACTCGATGTGATACTCCAGCTCTGTGACGTCACCGTAAAGCAAGTCCGAAAGAATCTCGTCGAGTTTCTGCTGGTGTTCCGGCCCTCCCAAAAGAAGAACCTCTGCGATCTTTTCGTTATGCTGTTGAGCAAGATCCCATAGGTCCGTTAGGTCATGCGACAACGAATCGACCTCGTCGTCGGTTGCCGATGGGATGACGGCCTCCAGCACTTTCTCCAGCTTTACCTTCAGCTGGGCGCTCTTTCGTATGCGCTCTCGGTCTTCGCTGCTGAGTTCAGGCTTGTCCAACGGGTGTGCTCCTGATTGTTTTCGCGAACGACCAACGACTAGCGACCAACGACGCTACGCAAACTGCTCCAAAAACCTGACATCGCCATTAAAAAACAGCTGAATATCATCCACGCCGTACTTCAAAATCGCGATCCGCTCCACGCCCATGCCGAATGCAAAGCCCGAGACTTTCGTTGGGTCGTAATCCACGAACCCGTACACATTCGGATCAACCATGCCGCAGCCCAGCAGTTCGATCCATCCCGTGGCTTTGCAGTTGCGACAGGGAGCACCGTCGCGCGTCCCGTTGCCGTCGCAGAAGATGCAGCTGATCTGCACGTCCGCAGAGGGCTCGGTGAAAGGGAAGAACGACGGATAGAAGCGCGTCTTCACGTTCGACCCAAACAGCGCTTTCATGGCGTGGTCGAGTGTGCCCTTCAGATCGCAGAAGGTAATGTTGGTATCGACGGCCAGCCCCTCAACCTGGTGGAAGATAGGCGAGTGCGTGGCGTCCGGTGCGTCGTTACGGTGCACTTTGCCCGGACACACCACCCGCAGCGGCGGCTTCATCTTTTCCATCGAGCGGATCTGCACCGGCGAAGTGTGCGTGCGCAGCAGCAGCCGGTCACGCAGCGGCTTCGATTCCTGTCCGGTGATGAAGAGCGTGTCCTGCGTATCGCGCGCCGGATGGTTGGGCGGAAAATTCAGCGCTTCGAAGTTGTAGTAGTCGGTCTCGATCTCCGGGCCTTCCTCGACCGAGTATCCCAGGTTGCGGAAGACGCCGACGATCTCGTTCATCGTCTTGATGACCGGATGCTCCGCGCCCAGCGGGCGGCGGATGCCGGGGAGGGTAACGTCCACGCGCTCAGCGGCGAGTCTGGCCGTCGAAGCGCCGCCCTGAATGCGATTCAGGGTTGCGTCGACGGTCTGTTCGACCTTGGCTTTAAGTTCGTTCACGCGCTGGCCAACGTCGCGCTTGGCATTCTTGGGGGCGGCCTTCAGCCACAGATCATTGAGCTGAGTGAGAATGCCGCTCTTGCGCGCCATCCAACGATCGCGGAAGGCTTTCCAGTCGTTCTCCGATGCGACCGCGGCCGATTCCTGCTCGAGCGCAGACAGCAACGCACGCACCGCGCGATCGAGTGCGGCAGCAGAGAAGTCGGTCAGTTTGGGGACGGAGTAGGGCATGGTTCGAGCAATACTCTATTCACGCTATTTGAGCCAATTCTCTAATGGGTTGTCATCCTGAGCGAAGCGAAGGACCCGCTGCCCCTTGCACTGACACGAAAGCAGGTCCTTCGCTTCGCTCAGGATGACAATTTTAAAAATAAGGACGGAATCCTGACCACTGAATGCTGACGGCTGACTGCTGAGCTACGCCGCCGCCCGAGCCTTCTTTGCCTGCTCCGCCAGATTTCCAAACCCCGCCGGATCATGCACCGCCAGGTCCGCCAGAATCTTGCGATCCAGCTCCACGCCAGCTTTCTTCAGCCCGCTGATGAACTGGTTGTAGTTCAGTCCATGCAGGCGGGCGGCGGCGCCGATGCGCACGATCCAGAGGGAGCGGTACTGGCGCTTCTTCTGCTTGCGCCCAGAGTAGGCAAACTTCAGGCCGCGCTCGACCGCTTCTTTCGCCGACCGGTAGAGTTTGGATTTAGTTAGGAAATATCCACTGGCGCGTTCCAGTATCCTTTTGCGCTTGGCGCGGCGTTTGGTACCGCGTTTGACACGAGGCATAGTGTTCTCCTTTTTGGTGTTTCCTTAGGCGGCTGGAGGTAAGGAGACTTCTACCCACCGGGATTTCCGAAGTCTGACCTCTTCACGCGCCGCTGCGAACGAACTTGCTGTCCGCAGACTCTGTTTAGAAACTGCTACGAGCTAGGGGCTGCGAGCTCCGAGCCAGCTTGTAAAGCAATGCTGACAACCGGCAACTGCTCTAGTACGGGATCATCCGCTTTACCTTGTGAAGATCTGCATCACTCACAAGCGTAGCGGTTCCCAGCTTGCGCTTGCGCTTCTTGGCTTTCGAGGTCAGGATGTGGCGAAGAAATGCCTTGCTGCGCTTCACCTTCCCCGTCCCCGTCTTCTTGAAGCGCTTGGCAGCGCCACGGTGTGTTTTCAGTTTAGGCATAAAAAGTCAGTTCCCAGTTCTCGGTTGTCAGTTCTCAGTTGCAGCTGCCAGCGTTATCACACGCGCCCCACCTGTCCGCAACGATGGCACCAAGAGATTTTCCTGATGGCTGACGGCTGATGGCTGAATGCTGCCCTACGCTGTCTGCGCGCCGCCCTGCGCGGGCGGAGGCGCTGGCTTGGGGGGCGCGGGCTTATCTTTCGCCCCGGCTTCCTTCTTCGGCGCCAGGATCAGGTGCAGCGTGTTGCCTTCCTGGCGCGGACGGAATTCCACCAATCCCTTGTGTTCGACGTCCTTGATCAGGCGCTCCAGAATCCCGCGTCCCAGGCTCTGCCGCGTCATCTCGCGTCCGCGGAAGAAGATGGTCGCCTTGACCTTGTCGCCTTCATCGAGGAAGCGCAGTACGTGATTCTTTTTGGTTTCGTAGTCGTGATCGTCCACGTTGATACGAAACTTCACTTCCTTGACCGTAATGGTCTTCTGATGTTTCTTGGCCTCACGTTCCCGTTTTTCCTGCTGGTACAGGAATTTCCCGTAATCCATGATGCGGCAAACCGGGGGTTGCGCGGTCGGGGAAATTTCCACCAGGTCCAGGTTTTTCTCGCGGGCCATCTTGAGCGCGTCGAAGGGAGGCATGATACCGATCTGTTCTCCCTCGTCACCAATCACGCGGATTTCGCGCGCGCGGATGCGCTCATTTATGCGGATAAAGCGTTTGTCGATACCGTCCTCCGTTCGCTAGTCTGCGCGGGAGATAATTCAAAAGTATAACATGCACGGGGCACTGGGCCCCGACGGGTCGGACTCCGGCCACCATCGGATTCCAAACCGGTTCGCACCCCGGGTCAGACTATAATCCACTCTCGACATGGCGTTGAATCCCGGAACCAAACTGGGGCCCTACGAAATCATGGCGCCACTGGGTGCGGGCGGCATGGGCGAGGTGTACCGCGCCCGCGACACGCGGCTGGAACGCACGGTTGCCATCAAGGTTCTGCCGGAGCAGTTTTCCAAGGATCCCGATCTGAAGCGGCGCTTCGAACGTGAAGCGAAGACGATCTCCGCTCTGAACCATCCCCACATCTGCACACTTTATGACGTCGGCCATCAGGATGGCGACGACTACCTCGTCTTAGAGTACATCGAAGGCGAGTCGTTGGCGGAGCGTTTGGCTAAGGGCGCATTGAGCACCGATCAGGCGTTGAAGACAGGCATCGAGATTTCCGACGCCCTCGACAAGGCCCACCGGCACGGCATCATTCACCGCGACCTCAAGCCCGGCAATGTCATGCTGACCAAGTCCGGCGCCAAGCTGCTCGACTTCGGGCTCGCCAAGCCAGGAGTCGCACTCAAGGCGTCGACCGACGCCAACGTTGCCACCCGGACCGGCGCAATGAATCCCATTACCAGCCAGGGGCACATTGCCGGAACGTTGGAGTACATGTCGCCGGAACAAGTCGAAGGCAAGGAGGCCGACTCGCGCAGCGACATCTTCGCCCTGGGAGCAGTGCTGTACGAAATGGCCACGGGCAAGCGAGCCTTCGAAGGCAAGAGCACGATCAGCGTTGCTTCGGCCATTCTGGAAAAAGATCCGGAGCCGATGTCGAAAATCCAGCCCATGACGCCGCCGGCGCTCGAACACGTGGTCAGCACGTGCTTGGCCAAGGAGCCGGAAGAGAGGTGGCAGAGCGCGGCGGATGTGGGCCGAGAGCTGCGCTGGATTGCAGAAGGCGGATCACAGGCAGGCGTTCCGGCGCCGATTGTCAGCCATCGCAAGAAACGTGAGCGCGTACTCTGGATCGCTGCGGCGGCAGTCCTTGCGTTCGCTGCCGCGTACGCCGGATGGCGCGGCGGAGTGCGCGCCGCCAGTCAAAACCCCGTGTACCTCACCGTTGCCTTACCTCCGGGCAAGACTTTGCCCAATAGCTCCACTCGGCCTCTGGCCATTTCCCCGGATGGCTCGGCGATCGTGTATTCGGCCTATGACGAAGATCGCAAGGCACAGCTGTATCTACGAAAGCTGGACAGTTTCGAGAGCATACCCATCCCAGGCACCGAGGATGGCATGACTCCGTTCTTTTCGCCCGACGGAGAATGGCTGGGCTTCGTTGCGAACGATGGCAAGTTGCGGAAGGTATCGTTGCGCGGTGGCAATGCCGTTACTGTTACCGAACCAGCGGCCGTCATCGGAGGCTCGTGGGGAGCGGACGGCACCATCTACTTCCTCAATGCGTTCGGGACGGGCATTTACGCTGTACCGGCGGCGGGGGGCCAGCCCAGGCAAGTCACCCGAATAGGGTCACAGCCGGACGACCGCGCCCACCTCTGGCCGGACGTTCTTCCCGGGGGTCGCGGATTGATCTTCACGGTCTGGACAGGCAAGACGTTTAACGAAGGCCGTATCGAAGGAATCTTGTTCAAGACCGGGAAGCGCGCGCTGCTCGTCGAGGGCGGTACCGACGGTCGCTACCTTGCGGGCGGTTATCTCGCCTATGCACGAAACGGTACGCTATTCGTGGTCGGGTTCGACCCAGAGCGTCTGGAATTGAAAGGCACGCCCGTTCCGGTCATCGAAGGGGTCATGTCGGGAGCCGCAAACGGCGACGCTGTATTCGCCGTTGCTCCGAATGGCACGCTCGTCTTTCAACCCGGCTCCTTTACGGCCTTCCGGCGCAATCTCTTGTGGATGGATCGCAACGGGAAAGCGAAAACGATCACCGATGAAGTCAAACCGTTTGCCACCCCCTCCATTTCTCCCGAAGGCAAGCGCATTGCCCTCACGCTGCAGGCCAGCACTTTTGATGTGTGGGTGTATGAACTGGAACGCGACACCCTTACCAAGGCGAGTTTTGGCGGCGACGACTACTGGCCCCGCTGGTCGCCGGACGGCACGATGCTGGCCTACAACTCCTCGAAATCGGGCCGGCAGCAGGTCTATGTCAAGCGAGGTCAAGGGCAGGGCGCGGAGGAAGTCATTACCGACGGTCCCGAGGACAAAGCAACCTGCGATTGGACCGCGGATGGACGAAACGTCATCTTTGCCCGCAAGAACAAAGACACGGGATGGGATCTGTATTCCGCGTCCCTCCAGGGCGATCACAAGCCGCGGCCCGTCCTGGAAGGCCCATTCAACCAGACCGAAGGGCGTATTTCCCCGGACGGAAGATGGCTGGCTTATGTTTCCGACGAGTCCGGGCAAGACGAAGTCTTCGTGCAAGCGCTGAACGAGCCGGCTACGAGAGTGCAAGTTTCACGTGAGGGTGGCACAAACCCGCGCTGGGCGCGTTCCGGCGACGAGGTGCTGTATTTGTCCAAGAACCGGGTCATGTCCGTGAAGTTTGCTGCGGGCCCAGTGCTGAACCCAGCCAAGCCGGTGCTGCTGTTTGAGGACAAGAAAGAGTGGAGCGGCTTCGATGTTGCCCGCGACGGTCGGTTCGTGGTGGTGCGCGAAGCCGAGGCCAAGGGCTCGGGCACCCAGTTGAACGTCGTGCTGAACTGGTTTGGAGAAATGAAGGCACGATTGGGAAGGTGAGAGCCCGCAGTTTGACGGTGGAATTGAGTGCCCGGGACCAACTCGAACCTAAATCACTCCATCACTTCAGCGGTGAGTTGGAGAGAAGCGGTTGGCAAACGGTCACGCCACCGCGACCTTCGAAGTCCGCAGTTGGCGGTACAGCCGGAGGTAGTCATCCACCATCCGCCGCGCCGTGAAGCGTTCGCGCGCGCGATTGTAGGCGCGCGTCCCGTAGAGGCGTGAGAGTTCGGTATCTTTGTGCAACTCCGCCAGCACTTCGGCCAGGCTGTCGGCGTCGTTGCGCTCGAAGTACAAGGCGGCATCGCCCCACAGTTCGCGATAGACCGGCGTGTCATTGGCAACGAGTGCACAGCGCGAAAAGGCCGCTTCGATTGAAGCCAGTCCAATCGGTTCATAGCGCGAGGTCGCCGCGAAGATGGTGGATTTGCTGTAGAGCGTGCGCAATTGCGACTCGGTCTGCGCGCCTTTTACGGAAATCTCATGCTTGCCGGTCGAGACCCGCACATCGGCTCGGATCGGCACCGGCGGAGGCGGAATGGTATGATCCGCGCCCACAATGCACAGCGGCATGCCATGGGAGTGGTGGGTCAGCAGCGCAACTTGCTTCCCGGTATCCCAGAGCCGGCCAATCGCGAGCACTGACTCTTCTTTGGTGACGAAGGGATTGAAGTAAATCGGATTCCGTCCGGGAGCGATCCGGCACGCTTCGAAGTTGTCGCCATACGCCAGCTGCAGCATCTCTTCCATCCAGCGCGAAGTCGTCACCACCGCTTCGGCCCGCTCCAGTCCGCGGACAATCATCTCGCGATACCAATCCAGCCACGCCGAGGCGGCCGGTTCGCGTCCGTGGACGCTCAGCCACCACGTGATGATGTCGCCGTGCGCGATCACCACGCGCGGCGTTTCGACCGGCAGCGCGCCAAAACTCAGCTGATTCAGGTGAAGTAGATCGGGACGAGTATCGTGAATGACCGAGCACAGATATTCTTGCGCGGCGTGGAAGTCCTGCTCGCCTTCCTGCATCCAGTCGAGGCGGAACGCCGTGGGGTGATATTCAAGCCCGTGCAGGCCTTGCATCCACCCGGTCTGAGGGGGCAGCGGGATCTCCCCGAAGCTGACCAGAACCACTTGAGCACCCTGCGTCACCAGTCCGGACACGAGCTCGCGAGTATAGGTCCATACCCCACTGAACGTGTCGGTGGTGACCAGAATGCGCACAGAACCCTCGGGAGCCGGGCGGAAGCGTTCCTCGCCCCTATGGCCCATAGTTTATTGGCGACCGGCCTGAGAGCAAAGCATTTCTTGTACAAAATCGAGTGTTTTCCGGCAAGTACCGTGGTTCTAGGCATTTGTGGCTGGAAATATAGGACCAGGTCAAGCGTTGACCGGCGTCGATTCGAGCTGCGAGCGCAGTTTCTTGACCAGTTCGTGGGCGGACTGCATCTTCTCGGCCGCGCCCGAAGGCAGGCCGGGCGAACCGAGCACCAGCTCACACGACAGCAGCAGCGCGGTGATCGTGCCATTCAGTTCGCTGTGGAGCGTGCTGACGGCGGACCGCCGGGCCGCTATTTCCTCGCGTTTGCGTCGCTGTACCGCCGCCCGCACCTCTCGCGCCAGCCGTTCTACTCCGCTGATGGCCAGATTCACCTGCACCAGGATGGCGGTCCCGAGGTGCTGCAACACGGTTTCGGTCGCGTCGGGCTCGGTTTCGAGCAAGTACTGATCCAGCACTACCGCCAGGTAGGATTCCGCGCGCAACAGGGTGGCGGCCTTGTGCAAACTCTCCGCCAGGACAATCTCTTCGTTCGTCGCTTGACGTAGCGCCTCCGCACACTCGTCGGCGCGGAGGTGCGGCGTCACGATCAGGATCATGTCAAGTCATTCGCAACTTCCAGACCAATTGTGTGTGTTTGGAAAAAAAGGAGTTACGCCGCGGTGCCGGAATGCAGGTTTCCATTTTGGGACTCGGCTGTATTTCCATACTCAGTTTTGGGAGTATTCCTTCAGCTTCCGATACAACGTTGTTTTGCCAATCCCCAGCAGCCGCGCCGCCAGCATCTTGTCCCCATTGACCTGCGCCAACGCATTCAGGATGGTCTGCTTCTCCAGTTCGGCAATTGGCACGATGCCCCCATTGCCGGGCGAGCTCGCTCCAATCAACTCTGCCGGCGCGCTATAAACGCGCGTCGGCAGGTCGCGGAGCTGAATTTCGTCTGAACTCGAGAGCGCGCAGGCCCGCTCCAGGCAGTTTTCCAGTTCGCGCACATTCCCTGGCCAGTCGTAGTTCAGCAGGATCTTGAGCGCTTCGTCCGTAATCGTCTTTTCCGTCCCGGTGTCGCGCCCCACACGTTCCAGGATGTGCGCGACCAGCAGCGGAATGTCCTGTCGCCGCTCCCGCAGCGGGGGAATGCGCAGCGTGAGCACGTTCAGCCGGAAAAAGAGATCGCGGCGGAACGTGCCCTGCGCCACGGCCTCTTCCAGCTCGCGGTTGGTGGCGGCCAGAATGCGAACATTGATGGGAATCCGCCGCACGCTCCCGACCGGGCGGATCTCCTTTTCCTGGATCGCACGCAACAGCTTGCCCTGCAGGTCCACCGTCAGATCTCCAATCTCGTCCAGAAACACCGTGCCCCCTTCCGCGATCGCCAACAGTCCGTCTTTAGGATGGGTTGCGCCCGTGAACGCTCCGCGCACATGGCCGAACAGTTCGCTCTCGATCAGGGTCGGCACCAGCGATCCGCAGTCCACTGGAATGAACGGCTTCGTCCGGTAAGCCCCGGTGAAGTGGATGGACTTGGCTACCAGTTCCTTGCCCGTCCCGCTCTCGCCCAGAATCAGCACCGGATGCGTGCTCTGGCCAGCCTTGGCGATGATACGGTAGAGCTTCTCCATCTCCGGCGCGCGCCCGATGATGTTGCCGAACCCCTGGCGCGACTTGATCGTCTCGCGCAGCACGCGGTTCTCGGTCTTAAGCCGCAGATGGCCGGCCACCCGCTCCAGCAGCAGCCGCAGTTCTTCCATGCTGAAGGGCTTGGTCACGTAGTCATAAGCGCCATCCTTCATCGCCTGCACCGCCGACTGCACCGTGCCATAGCCAGTGACCACAATCACCAGTGCGTCTGGGCGATGCTTCTTGATCGTGTGCAGCGCTTCCAGTCCGCCCGCGCCCGGCAGCTTCAGGTCCAGCAGGACTACGTCCGCGCCCTGCTGGTCGAGCGCCCGGTAGGCTTGCTCGGCGGACTCGGCCACTTGCGGGTTGAAGCCCAGCGACTGCGCGGCCGCGCGGCACGCTTCCCGCACCGCGCGGTCATCGTCCACGATCAGCAGACTCAAGAAATTGGCCCCCTCGATTTGAGGAGCCGGGTTTACCACAGGATCGGTTGCTAACATGGCAGACCTCCCTTGGAATCCAGAACCTCACGGATGCGTTTGATCAGCACACTTCCGGCGAAGGGCTTGCGAATCAGGGCCACAGAAGCGGCTTCCGGTTCGCCCTGCGGGTCGTGGTAGCCGGAAATCAGCAGCACCCTCAATCCTGGCTTCTGCTGGCGCAACTTCTCGGCCAGTTCGCGGCCATTCATTCCCGGCATCATCCAGTCGGCAATCAATAGGTCCACTGCGCTGGAGTTCTCCGCGAAGACCTTGAGCGCTCGTCTTCCGCTGGATGCCGGCAACACCCGGTACCCGGCCTGGTGCAGCACGCGCTGCATCGAATTGCGCGCGCTCAGGTGGTCGTCGACCAGCAGAATCGTCTCGCCCGCGCGCGCGCGCGGCGCCGGCGATCTGGCTCCGCCGACCACCTTGACCGCCGGTAGGAAAACCTCAATCCGGGTCCCGTGCCCGACTTCACTCTCGACCTGAATCGTCCCTCCGGACTCGCCCACAATGCGCTGCACCATCGCCAGCCCAAGTCCGGTCCCGTGCACCGGCTTCTTGGTGGTGAAGAAGGGTTCAAACAGTCTTGCGCGGGTCCCCTCATCCATGCCGCAGCCCGTGTCTTCCACGAGGAGCGAAACCCCGGGCTGGACGCTGCGGGGAAGGGTCTTGGCATGCGTACTGACCGTGATCCGCCCGCCGTGGGGCATGGCGTCGCGCGCATTCAGCACCAGGTTCAGCAGGACTTGCCGTAACTGCGCCTCGTCGGCCAGCACCATCGCATGTTTGGGGCTGAGCACGGTAACCAGTTCGACGTGCTCTCCGATTAACCGGCGCAGCAGGTTCTCCGTGGAGGAAACCACCTGGTTGAGCAGAGTCGGCCGCAGCTGCGGCACCTGTTTGCGGGCAATGGCCAGCAGTTGCTGGGTCAACGCCGCTCCCTGCTCGCCTGCCAGCCGGATCTCTTCAACGTGCTGTCGCAGCCGGCCTCCATTTTCCAGCCCCGCTGCCAGCAGATCGCAGTACAGCAGGATGCCGGTGAGCAGGTTGTTGAAGTCATGCGCAATTCCGCCCGCCAGCCGTCCGATGACTTCCATCTTTTCAGCCTCGCGCACTTGCTCGGCTTGGCCCTTGCGCTCGGTGGCATCCTCCAGCACAGCGATCAGGAAAGCGGGCTCGCCTCCGCCATTGCGTACCACCGACACCGTCAAGTGGCCCCAGAAGGTGGAGCCGTCCTTGCGGCGGTAGCGGTTTTCCAGCTGCAAAGACGCGCGCGCGCCCTGGGCCAGTTCTCGCATGAGCGCTTGGTCCTGCTGAAAATCCTCTGCATGGAACTCCCGTAGATGGATACCGGTAAGCTCTGCGCGGCTGTAGCCCAACATTCCTGCGAGTGTGGGATTGCCTTCCAGAATGCGACCGTCGAGGCTACACATGCCGATCCCGATGCCCGCTCCTTCAAACAGCGCGCGGAACCGCTGCTCATCGTCCCCCTGCACACGCGCCGGTGGGGTTGGGCGATAGCTCCCCGCCGCTGCTTTTGCCGCTATGCTCATGCCATGCTCCCCCGAGATTTCCACTCCGGTTCCCAGGTCCGCTAGCAGAATCATCGGCAGCGCGGGGGACCCCACCGCAGTTTCAAGCTGGGAAAAAGGCCATCTCAGCTTTCCGCTATCGGAGGGCGCGCTACCTGTTTTGGGAATTCTAGAGATTTGGCAACCGCAGCTAAGTGCGTGCCGTCACGTCAAATTGTGATGATTTCGGGGAGGCGGTCCAAGCAGGCAATTGGACGTATTACCAAAACGGGAGGTCGTAGCCGCCCCAATTGGGGATTGTTTTCTGGTTAGCGCCGTTCCACTTAGCGCAAATCTACAGGCTGGGCCAGCCGGAAGGTCAGCCGGCGCTCGGCGTCAAACGAGACTTCCTTCTTACCCGTCGCGTACGCGGTGCCGCTGCCGCCCGCCGCGCCGATGGCCGAGCCGATCAGAGCACCCTTACCACCGCCCGCCAATCCGCCGATCAGCGCACCTGCGCCAGTACCTCCGCCAATCATGGCCAGGTTTCGCTTCTCGTGCGAGCCGCCCTTGGCGAAGATGCTGGAGGTTTCGATGGCCACCGGCTTTCCACCCACGTTCAGGCTGACCAGCGCGATTCGCAGATAACCTGGATCATGCAGCCGTCCCGACGCTTTCGCGGCAAGAACTTGTCCCGTCACGGCCGCGCCGCGCGCGATCGCCGTCTGGCCATCGATGACGATCGGGTCGTCCACCGTCCCTGCGAAGCCGTCGCCTGCATTCGAGGATGCACTCGACACCGTGCTCTGCAAACGAATCGTGATCGGCGTTCCTGCCGGCAGCTTGCTGGCCGCCGGCACCAGCGACTGGCTCGGCGAAATCCCCTCCGACCGCGCCTCACGATCGAAGGGCAGTTTCTGCGAATCCTCGGCGCTCGCCGTATTGGCTGAATCGTCTTCTGGAACGCCGGTTTCCTTGCCGCACGCCACCGTGAAGCCAATAATCAGAACAAGAACCGCAATCAGAGAGGCCCGCGACAGTTTCATCAAGACTCCTTGTCTTGAAGCCCGGAAGCGCACGAGGGCTGCCATCGTACTTATTGAAAACATTGCACTTGCGAGCAATAGTAGGCTGAAAATCGTGTACTTTTTGCCGACAATTCAGAAAATACCGCCAGCCCGCAAGAACCCACTCCTTCAACCCAAAATATAAGAGGGGGAGCGTTCCCGCTCCCCCTGAGTGCTGAATGCCGAATGACTGCTAGTTCGAGCTGCCCGTTCCAGCTGCAGCGCTGATGTTTCCGTCTTCCGGCTGCACCACCACGCCGTCAAACGGAGTGGCGGCTACGAAACGTCCACCCACGACGCTCACTCGGCGCAGCGGGAATCCGGTGTCCGGTCCGCGCTGCCAGGAGCGTCCACTGTCGCTGCTGACAAAGATCACGCCCGTCGAATCGCTGGTCGCCAACATGCGCTTATGAGCCATATCGAAGCTGACCGAAGTGATGTCCTTGCTCGGCAACCCGTTCACGACGTGCTCCCAGCTGCTGCCGCCATCTCCGCTGCGGAAGACGCCTTCCCGCGCGGCGATGACGATTCCACCGTCGTGCGAAAGGGCGCTACCGCGGATGCCGGTCAGGTAAGACGGCAGACCTGCTTGCTTCCAGGTGGCGCCGGAATCATTGGAGACCAACGCGCCCGAATGCGTCGTGGCCACCATGAAGTTGCCCTGCGCCCGGACGGAGACGAAGTCCTTCTGTCCCATCACCGGCCCGCCCTTCCAGGTTTTGCCCTGGTCGGTAGTGCTGTAGATGCCCTGCGTAGTTGCGGCCAGCCAGCGTTGTGAACCCAGTTCCAGATCGTTCACGCGGGCATCCAGCTCGCCCGCCTTCTTCGTGATTGTGGTGGTTGCAGCCTTCTTCGAACCTTTCTTCGATTTCGCACCCTTGACGATTTGCTCGGTCACCACCGAGTTCATCGCACGCCACTGGGTGGCATTGCGGTCGAGAGCAAACATCCCGCGATTCGTTCCCGCCACCAGCGTGCCGTTTGCGGCTTGCTTCAACGCGAAAATGTCCCGTCCGCCCAGTCCGGCGCTGCGCTGCAGCCAGGTGCGACCGGCATCACGGGTGTAGAACACGCCGCCGTATTCCCGGTCGTTCACCAGGCCCACGTAGAACGTGTCGGCTTCTTTCACGTCGGCGAGAAGGGCCGAAACATAGCGGTGAGCATAGCCTTTATTGGAAGTGGTCCAGCTCTGCGTGCCGTCGGTGCTGGCCATCACGCCACTGCGGTCAGTCGCAAGCAGCACGTGGTTCGAATCGCGCGGATCAACCAAAACGTCATTGACCACGATCTCCGGATTGCTCATCCGCTTCCAGGTCTTGCCCAGGTCCGTGGTCTTCCACAGACCCTCGGTCGTGCCTGCATAAACGATGTTTTCGTTGGTCGGGTCCTGCTTCAGCACGCGCGTGCGGCGCGCCGAAAACGGGATGCCCTGAACCTTCGAGAACTGGTTGCCGGCGCTCTCGCTCTTGTAGATCCCCGAGCAAGCGCTGGCGAACACCACCGACGGATTGGCATGGTCCACGATCACCGAGAACACGTCGGAATCGTCAATCATGCCTTTCTTGATCTGCTGCCAGGTGGCGCCCCCGTCCGCCGTCTTCCAGGCCAAGTGCCAGGTTCCGGCATAAACGACGTTGTGATCCTTGGGATCAACCGCGATTGATTCAATGTTCTTGATGTCAGCGTGATTTGCGGGAGACATCCGCTCCCAGCTGTCGCCGCCATCCTTGCTGCGGAACACGCCATCGAGCGCTCCGGCTACGAGCACCTTGGAATTCGCGGGGAAGACCGCCATAGCGCGAATGGATTTGCCGTGCATCGCGGGCAGTGTTTCCCAGTTTTTGCCGCCGTCGCGGGTACGGAAAATGTCGCCGATCTGCTGGCTCGATACGCTCCAGGCCGACACATAGATGTGCTTCGGATTCTGCGGATCGATCATGATGTGGTCGAGCACATAGTCATCGCCGCCCAGACGGGCAAAACGCGACCAGCTGTGTCCCGCGTCATTCGAGACAAACAGCTGACCCGTGCTCGTGCCCAGCAGCATGTGATCGGGATTATGGGAATCGTAAGCCAGGCTGCGCGCGTCGCCGCCATCCGGACCCAGTACCTGCCACGATCCGGAAGCCAGCAGCGCGGTACTTACCAGGCTGAAAGCCAGGACAACCAAACTCTTGCGGAAAAAGCTCCAGTTCATAAGCGTAAATTGACCCCTGCGAACAGTATTCGCCCGTCCACAGAGACTGACAGGCTACCACGCGCGCGGCAAGGTTACCGAAGAACAGAGACGAAAAAGGGCCGGTGGGGTTGCCCCCACCGGCCTCGGTATGCCCTTCTTACTTATTGACGTTATTGAGCCTTCTTCTTGACTGCCGCTTTCTTGGCAGCGGGCTTCGGATGGTCCGGAATGGCCTTTATTTTCGACTCATCCACCGGGGCTGTAGTACCGGCCTCGGGGAACGGCGCGCCCGCCGGGACGATCCAGTGCTCCGAGGTCATGGTGCCCTCGTTGCCAGTGCGGGTCTCGATGCGGCTGGGATCAATATTCTGCTTCGCTTCGCCACCCGAGATGTAGGCCTTGACGTCCACCGCGCGCTCCGCCGCCAGGTTCTTGCGCTTCTCTTTGGGATCGGCGTTGCCCACGACCACCAGCTTGGCCTCTGGATCCTGCTGCAACTTCAGGGCAACGTCATCCAGCATGGCCTTGCAGGTGTTGTCCACGCGCCAGGGCTTCATCTTGTTCGGGTACTGGCATTCGTTGAGCTTGCTGGCCTGCGGCGGTGGCGGTGGCGGGTTCTCCACTGTCACCGAACTCGAAGCCGAAGCGGTCAAGCCGCGGGAATCGCTACAGGTCGCGTTCACGGTAACCGTACCAGCCGGAGCCCCGGTCGTGTTCAGCGTCGCCGAGTTTCCGCTGCCGGAAATGCTGCCTCCACTCGAGGTCCAGCCCCCCACCGTGACCGGAACGTTGTCCGGGCTGGTGCAGGTGCAGGTGATAGTCGAAGGCGAGCCGGTCAGCACGCTCGTCGGATTCGCCGAGCAGGAAATCTGCGGCGGGTTCTTGGGCGGCTCTTTTACGGTAAAGTTCGACGTGCAGCTCGCCTCGTTGTTCTTCTTTGCTTTCGGATCGGTCACGCGCGCCGTCACGGTGTAGCTGCCGCCGGCCACGCCGTTGGTGTCGATGTTGGCGCCCGTGTCCTTACCCTCGAGCTTCCCACCCGTGCTCGACCAGCTATAGCTGAGCGTGTGCTTCGGGTTGAAGTTGCTCGCCGACACGGTCGCGTGCACCGGCTCGCCCACCATCACTTCGCTGTGGTCAACCGAGCAGGACGCCGCTACCGGTGCTTCCTTCTCCCCGCCGCCGAAGTTGAACACCAGGCCGGTGCGCAGGCGCACGCCTTCCAGAACGGGACGGCGAAGCCCTGGGTCTTGCACTCCCACCACGTCTGCAAAGTTGTGACGCCCCAGCACATAGTCCGCTTCGATCAAGCGCAAGCTCAGCGGCTTCCAGATCCTCAAGTCGATGCCGCCGCCCAGGATGGCGCCGATGCCGTTGCTTGAATTAACGGCCTTGGGACTCAAACGGTTCAGACCCAGCAGAGTGTGCACGAACAGGTTGACGTTCTCGCCCCGCCACATCAGGCGAGGTCCCACCGAAATCGTGCTTTCGCTGGCCTTGTCCTGAAAGTTTCCACCCACGTCGACCGACAGGCCCCACCACTTGTCGAAGTTATAGGTGAACGTTGTCCCGTAGCCGATCGGCATGCTCGGAAGCTTGGTCGCGACCGGCGGAGGCGGAGGCTGGAACGGGGGGTTAGAGCCCACTGGCACTGTGCCTCCGGGATTGAGCCACTGATAGCCAACAAACAAATCAGCTTTCGGCGGCGTTTCGTCCTGGGCGTTCAGCAGACTCGGCAACAGGACCACAACCACAGCCAGAATCAAAGCAACGATCGCGCTTCTCCGGCGCATTTGGGAGCAAAGTGACATAGAATCCTCCGAATCGAATCCACTGCGAAGCATGTAGTAAAACAAACAGAACAACGGGCCTGATGACACGAAAGGATTGGTCGCCCTGGGAACCCTGAATTCTACAGCAAGCCTGCGCTTCTGGAAAAGGGGAACGATGGCCCGCGAAGAATCGGCATCGCCATGGTTTCCGGGAAAGCGCGTCCCGAGCTACTTTGCGTGGTCCTATCCCCCATTGATATACATCCAAAGTCGAATGCTTTCCTAGCGGGAAGGGGAGAGGAAGGCGATTGGAATTGGCCATCAACAAAAACCAGGCTGGGGTTGCGGGCCAGCACCGCAGGCTGAATAATAAGTCTTTGTGACTATGACCCAGGAACGCATACTGATCGTCGAAGACGAGCAGAACGAGCGCACCGGCCTGGCCGAACTGGTTTCCAGCTGGGGCTACCGCACCGATACGGCCGCTGACGGCGTCGAGGCTCTGGAAAAAGTAGGGATCTTCTCCCCCTCCATCGTCATCACCGACATCAAGATGCCGCGCATGGACGGAATGGAACTGGTGGAGAAGCTGGCCGATCTCTCCCAGTCCATCGCCGTGGTCATGGTCACCGCCCAGAAGACCACCGAGACCGCCTTCCATGCCGGCCGCTTGGGGGTGCAGGACTACATTGAAAAGCCGATCGACTTCCGCCGCCTGCGCTCCATCCTCGGCAACATCGGAGAAATCCTTCAGACCCGCACCGAGAACGAATCGCTGCGCCGCTCACTGCGGGACAAAGGTGCGCTCGGCCGCTTGGTCGGATCCTCGCCCAAAATGCTGGAGATCTTCCACCTCATCGAGATGGTCGCTCCCAGCACCGCCTCCGTCCTGATTACCGGAGCCAGCGGCACCGGCAAGGAACTGGTGGCGCGCACCATCCACGACATGAGCCCGCGCCGCAACAAGCCGTTCTTTCCCATCAATTGCGCGGCGATACCGGAAACCCTGATCGAGAGCGAGATTTTCGGCCACGAGAAAGGCGCCTTCACTGGCGCCCTCGAGCGCCGCACCGGCTGTTTCGAACTCGCCGAAGGCGGAACGCTGCTGCTCGATGAAATCGGCGAGATGCCGGTAGCCACCCAGGCCAAACTGCTGCGCGTGCTTGAGGATCACAAACTGCGTCGCCTGGGCAGTAAGGTCGAGACCTCGGTGGACGTCCGTGTCCTCGCCGCCACCAACAAGGTCCCCGACGAAGCGGTCGCGAATGGAGAACTACGCCAGGACCTCTATTACCGGCTCAATGTCTTCAACATTCACATGCCGCCGCTGCGTGAACACAAGGACGACATCCGCGAACTGGTCAAGTCGCTGCTCGCGGAAATGAGCCACAAGCACGACCGCAAGGTGGCTGATGTGAGCGAGGCCGTCCTGAATCTTTTTCAGAGCTACTCCTGGCCGGGCAACGTGCGCGAACTGCGCAATGCCCTGGAGCGTGCGGTCATCGTGTGTGAGGGTGGCCTGGTCGAGACCAAGCACCTGCCGCCCGGGTTCGGTCAGAGCGTCCGGCCCGTCATGCATGATCCCGACGCCGTGCATCTGGGCGTGGGCACCACTGTCGAAGAAGCGGAGAAGCAGCTCATTCTGAAGACTCTGCAGGCGACCAGCAACAACAAGACCCGGGCGGCTGAGATTCTCGGGATCAGTCTGAAAACGCTGCATAATAAGCTCAAGGAGTACGGACGGGCGCCCGATGCGGTGATGGCCTCGGAGGAATAGTGGGCGGACAGCCGCGGGACCTGCCAGCGATGGCCGTTTGTTCCGGTCGTGACTCGGCGAGGTTTTGCGAGCGGCCAACGACGAACGACCATCACCCGTTAGTCTTTCTCCATTCGTCTCCTGCGCCGCCTTCGTGGAGGAATCATCTGCCCGCTGATCCGGGCGATGCCTGAACGATGAGCCGCAAAGCCATCATCGTGTTCGTGATCACCACGCTCATCACCGCGCTGGTGTTCGGCTTTTCCTGGATTTATCTCTCGCAATTGCTACGGCAACGCATGCTGTGGGCCGAGGAAACTGGCTTCATGCTCACTAATCAGTTGGAGTACAGCGCCTCCAAGGCAGTGCCGGATCTCACCAGCACCCGCGTGGATACTTCCAACCCCAAGGCTTTGCGCACCGCCATCGCCGAATTCCTCCAGACCGATGCCAACTTGAATGACATGCTCGAATCGGTCGTCGGAAATTCTCGGATCATCTCTGACGCCGCCATCGTCGATCCAACTGGCATCGCGATCCTCGACACCAATCCCGCATTGAACGGCAAGCCGATTCCCCCTCGCCCTGACCTGATCGTCTTGCGCGATGCCGGCTTCCGCCGCCAGTTGCGCATTCTCTACAACCGGGGCACTGTCTATGACGTGAGCACCCCGGTGCAACTCGGCGGGCAGCCCTTCGGCAGCGTGCGCGTCGGCGTCTCCACCGTTTTCCTCCGCAACGAACTGACGCCCCGCCTGCAGCAGGCGGCGTTTTTCTGTGTGGTTGCTATCTTTTGTTCGCTGGTGTTGTCCGCGGTGATTTCGAACGTTGCGCTCGGGCCGCTCAAGAGGATCGCCGCCAACCTCGATAGCGCCAGTGCCGGCGAAACCGAGATGCTTCCCACTGACGATTCGCCTGCCGACGAGGTCGGGCTGGTCTCCTTGAAGATCGCCCACCTCGGCCGCCGGATTCGCGATACCAACCAGATCTTCTCCGCCCTCAAGGGCAATGTCGAGCAGGTCATGGCCAATCTGCAGGATGGCCTTATGCTGTTCACCCCCGATTCCCGAGTCGTGCTGGTTAGCGCCTCCGCGGAAAAGTTCCTCGGCCGCCCCCGCCACGAAATCCTGGGCCGCAGCGCCGAAGAGATTTTCTCGGACGGCACACCCCTGGGGGCCGTCGTGCTGCCTGCTTTCCTGAAGCAGCGTCCCCTCGCGCAGTACGAATTTGACGCTGCCGATACCCGCCGCGTTCAGGTCTCGCTCGATTTCATTCACGAACAAGGCGCCCCGATCGGCGCGCTGCTGATCATGCGCGACGTCGAGTCGGTGCGCCGCATTGAAGATGAAATCGAGATTTCGCGCCGCCTCTCCGCCAGCGGTCGCCGGACCAAGGAGGTGGCGCACGAGGTCAAGAATCCCATGAACGCCATCGTGCTGCACCTGCAACTGCTCCAGAACAAGCTGGACCAGACTGATCCCGACACGCGCCGCCACATGGACGTCATCGGAGATGAAATCCACCGGCTCGATCGCGTCGTGCAGACCCTGGTGGACTTCACCCGCCCCCGCGAACTCCACGAGCAGGAAGTGGACATGCGAAAAATCCTGGAGGATGTCTCAGTTCTGGCCGCTCCCGACGCCGAGCAGCACGGCGTGCGCCTGGCCCGCGAGTTGCCGCAGGAGCCTCTCCTGGTGCGAGTGGACGCCGACCTCATGAAGCAGGCCATCCTCAACCTGGTGCTCAACGGAGTGCAGGCCATGGCGAAAGGCGGAACCCTGACTCTCGCTTCGCAGCGCAAAGACGAAACCATCATCACCGAAGTGCGCGATCAGGGCGGCGGCATTCCACCCGAGCTTCAGGAAAAGGTTTTCGAACTCTACTTCACCACCAAGAAGGAAGGAACTGGCATCGGGCTGGCCCAAACGTCCCAGATCGTGGACTGGCACTATGGCTCGGTGGATTTCGAATCCACGGTTGGCGTCGGCACCACTTTCCGGTTACGCCTGCCTGCGGTTGGGCAAAATCGCGGAGCTCCCAAGGAAGTTCCAGCGCGCTCCCGATCGTAGTCGGAGAGGTACACTATGCGGAGCGGCTCGCGCCGCATCTGACTCCATATGAACCTCACGGCTCTGCTCGCCGTAACGCTACTGATCCCGCTTTCGCCGGTCCACGCGGCAGGGTTCTGGCAGGATTCCGGCAGTTCTTCGGGAGCGCCCGCCCAGACTTTGCCGGCCCCGGCGGAAAAGCCGCAGAATTCCGCGACTGAGGCGGCGCCTCCGGCGAATCCCGAGCAGAAGCCGTCTGGGAACAATTCCGGCCAACCGCCTGCCGCCCAGCAAGCCGCTACTCCTGGCCAACCAGGATCGCCAGCCCGTCCGGCTACAGCCGTGCGTAAACGCCGCTCTCGAGCTCACAAGCCGATTGCACCGGTGACGGCCGACGGCGAGCCGCGCAAAGTCGTCGTCCATCAAGGCGGCGCCCGCGAGCCGATCGCGCAGATCGTTCCCGGCATCACCCAGGAAGAAGCCAGCCGCCAGCGCCAGGACGCCGAGCAACTCTTGACCTCGACGGCAACCAATCTCATGCAGCTCGCCGGGCGGACTTTGGACTCGAGACAGCAGGAAGTGGTCGGGCAGATCCGCCACTACATGGACGGCGCCCGCTCAGCCCTGAAAGAGGCAGATACCCAGAGAGCCCACACGCTGGCGCTAAAAGCCTACTTGCTGTCGGATGATCTGGTGAAGCACTAGGGGAATTACTTCGGCTTCCGCGCCGCATTCACGGTCGCCAACAACTCCCGGCACGGCCCTTGCAATGGTCCGGGAATCTTTATTGCCTCTTCGAGCACGGCGCGTGCCTCGGCGATCCGATTGGTTTTCCCGTAGGCCCATCCCAGCCGGTAAAGCGCCGTCGCGTAGGACACGTCGTCTTGGCCCTTCAACAACGCCGCCGCCGTCTTCAACTCCGGAATCGCCGCCGCCACCTTCTCCTGCTTGGCGTAAGCGTAGCCCAGGGTGGAATGGGCCACGCCTCCGGAGAGCTTTCGGGATTTGTCTGCGTCGGGAGCATCCGCCTTCGCCAGTACGATCACTTTCTGAGAGTAGGTAATCGCCTTCGCCAGGCTGCCCGGACGGGTGTCTTCCACATACGTGCTCGCCAGCAGGAGCATGGTCGGCATGCTGTTGGGATTGGCCGCCAGCGCCTTCTCACCGTACGAATACAGCCGCGCCGAATCGTTCAACTGCCCCAACGTGTACATGGCGTACTGCGTCACCGGTTCCTCAAAACGCGAAGCGGGAAACGCCGGCGCGAAGCGCTCGATATAGTTCATTCGCGTCTTGGCGTCCTTCTCGTCGGCGATGCTGTTGAAGGCTGCCGTCTCCAGGAACTCGTAGGAACTCTTGTTGCTCTCCTTGGCCTCGGCCACGCGCGTCGCGAACTGCTCGTCCGTCATGCCCTCCGGCTTTGGGGTCTGGGCCGCCGAGTTGTACGCTTTTCCACCGCGTATCGCATAGTCCATAGCCTTGGCATTCGACTTCATCTGCTGCGCCACGTTGGTCTGCGAGACCAGGATGTCGAGATTGTTCGGCGCGCCCGCCAGCGCCTTGTCGCCGTAGCTGAGGGCTTTTTCCAGATTGCCGTCCGTCTGGTACGACTGCGCGATCTGCCAATTGCCATACGCCACCGCCGCCGGGTTGCCCGAGAACTTCTGCACGAACTCTTCATACATCGCAACTTTTTTCTGCGCATCCTGCTCGTTCGAGATCGCCGCCAGCGCCACGTCCTCGGGCGTGCCCGCGGGGATCACGATCTTGTCGAGTTGCGCGAAGGAAGACAGCGAGAGGCACAGAAGAGCAACGATGACGGCTGCACGACGCATGGCAACCTCCGTAAAGACGGGAAGGATTTTCAGCGCGCATCGTAACGCCGAACGGCCTCCCGCGCAAGGACGAGACACACCCGAGCGTGTTTCGGGACTGGCCCAGACTCGATGAAGGCGGTGGCGCCACCGGTAGCAAAATGCCGATACCAGAGTGCTAGAATGTATTCATGGCGAACACACGTAGTGCGACCCTCAGCATCCGGCTGAGGCCGGAAATCAAGAAACGGTTGGCCAAGCTGGCTAAGGCCTCCGGTCGCAGCTCCAACTTCCTCATTTCCGACGCGGTTGAGTCCTACGTCACCGACCAGGAAAGGGTTTTGGCAGAAATCCGGCAGGCCGATCGCCAGGTGAAGTCCGGACACTACATCAAACACGAGGACATGAAGGCCTGGCTCCTGTCTTGGGGTACGGATCGCGAATTGCCGCCTCCGAAGTGCGTCTGCGGTAAGCAGCACGACGACGAGGGGCTGTGCCGCTAGGCCCAGCTGGTCGTGCACCGCGCGGGCGAGTCGAGGTTGTCTGGTCCCCCCGGGCGCGAGCACGGCTCCGGCAAATCCGCCTTCATGTCGCCCAGGACAAGCCAGAAGCGGCGGAGCGGCTGGCGACGCGCATTGTGGCGGTAGTCGAAGCTCTGCGGAGTCATCCTTACCTGGGCCGGACCGGGGCCGAGCCGGGAATCCGAGAACTGGTCATCGGCGGCACTCCCTATATCGTTCTCTATCGAGTCCGGCACAAGCGTGTCGTCATCAGCACCATTTGGCACGGTGCGCAGCAGCGACGATGAAGTAAAGAGGTCTCAATGCCAGGGCCTACTTCCGCCCCTCCCGCTTCTGCGCCACCACCAGCCCGCGCGGCGTCCGCAGCAGCACCACCGAGATGAGTCCTTCGCGCTCCAGCTTCAGCGCGGCCTCGCGCACGATCTTCAGGTGCGAGCTGGCGTCATGCATCACGATCAGCCCATACGGATTGATCTGCGGCAAAAACCGCCGGATCTCCTGCTCGCGAATCGGCATATCGCTGTCGCTGAAAAACAGGTCAATCGTGCCTTCGACTTTCATCTCCAAGCTCGATTCATTTCGCAATTCGATCCACTCTGCGAGTCCGGACGCGGCAATGCGCGCCTCCGCGTTCTCATGAACCTTGGGATCGAATTCGCACGTGATGATCCGTCCGCGCCCGTTTGCCTTCAGCCCTTCAGCGATCCAAAGCGTGCTGATCCCGCTAAACGTCCCCGTCTCAACCACCAGTTCCGGTTTGATGGTTGTCACCACCGTGCGCAGAAACTCCAGCACCTCGACCTCGGCAGTCATGGAATCGAACATGCTCCACCACTCCGGGTGCGGACACTCCGGAGTGGCGCGGTGATATTCCGGCTGGAGCCGGTCTCCGCGCTCAATCAGCCGCAGGATGCGGTGTTCCTGTTTTTCTTTCTTGAAGAGACGCCGCAGGTCGAGAGCCATATAGAAGGGAAGTCTATCGGAAAGAAGTTCGGGAAAAGAAGGTATCAGATCTCGGGGCAGCACGGATCGCGGCGTGGCCCCCACCAACCACCACACACTAGAACTGTTTCAAGAGTCCTTGGGCCGGCGGAAACCCAACCGCAGGGGCTAAAGCCCAGTCCTTTAGCGGCTTCTGCGGCACGGCTATAAGCCGTGCCCTTCCCGAAACCAATTCTTCAACCCAGCTCCTGACCACTAATCACTAACCGCAAACCACTGCCCTACCAAACCCGGCAAGCGTTCTCCCGCACCATGGCCTGGCCTGCTTTGCATCCCCATGCCTGCTGAAATTCCGGCATGTTCTGCACCACGCCATTCACCCGGTAGCGTCCCGGAGAATGCGGGTCGGTGTTGACCAGCATGCGGGCCAGTTCCGGACGCCGTTTCTCGCACCATACCCGCCCGAAGCCCAGGAAGAGACGCTGCTCGGGTGTGTAGCCGTCGATCTTCTCGCCGGCCTTGCCGGACTTGTCGGCCGCGATCATTTCGCGCAGCGCCATCAGAGCAATGCGCGCGCCCCCGTTGTCGGCGGTGTTCTCCCCCAGCGTCAGCCGGCCATTCAGCTTCAAGTCATCCACCGCGACAAAGCTGCCATACTCGTCGGCGATGCAACTGGCGCGTTTCTCAAACTCCTTGCCGTCCTGTTCCGTCCACCAGTCGCGCAGATTGCCCTGCGGATCGAATTTGCGCCCCTGGTCGTCGAATCCATGCGTCAACTCATGGCCAATGACGACGCCAATGCCGCCCATATTCACCGCGTCATCCATCGTCTGGTCAAAAAATGGCGGCTGCAAAATGCCCGCCGGAAATACGATCTCGTTGTAGGAGCCGCTGTAGTACGCATTGACCGTAGGCGGCGTCATGCCCCATTCCTTGCGGTCGAGCGGCTTGCTGATCTTCGCGATCCGGCGCCGCGTTTCAAACTGGTTCGCGCGCAGGAAGTTCCCCATCAGGTCGCCGCGCTCCACCATCAGAGAACTGTAGTCCCGCCAGACGTCCGGATAGCCAATCTTGTTCCGGATCGCCTGCAGCTTGATTTTGGCCTGCTTCTTGGTTTCGTCTGACATCCAGGGCAGCCCGGCGATATCCTGATCGAGCGATTTCTCCAGCGCATCCACCATCTTCAGCATGCGCTGTTTGCTGTCGGCGCCGAACGCCACTTCGACATACTTCTGTCCCAGCGCTTCGCCCAGTCCGCCGTCGGTCAGGTCGACACACCGCTTCCAGCGGTCCTGGATCTGCGCCTGTCCGGTCAGGTACTGGTGCATCTTGAAGTTTCCGTCCACCCATGGTTTCGAGAGCCAGGGCGCCGCCGTATTGAGCAGATGCCAGATCGTGTAGGTCTTCAGCGCGTCGAGCGGCTCGGTGTCCAGCAAGCCATTCACGTCCTTGAAGAAGTCGGGATTGACCACATTCAAGTCCGAGAAAGCGGGCGTGCCCATGGCGGTGAAATAGAGGTTGAGGTTGAAATTCGGCGCCAGCGCCACCGCTTGCTCCCGTCCCATCTTGTGGTCGCGGTTCTTCGGATCGCGCCGCAACGTACGGTCCATGGAAGCCTTGGCCAAAGCGGTTTCAATCCGCAGCACCGTCTTCGCCGCTTCCGCTGCCTGTTGTGGAGATTGTCCATTGAGAGTGAAGAGTTGCGTCGCGTACTCGACCAGGTGCTGGCGCATCTCCACCATCTTGGCGTCATCTTTGATGTAGTAGTTGCGGTCGGGCAGCGTTAGGCCGCCCTGGTCGAGGTTGCCAACCACCATGTCGGCATTGTGGAGGTCGGGCGAAGAATAGAAACTGAACAGACCCCGCGCTCCGCGCAGATGGAGTTGGGCTATCGTCTCGATGAGCGCAGCCTTGTCTTTCACTGCGCCAATGCGATCCAGTTCCGGCTTGAGCGGGGCGCTGCCCTTGGCCTCCGCTGTCTTCTCATCTATGCAGGAACTGTAGAAGTCGCCGATCTTCTGGCTGATTGCCTCCCGTCCGGGCGCGGCCCCTGCGGCTTTTTCCAAAATATCGCGCATGGTGAACTGGTTGCGCTCATCCAGTTCGATAAAGCTGACCCACGAGGATTGGTCGGGAGGAATCTCCGTCCGCTTGATCCAATTGCCGCACGCGTACTGATAAAAGTCGGTGCAGGGATCGACTGTCTTGTCGATGTTATCGATACTGAAACGCTCAACCGCCCGCGTGCTGGGGGCGGCGGTGGGCGCCGTCTGGGCCAAACTCAAGGAAAACGCAAGCAGAAGGAACGCAGTTACATGAAAGGGACGCATAGAACCTCGCGGACAAGGCTGTCATTGTAGGTGGGTGAGGTACAGAAGGGCAACCTGTGATCTGAGCTTGGCAGGGACTCGCCACTCGCTCCTCACTACTCAGTCGTAAAATAGTCCACCGTCACGGGATTCTCAAACAGAGAGTAGTCGCGCGTCACCACCGTGATTCCGCTTTCGGTGACGAAATAGCGCTCGCGATCAGCTTCGGCGTCGTAGCCGATGGTTGTCCCCTCAGGAATATGCACGTCGCGGTCCAGGATCGCCCGCCGGATGCGGCAGCGCCTTCCCACGTTGGCGTGCGAAAACAGAATGCTCGACTCGACCTCGCTGAACGAGTTGATCCGCACGTCCGGAGAAATCACGGAGGTCTGCACGGTGCCGCCGGAAATAATGCACCCTGACGAGACCAGCGAATCCATCGCGTGTCCCATGCGCCCCGTTTCGGCAAACACAAACTTCGCGGGCGGATACTGCCGCTGATGGGTGCGGATCGGCCAGTGCTCATCGTACAGGTTGAACACCGGCGAAACCGAAACCAGGTCCATGTTGGCCTCGTAATAGGCCTCTAGCGTTCCCACGTCGCGCCAGTACTGCGCTTCCTTGTTGTTCTCGTCCACGAAGTTGAAGGAGAACACGCGGTAGTCTTCCAGCATCCGGGGCAGGATGTTCTTGCCGAAATCGTGGTTGGAGTCCGGATCCTCCGCGTCTTTCAAGAGCACCGGAATGAGCACGTCGGTGTTGAAAATATAGACGCCCATCGAAGCCGATATTTTGGTGGGATCGTAGGGCGATCGTAGGTCGGTCTGCGGGGGTTTTTCCTGGAAGCCGACAATCCGGCTGTCGCGATCCATTTCGATCACCCCGAATTGGCGGCATTCCGCCGGATCCACCAGGATGCTGGCCACCGTTACGTCGGCGCCGGCATCACCGTGCTGCTTCAGCATGAGCCCGTAATCCATCTTGTAGATGTGGTCACCGGACAGGATCAGCACATGCTTGGGCTGCTCGGAGCCGATCGAATAGATGTTCTGATAGACCGCGTCCGCCGTACCCATGTACCAGTTCTCGCTCACCCGCTTCATGGGGGGCAGGATCTCAATGAACTCACCAATCTCGCGGCCGAAGATGTTCCAGCCCTCGCGGATGTGCCGGTTCAGAGATAGCGCTTTGTACTGGGTGAGAATGTAAACGCGCCGCAGACCGGAGTTGAGGCAGTTTGAAAGCGTGATGTCAATGATGCGGTAGATGCCGCCGAATGTGACCGCCGGCTTGGCTCGGTCGCGGGTCAGCGGATAGAGACGCTCGCCCGCGCCTCCGGCGAGCAGGACTCCGAGCGTATCCTTCATCGGCGCACCGTTATGAAAGTTGCGTGCCTTGTAAGCGGGGCCGCGGAACTCGATGCTTCCCAAGGCCACGGTTAACGCCGAATACTAGCACAGCGCAAGCTTTCCCGTGCCCGTCCTCCAAGCAGAGAAAAAGGGCAGCATGCTGAACATGCCGCCCCTGGAACTAACAGGTCGCGGGCGCGGTCCCCTGCGACTTCGCTCAGGGCAGGTCCGCGCCACACTACCCTAGCAGTGCACGATCTTCTCGCTCTCGATCCCGCGCGTCGCGTTGCGCGAATCCACCACCAACTGCGCCTCCTTCACGATCCGCGGGTAGTCGTAATCGGTGTGGTCGGTCACGATCAGGACGCAATCGTACTGTCCCAGATTGTCCAGTGAAGCGCGCGTCATCTGCAGATCGTACCGGCGGCCGCGGCCCACGAAGGGGAAATACGGATCATGGTAGCTGACCTCGGCGCCTTCTTTCTGCAAGAGCTCGATGATGGTTAGCGCCGGCGACTCCCGCAGGTCGTCAATGTCTTTCTTATAGGCAACGCCCAGCACCAGCACCTTCGAACCGTTGATTGCCTTCTTCTGCCGGTTCAGTGCAGAGATGGTCGAAGCGATCACGTGATACGGCATCGCCGTGTTCACTTCGCCCGCCAGCTCGATGAAGCGCGTGCGGAAATCAAACTCCTTCGCCTTCCACGACAAGTAGAACGGATCCACCGGAATACAGTGCCCGCCCAGCCCCGGCCCGGGATAAAACGGATGGAAGCCGAAGGGTTTGGTCGAGGCCGCGTCGATGATTTCCCAGATATCCAGGTCCATGCGCAAGCAGAGCATCTTCAGTTCGTTGACCAGTGCGATGTTGACGCAGCGGTAAATGTTCTCCAGCAACTTCGTCATCTCGGCCGCGGCCGGCGACGACACCGGAACCGTCCGTCGGAAAATCGAACCGTACAACGCAGCGGCAATCTCGCTCGCCTGCTTGTCCAGTCCGCCGATCACTTTCGGAATGTCGTGCCGCGCCACCGTCGTGTTACCCGGATCCTCGCGTTCCGGCGAAAACGCAACCCAGAACTCCTGATCACTCGCCCCGCCCTTACGCGACGCCTTCAGCCCGGCGCGGTTCTCTTTCTCCAGAATCGGAATCATCACTTCTTCGGTTGTGCCGGGGTAGGTCGTGCTCTCGAGGATCACGATCTGCCCGGCGCGCAGATGCGGCGCCACCGCATGCGTTGTATTCGTGATGTAGCTCAGGTCGGGCTCGTGATACTCGTTCAGCGGCGTCGGCACGCAAATGATGATTGCGTCCATTTCCGTGATGCGCGAGTAGTCGGCGGTGGCATTGAAGCCGCTCGTCTTCGCCGACTGAATTTCCTCCGGCGAAATACGGAAAATGTAGGAACCGCCCTTGGCGAGCGTGTCCACCTTTTTCTGGTCAATGTCGAAGCCCGTCACGGGAAACTTCTGTTCGCTGTAGAGCAGCGCCAGCGGCAGTCCAACGTAGCCCAGGCCGATGATTCCCACCCGCGCCTTGCGGGCTTCAATGCGGCTTTTCAAATCTGTGATGAGGGAAGAAGAGGTCAGTTGAGCAGTCATAAGTGCCAAGCAGAATTCTAGCATCGAACGCCGTGATTTCGACCGCGGAACACGCGGCTTCAACACGATTCTTAACGTATAGCCCGAACGTGTGATTACTCGCGTACTCAAATTCGACCCGATCCTGATTTCCTTAGTAACATTCAAGCTGTATGCGAATTCGTGTACTGCTCGTCCTGCTCCTCCTTGTGGTTGCCCTGGCCAGCCAGGCAGGCCGCTTTCTCGTCGTCGATGAACCGCAAAAATCCGACGCCATCATCGTGCTCGCGGGAGAAACGGCCGTCCGCCCAACACGCGCTCTCGAGCTGCTTCGCCAGGGAATGGCTCCGCGTCTTTTTCTGGATGTCGAGGCCGGCGAACTCGTCTACGATCAGCGCCTCACCGACGTGGCGCAAAGATACGCCAACTCACTTCCGGAAAGAGAACGCATTTCCGTGTGTCCGATTACTGCCCTCTCCACCTACGCGGAAAGCGACGACGTAAATCGCTGCCTGCAAGCGTTCGGCGTCCATAGTGTGCTCATTGTTTCCTCCGCATCGCATTCCCGGCGCGCCTTGCTCATTTTTCGGCACCGCCTTCCGCAGTACCGGTTCACGGTGGCCGCCGCCCAGGATCCCACTCATTTCGGCACCACTTGGTGGACCAATCGCGAGTGGGCCAAAACCACGCTCGAGGAATGGGTCAAACTCACCTGGTGGGAAGTCATCGACCGCTGGCGGTGAAGGACCAGGTCGCAGGTCTTAGGTGTCAGGTCTCAGGAAAACCTTTCGGTACGGATCATTATCTTGCAGATGCTGCGAATTTCCGTTGACAGCCCTTCTGCTGTGCTGTGAGCCTTTCCTGAGACCTGACACCTGACACCTGAGACCTGAGACCTGAGACCTGAGACCTGACACCTGACACCTGAGACCTGACACCTGACACCTGACACCTGACACCTGAGACCTGTGATAGCTTAAACTTTCTCATCCCTACCGGAGGCTTCATGTCGCAAGTCAAGATCACGGTTCGCCCCAACGGTCCTTATCGCGTAGAAGACCCCAATGGTCTCGTCGAGTTGGTGGACGCGAGCGGCAA
Source organism: Terriglobales bacterium (assembly GCA_049273945.1). Classification (GTDB taxonomy): domain Bacteria; phylum Acidobacteriota; class Terriglobia; order Terriglobales; family Acidobacteriaceae; genus Acidiflorens. Next base: position 7,987 of record JBASRS010000032.1, on the reverse strand, counting down.
CAACTACGATCTCACCGGCAAGCCGGCATTCTCTCTCTGTCGCTGCGGAGGATCGGTCAACAAGCCCTTCTGTGACGGCACGCACAGCAAGATCGGTTTCCAGGCCGCCGAAGCCGCGGTGAAAGCGGAAGGCTAGTGGCAGCGCTGTTAGTCTTTTCAGCGGCGGGCGGGCCAGCAGCCGTGACCGGCTCCCCGGCATGTACCTAACTCGAAACCGGGACCTCCGAAATCTTGCTCGTAGGCGGTTTCCCGGTGTTCTAGCATGGTGCTTGCGGACCTGAGGTCTGGGTCTTGGCAACATGCCCGCTCAGCCGAAACAGCACGCCATTCGACGCAGCACCAGACTGCCCCTTGAAGTTCCCGTCCTCGTTACCAGCCTCGATCCCGCCTGTGAATTCTCGGAAGAGTGCACCACCACACTGGTCAATGCCCACGGATGTGGCCTGGTTGTGCAACGCCCCCTCCCGCGCGACCTCCCGGTGCGGCTGGAGATCGTCCCGGCGAAACGCCAGACCACCGCGCGAGTCGCGGACGTGGTTTCGCTCGGGGGGACTCCGGAAACCTGGCTGCTGGGGATGGAACTCGATACGCCCGGAAATTTTTGGGGAATTGACTACTCCCCCTCCGACTGGAAGATCGAAGAGGCTCCCGCGCTGGCTGCAAACACCCCAGATACACCCAAGGCTGCGTCCGAAGCACCGGCGCCCGCGCCCCGTCGTTGGCGCCTGACCGATATCAGCGCCGATGCCTGCTACCTGGAGGCGGCCGTACCGTTCCCCGTAACCACCCCCGTGCTTCTGAGCGTGCGCGTGGCCGACTTCGAATGTCTCCTGGATGGAATTGTCCGCGCGTCTCATCCACGGTCGGGCATGGGAGTGGAGTTCATTTCCCATGCGCAGGAGCATCGTGCCCGCGCGGAGGAACTCATCAATCACTTAGTGAGTCATCGCGAAGTGCCTCGCGTGTTCGTAGGCCGCAAGGAGGACACCAGCGCAGCTCAATCGAAAATGGATGCACCTGCACCCGCACTTTGGGATGCGGATACCTCCGACCCGCTGCTGAAGTTGATCCGAAAGGGAGATTCGCTGCCGTTTGACGAATTCGAGGAACACTTGAAAGCGCAAAGACTCGGACAGGGTGGGGAGAAGCACGTCCAGGAGTAGTCGCGATTACAGCTCGGCGAGAACCGTATCAAGGGAAGTCAACAGCCCCAAACGCACACCCTAAGACCTGGACCCTAAAGGCGATAGCCCAAGCCCAAAGCCGAGAGCCCCGCCCCAGTGATAAACTCCCTCGCCGGAGGCTTTCTTGTCAGACCAACGGGACCGGGCTCTGGGGATGGGCGCGCAGATCACGCGCCGGGACTTTCTGAACGGAGTTGCACTAACGGCCGGCGCAGCCATGATTCCCCCCGAAATGTGGGCCGCGGCGGCCGCCGATCTTGAGCCGCAAAACACGCCCGGCTACTATCCGCCCGCCCAAACCGGCTTGCGCGGTTCCCATCCCGGCTCGTTTGAGACCATGCACAAGGTCCGCGACGGGGCGTTCTGGGACGACGCTCCCAAGCCCATCGACACCGGCGAATCCTACGATCTGGTCATCGTCGGCGGAGGCATCAGCGGACTTGCCGCCGCTCACTATTTCCGCAAGGCCGCTGGCGACAAAGCCCGCATCCTCATCCTCGACAACCACGACGACTTCGGCGGACACGCCAAGCGCAACGAATTCCGCGCCGGCAATGCTTTCCGCCTCGGCTTCGGCGGAACCTACTCGATTGAGAGCCCTGCTCCGTACAGTGCCGGTGCGAAGGCACTCATCGAAGAACTAGGCATTGATGTGCCTTCGTATCACAAGTACGTCAACAAGGATCTCTATCGCTCGTTCGGCTTGAAGCCGCAGACTTTTTTCGACAAGGAGACGTTTGGCGCCGACAAGCTTGTCATCAACCCCAGGAGCTATGGTTTCGATGAGAGCGGTGTGAACGAAGCGGCGGGGCCAGCGGCGTTGCAGACCTTCCTTCGGGATGCGCCCTTCTCCGATCAGGCAAAACAGGACTTCCAGCGGCTCCTCACCGAGAAAAAAGACTACTTGCCGGGCCTGAATTCCGACGAGAAGAAGGCTCGCCTCGCCCGTATGAGCTACGCGAAATACCTTACCGAGACCGTGGGGGTGAGCGACCAGATCGTCAAGATGTACCAGGCCGCGCTGCACCCGCTATTCGGCGTCGGGATCGAGGCCGTTCCGGCGCAGGACGCCTGGGGGCTGGAGATGCCCGGATTCGACGGCCTCAACCTCGATCCCGCGCCGGGCAAGGGCATGAACCGCGACGCCATCCGCAGCGCCGAAGCTGACAAGTACTTCTTCCACTTTCCCGACGGCAACGCCACCATCGCCCGGCTGCTGGTGCGCAAGCTCAATCCCGCCGCCATTCCGGGAAATTCGGTGACCGATGTCGTCCTCGCCAAGGCCGACTACTCCAAACTCGACGCGGCTTCGTCACCGGTTCGCATCCGCCTCAATAGCACCGTTGTAAAGGTCAAGCACGTTGGCGATCCCGCCAGCGCCAAGCAAGTCCAAGTCACGTACGCCACTGGGAAAACGCTCAACACGGTGCGCGCCGCCAACTGCCTCCTTGCCTGCTGGCATGTGGTCATCCCCTACATCGCGCAGGAGCTACCCGACGCGCAGAAGGAAGCGCTCGCCTCGGCGCAGAAGGTTCCGCTGCTCTACAACAACATCCTGATTCGCAACTGGACCGCCTTCCAGAAGCTGGGCGTGAACGCCGCGTATTGCCCTGGCATGTATCACTCTTATGTGAGTCTCGATTTGCCGGTCTCCATCGGCGGCTACGAGTGCACGAAGAAGCCCGACCAGCCCATCGTCGTCCACATGATGAAAGCCGCCTGCAAGCCCGGACGCAGCGCGCGCGAGCAGCACAAGCTGGGGCGTATCCAGCTCTATACGACCACGTTCGAAACCTACGAGCGCAACATCCGCGAGCAACTGGCGCGCATGCTCGGCCCCGGTGGCTTCGACCCGAAGAGCGACATTCTCGGCGTCACCGTGAACCGCTGGCCCCACGGCTACGCCTACGAGTACAACTCGCTCTTCGACCAGTTCTGGCTGGACGGTGGCGAGACGCCGTGTCAGGTAGCGCGCAAACCCTTCGGCCGGATCGCGATCGCCAACTCCGACGCCGACGCCTACGCCTACACCGACGGCGCCATTGATCAGGCCTATCGCGCTGTGCAAGAGCTGAAGAAGTAGTTGCGTGGTGTGGGGCGGGCACTCCTGCCCGCCTAACGATCGCGGCGCCCGCGCAGCCTGCCCGAGGTTGCCGAGGGCGCAGCCGCCGGGATGGCGGCGCTACAATTGGTCGCCATGCCGAAACGCACCACCACCCGCCCCCTATCACTGCAGACAACGAACTCCGAGCCCAAAGCAGGCCGCCCATTTGCCCCAGGCTACGGCTTGGCCGAGGACGAAAAAGGTCTTCTTCCCTGGACCTGGGTCGCCAAACAGATGAACGGCTGCAGGACGTTCTGGATTGCCTCGGTTCATCCTGCCAACCGCCCGCATGTCATGCCGGTGTGGGGAGTCTGGCTGGACGACGCGTTCTACTTCTCTACCGGACGAAAATCGCGCAAGGGCCGGAACCTCGCGGCCAATCCGGCTTGCACCGTCACCAACGACGACGGCGAAGAAGCGGTCATCGTCGAAGGCTCCGCAGAAGAGGTCAAAGACGCTGCGGCACTCGAACGCGTGGCCGCTGCCTACACAAAGAAATACCAGATGGACCCGCGCAGCATGGGCGAGCCGATTTTCAGGGTGCGTCCGGGGACAGTGTTCGGGTTTATCGAGAAGAGCTTTCCGAAGTCGGCGACGCGGTGGCGGCTCGCGAATTAGTTTGGTAATTTGCGGGTCGCCGACAGTCGGAGACGTGCATCAGTCGGGTCTGTTCCGTCCATCCGGCTTCGCAGACAGAACCGGAACAACCCGGTCAATGAGTGTAATGGCGATGTTACGTCAACTACGAACCAGACTCCCAGTTTCCGGCAACCCCCCTAACTCTGCTCATCACTTCCCACCAGCGCGTTTATCGGGACCAATCCGGAGGCATTGGTTCCGAGTTGCCCGTGACTCGGGACGAATCTCTCAAATCGGCGCGGCAAACTTCCCAAAAGCCGACTACTGTACCTCTTCGGCGGAGCCGGGTGCACGAGTAGCCCTTCAGGGTCCAAGTACCGACCAAACGTGGTTCCGCGATAGCTCACCAGGTTTGCCAAGAATCGGCGGGTCCTAACTGGACCCTCGGCGTTGACCTGCTCCTCCGGGTAGAGGCGAGCCAAACGACCTGCCAATTTGACTGCATCGTGGCGGTACTTCCCGCCCCGGCCAGATGCCTGAAATAACGAGTGGTGTTTTGTCGCACTACTTCTTCGGACGCGACTCTGGAGGAATCAGACCTGCCACACGGTAGTAAACCGTAAGCTGGCCGTAAACCTCTCCCGAATGCTCGACTAGGCTGTAGGCCAAATCGCTGAGTCGTATCTGCGCCCGGCCGGCTTGTTCCGGTACATCCTGGGCAAAGGGATCGACGACTACACCAGAGATGCCTTGGTCCCCTTTGTTTTTGATTGCCGCTGCTCCGTCGGCAAATGATTTCTTGACGTACGCTACCAGGTCAGCCTTGCTCTTAAACAGGTCACGTTTCGGATCTTCCTCCGAGGGAGGCTTCTGGCCGAGCGCCATATTGGTGAAGAAGTAATTGGCCGCGGCAGCATGGAGGAGCCGCTCGGAGAAGGTGCGGGCTGAGGGCGCGGGCTTGAAGTCGTACTTGTCCTCGGGGAAATCTTCGGCCATCGCGATCAGCTTTCGTCCGATCTCGTTCCAATTTACGAGCAGGGCTTCCGACGCGCTCGGCGCGGGCTTGAGCGCCGCGCCTTTTTTCGGTGTGTCCTGCGTGCGCGCCGGTGTGCCTAAAACACTTGCAGCAAACATCACTGCGGCAAGAAAATGGGCTTTATTCATTCGCGTATTCCTCCGCATCATTTGCGATTGTACGTATTACAGCAATGGCCCGACCGAAAAAACGACCGTCTCGAGCGACCTGGATGTCAGATGAGGCCAAACTTATTTTTGCGTCACCTGGTCAGCGGACCAGCCGACCACTACCCTGATTTCCGTCGGGTTGGCTTGCTCGGAGCGTGTCATCACAAATGTCTGACCGTCCGGAGTGACATCGTACCCGCCGACCGTGCCACCGCGGTCGAACCTGCGATCGAACAATTCGGCTGGCTTGGCGGCAGTAAACGTCGGCTGAATCTGCACTGCGGCACTCATCATCTTGGTTCCGCTGCGGTAAATGATCTCTCGACCAGTTCGCACCCAGCGCGGCTGCTCGCCGCCGTTGGTGGAGATTTGCCAGCGGCCTCCCGGCCCAGGCACCGGCTCCACGTAGATCTCCGAGCGGCCGGATTCGTTCGAGGTGTATGCCATGTAGCGGCCATCCGGAGAAAGAGCGCCCTGTCGCTCTGCCGCTGAGCTTTGCTTAAAGGCGCGCATCGCGGGTTGATTCCCGAGGCTAAGAAGCCATAAGTCGGTGCTGGTCGCCGGGTCATTCACCATCACGGCGGCGTAGCCCCCTGCCACCGAGGTGATGTGGCTGTTAAGCGTAGTCTCGAGGACCAGCTGCGGCGCGGTACTTCCATCGGCAGCAACCCGATAAATGCCGCGTTTTTCCGAGGGACTGACCGCATCAAACAGCAAGTCCTTACCATCCGGTGCCCAAACCGGGGCGTTGTTGAGCGCACCATTGGCGACAATTCGCATCAACACCCCACGCTCGCGCTCATAAACCGCGAGGTGTTGGGCGCTCATGTACTGGATGGCAAGCGCGATGCGCTTCCCGTCCGGTGAAATCCTCGGATCGATATAGCCCGCGGCCGGGATGTCGAGCTTTTGCTCGATTCCGCTGCGATTCACCAAATAAAGATTGCGCGAAAAATTGCCCGCCTGACCCGGCGCGTACGCCCATACGCCGTTCGTAGACGCACTCGCTTGCCCTACGAAATTGACTTCGGCAACTCCCGATGCCACTTGAACGGGCTTCCCCAGGACCGCGAGCTTGTGCGCGTCAAAAGGGACCGCCCACAGCGCGCCCGCCCAGTAGTAAACGATTTGGTCCACCGTAAAGGACGGACCCTGAGCGTTGTTCAGCAACACCCGCACGTCGCCCGAAGCTAGACTCACCGCCATTACACGTCTCGTAGTACCAAAATAATCGGTAAAACTAATCCATTCGCCGCCAGCAAGCCACGCCGGTCCTTCCGGGTAGAGGCGTTCTTTGGAGACCATGGGCACCTTCTGCAGCCCACCGCCCGCGGCCGGCACCGTTGCCAGACCGTAGCTGGGCACCGCCACAACGATGATGTCCTGCGGCGTCCAAGTTCCCCCGAAGAATGTGGGCAGTTCACAGATCAATGCCGGGTTGCCTCCGTCCGCCGGGGCCTTCTTGAGTTTTCCCTGGCTAAAGAAGGCAATCCAGTCACCGTTTGGAGAGAAGAATGGAAACGTCGCTCCTTCGGAATCGGGTATTTGCGTGGAATCAAACTGATCGAGGCGGCGGACATAGAGATGGGGCACGCCGCTCTCCGCCGTCACGTATGCCAGGTGTTTGCCGTCGGGCGAGAGCACCACTGCCTGCGTGGTATCCACTGCCAACTCCTGTCGTGGAGGCAGAACGATGCTGAACCGGGCGGTTCCGAACGTGCCGCCTGCGGGCTGGCTACTTCTGATCTTGAAGAGCAGAAGCCCTGCCACGATTACGGCGACTGCAGCTAATCCGATGATCACACCCATGCGCCGCCTGGATCGCAATTCCATTGGAGGCGGCGGGGATGCCGCGCTGCCCGATTGCATCAACCAACTTAACTGAAGCTTCACGTCATGAGCGGTTTGAAAGCGCTCGTCGGGATCTTTCGCCAGACAAGTGCGAACTACATAATCCAAAGAAGAGGGCGAGGCGGGCTGAACCGAAGTTAAGGGAAGCGGCTCCTGATGAAGAATGGCTGAAACCACCGAGAGTTGCGACTTGCCATCAAACGCGCGACGCCCCGTCGCCATTTCGTATAAGACCGCGCCCAGGGCAAATATGTCACTACGGGCATCGGCTTCTTTTCCCTCGATTTGCTCTGGAGACATGTACTGAATGGTGCCGACGACCATCCCGATGGTGCTGATAGGCGTAGCGGGGCTCTGCAGCGTCACCGTCGCCGCCCCGGACGATGAGGAGGTAATTACCGCGCCCACGGTCGAGGGTTTGGCCAACCCAAAATCCATCAGCTTGGCGCCACTCTTTGTCAGCATGATGTTGGCGGGCTTGAGATCGCGATGGGTGATGCCTAGCCGGTGGGCTTTGGCTAGAGCGTCCGCAATCTGAACACCGATCTTCAGGAGATCCGGGAGGGGGAGCGGGCCCTTCTGCAAACGGCTGGCCAGGGTTTCGCCTTCCAGCAGCTCCATAACCAGGAACTCCACACCTGCCTGCGAGCCCACGTCATATAAATGGCAGATATGCGGATGTGTGACCGAGGAAAGGGTTTTGGCCTCGCGCTCGAACCGGCTCTTCACCTCTGAATTGCAAGACAGATGAGAAGGCAGGATCTTGATGGCCACAGAGCGATCCAACCGGGTGTCGCGGGCGCGATATACCTCGCCCATGCCGCCAGCGCCCAGCTGCGACTGGATCTCGTACGGCCCGAGTTTGTGGCCCGACGCTAGATCCACAGTTGGCCGGAATTATACCTTCAAATCAGATGGGACTAGGTGATCCGGACAACGACCCACATTCAGTTGACATAATCAGATGGGATGAGAAGGCCGGTCTCCCGGCGGGATGCGATACGCTCCCAAGTTATCGACGCGCTTGAAGCGCAAGAGATAAAGGAGACCGGCAATGAAGAAGATTAGCACCACAACAGCACAT